>NZ_JBMPPC010000003.1:0-581972 GCF_049340185.1 Undibacterium sp. Rencai35W
CAGCCGGAAGTGCATCTGCGGCCCAACAAGCTGGTGGCGTACAAGTCGGTGGCTCATGTGATGGCAACGGCTCAGCGTCTTGGCGTCACTAAGATCGGTATGGTCGGTAATGAGCAGTTCTTGAAGTGATACCAGTGCTGAGTGGATGGCGTCTGAATGATGTTGGATGGAGCAGGGCGGCAGTCTGTGAGTGAGCTAAGCGAAGGCGTTGCAAGAGAAATAGTGTAGGGTCAGGTCAAAAGATTTTTAGATACCACTTAAATACCTATTGACAACCACTGTAGATAAGACCTACGATGAGACCTATGCTGGATTATCCACTGAAAATTGCGTTTAAACACGAATTTTTCAGAGAGAAATCGGCGACATTGAACAGAATGATCTATGGCAGAAATGAACGTGAGTAAACAATACCAATACCTGATCGGCGTTGATGGCGGTGGCACCGGAACCCGTGTGCGCCTGATCGCCCGTCAAGGCGCGCGAGCTAATGGCACTGCCGCTGATACTGTATCTGCCTTATCGGCTGTTGGTACTGCGGGACCTTCCGGTCTGATGCATGGCGCAGAGGCGGCGTGGAATTCGATACTCGCAGCGACCAGACAAGCGTTTTTTGAAGCGGGCCTCAGCATGCCTGCCTTGGGTGAAATCGCGGCAGGTTGCGGTCTGGCAGGGATTAATAATCGCCAATGGGCGGCTGAGTTTGTCTCCGCGAATCCGGGTTTTGGCCTGCTCGTGATCGAGACTGATGCCGGGACTACCTTGCTCGGTGCACATCAAGGTAAGGCCGGGGCGATTATTGCACTTGGTACCGGTAGCGTTGGCGAGGTCATGATGAGTGACGGTTCACGTCGTGAAGTGGGAGGCTGGGGATTTCCTTCCAGCGATGAAGCCAGCGGTGCCTGGTTAGGTTTGCGAGCAATGAATCACGCGCAGCACGTGCTAGATGGCCGTAGTCCTGCAGATGCTTTTTCAGCGGCGGTAATTGCGCATTGCGGTGGCAATAAAGATGCGGTATTTCGCTGGCTGGCACAAGCGAATCAGACACGTTACGCGCAACTCGCACCGATGGTGATTGCGCATGCTGGCAGCGTTGCCAGTGCTCGCACAATTATGTCTGCAGCGGGATACGAGGTTGGCAAGATGGCGATGGCACTTGATCCGTCTGCTACCTTACCGATTGCTTTATGCGGTGGACTGGCGGAGCCGATGAGCGAATTTTTGCCAGCGGAGTTATGTCCCCGTATTGTCAGGCCGCATGCTGATTCTGCTGCTGGCGCATTACTACTGATTCAGAACCGATTGTTGAGCATTCAATAGAAAGAACACTATGCAAGCGCAATTAAGTGATTTCAAGCCGGATAGCGATAGCTCTACGCCGCTGTATTTGCAGCTCGCTAACAAGCTAGCGACCGGCATTCATAGCGGCATCTGGCAGCCTGACGAAGCACTACCTTCTGAGCGTTTGTTATCTGAGGCGCTGGACATCTCGCGTGTCACTGCGCGCAAAGCGATCGACATGCTGTGCGAGCGCGGACTGCTGACCCGCAAGCATGGTTCCGGTACTTACATCACGCCCAAACTGGAGCAGCCTTTATCACGACTGACCAACTTTAGTGAGGAGTTGCGCCAGCGTGGTTTTGCTCCGGGATCGCAATGGATTTCACGTGAGACAGGGATCGCTGCACCGGAAGAAATTTTGTCATTAGGCCTGTCGCCGAATACCGTCGTATCGCGTCTGAAACGTCTGCGTACCGCCGATAACGTCGTGATGGCGATTGAGAGCACGACGATTCCGGCGATCTATTTGCCGAATCCTAAATTGGTGACCGACAGTCTGTACGGTTATCTCGAATCAAATAACGTTACCCCGACGCGCGCCTTGCAGCATATTCGTGCCGTCAATGCGACCGCCGAACAGGCGAAACTCGCGGGCATTAAACAGGGAGCGGCGATGTTGTTTATTACCCGTGTCGGCTACCTGCCGACCGGTGCTGCCGTGGAACTGACGCATTCTTATTGCCGCAGTGATTATTATGATTTTGTCGCGGAGTTGTTCAGATGAGTGGAAGCTTGCAAGGTAATGTCCTGACGTCAGCAGGTTGGGTCAATGGCTCTATTGATTTTGCTGAACGCGTCACCGCCATTCATGGCGAGAAAAATGATCCAGTGGATAACTCGCAGCTATATATCTTGCCTGGTTTTGTTGATCTGCACGTACACGGTGCCGGTGGCAAAGACACGATGGAGGCGGGAGATGCTGCGGAGGTCATCGCGCGCATGCATGCGCAACATGGCACGACGAGTTTACTCGCAACCACCATGACAGCACCGATGGCTGACCTGGAGGCAGCATTGTCCGCGTTGAAATCGATATGCGAGACTAGAACCAAAGGTGCAGCGCGGGTACTTGGCGTACATCTGGAAGGCCCGTATATCAATCCTGGCAAGCTAGGTGCACAACCGGATTTTGCCCGGATTGCATCACTGGAGCAGGTCAAGCATTTGCATGCGATTGCACCGATCAGACTGATTACCGTTGCGCCGGAAATGGAAGGTCATTTACAGCTGGTGCGCGACCTGACAGAGATGGGGATGGTCGTACAGCTTGGCCACACATTAGGTACCTATGAAGAGGGCGTTGCTGCTTTAGACAACGGTGCCAAAGGATTTACCCATTTATATAACGCCATGTCGCGGCTTGATCATCGTGCTCCGGGCATGGTCGGGGCGGCGCTCGCGCATGCGCAATTTTCTGAAATTATTCCCGATCTCTTGCATGTACATCCCGGTGCGATCAAGGCGGCAATGCGGGCCATACCGCATCTGTATTGTGTGACGGACTCGACGGCAGCATCCGGCATGCCGGATGGTCAGTACATGCTCGGTCGCCAGGTAGTGCATAAATGCCTGGGGGGTGTGCGTCTGGCAGATGGCACGCTGGCTGGCAGCACGCTGACGATGGATCAGGCATTGCGTAATCTGGTCAGTATCGGTCTCACTATCGCGGACGCGTCCAAGCGCGTATCCACATATGCCGCCGATTATCTCGGCTTACCAGATCGTGGTCGTTTGCACGTAGATAGTTACGCCGATATCGTCGTACTTGATCGCAAACTGAACCTGGTCGCTGTTTACGTAGAAGGAGAAAAGATTGACCTCGCAAATGCTTAAAGAAGCCTGTTCGTCCGCCGAGTTTGTGGCACATCAACTGACGCAGGATAGAGAACGTTATATCGCTCTGGGAAGTCATCTCAGAGACAATCCACCGTCATCGGTATTGACGGTGGCGCGCGGCAGTTCCGATCATGCTGCCAATTATGCCGCCTACCTGATCATGTCACGTCTGGGACGCATCGTTGCCTCTTTGCCGATGTCGCTGGTCACACTGAACAAATCCCCTTTGCATGCCCGTGATGCGCTGGCAATTGCGATCTCGCAGTCGGGACAAAGCCCGGATGTGATTGAGCCGATTCGTTATTTCCGTGAAGGCGGAGCCTCCACGGTTGCGCTGGTCAATGATGCTGCGTCACCGCTGGCGCAGAGTGCCGAATGGACTTTGCCTTTGCATGCAGGTCCGGAGCTCAGTGTCGCTGCAACGAAAAGTTTTATTACCTCGCTGGTTGCAGGCGCACGGGTCGCGGGCAATTGGCAAAATGATGCGGACTTCTTAAGTGCGATTGAGATGCTGCCAGAAGCCTTGGATGCAGCAACGCGTTGTGACTGGTCGAATGCTTTAGAGGTATTGACACCAGCGTCGCGCATCATGACCGTCGGGCGTGGTATCAGCTTCCCGGTTGCGCTGGAATCCGCGCTGAAATTTAAAGAGACTTCCGTAATTCAGGCAGAGGCATTTAGTGGTGCTGAAATCAAGCATGGTCCGATGGCGCTGATTGATGACGGCTATCCTTTATTGATTTTTGCAACGCGTGGTCCTGCCCAGGCTGGCCTGATCAAACTCGCCGAAGAAATGCGCGGTCGCGGTGCGAACGTACTGCTGGCGGCGCCGGTTGATATAAAAGAACGGAATCTGACTTTGCCTACTGCGGCGACACCAGACCTGGATCCGATTGTTGCGATCCAGGCGTTTTATGTGATGGCTGCGCACTTGTCTATTGCACGAGGATTAGACCCTGATAAGCCGCGTCATTTAAGCAAGGTGACCAAGACGAATTGAGCTTAATACGAATTGAGCTTAATACGAATTGAGTTTAATGCGATTTGAGCGTATTACGACTTGCATCAGTGCGAAACGATTGAGTTTATTTGTGAATTTATAGCAGCGTTTTTTTAAAAACCTCTCGCTCTCGCGGGAGGATATTTCAAACAGACTAATCACATACTCCTATCCAGTATTTTTTAAATCACTAATAGAAATATGCGGATTTGGCTAGTTTTTATAAAAAAATAGGGGAGTATTGCTCCAGTGGGCAGGATTCGATTTTCGGTAACGGGCGCAATCCAGCGCTTATCCGCTATAAGCTCAAGCGCCATATCCACGATGCAATCCATCATGCTGGCATTGCTATTGATTTGCGCACATGGCAATGCCAGCGCGGCGGAAAAAATCGAATTCTGGACCATGAGCTTAAAGCCAAAGTTCATTCCGTATTTTCAAACGTTGGTTAAAACGTATGAAGCACAACATCCTGGTGTTAAAGTCGAGTGGGTCGATTTCCCCTGGGATATTTTGCAACTGAAACTCATCACCTCTATTGCAGCAGGTACACCGCCGTCACTGGTCAATCTCAGTGTGCCGTGGGCAGAAGAATTTGCGCGTGACGGTTTGATCGAACCGGTTGACGGTCTGATGAAGAACAAAGCGGTTTATACCAAAGGCGCGCTTGATGATCTGACCTTTCGTGGCAAGCTCTACGGCTTTCCGCATTACAGCAACGTCAATGTGATTGCCTACAACCGTAAAATTCTGAGTGCTGCTGGGATCACGCAAGCACCGAAAAATATGGACGAACTGCTCGCCTATGCACGCCAGATTGCGGCCAAAACGGGCAAAGCTGGCTACGCGCCTGCTCTAGGCAAGATCGATGGTTTTTTGATGCAGCAAGGTCTGCCGCTCATCAAAGATGGCAAGGCTGTATTTAACTCGCCCGCCCATATCGTCCTAATCAAAAAACTCGCTGACACCTATAAGGCGAACGGTTTTTTGAAGGATAAATTATTCGCCGAAGATAATTTCCCCGCTGTGGTAGATGCCTATTTGGGCGGTCGCCTCGGCATGATGGTCAGCGCACCGACCGCCTTAAAACGTATTCAGGCGGACTCCGCCGAAATCTATGCGAATACCGCGATTTTTCCAGCACCTGTTGGTCCGACGGGTATTGCCGATGGTGGTTGGATGTTCAACTTCGCTGTACCAAAAGGCGTCAATCCCCGATCGCTTCCCGCGATTGCTGAGTTTGCCCAATTTCTGACGAACGACGAGAATCAATTAGCCTTTGCTAAGATTGCCAAAGTCATGCCGACCACGGTCAAAGCACTTGCTCATCCTTACTTTGCACAGATACCGGATCATGCGGGTGCCGCAGAAGTTGCGCAGACCGTTGCTGCCGGATCGATGCAGTATTCACGCAGTTTGTACGTGGATGGCATCACTGATTACGATGAGTTGCGGCGGTTTCTGGTGCAGGCAGTTGAGGCGGGGATGACCGGTAAAAAAGAGATTAAGCTGGCACTCGATGAGGCAGTGGCGATCTGGAACAAAAAGCTGGCTACTGATGTTAATGCACAAATGCATGCCAGAACGATGGCGAAGGAGGATCACTGACTATGTCCGCTTTCCGACGACATAATGTAATTGCCTATGTATTCCTAGCGCCGGCTTTGTTGTTGCTCGCATTGTTCTCGTTCTGGCCAGTGTTATATGGCTCCTATCTGAGCTTTACCGATTTCAGTTTAGTCCGCACGACGCATTGGGTTGGTTGGGATAATTATCGCTACATCTTTGGAAATGCGATGTTTGTTAGCGGTCTTAAAAACTCTCTACTATTTTTATCCATCGTCCCTTTTATCCAGATTGGCGCAATCGTATTGGCAACGCTGGTCAATACCCAATTACCGGCAATATGCTGGTTCCGTGCGGCTTATTATGTTCCGGTGGTGACAACGGTTGCGGTAGTCGGGATTATGTGGGGATTTATGTTCCATGATCAGGGCGCGTTGAATTATGTGCTTCTGAAACTGCATGCTATCAATCAACCGCTGGGTTGGTTATCTGATGACAGCCTGGCGATTTTTTCAATTATGTTTGTCTCGCTCTGGCGCGGGCTCGGCTGGTATATGGTGATGTATCTGGCAGCGTTGCAATCCATTCCCGCTGAGATGCAAGAAGCCGCTGTACTCGATGGTGCAAATCGATGGCAACGATTTTGGAAGATCACCGTACCCATGCTATTTCCAACCATCATGGTCTGCACCATCATGTCTGTTTTAGCTGCGCTAAAGGCCTATCAGGAGGTCGATGTCCTGACTCAGGGCGGTCCGATGAATTCAACTTTCACTGCGCTCTACTATGCCTACGATCAGGGGTTAAAGCATCTGAAATTGCCGCGCGGTCTTGCCGCCAGTTTTGTGATGTCATTGTCTTGTATTGCCATCGCACTGGCCTGTCTGCGCTATCTGAAGCCGAGGCACCGGTGATGTCCTATTCCGTTGAGCGTCTGTTTAAAATTGTTGTGCAATATACGGTGCTAATGGCATTGGCAGTGCTATGCGTATTCCCGTTCTGGTGGACGCTGGTAGTGGCCGTCTCGACTGAGGGCAATATTTTTGAATTCCCGCCCAGCTTTATGCCACAAGCGGTATCACTGGACAATTTTATTGAAGTATTTCGCGTCATCCCGATGATCGCGTTTTATAAAAATTCCTTATTGATTACTGTAGCAACCGTGTGCTGGAAATTACTACTATGCTCGCTGGCTGCCTATCCGCTGTCACGTATGCGCTTTAGCGGTAGCAAGTTAGTTTTTGGACTGATACTAGCAACCATGATTTTGCCGTCAGAAGTGAATTTTCTGGTCAACTTTATCACCCTGACCAAGATAGGCCTAGTCAATACTTATACCGGTGTGATCTTGCCGAATGTAGTGACTGCCGTGTCAATACTGCTGTTGAAACAAGCCTTTGATGAAGTACCACAAGACCTGATTGATGCCGCCAGAGTGGATGGTGCACCGGAGTGGATTATTTTCTGGAAAATTGTGCTGCCATTGATCTCGCCGTGGCTGGCAACCGTCGGTATTTTGACTGCGGTGGAGGCATGGAATGACTACATCTGGCCTTCCATCGTGATTAGTAAGCCCGATGATTTTCCTTTATCGGCAGGTGTGCTGTATCTGCGCGGTACTTACGGCAGCAGCACACGGGTGATTGCTGCCGGCACTATTTTGACGATCGCGCCGATACTCGTCGCCTTTTTATTTACCCAGCGCTTTTTTATGCGCGGCATGGATGGAGCAGTGAAATGACTTTAGCAGTGAAGCAAACGAATGCAAGCTCAGATGCGATGGTATCGACCAGCGCAATGACGAACATAATGACAAGCGCAGCGGCAAAAAAAATCGCGGGCCAACTGATCATGATACGCATGCCGGGTACCTCGCTTGATGCGGAGATGGCGCAATTTTTACGTGATAATCATATCCGCGCAGTTTGCCTGTTTCGCCAGAATATGATCGATGCTCAGCAGCTATCTAAGTTTACGGCGGATTTGCGAGAAGTCATGGGGCCGGATGCCTTGATTGGTATTGATCAAGAGGGCGGAGCGGTTGTCCGTGCGACCTGGGTGCCGCAGCCGCCCGCTGCAATGTCGTTGGGCGCCAGCGATGATCCGGAGCTATGTCGGGCAGTGGGGGCGGCGGTAGCGCGTGCTGTGAAGTCTCTGGGTTTTAACTGGAACTTCGCTCCGGTACTTGACCTCAATAATAACCTCGATAACCCTGTTATCTCTGAACGTTCTTTTGGTTCTGATCCGCAGAAGGCTAGTCGTTTAGCAATGGCATGGATGGAAGGCAGTTTGTCCGAGGGTGTGGCTTGTTGTGTGAAGCATTTCCCCGGGCATGGCGACACCAATGTCGACTCGCATCGTGATTTGCCGACGGTGAATAAGTCGCGTGCAGAACTGGATGCAATGGAGTTTGCACCTTTTCATCTGGCCAAAGAGGCTGCGCCAGCGATGATGACAGCACACATTGTGTATCCCGCGCTGGATGCCGATTTTCCTGCGACGATGTCGAAAAAAATTCTGACTGGCATCTTGCGTGACGAGTGGAATTATCAGGGTGTCGTCATTACTGATGGCATGGACATGCACGCGATTGCCGGTCGCTATGGCGCAGGCAAAGCCGCCGTGATTGCCTTGGATGCGGGCGCTGATCTGGTGATGGCATTAGGCACTAGGGAAACCCAGATCGAGACACTGGCAGCCTTGGCTGATGCCATACAAACCGGGCAGATTGACGCGGCAGGCTTGCAGCAACGTCTGGCACGCGTCACCAGACTAACGCAACAGTATCCATGTCAGCAAACGGGGTTTCAAATCGCCTATCAAACCGAAGCACAAGACTTGCAGTTAATGGCAGACGGCTGGAAGCGCGGATTGACGCCTTACCATAATCCAAAAGCGCCGGTACCCGGTAGTAAAGTCCGCTTGGTGATCAGTGCCAATGTCGTTAGCGATGGCGTCTCGGAAGCAGGCATTCGCTCCGAAAAAGTCAGCGCGATGTTGAGCGACATTTATGATGTCGATACCGTAGAATTTGATCGGGTAAACGAATTTGACTGGAGTGCATTACCCGATGATGGCCGATTCACGATACTCGCCTCCACAATCCGTTTGCGTTACAGTGAAAAAATACGTCAGGAGTGGAAGCCCGATTTACATCTGGTGTTATGGAATCCATTCCAGTCGCTGGACATTCAATCGCCTGCATTGATTACCTATGGTTTTGCTGCGCCAGCGATAGCTGCTGTAGCAGCCTGGTTCCGTGGAGATATTGTTGCTGAGGGTAAGTTACCAGTGGCTGGTTTTGATGTTTGAGAAATTTGGTGGAGGGAGTGGTAAGCATGGCGCCCTCCTACTTATCTCATCGGAGCTTCTAGAGCCTCTTTAGGTTTTGGATGTATTTGTTGGTGGAGGTATTTCGGACGCCGCGGGGTCGTCACTTCCGGCCTGTCGCTATGAAATGTAAAAATGTTAGTTCGAGAGAACATCGGAACAAAAATGGCTCAAGTCCAACTACGCAATATCACCAAACACTACGGCGACACCAAAGTTATCCAAGGTATCAATCTCGATATCCAGGACGGTGAATTCATTGTTTTTGTCGGTCCCTCAGGCTGTGGAAAATCGACTTTACTACGCATGATCGCCGGATTAGAAGACATCACCGATGGCGAGCTATTCATCGATGGAGAAATAGCCAATGATATCCCGCCAGCCAAGCGCGGTCTGGCGATGGTGTTCCAGTCCTATGCTTTGTATCCGCATATGACTGTCTATGAAAATATGGCGTTCAGCTTGAAAATGGCAGGACAAAAAAAGCAGCAAGTTGACGATGCCGTTCAGCAGGCTGCTGGCATATTGCAGATCAGCCATCTGTTGCAACGTAAGCCAAAAGATCTGTCCGGCGGTCAGCGTCAGCGGGTCGCGATTGGTCGTGCGATTGTGCGTCAGCCTAAGCTATTTTTATTTGATGAACCACTCTCTAACCTCGATGCTAGTCTGCGTGTGCAGATGCGGATTGAGTTGAGCCGATTGCATCAGGATTTAAAAACGACAATGATTTATGTGACCCATGATCAGGTGGAGGCGATGACCTTGGGTCAACGCATTGTCGTCTTCAATGCTGGAAAAATTGAGCAGCTTGGCACGCCATTAGAGTTATACGAGCGTCCCGCCAATCTGTTTGTTGCAGGATTTTTAGGCGCGCCGAAAATGAATTTGCTGAGTGCAGAAGTGACCGCACTCAATGGCACGGATGCGGAGTTCAGGTTAAAAGATGGAACTAGCTTGACCTTGCCTGTGATTGCATCACAAGTCGCCATCGGTGATGTTGTTACGCTGGGCGTGCGTGCAGAGCAACTAGCTTTGCCGCATACAATAAGTGGCTCACCGGAAGCGCCTTTATTGCAGATTTCCATCGATTTTGTTGAACATCTGGGTGACGCCTCTGTGATTTACGGACACCTCGCCAATGCTAAGAATGATCAGCAAAGCCTTTCGATTAAATTGAATGCGGATCTGTGTGCGACCTTGCCCGCGTTAAAGGCGGGTAGCCAGATCGATGTCGCGATCCCTTTATCGCGCTGCCATTTGTTTGATGCCACAGGCAAGGTTTGTGGTGCCTAGATGATTTGTGCAGTCGGCCCGGAAGAACTAAAAAACGCATTTTGTTTTTTTGAGAATGCGCTTCAGGGTAGTTGATGGTTGCTAGTCTTAAGTAGCACTCTGCAACAGGCTGATCAGGCTATTTCAGCTACTTTCTGTTCATCCTTGATTTTTAAAAATCGCGATAAAATCAAGACCGGTACTGCAGAAATCAGTGCCCAGATAAAGAAATTTTTATACCCCAAGGCAATCTGGATATCGCCACTGATCATTTTAAAAATAATGAAACCCAACTGCATAATACCAGAGCCCAATGCGTAATGTGCGGTCTGGTATTTGCCAACCGCCACCACCTGCATGATGAATAAAATAATGCCGACAAAGCCAAAACCATAACCAAACATTTCTATACACAATGCAGCAGTAATGATGCCGAGATTGTCAGGCAAACTGCTGCTCAGGAAAACAAATACCAAAATAGGCAGGTTCATCGCGATAATGAGATAAGGTAGTGCGCGCTTTAGTCCCAGCCATGAGGTGAAATAACCGCCGAGGACACTACCTGTTAAAAATGCGATGGTTCCCGCAGTGCCGTACACGATACCGACTTCATCGGTGGTTAAACCCAAACCACCAAGCTCTTTGGCCTCCCGCAAAAATAGCGGCCCTATGGTTTGTACCTGGCCTTCTCCAGCACGGAACAAGATGATGAAAATGATGGCAATCCAGATGCCTGGCTTTTGAAAAAAATCAATGATGACGTCTTTCAAAATCCAGAATGCACCTTTGAGTGAGGTTTCCATCGGCGCATTTTTTGTCCCCGGCAGTGCCCACAAATTGTAGAGCGCAAGCACGATCAGCATCACGCTGAGAATCCCGAAAATGATCATCCATGCATGTGCCGGGTCCATATGTTTTTCGAGATAGCCAGCTAAATAAACTAAGCCGCCTAAAGAAAAAAATCGGGCCGCGTTAAAAAATGCGCCTTGCCATCCTGCGTAGGCGGCCTGCTGTTTATTGCTGAGACTTGCCATGTACAAACCGTCGCAGGCAATGTCGTGAGTTGCAGAGGCAAACGCCACCACCGCGAGTAAGGCAATACTGACCGCGAAATACATGGGTAATTGCAGCGAGAGTGCGACCAGACCCAAGCTTACGCCACCGATGAGCTGAAAAATAACCACGACGGATTTTTTACTACTGGCCAGCTCCAGAAGTGGACTCCATAAGGATTTGAATACCCAGGCAGCACCGATTAGTCCGGTCCATCGTGCGATCTGATCGTTGGGCATCCCCATACTTTTGTACATCAGGCCCGCGACCAATGCGACGGCATAAAATGGTAAGCCTTGCGCAAAATACAGCGTGGGAATCCAGCGCATAGGATGTCGGCGAGTGGTCTGTTCAGTGGTCATCGTGATGGTCCCTCAAGGTGTGGGGCGGGTAGTCAAGCTAACGTGGTTTTGTTTGATTCAATGCTTTGCGTAAGCAGTAGAAGAATCAAAGCAAAATTGTTTCAGCGCACAACATACAAGGCACACAAAAACAGGTCAACTGGTTTTGTTTGATTAATGCCACTTTAATTCCACTGATGCGATATTTGGTCGATGAATTGATTAACTTCACTTAAATTTGCATTAAATCCTTTTATATCAGTTAAATAAATTTTTTTGTATTTCCTTAGATGTTGTGACTTTGCTGCAAAAAATATCAAATTGGGGAACTGGTATGGTGATTTTTTTTTGCTGAAAAATGCAGCAGTCTGAACTAGGTGAGCGTGCTGCGAATATTTTTTGCATTCTGAATCAGCATATGTTTGATCGGTCTGAGGGCGGATTGTTGCAAACACTGGTATTTGCACAGCCTTGCCGGAGGGCTCCGTTTAACGACGCTGTAGCATCCTTGACCTAGTTATTGATTATGGCTTGCCGCTTGAGTACTCATAGCCTGAAAAATGAGTGAGATTGGTCTGCAAGTGAGACGTGTCAATAAAATGTACAAATAAGATGAGCAAATAAGATGCGCCGATGCTGGTCAGCGCATCCTTACTTTCTCGATGAATAAATCTGCAGAGCAGTTTTTGATTGACCACCTACACTTTTGTCGGTTTGACGACCAGGGCGACGCCGAGCAGGGCGATCATCATGCCGATAGCGGCTGTCATGGTAAATTTTTCGCCAAACATTAACCAGGCCATGACGGCGGTGACCGGTGGAACCAGGTACATATAGCTGGTGACTTTGGTGGCTTCACCGTGACGTATCAGGATAAACAAGACCGAGATGCCGACGCCGGATAGTACAAAGACGGACCATGCCATTGCAGCAAAAAATTGTGGTGTCCATTGAATAGTTTGTGTTTCCAGCAGCAGGGCGAATGGCAATGTCAGCAATAGCGACGCAGCGAACTGGATCACCTGGCCGGTGCGCACGTCAAACGAGGGGCAGGTTTTCTTTTGGTAGAGTGTTCCTATCGTCATTGATAGCAATGCCATGACGGCTAGCGCAATGCTGCCGCCAGATAGACCGACAACTGAAATTTTATTGGCGACGACCAGGCCAACGCCGAGCAGACCAAAGCCCAGACCTAGCCATTGCTTGCCTTGCGTTTTTTCACCAATCGCGGGGCCGAGTATCGCGGTCAGAATAGGTTGGGTATTGACAATCAGGGCAGCGAGACCTGCGGGCATGCCGAGTTTGACAGCACACCAGACGCCACCAAGATAGCCCGCCTGCATGAGTATGCCCGCCACGGCGATATGCGGCCAGGCCTGACGTGCAGGCCAGGGAGCACGCATGCTTATCCCAAGCACGCCCATGAACAAAATAACGCCGAGATAGCGCAGGCAGAGGAAAGTCAATGGCTCAGCGTACGGCAAGCCATATTTAGCAACAACATAACCAGAAGCCCAGATGAAAATAAAAATAACAGGAGCGAAGCGAAGCAGGGGAGATTTGTGTGAAGTCATTGAACAGGATACAAGCCAGCAGGATGAAAAAATACTGACGAAGCTAATTGAAAAAACCTGCCGTATTTTCACATGAAACGCTTCTGTCTTGGACAAAGCAGGACGAATTAACAGATGAAAAAAACCTGCATTTATGCGAGATAAGTGCAGGTTTTTTCATGTACCTTGAATGTGTTTTTTGTGCGTTTTTGTGTATTGCTCAGCACCAGTGTGCGCTGGTCAGGTCAACAATACATCACGATCCAATCAAAGTCGGGTCAGCTCACCCAGCTTAAGTTAGCTTAGCCCAGATTGGCCGCAGCAAAATCCCAGTTGACCAAAGCCCAGAATGCTTCCAGGTATTTTGGACGTGCATTGCGGTAGTCGATGTAGTAAGCGTGTTCCCACAGATCACAAGTCACGAGTGGCTTGTCTGTCGTAGTCAGCGGCGTTGCTGCGTTCGATGTGTTGACGATATCTAAGCTGCCGTCCGCTTTTTTTACCAGCCATGTCCATGAAGAACCGAAATTACCGATACAGGATTTGGTGAAGGCGTCTTTGAAAGCATCGAATGAGCCCCATTTTGCGTTGATGGCGTCAGCCAGTGCACCGCTTGGTGTGCCGCCGCCATTTGGCTTCAAACCGTTCCAGTAGAACGTGTGATTCCAGATCTGAGCAGAATTATTGAATACGCCACCGGAGGATTTTTTTACGATTTCTTCCAGAGAAGAGTTTTCAAACTCTGTCCCTTTGATCAGGTTGTTCAGATTGGTCACATAGGTCTGGTGGTGTTTGCCGTAGTGATATTCCAAAGTTTCTTTGGAGATATGTGGTGCCAAAGCGTCCAGTGCATAGGGCAATGCCGGTAGGGTATGTTCCATTGTGCTTCCTTTGTTGTTCGTGGTTCGGGGAAAACCTTCATTGTAATAGCTTAATGCCATGCTTGCAGCTATGTGATGATTTTCAAGGCGGAATCTGTTTTTTTTGACTCAGAAAAAAAGTAAAAAATACTTGAATCCATTTCCCGATAGCTTACGTAAATTCATTTGACTAACACAGTCTCAGGTCGGCAAGCGGTGTCAACGCTGGTCGTTGCCATATCGCGATGCACGACCTTCTACCTCACACTTATCAGGAGATTTGAATGAAAACAGCCCTTCGCTTACTTTCCGGCGCATCGATCATTGCTGCTATGGCTGCTTGCAGTTCCGCGATGAAAGCACCAGACGCTCCCGCCGCTGTTACGGTGCCCGCCGGTAATAAATTAGTGCTGAGCCTGCGTGGTGCGGGTGACCTGACTTATGAGTGCCGAGTCAAGGCTGCGATGCCAGGCGCATATGAGTGGGTTTTTGCTGGCCCGACTGCGGTGTTGTCCGATCAGAACGGTAAGGTGCTTGGTAAATATTATGCTGGCCCGACCTGGGAATCCAATGACGGTAGCAAAGTCACTGGCAAGCAATTAGCTACTGCACCAGGCGCTGCGAATGCGATTCCACTGCAACTAGTCAAAGCGAATCCCTCAACGGGGAGCGGTGTGATGACGGATATTACCTACATTCAGCGCTTGAATACCATGGGTGGTGTTGCGCCGTCGGACAGCTGTGCTGCGGATAATGTCGGGGCTAAAAAACTGGTCAAATATCAAGCGGACTATTTGTTTTACAAGGCGAATTAACTTCAGGCTGACTGACATTCAAACCCGTGCTGTATGTCAGTCAGTGATATGCCAGTGAATAGTATCAGTGAATGAGGTCAAGAATCTGCATCATTCCGTGTTAATCCAAACTGGTTTGTACGCTGCTAATGCCAATTTCCGCTGCGCCGTCGGCAAGACGTACAGAGACTAGGCTATGTGCTTGCAGATGTTTACTTGAACGTATCAGCTTACCTTTGTGGTCGCTGAGAATCGCATAGCCCCGCTCAAGAGTTCTTTGAGGATTCAGCATTTCCAGCTGGGCGCTGAGATGCGTTAATGTCTGTCTTTGCGTGTCTGTCTGAAGCTGAATAGCGGAGGCAAATCGTCTTTGCTGTTCTAGCAGCCGCTGGCGTTCCTGGTCGAAATCGGGGCGTTGTGCAGTGAGCCTGGTGCGCAAATTGGCGAGTCGTGAATGCGCATGCTGACGCGGCATGGCACTTGCATAACGCAGGCTCTGAGCAGCGCTTTCCAAAGCCAGACGTTTGGCCTGAATAGCATTGATCGGGCTGACCAGGCGTCGTGTCAGCCAATCGAGAGTCTGATTGTGAGCGGCTAGTTGCCTTTGCATGGCACGCTCAGCATGCCGGCGATATTGCAGCAGATGATCCAGCCAGTCGGCTCGCGGCGTTGCAGCTAATTCTGCGGCGGCGGTTGGTGTTGCGGCCCGCACATCGGCCACGAAATCGGCAATCGTAAAATCGGTTTCATGCCCTACACCGCTAATTACAGGCATCGCGCAGTTCACGATGGTTCTGGCGACGATTTCTTCATTAAACGCCCATAAATCTTCAATGCTGCCACCACCTCGGCAGACTAATAAGACATCACATTCCTCTCTTGCTGAGGCCGTGGCGATGGCTTGTGCAATTTTATTTGCGGCACCTTCACCTTGCACTGGAGTCGGATACAAAATCACGCGGACATGCGGTGCGCGCCTTTGCAAGGTAGTCAGGATGTCACGTAGTGCAGCGGCCTGCGGGCTGCTCACGATACCGATGGTCTTCACAAAAACCGGAATAGGGCGTTTACGTTCTGTATCGAATAACCCCTCCTCATTCAGTCGGGCTTTCAATTGCAGAAATGCCTCGTATAAATTGCCCATACCGGCACGTCGTATCGCTTCGACGTTAATCTGATAATCGCCGCGAGGGGCATATAAGCTGACCAGGGCACGGACTTCTACCTTGTCACCTTCGCGTGGCATGAAATCGGCGTATTGGGCGCGGCCGCGAAACATCACGGCGCGCACCTGCGCTCCGGCATCCTTCAGGGTGAAATACCAATGTCCAGATGCGGCGCGGGTGAAATTCGATATTTCGCCGGAAACCCACGTCAATGGGATGTTTCGCTCCAATAATTGCGCCACTGCTTGATTCAGCGCCGACACTGTGATCACGGAGGGCGTGGTTATTGGGCTTGGGGAATGAAATTCAAAGGTCATAAAGCGCTTGAGGGTAAAAGCTGTCCACAGAAAGTGGCGGCGGTCATCAGAATGTCATTAAGTGTTGCGTATGTCAAAAGCAATCGAGAATCTAGACTTAAGTAGTTGATTTTTAAAGGAATAAACTTTTGCCCGTTTTTTGGGCAAAAAGGGAAAGTCCTTATAAATCAAGGGCTTTAGCGATTATTCTTGAGCTTGTTCACAAAGTTATCCACAGTATTCGTGAACAATGATGAGCCATTTTGCGAATTTTTGAAGCTGTAAGGCAATCGTTTGCTTTGCCTAAATTATTTGCACTAAACCAATGTTTAATAAAAACAAAGACTTAGCGACAATCACCATGCTTTTACACAATCTTGTCCACAATTTATGTGCAAAAGTATGCAGTGTTTGTGGACAAATCGCAGAAACGCCGATATTTTGCTGTCAAAATAATATTATTTCATGGAATTATGCCATATGCTTAATTTACAGGCACGTAGTGTAAAGTGATATAAATCAATTACTTAGTATTATCTACAGTGCTTCTTCACAGTCTTATCCACAAAAAATGTGTAGAAACGCGAACTTATGCACATACCGTTCACTTTGCTTAAAAAAATGGGGATAAGTAAGAATAAACGCCTGTATTCCGGTCAAAACTCTGGATTTGCCTGTTATTTAGGCATACGTATAATCGCTTTGAAATCAGCGACTTAAACTCTTGTGCTTGCCTTGTTCACAATGTTGTCCACATAAACTGTGCAGAACTTCGGCGGAGTGATCACTGTTTTGCTGGTAAAAGTGAGGTATGAGTAGCTATATGCATGCTGCCTAAATCTGTGGCAGCGATATTAAGTTGAATGAAATCAAATGCTTAGCTAGTTCATTCATACTTATCCACAATCTTGCACACAGAATTTGTGCAGAACTCGGTAAAAATGCTGACTTGTTCAACTTGTCCACGTACGCAACACATGCGCAACACACGCGTAAAAATCTAATTGCAGATTTTTATCTTGTGTACTTGCTCACACGCACGCAACGCGCTACATTGCGGGGTTGAATCGTATTTGTTTTCATGGCGTGCATGAAGCCTGAACCGGATTGCTGCACCTCATACTTTCAGCTTAGTAACATGGGTGTGATCCGCATCGTGTTAGCTTGGCGAAAGTAAAGCTGCCGGGCGCATGTTGTATAGCGCCTGATACCCGAGCGAAATGCGCGAACCCATCTTCGCACTACCAAGGACTAAGGAGTCACTTTTGTTTGCCATTATTCAAGCGGCTGGTTGGCCAATCTATCTTCTACTGGTTGCATCGATTATTGCACTGGCATTAATCATTGAGCGTAGCTTATCGCTGCGTCGCCAGCGTATATTGCCGCGCACTTTGCTCGACGAGGTGATTCGCGTTTATCACGCGGGTAAAATCAAACAAGAAGTCATCGATCAGTTATCGAACAATTCCCCGTTGGGTAAAGTGCTCGCCGCAGGTTTACGCAATGTCAATGCGCCACGTGAGGTGATGAAAGAATCGATCGAAGAAGCGGGGCGCGGTGTTGCGCACGAGCTGGAACGTTTCTTGACTACCTTGGGTACGATTGCGTCCCTGGCGCCATTGATGGGGCTGTTCGGTACCGTGGTTGGTATGATTGAAATCTTTGGCTCACAAAACGCATCAGGAGCAAATCCTGCGCAACTCGCGCACGGTATTTCTGTCGCTCTGTACAACACGGGTTTCGGCTTGCTGATCGCGATGCCTGCCCTGATTTTTTATCGCCATTTCCGTGCGCTGGTAGATAGCCTGGTGGTGGACATGGAACAGCAGGCAGTGAAATTTGTTGATACTGTCCACAGCGCGAGAAAATAATGAATTTTCGTAAAGGACAGGGGCGTGAAGACCCTGAGATTAATCTAATTCCTTTCATTGACGTTTTGTTGGTGATCTTGATCTTTTTGATGGTGACAACGACGTATAGCCGTTTTACCGAATTGCAGATCACGCTGCCGACTGCCGATGCTGAGAAGGCGCAAGATAAGCCGAATCAGATCGATATCGGGATTGATGCGCAAGGTCGCTACAAGATCAATAATCAGGCGGTGTCGTTTCTCGATACGGCGACTCTGGCGCAGGATCTGAAGCAGGCGGCAACGGCTTTAGAAGCGGGCAAAGAAGGTGCTCAGCGTGATCCTATTGTGATTATCAATGCCGATCGCGCCGCAACGCATCAGTCCGTGATCGATGTTCTGGAAGCCGCGCGTATCGCTGGCCTGGCAAAAGTGACATTCGCAGCGCAAGCCTCTGGGAAATCGAAATAGCGTTGATACGCTTTGTAGTAAGCTGCTTTCGAGAGCTGGTGGCAAAATACAAAAAAATGTAAAAAAATAGAATAAATCGGGAGTATCTTCATTCAATGGCCTGTTCCGCACAATCTACGTGCGCAATAGGCCATTTAATCTTGATACTCCCGTAGAGTATGGTTGAGGATATCTTGCAGTCATTTCGTTCAATGGTAGAAGCTGGATTGATGCGCGCATGGCTGCGGCGCGGTGTGCTGGCGTGCCTGCTGTGGCCGCTCGCTATAGTATTTCAGTTGCTGATTGGCTTCCGGCTCGGCTTAATTTTGCTCGGCTACAAAGCACAGACGCAACTCGCAGTCCCGGTCATCGTGGTCGGCAATATTTTTGTCGGTGGCACTGGCAAGACGCCGCTGGTGATTTATCTGGTGCAGCAATTGCGGGCTGCGGGCTGGACGCCTGGCGTTATCTCGCGCGGCTATGCGGCCGACGCCAGCGCTGTCGTGCTGGTGGATGCGAATTCGCTGGCGCAAATCGTCGGTGATGAGCCTCTGCTGATACATACACGCACCAACACCCCGGTGGCTGTCGGGCGGCAGCGGGTGGCTGCGGCACAGATGCTGTTGCTCGCACATCCTGAAGTGAATGTGATTATCTCTGATGACGGCCTTCAGCACTATGCGTTGGCGCGCGATGTAGAAATCGTCTTGTTTGATCAGCGCGGTGTCGGTAATGGCTGGTTGTTGCCCGCCGGCCCCTTGCGCGAACCAGTACAGCGGCGCCGCGATTTTACGGTAGTCAACGCGCCTGCTGACGCGGCGTTGCCTGAGCTTGGCAGCGAACCCAATACCCCAATCTCACGCATGCAATTGTTGCCGGGAGCCGCATATCAGCTATGTGATCCGAGCAATACACAAATATTAGCGCAGCTTGCAAACGATCCCCTGACAATGCGCACAGTCACGGCGGTTGCGGGTATCGGCAATCCACAACGGTTCTTTACCATGCTCGCCAGGGCGGGAGTGCAGTGCGAAGGCCTGCCTATGCCAGATCACTATCCATTTAATGTCGCAAGTTTTGCGCAGATTCGGTCTGACATCATTCTGATTACCGAAAAGGATGCAGTAAAATGTCGGCAGATAGCGGCATTGCAACAAGATGCACGCGTATGGGTAGTACCAGTGGATGCGCAACTGGATGCCCGTTTCGCACAACAAATAATTGAACTGATTTCGGAGAAACAACATGGACGCACGCTTGCTTGATGTCTTGGTCTGCCCTTTGTGCAAAAGTCCTCTGGTGTACGATAAAGCGGCACAAGAATTAATTTGTAATGCCGATAAACTGGCTTTTCCGATTCGGGATGATATTCCTATCATGTGGGTAGATCAGGCTCGTCAATTGCCCGCAGCGTAAGTCTCAGAATTGAAGATCAGTCTATGAGCTTTACCGTCATTATTCCAGCGCGTCTGGCATCGAGTCGTTTGCCAAATAAGCCTTTAGCCGATCTGGGAGGCAAACCGATGGTGGTGCGCACCGCTGAGCGGGCTTTATTGTCTGGCGCCTCGCAGATCATGGTGGCAACCGATCATGCAGATATTCTGGCCGCTTGCCGCGAACACGGTATTCCGGCTTGTATGACACGAGCGGATCATCCGTCTGGCACAGACCGGATTGCCGAGGTCTCTGCTTTGATGGCGTTACCAGCCGATGCGGTGGTCGTCAATGTGCAAGGTGATGAGCCATTGATCGATCCGGTATTGATTGCTGCGACTGCTGGTCTGGTCAGTGCGACCGTACCGATGGCGACAGCCGCACATCCGTTGCATGACCTACAGGACGTGTTTAATCCGAATGTCGTCAAAGTGGTGCTCGATAAATTCGGTCGCGCTTTGACTTTTTCGCGTGCGACGATTCCCTGGCACCGGGACGGATTTGCTGTCACGCGTGACACTTTGCCAGCGGGATATGCGCCGCTCAGACATATTGGCTTATACGCCTACCGGAATGATTTTTTATTGTCTTACCCTACGCTCGATTTATCACCTCTGGAGCAGATTGAGGCTCTGGAGCAATTGCGGGTGTTGTGGAACGGTCACGCTATTGCAGTTCATGTCACACATGCCAGCCCGGCACCCGGCGTGGATACGCCGGAAGACCTGGAGAGGGTACGGACATTTTATTAAGGCAATTGAAAGAACAACTAAAGCAAAGTGAAGGCAAGCTTAAGGCAATAGCAGGAGCGTCGCGAAATTCACATGAAAAATCTTGATGAAGCACATGATTTCATGGCAAAGCATCAATAATATAAAAAATTGTGGTAAGTTTCGTGAAAAGATACTGTGATATTACTAGTGCGTCATTTCTATAAAAATAATAAGCACCAAGAACAAAATCACGGTTTCGCAGAAAAATATGGCATCGCGGCCTCAGGCTGTCATGCACAAAGATACAAACAATTCACACTATTCAAACTCGTCTTTTAGGAAATAACATGCGTCTTATTTTGTTGGGAGCGCCTGGTGCTGGCAAAGGCACACAAGCTAATTACATCAAAGAAAAATTCAATATTCCACAAATCTCTACCGGCGACATGCTCAGAGCTGCTGTGAAAGCGGGCACGCCTCTGGGTCTGGCTGCCAAAGCGGTGATGGATGCGGGTGGCCTGGTGTCGGACGACATCATCATCGGTCTGGTGAAAGATCGTTTGCAGCAAGCGGATTGTGCAAATGGCTACTTGTTTGACGGATTCCCTCGCACGACGCCTCAGGCAGATGCGATGAAAGACGCTGGCGTTACGATTGATTATGTATTGGAAATCGATGTTCCAGATGCGGCCATCATTGACCGTATGAGCGGCCGTCGTGTGCACCCGGGTTCTGGTCGCGTATATCACGTCAAATACAATCCCCCCAAAGTCGAGGGCAAAGACGATGTTACGGGTGAGGAATTGATACAGCGTGACGACGACAAAGAAGAAACCGTCAAAAAACGTCTGAGTGTCTACCACGAACAAACGGAAGTGCTGGTTGGCTACTACGGTGATTGGGCAAAATCCGGCAAGCCAGGTGCACCGAAATATCGCAAGATTGCCGGTGTCGGACCGGTAGAAACAATCAGAGACAGTGCCTTCGCCGCACTCTCGGAATAAACGAAAAGCGGACCTGGTGGTCCGCTTTTTTCTTGCTAGCCCTGGCAAATGCTTCTCCAATAAACATGGGCAACGGTTCAGTTGTGCAGTACGCAGGATTCATGATTTCACCTTGGTCATACAAGTGTGGAATAGATGAAAAGTCGTGGTTGTTTCACTTGGTCGCCGTTTTATATTGTCACAAAAAGGCAAGTTTGCATTACCCATGCAAAGGAAGCCCATAACAATTGGAGGAGTCAACATGGCAGCAGGTCTATGGTTTGTGATTGCGTGCGGAGTCATCGCCGTGCTCTACGGTTTGGTGTCGCGAAACTGGATTTTAAAACAGGATGCAGGTAACGCTCGAATGCAGGAAATTGCCGCGGCGATACAGCAAGGCGCGGCTGCGTACCTGGCCAGGCAGTATAGAACGATTGCGATTGTCGGCGTCGTCTTATTTGTTGCAATTGCCTTGGTGCCGGGCTTGGGATTAACGACGGCGATGGGGTTTTTGGTTGGTGCGGTTTTATCCGGAGCATGCGGATTTATCGGGATGAATGTCTCGGTACGGGCCAACGTCAGGACTGCACAGGCGGCGACCCGCGGCATGAATGAGGCGCTCGATGTGGCTTTTAAAGGTGGCGCTATTACCGGTATGCTGGTCGTCGGCCTTGGCTTATTGGGCGTGACGATTTTTTACTGGATACTGATGCTGTCCGCGCTGCATAGCCCGGGCTCTGCCTCTGCCTTGAGTCAGCATGACGTGATCAAGCCTCTGATCGGCCTGGCTTTCGGGGCGTCACTGATTTCGATTTTTGCGCGTCTTGGCGGTGGTATTTTTACTAAGGGCGCAGACGTCGGCGCGGATCTGGTCGGCAAGGTTGAAGCGGGTATCCCGGAGGATGATCCGCGTAATCCTGCCGTGATTGCTGATAACGTCGGTGATAACGTCGGCGATTGTGCCGGTATGGCGGCTGATTTGTTTGAAACCTATGTAGTGACCCTGATTGCGACGATGTTGCTTGGTGCTCTGGTCATCACAAATGCTACAACTCAGGCAATCGTCTATCCCTTGATGCTCGGTGCGGTATCTATTCTGGCATCGATTGTCGGCTGTTCTATGGTGAAGGCAAAGCCGGGTAAAAAAATCATGTCTGCGCTATATACCGGACTCTGGTGGGCCGCGGGCCTGTCGCTGATCGGTTTTGCGATCGTCACCTGGACGGTGATGCCAGAAGATATGCGCATGCCAATGATGGGTTCAACGGTCGTGGGAATTGTGTTGACCGGATTGATGGTCTATATCACCGAGTACTACACCGGGACGGATTTCAAACCGGTACAGCATGTGGCGCAGGCATCAACGACTGGCCACGGCACCAATATTATTGCGGGTCTCGGAGTATCGATGAAGTCGACTGCCTATCCCGTTCTGGCAGTCTGTGCGGCTATTCTGGTGTCTTACTGGCTTGCCGGTTTGTACGGTATTGCGATTGCAGCAACATCGATGTTGTCGATGGCGGGAATCATCGTGGCGCTCGATGCATATGGGCCGATTACCGATAATGCCGGCGGGATTGCTGAAATGTCTGAAATGCCCGCTTCGGTGCGTGCCATTACGGATCCTCTGGATGCGGTAGGGAACACCACCAAGGCAGTGACCAAAGGCTATGCAATCGGTTCGGCTGGTTTGGCGGCTCTGGTTTTATTTGCTGATTACACCCATGCGCTCGATTCCGTCGGTAAAAGTACGTCGTTTGATCTGTCTAACCCGCAAGTGATTGTCGGCTTGTTTATCGGTGGTTTGATTCCCTACTTATTTGGCGCAATGGCGATGGAAGCGGTTGGGCGCGCCGCTGGCGCTGTGGTAGTCGAGGTACGTCGCCAGTTCAAAGAGATCAAAGGCATTATGGATGGCAGTGGCAAGCCTGAATATGATAAAGCCGTCGATATGCTGACCACCTCGGCCATCAAGGAAATGATTGTGCCGTCTTTGTTGCCGGTTATTGTGCCTGTCCTGGTGGGGCTGTTACTAGGACCGGCAGCGCTAGGTGGTTTGCTGATGGGAACCATCGTGACGGGTCTGTTTGTGGCGATTTCGATGACCACAGGTGGTGGTGCCTGGGATAACGCGAAGAAATATATCGAGGATGGTCACCACGGCGGTAAAGGCTCAGAAGCGCATAAGGCCGCAGTAACAGGCGACACCGTCGGCGATCCCTATAAGGACACTGCCGGTCCTGCGATTAATCCTTTAATCAAAATTATCAATATCGTCGCTTTACTGTTAGTACCTCTATTGCCGGGAACGGGAACGAGCATGGCAACGACGCATCCGGCAGAGCCGCCGCCATCGATATCGGCGAGTGCCAGCGCTGTCGTTGCCGCTAGCATCCCTGCTGTGCCTGCCACACTTCCAGCAGCGATCGAGACTGTGAGCGATCCAGCAGTACTTTCATCCCCGGCGTCAGTCTCAGCATCAGAGTCGTCTGCGGCAGCAAGCGCGCCAGCAAAATAAGCAGACATTCAAAACCAGAAAGGGCGGCGCGAGTCGCCTTTTTTTATTTTGAATGAATAATTTTCGGTACAATATACGCATAGTGACGTTTACGTAAACGTAAATTGAGCATCAAAGTAGTCGTAAATATCAGTATTGTAAGCGTCACATCGATTAGCCTTGTATCGCCGGATGCAATACCCCGACGGCACAACTCCACAGTAACTCCATAGCAATAATTGGAAGAAACAGAAAGACAAAGGAAGAGACAAGATGGATATTCAAAATAGCGTATTTATTATTACTGGCGGTGCTTCAGGTCTGGGAGCCGCAACGGCCCGTATGTTGGTTGCGAATGGCGGGAAAGTTGTTCTCGCGGACGTACAAGTCGAGGCCGGTGAAAAACTGGCAGCAGAACTGAACGGCACATTCGTGAAATGTGATGTCACCTCTGAAGCCGATGGTCTGGCGGTTGTTGCGGCTGCAACAGCGATGGGAACTCTGCGCGGACTGGTGAATTGCGCCGGCGTTGCTCCCGCCATCAAAACAGTGGGAAAAGACGGTCCGCATCCTCTCGACGTATTTCAGCGCGTAGTCAACATCAACCTGATCGGTACTTTCAATATGTGCCGTTTAGCCGCTGACGCTATGGGTAAAACCGATGCGACTGTACAAGGTGAGCGTGGCGTGATTATTAATACGGCCTCAGTTGCTGCATATGACGGACAAATCGGGCAGGCGGCCTATGCATCGTCTAAAGCAGCGGTAGTTGGCCTGACTTTGCCGATGGCACGTGATTTATCGCGCAGCGGCATCCGAGTGATGACGATTGCTCCAGGTATTTTTGAGACGCCGATGTTGTTAGGTATGCCGCAAGAAGTACAGGACGCGCTGGGTAAAATGGTACCTTTCCCACCGCGGCTGGGCAAGCCTGATGAATATGCGCACCTTGCTAAGTCCATCATCGAAAACGTGATGTTGAACGGCGAAACAATTCGTCTCGATGGCGCAATTCGTATGCAACCGAAATAAGCATGTTGTTATTTGTCAGTTCACGACGGAATACATTGCGTGCAACATGACTTTTCGACAGTCAGCTAATACACTAAGGCAAGCTTTCGGCTTGCCTTTTTTATTTGGGGCATGGAGACAAAAAAGTGTTCTTGCGAACGCTTCAATTAAAAGAAACTCATGAATAGTAATGCCACTACAGGATTGATTTTGACGGGCGGCGGTGCCCGCGCAGCCTATCAGGTCGGCGTGCTCAAGGCGATTTCCGATATTTTGTTGGAGGCAGGGTGGGCGCGTGAGCGCAATCCCTTTGGCATTATTTGCGGTACCTCTGCCGGTGCTATTAATGCTACGGCATTAGCCTGCCGTGCCGACAATTTTCGCGAATCGGTGTCCAGTATTTTGCATGTCTGGGAGAATTTTCAGGCCGCTCAAGTGTACCGGGCTGATTCTTTAGGTGTAATTCGTTCGGGTGCCCGCTGGTTGTCGCTGATGTCATTTGGCTGGCTGCTCAACAAATGGCGTAAATCACCGCCCAATTCGCTGCTCGACAATTCGCCTCTCGAAGATTTATTGAATCGTATGCTGGACCTGACGCGATTGGATCAGGCGCTGGTAAGTGGCGTACTGAGGGCATTGGCAGTTACCGCCTCGTCTTATACGGCGGGACAGCATTTAACCTTTTATCAGACACTGGCGGATATTGAGCCCTGGATCCGCAGTCAGCGTCTTGCGCAGAGGGATTTTATCGGGGTTCAGCATCTTCTGGCGTCATCGGCCATTCCATTTATTTTTCCGTCGGTTCCGTTGAACTGGGGCGGTCGTCTGGAGTATTGCGGTGACGGCTCTATGCGCCAATTGGCACCTATTTCGCCAGCCATCCATCTCGGTGCAAAGAAGGTGCTGATCGTCGGTGCCGGTCGCTTATCTGAGCCTCCACGTGAGTCAAATGAGGTCGCTCAGTATCCGAGTCTGGCGCAAATCGCAGGCCATGCGATGTCAAGTATCTTTCTCGATAGTCTGGCGGTTGATATAGAACGGCTGATGCGCATTAACAAAACATTGTCCATGCTACCGCCGGAGGCTTTGCAAAACACGCCGTTGAAGCCAGTGGACTTGCTGGTGATTGCGCCATCGCAGCGACTCGACGAAATTGCCAGTCGTCATACCAACAGTTTGCCGCTCCCCGTCAGAACCATGCTGGGTGGCATAGGTGCAACTGAGGTGCGCGGATCTGCCTTGGCATCTTACTTATTGTTTGAATCGAGTTATACCAGGGAGCTGATTGAGTTAGGTAAAAAAGATACCTGGGCCAGACAGGCTGATGTGTTGAAGTTTTTCTCAGATGATGCTGAAAAGCTGAGCTCAGAAATAGCAAAGCCACAATAGTTATATTGTATTTTGAATAATAAAGATTGATTCGCTTTACACAAAACGTTAATCTATGACATTGAATTACATCGTTGCCTGACAAAATGTTAAACAATTTCAACGCAACATTTTTAAAAAAATATCTGATTTTGCTGGCGATGTTGCTGTTGTCGTCTGTTGTCTCTGCCAAAGATTTCTATGGATTACAGAGTATTTCTGTATCGGATTTACCTAAAGAGGCGCAAGTAACACTGGTGTTGATTAAGCAGGGCGGCCCGTTTCCGTATGACAAAGACGGTGTCGTCTTCGGGAATTATGAAGCCAGATTGCCTAAGCAAAAACGTGGTTATTACCACGAGTTCACCGTCAAGACACCCCGGTCGAGAAGTCGCGGTGCACGTCGCATTATTGCGGGCGGTGATTCTAGGACGTCGGGAGAATACTATTATACCGACGATCATTACGAGAGTTTTAGACGAGTAAAAGAGTAATCTCTTTGAAGATAGACCTTAGCAAGCCGGAACCTATGACAATAATCTCACCAGCAGAGGGAGAAATGAGTTTGCTCAAAACAGTAGCACCGAATGTTGTGCAATCCATTCGTGCTTTCCGGGTGCCTGATTTACAAAAAGAAGCGGCTAGCCTTGGTCAGCATTTTTTATATGCGTATTGCCTGGAAGCTACGACTAAACAACAGGTTCTGGGAAAAATTGCGACGTCATTTGGCTTTCCCAAGCATTTTGGTAAAAATTTTGACGCCCTGTCGGATTGCCTGACGGACCTCATTCATCAATCGGGTTCTCAGCCAGGTTTTGTGGTCGTGCTGGAGCAATTACCTAATACACCTAAGTTTGATAAGGAAGCGCGGGAAACCTTATTGGATGTTTTTAGGGATGCCGCTGATTTTTGGGCGGACAGGAAAGTTGCTTTTAGAGTTTTTTATTCGTTCGAATAAGCAATAACATGATACTTTGCCATCAAATATAGGTCTTGCTCCCGGCAGATCACATGTATTTGACATGTATTTCTTGTTCATAGCGGCAATGTCGCCTGGTACCTATGATCGAATTATTTGAGGCTCAGGGCCTTACAGCGGTACAATGCCGCCATGAAAAAGATTGTGATTTTAATTTCTGGACGCGGCAGCAACATGCAAGCGATCGTTCAGGCAGCTAAAACAGAGCAATGGGCAGCGCAAATTGCGGCGGTAATCAGTAATCGGGCAGATGCTAGCGGACTTGAATACGCCGCCACTATGGGTATTCCGGCTGTCGTCGTTCCAAGTAAGAATTTCACCTCACGTGATGCATTCGATGCAGAGTTGAAAATGGTCATTGATCAATTCTCCCCAGATCTGGTTGTGCTGGCGGGATTCATGCGCATTCTGACTACACCATTTGTCGAACATTACATGGGGCGTATGATCAATATTCATCCGTCTTTATTGCCTAGTTTCGTTGGTCTTGCCACCCACCAGCAAGCGCTGGACGCCGGTGTCAAGATCCACGGAGTTACTGTGCATTTTGTTACGCCAGAACTTGATCATGGGCCGATTATTGATCAGGCTGCGATACCGGTATTCCATGACGATACAGTAGACAGTCTTTCTCATCGTGCTCTTGAGCAGGAACACATCATCTATCCCAGAGCGGTGAAATGGTTTATCGACGATAAACTAAGCATTGTTGATCAGCGCGTTCGCGTAGAGCTACACTGATTTGCTCGTATTACCGTTCGCCCGGACTCTTTTTTGTGATGAGTCAGGTGCTGCCGTCAACTAAAGAATTGAAAAAGGAAACCAAATGAGATTACCTCCGGCCATTGTTGGTCATGCAGAAGAAGTGTTGCGTGAAATTTTGCGCTTTACAGGTCCCGCAGACGTGACCTTGTCGCGCTATTTCCGCGAGCATCCTCGCCTCGGGTCGCGCGAACGTGGCGTTGTTGCGGAGGGTATTTACGGTCTTCTGCGTAATAAAAGTGTTTACACAAGTTTTTCTGAGTCCGGCAGCGGCCCGGCGATGCGTCGCCTGACCTTATTGGGGCTGGCAGATGCGGTAGGAGTTGATTCTTTGGGTGGTCTAAGTGAAGAAGAGACGGAATGGTTGCAGCGCGTCATGCTGATCGACCGTAACCATTTGCCCCCTGCATTGAAATCGAATTTGCCAGGGTGGTTGTGGGAAAAATTCTTGGCTAAATTCGGTGAGCCAGAAGCTTTGGCTTTGGCCGATGCCTTAAATACGCCAGCCTCACTGGACTTACGTGTCAATACGCTGAAGGGGAATCGCGACGATGTGATTGCCGCTTTAGCCCAGGCGCCGATTATCGCGGAGCCTACGCCTTATTCTGCGCTGGGATTGCGCATCAAGAAAAAACCAACCATCCAAAATTTGCCTTTGTTTAAAGACGGCACAATCGAAGTGCAGGATGAGGGTAGTCAGATTCTTGCCCAACTGCTGGGTGCGAAACGCGGTGAGATGGTGGCCGATTTCTGTGCCGGTGCTGGAGGTAAAACTCTGGCGCTGGGCGCCAGTATGCGTAACACAGGCCGTTTATACGCCTTCGATATCTCTGAAAAACGTCTGGCAAAACTAAAGCCGCGCCTCGCGAGAAGTGGTTTGTCAAACGTGCACCCAGTTGTCATCGCGCACGAAAAAGACGCCAAAATCAAGCGTCTTGCCGGTAAGTTAGACCGTGTTCTGGTCGACGCACCCTGCAGCGGTTTGGGTACTTTGCGTCGTAATCCGGATGTGAAGTGGCGCCAGACGCAAGTCGGTGTTGCTGAGTTGAACGTCAAACAAGCATCAATACTTGATAGCGCAGCAAGACTAGTTAAGGCAGGTGGTCGCCTAGTCTATGCAACATGTAGCGTTCTTGATGAAGAGAATGAAGCGATTGTTCAGGCTTTCATTGCTGCGCATCCTGATTTCAGCTTGCTACCTGTATCCCAAGTGTTGGCTGAGCAAAAAATTGATTTGGAAATGGGTGACTATTTAAAGCTGATGCCACATGTGCACCAGACGGACGGTTTTTTTGCCGCTGTCTTAGAACGCAATAAATAATTGATCAAGCCTTTTTGTTCGCTGCATTGATGAGTACACCTTTACTAGCTAGCCTGCTGTCCGATTTATCGGACGATCTGCACGATACCAACTTCTTATGGCAGGTAGGAACGGTATTGTTCTGCTTTTTCCTGGCATGGTATCTGGCAGGATTGCTGCGAAAAAGCTTTTCCAGTTCGGAGAGTGCTTCCGGAATGATGAAGATGGGAGTCGAGAGCTTCCATCGCGTCTTGTTTCCCAGTTTATCTCTGATATTCATCCTGATCGCCAAAGGTATTTTAGGCCGCTGGCAACATACTCATTTGCTGAGCCTGCTTTTTCCTATCATCGGTTCACTGGCATTAATCCGCTTCGGTTTTTATGTAGTCAGAAGAACTTTTGTTAAGGAAGGCAAGATCGGCGCTTTTCTGACGATTTTTGAAAAATTATTTGCAGGATTAGTCTGGCTCGGTGTGGTGTTGCACTTCACCGGCTTGTGGCAGGAATTATTGACGAGCCTGGATGAAGCGGTTTTGCCAATTGGACATAACAAGGTATCGATATTATCCATATTACAGGCGCTTGTTTCGGTTGCGGTGACGCTGATCGTGGCGTTATGGGCGAGTGCTGCGCTAGAGGCGCGCCTGATGCTATTACCGACGATGCATACCTCCTTAAAGGTAGTGTTATCGCGATTTGGCCGTGCCGTACTCATTTTGCTGGCGATTCTGATCAGTCTGACCATTGTTGGTATCGATTTGACTGTTTTATCCGTATTCGGCGGTGCATTGGGTGTTGGTCTTGGTTTTGGTTTGCAAAAAATTACCAGTAGCTATGTGTCTGGTTTTATCATTTTGCTCGACCGGAGTTTGTCCATAGGCGACATGATTGCGGTCGATAAGTTTAACGGTCGTGTGACACAAATTAACACTCGGTATACGGTATTAAAGGGCCTCGATGGTGGAGAATCTGTCATACCGAATGAAATGCTGGTGTCGAATCCGGTGCAGAATTTTTCTTTAAGCGACAGTTCTGTGGCGATGGGAACGGATATTACGGTAGCTTATCAGACCGACATTGAAGCTTTGCTACCGCTGCTTGCGCAAACCGCTGCTGATGTGCCCCGTGTATCGAAAGATACCCCGCCTTCTGCTTACTTAATGAGATTCGGTGCCGATGGACTGGAATTGCGTGTCGGATTCTGGATATCCGACCCTGAAAATGGACGCTCTAATGTGTTATCTGAAGTAAATCGTGCAATATGGAAATTATTGCAGGAACGTAAAATCGAAGTGCCATACCCTCAACGGGTTCTGACCTTCATCAATACGCCAGAGAAAGTTTCAGGGCAGACTTAAAAAGAGCGTACAATACAAAAAATTTTAGAAAATTTTTGATGCTTTGCTTTTGTCAATAGACGACAAGATAGTGTCATTAACCATGGAGTACATGTCATTTTGAGCACTTTTATCGATACCGCAATTGATTTTTTGTCTAACGGCATTACTCGTGCCACAAGTTGGCAAGTATTCATCTTCACGATGGTCGTTACCCATATTACGATTGCCAGCGTCACGATCTTTTTGCATCGTTGCCAGGCACATCGTGCTCTGGAACTACATGCGATTCCAAGTCATTTCTTCCGCTTCTGGCTATGGCTTACTACTGGCCAAGTGACCAAGGAGTGGGCGGCAATTCACCGTAAGCATCATGCAAAATGCGAAACTGAGGAAGATCCTCACAGCCCGGTGACGCGCGGTATTAAAAAAGTGTTTTGGCAAGGAGCTGAGTTATATCGCGCCGAGTCAAAAAATCTGGAAACCATGCAAAAGTATGGGCACGGCACACCTGATGACTGGATTGAACGTAATTTATATACTCGATTCAGTTGGCAGGGCGTTGCGTTAATGCTGATCATCGATCTTATTCTATTCGGTGTAATTGGTATTACGGTGTGGGCTGTTCAAATGTTGTGGATCCCTGTAACAGCGGCTGGCATTATCAATGGTATCGGCCACTACTGGGGATATCGCAATTACGATTGTGTAGATGCATCTCGTAACATCGTGCCTTTTGGTATTTTGATTGGCGGCGAAGAGCTGCACAACAACCACCACACCTTCGGTACTTCAGCTAAGTTGTCATCCAAATGGTATGAATTCGATATCGGTTGGTTATATATCCGCACAATGGAGATTGTCGGTCTGGCTACCGTGAAAAAAGTTGCTCCTGAACCGAAGTTTGCCGAGATTAAATCCGTGATTGATATGGACACTCTGCAAGCGGTTATTACAAATCGCTACGACGTAATGGCAAAATATACAAAATCCTTGCGCCGTGCTTGGAGAGATGAAGTTGCTCAGCTGCGCGAAAAAGCGCAGTTTGAAGCGAGCTTGCTTAAATCGACAAAAACCCTTTTACAGCGTGAGCCTACTAAATTAGAAGCACCGCAAAAGCAACAATTATCAGAAGTGTTGGCACACAGCAGTGCTCTGAAAACAATGCACGATATGCGTGTGGAATTGGGCTTAATCTGGGAGCGCTCTACAGTGAGCCGCGAGCAATTGGTGCATCAATTGCAAGACTGGTGCGTACGTGCTGAGGCCTCAGGTATTCAGACTTTGCATGACTTCTCGCTCAGATTACGTACTTACGCTTAAGTTATTGAGCTTGATCTAAAAAGCACCTTCGGGTGCTTTTTTATTAAGCCTGAATCTCTGGTAGAGGTGAGCTATGGTAATAGTGGGCGCTAATCCAAAAATACTGCCGCAATAGAAAATAACGGCGAAAAAAAACCTGCAAATTGCAGGTTTTTTTGAGATAACTAAAATTATTTAATCTTAGTTTCTTTGTAGATTACATGCTTACGTGCCTTGGGATCAAATTTCATGATCTCCATTTTTTCAGGCATTGTGCGCTTGTTTTTTGATGTGGTATAGAAATGACCTGTACCAGCAGTCGATTCCAGTTTGATTTTGTCGCGACCAGATTTAGCCATGATATTTTCCTAACAGTGATTTTCGCTTAAACTTTTTCGCCGCGAGCACGCAGGTCAGTCAAAACCGCATCAATGCCGATTTTGTCAATGACGCGCAGACCAGCGTTAGACAAACGCAGGGAAACCCAGCGATTTTCTGATTCTACGAAAAAGCGACGATTTTGCAGGTTAGGCAAAAAGCGACGTTTAGTTTTGTTGTTCGCATGGGATACGTTGTTGCCAACCATTGGCCCCTTCCCAGTTACTTGGCAAACACGTGCCATGTTTAACTCCTTAAATGTTTCCGAATTTGGAAAAAATGGAAGTATAACGAAAATTCCACTAAATATCAACGACTTGCGAAAAACAATTGTGTCTTTTATTTTTATTTAATTTAACAATTGTAAATTTCAAGGCTTTTGGACGTATTCATGTATTTGCAGTCTAGATTTGTCCATGTTCAGCGAATGAATAGACATGAGGATTGGCTACAATGAAATGATCCAGTACTCTGACATCAACCAATGCCAGAGTTTGTTTTAAGGTTTTGGTCAGAGTAATGTCCGCATCGCTCGGTTCTGCGCTGCCAGAGGGATGATTGTGCGCCAAAATGATACTTGCTGCGTTATGTTGCAATGCTGCTTTGACTACCTCTCTTGGATATACGCTGGCTTGACTAAGACTACCCCGGAACAGCTCGGATGAGGTAATGAGTCGATTTTTGATGTCGAGAAATAATACGGCAAATGATTCGTAAGGTTTGCTACCTATCATCAGCTGTAAATAGCTTTTGACCGCTTGCGGTGAGGACAGTAGCGGAGCGGCCTGTAATTCTTCAGAAATAGCGCGTTTAGCCAGTTCCAGGACGGCATGTAATTGCGCATATTTAGCATTACCTAGACCGTGCATCGCAGAAAAATTTTTGATATCCGCAGCGAATAACCCTGTCAATGAGCCAAATTGACTCAGCATGTCGCGGCCTAAATCTACAGCGCTTTTACCGCTGACGCCTACTCGCAAAAAAACTGCTAATAACTCAGCATCAGATAATGCCTGAGCGCCAAATTTAATTAATCGTTCACGGGGACGTTGATCTTCGGGCCAGTCGGTAATCGCCATCAAAAGTCCTTCACAAAATGAGAGAATAATCAGTACTTCATCGAGCTGACATACAATAGAGGCTTGATCGAACTTCACCTTAATTATGTCAAACCACGCTATCCCTGTCGTTACACCCGATGCTTATCTGACTTTGCATTATCGCCTTGCCACGCTGGATGGTGAGGATATTATCAGTACTTTTAAGGAAAGTCCGGCGACTTTGCAAATGGGAAATGGTCAGCTCGCTCCTGAGCTGGAGAGGGCGTTGTTGAATCTTGAGGAAGGCTCTCATACGACACAGGAGCTTGCGCCGGAGCAGGCATTCGGTCCGCGCAATCCCGCGCTGATACAGCGTGTTTCCCGCGCAACGTTAAAAGAAAATTCCGCTTTTGGTGAGCAGTATGTCATTGGTGATTTGGTTGAATTTGCCGCTCCGTCTGGAGGGCGTTTTGCCGGGATTCTCAGGGCAATTGATGAGGACGGCGCCTTATTTGATTTTAACCACCCTCTGGCAGGCCAGACTGTCCTGTTTGAAACAAAAATCATCGGTATTTTATGACTATGGACAAAGAAATTGTATTGGCGCAGCCGCGTGGGTTTTGTGCAGGGGTTGATCGTGCTATTGAAATCGTAGAGCGGGCTCTGCGGCAGTTTGGTGCGCCTATCTATGTCCGTCACGAAATTGTACACAACGCTTATGTAGTCAATGACCTGCGTCAGAAGGGGGCTATTTTTATAGAGGAATTAGCGGATGTTCCCGCAGGTAATACAGTGATTTTTTCTGCACATGGCGTTTCTCAATCGGTTCGTAAAGAAGCTAGCAAAAGAGGTCTGACGGTTTTTGATGCAACTTGCCCTCTAGTTACTAAGGTCCATATTGAAGTTGCGAAAATGCGTAAAGAAGGTCGTGAAATCATCATGATCGGCCATCAAGGACACCCGGAAGTTGAGGGAACAATGGGGCAGACGGAAGGCGGGATGCATCTCGTTGAGACCGTCGATGATGTGGCCAATTTGAAGGTGTCCAACCCTGATTTACTTGCTTATGTGTCTCAGACCACTTTGTCGGTTGATGACACGATTGAAATTATCGCTGCACTCAAAACTAAATTTCCCCAAATTAGTGAGCCAAAAAAGGGCGATATTTGTTATGCCACAACCAATCGCCAGGAGGCTGTTAAGTTTATGGCGCCACAAGTTGACCTGGTGATTGTTGTCGGCAGCGCGAATAGTTCGAACTCCAATCGCCTGCGTGAAGTGGCTGAGAAAAAAGGTGCGGCATCCTACATGGTTGATAACGCTTCCCAGATTCAGGCAGACTGGTTGAAAGATTCCCGCCGCATCGGTGTCACCGCGGGTGCATCTGCACCTGAGGTTTTGGTACAACAAGTTATTGATCGACTGAAGCAATTAGGTGCGCAAAGTGTGCGTGCTTTGGATGGTGCCGAAGAAAACGTAACGTTCCCTATGCCAAAGGGGCTGACTGGGTAATGCAAAATGCGCTCTGACTAAGCGCATTTTGATCTTGCGTAAATAATAATTTGCTACATGCCGTTTATTCAGTATTTTATTTCGCGAATTCATCGCTAACATTGCTGAACTTTGATTGACCAAGAGTCATTTTTTACACTGTGCAGTATCAGACCGGTATAGTAGTATGGGTTCGGGCTTAATATGGTGGTAGTATTTTTGTTCATGACTTCCCAGTCAATCTCTGTATAATCCCGCCGAATTTCACGACCTTCCTTTCGATTAAGCAGGCAGGCGTGGAATAGGTTACATAAAAATATTACAAAAGCTTTTTGCCAAAAGTTGTTGAGGAGAGTTTTACTATGCGTCATTCCACTATTTCAATTGCTCCACATTGCATGAAGCGTCTTTTCGGATAACAGGCGCTTAAATTGAGCGGCACACAAGAATTACTTGGTGCCGTTTTTGTTATCAGGAATGATTTTTGCTGAGTAATCTTAAAGTGAGATATTCAGGTATCTCGGTAAAAATTCCCATCCGTTCATAAAGAGAGAAGCAATATGGATACATTTATCCAACAAATAATAAATGGCCTGGTATTAGGGTCTATGTATGCTTTGGTCGCGCTGGGGTACACCATGGTTTATGGTGTACTGAATCTGATCAACTTCGCTCATGGCGATGTACTCATGGTCGGTGCTATGGCGGGACTGAGTATCTTGAAATTACTCGGTATTATTGCACCGGATCTACCCGGTATTGTTCAATTACTGATTGCGATTATCGGCGCCATTCCCGTTTGTATCATCGTGAACGTAGTGATTGAGCGTGTTGCATATCGCAGATTGCGTAACGCACCGCGTCTGGCTCCATTGATTACCGCGATTGGTATTTCTCAATTGGTTCAGGTGTTCGCCATGATTATCTGGGGCCGCAGTCCGATTTCTTTCCCAAGTGTGATGCCGTCAACGCCGATTCCCGTCGGTGGCGCAGTGATTTCGCAAACACAGGTTTTATTGCTGGTTCTGGCGACTCTTGCGATGGTCGGCTTAGTTTTGCTGGTAGAGAAAACCAAGATGGGACGAGCCATGCGCGCCACTGCAGAGAATCCACGTGTAGCAGGTTTGATGGGAGTTGATTCTAATAAAGTTATTGTGGCGACCTTTGCCATCGGCGCCTCACTTGCGGCAATTGCGGGTGTGATGTGGGCGGCTAACTATTCGTCTGCACAGTTCGCAATGGGCTTCTTGCCAGGCCTGAAAGCCTTCTCTGCTGCTGTCTTGGGAGGTATCGGTAATATTTATGGTGCGATGGTCGGTGGCATTATTCTTGGCCTGATCGAGAGCCTGGGAGCGGGTTATATCGGTGAATTGACTGGCGGCCTGCTCGGCAGCCAATACCAGGATATTTTCGCGTTTGTTGTATTGATTATCGTGTTGACTCTGCGCCCATCCGGCATCATGGGTGAACGTGTTGCTGACCGTGCATAAGGAGAGCATGAATGTCGAATTTTTTTGATATAAAAGCGAATCCAAGCAAGGCCTACACGAGCTTTGCTGTCTTGGGTGTCGTCTTGGTGTTGTTCCCATTTATTGCTGCCAATTTTGGCAACTCATGGGTTCGTATTATTGATTTTGCCTTGCTCTACATTATGTTAGCGCTGGGGTTAAATATTGTAGTCGGCTTTGCCGGTTTGCTGGATCTGGGTTATATCGCGTTTTATGCTGTCGGTGCTTACATGGCAGGTTTGCTGGCATCACCGCAGTTTGCTGTTGTACTCGAATCTTTTGTTAATAATTATCCGGCAGTTGGTAATTTTCTGATGTGGGTGTTTGGACCTGAGATCGCACAGACAGGTCTGCATTTATCTGTCTGGGTTATTGTGCCGCTGGCAGCTGCGCTGGCTGGTCTGTTTGGTGCATTGTTAGGCGCACCAACCTTAAAGCTGCGCGGCGATTATCTGGCAATTGTGACTTTGGGTTTTGGTGAAATTATTCGTATTTTTATGAATAACATGAACTCGCCGGTAAATATCACTAATGGCCCTCAGGGTATCAATATGATTGATCCTATCCGCATCTTTGGTGTATCGCTGTCAGGTGAGGCCGGCTCTAATGCGACAGTCCACTTCGGTTTCATCAGTATGCCGTCCGTGAATGCCTACTACTTCCTGTTTCTGGCTCTGTGCATCGGTATTATTTTTGTTTCTTTGCGCTTGCAAGATTCTCGCTTAGGTCGTGCTTGGGTCGCGATTCGTGAAGACGAAATTGCTGCTAAGGCGATGGGCATTAATACGCGTAATATCAAATTGCTCGCGTTCTCCATGGGCGCATCTTTTGGTGGCGTTTCTGGTGCAATGTTCGCATCATTCCAAGGCTTTGTCTCACCTGAATCCTTCTCTCTGACCGAGTCAATCGTGGTGCTGGCAATGGTTGTTTTGGGCGGAATTGGTCATATACCCGGAGTGATTCTTGGATCGATACTGCTTGCCGCATTGCCTGAGATTCTGCGTCATAGCGTCGAGCCTATTCAGAACCTGTTATTTGGCAAAATTTTGATTGAGGCTGAAGTCTTGCGCCAATTGCTATACGGTCTGGCTATGGTATTGATTATGTTGAACAGACCAGCCGGTTTGTGGCCAGCACCTAAGCATGAAGACAGAATAACCAGCAGCAACGATACGCCAGCTGCGGCTTAAGGGATACCGACATGACTGAAAAAACTATATTAAAAATCGAGGGAGCAAATAAGCGCTTCGGCGGTTTGCAAGCTTTGTCGAATGTTGGGATCAATATTAAACAGGGTCAGATTTACGGCCTGATTGGTCCTAACGGTGCCGGTAAAACGACATTCTTCAACGTCATTACAGGCTTATACCAGCCAGACACAGGGACATTTGAACTAGATGGCAAGCCGTACTCACCATCAGCTCCTCACGAGGTAGCAAAAGCGGGTATTGCACGTACATTTCAAAATATCCGCTTGTTCGGTGAGATGACTGCACTGGAAAATGTCATGGTTGGCCGGCACATCCGTACTCATCAGGGTGTCTTGGGCGCGGTCTTTCGCGGTAAGGCAGCTCGTAAAGAGGAAGCCGATATCAAAGCTCGTGCCCAGGAGTTGCTCGATTTTGTCGGAATCGGACAGTTTGCAGATCGTACTTCCAAATATTTGTCCTATGGCGATCAGCGTCGTCTCGAAATCGCTCGTGCATTAGCAACAGATCCAAAATTGTTAGCACTCGATGAACCGGCTGCAGGTATGAATGCGACTGAGAAATTGGCTCTGCGCGAGTTGCTGGTTAAGATCAAAGCGGAAGGCAAGACAATTTTGCTGATCGAACATGACGTCAAATTGATGATGGGCTTATGCGACAGAATCACGGTGTTAGATTACGGCAAGCCAATTGCTGAAGGCGTACCTGCGGACATTCAGAAAAATCCAGCAGTGATTGAAGCGTATTTGGGAGGTTCTCACTAATGGTTGATAACGTATTAAAGATTAGTAACCTCAAGGTTGCTTACGGTGGCATTAAAGCGGTTAAGGGCATTGATTTAGAGGTCAATAAAGGTGAGCTGATTACCTTGATTGGTGCCAATGGCGCAGGTAAAACCACGACGCTCAAAGCTATTACAGGTACTTTGCCAAGCTGCAAGGTAGAAGGAGAAATCCTCTATGACGGCAAATCTATCCGTGGCATTAACTCATTTGAGCTGGTGAATAATCATCTGGCGATGGTACCGGAAGGACGGGGTGTTTTTACTCGTATGACTATTCTGGAAAATCTCATGATGGGTGCATTCACTCGCAACGACAAAGCAGGCATCAATCAGGATATCGAAAAATGGTTCGCCGTTTTTCCACGTCTGAAAGAGCGTGCCGCGCAGTTGGCTGGTACTTTGTCAGGCGGTGAGCAGCAGATGCTGGCAATGGCCCGTGCGTTGATGAGTCACCCAAAATTACTGCTGCTAGATGAACCGTCCATGGGCTTGTCGCCTATCATGGTTGAAAAAATCTTTGAAGTTGTGCGGAATGTTTCTGCGCAAGGCGTGACTATTTTATTGGTCGAGCAAAATGCGAAGCTCGCGCTGCAAGCCGCGCATCGTGGCTACGTGATGGATTCTGGCGCGATCACAATGACGGGCAAAGGTAAAGATATGTTGAATGATCCTAAAGTGCAGGCAGCCTACCTGGGCGAATAAACTAAATGGAATACAAAAAAGCCTCGATTTATATCGAGGCTTTTTTATTTCAAACAACGCCAGAAGACCTTGTTTGAAGAAATGATAAGGAGGACGCTGAAATTATTTCTTAGAGCGAGTCGTTGCTTTTTCGGTCGCTGTAGAGATCTGGGTTACCGCATTATTCAGATTGGCTTCCAATGCCTCTACCGCCTGTTTGCTCGATTTAGTGAATTGATCGTAGCTTGCATTGGCATTATTGAATGCCGTCTTCACAAATGCGACGACGTTTTCTGTACCGGCTGGTGCATTTTTTGAGACTTCGTCAAACAATGCCAGAACTTTACGGTTTGTTTCAGCGATTTGAGTTTCTGCAGCACGTGTAAATTCGGCTTGTGTGCTGGAAGCGATGTTCGACAGATGACGACCGTAAGCCAAGGCTTTTTCAGCATTCGGTTGAGCTTGTGCTGCGGACAGGCTGAAAAATTCTTGTGGATCTTTTGCCGCCAATAATTGTTTTGTGGCTGCTGTTGATTCTTCCAGTGATGTTTTTGCAACGGTCAGATTTAGTTCGACAAATTTCTCTACACCTTCAAATGCTTTGCCAGTCAAGGCAGTGATCAGCGCCAGTTGGGCATCGAAGTTTGCTTTAGTCGCAGCAGAAAACTGTTCAGGTACGGAAAACATAGATTTCTCCTAAAAGGAATGAGTCAGTTTGATCAAGTATCGGGTTTGCTACAGTGAATTATATTGCATTGATGCCGCGTTTTGTGCACTGCAATATGGTGCATTTTATTGATTAATAGAGGAAAGTCAAGAAAAATTGTGCAATGCAATAAAAGTGTCTTTTTTAAAACAAACTAGATTCCCAATAAAATCTATCACCAGCTTTCTTGGGGTGAATTATTGTTAATCATTCATGATTATCTGTAGGAATTGTGACTGGTTCATGAAACGACGCGGTTAAAAGTAAATCGCTGTGTAAGTTGCCAAAAGCAATTATTACGTCTTAAATTGCTCGGTAAAAACGTTGCGAATGCAAAATGATGAAAATTTTTAAATGGAACTGATCCGCCGCTCTGTAATAAGCTTGGTACTTCAGGCGGTGGCATTAAAGATTTTTGACCGATGTTGACCCGAAGTGATCAATACGCAGAACAGGTAAAGTCGTAGCGCCAACAGCTAACTTTAAAAGCAGTGACCTATTTTTTGAGGAAAAAATGGCGATAGAAGCAAAAAGCCGAGCGCAATTTCAGCATTTTCATAAGATACAGACACGTTGGATGGATAACGATGCTTATGGACATGTGAATAACGTCATCTACTACAGTTGGTTTGATACCGTGGTCAATCAGTTTCTGATCGTCAATCAGGCGCTAGACATAGAGAAAAGTCAGGAAATCGGTCTCGTGATCGAGACGCAATGTAATTACCTGGCTTCAGTCGCTTTTCCCGATGTGATATCCGCAGGCGTGACAGTGAGCAAACTTGGTAACTCCAGCGTTCGTTATGAGATCGGTATTTTTAAAAATGATGAAGATATGGCGGCGGCTCAAGGCCATTTTGTGCATGTCTATGTGGATAGGGAGAGCCGTCGGCCTGTACCCATTCCGGAAAAAATTCGCAGTTTGTTATCCACTTTAGAGGTACCTGTCTGATGATCCAGTCACCAACCCAGCAATGTGTCGATGAAGTAATAACTTCTCGCCGTTCGATCCGTGCTTTTTTACCGACTGCGGTAGAGCGTGAAGACATTCAGGCGATATTGGAAGTTGCTGCACGTGCACCCTCCGGCAGTAATACACAGCCATGGAAGGTCTATGTCTTAACGGGTAACACGTTGACGCAGTTAAGTTCCGCAATTCTGGCCGCGCATAACGATAGTGAGCAGGCGCAAGCCCATAAAGAGGAATATAACTATTACCCTGTCAAATGGATTGCCCCTTACCTTGAGCGCCGGCGCAAAGTAGGCTGGGATCTGTACGCATTGTTAGGCTTGGGACGAGAGAATAAAGTCGGTATGCATGCGCAGCACGGACGTAACTATGCTTTTTTTGATGCGCCGGTTGGTCTGATATTGACGATTGATCGCGTGATGGAGCAAGGCTCGTGGCTGGATTACGGCATGTTCTTGCAAAATATTATGCTAGCAGCGCGCGCCAGAGGACTGGACACTTGTCCGCAAGCTGCATTTACTCAGTATCATAAAATTATCCATGATGTTTTGGCATTGCCAGAAAACGAAATGCTGGTCTGCGGCATGTCGCTGGGGTATGCCGATATGAGCAAAATTGAAAACAGCCTGGTTACTGAGCGTGATGAGATCACAAAATTTACGCAATTCCTTGATTAAGAGACATCAGGAGATCTTAAAAGAGGTTGGAAGTTTACGAAGATTTTTCCAAACTAATGAGCGTTACGTGATCTCCTATGAAATGTTTTATTGATAAGCATAATGCTGCTCAGTTGGGTGAGGAAAATAAATAAAGTGACATAGTTCGTCGCAGAACTTCGGCTCCTTGCTCCGCTTAAACTAAATTCCGTGATTGTTTCCAATTGATGACACTAGATTTTTGTTCAAGTAAATAGCATAAGCCTTTAATTCTCTTGCGAATTTTCACAATTTTGCTACACTGCACTAAATTTTTTTCATTTGCATGAGGAGCGATTGATGGTGAAATTTACCCGTCAAGCACTAATAGTTATTGCCGCGATGCTGCCAGCATCCCTCGTGTTTGCTGAAGCCACGCATCACAAAAAGCATATCGTTCATAAGAAAGTCGTTACCAAGCTTGCTGCCGGTAAATTGGTGAAACGCACGATTATCGTCAACGGTAAACGTAAAATCATCACGGAACGTGTCGCTGTCGCACATATCGTCCCTGAAAAACCAACGGCGGGTGATATTGCCGGTCTTAAGCACTCAGAAGATCCCCTGACACTGCAATCGAATGTCGCTTTTGTCGTTGATCAGGCGAGTTCCAAAGTGTTATTCGATAAAAATTCTAACGTGTCTTTGCCGATTGCCTCCATTACCAAGCTGATGACCAGCCTTGTTGTGGTTGAAGCGAATCAGGATATGAACGAAGAAATCGAGATCACGAATGACGATCTGGATAAAGAAAAAGGTACAGGCTCACGCCTCAAAGTCGGCGCAAAATTATCGCGTGCCGATTTGCTGCACATTGCCTTGATGAGTTCTGAAAACCGTGCGGCATCCGCTTTGGGTCGCAATTATATCGGTGGCTTGCCAGCGTTTGTCGCCGCGATGAATGCCAAGGCAAAACAACTCGGTATGACAGAAACGCATTATGTCGACTCATCCGGTCTGTCTAGCCAGAATGTGGCCAGTGCGCAGGATCTGGTAAAGCTCATCAATGCGGCGTATCAGCATCCGCTGATCCGTCAATACTCTACTGATTCCAGCTATGTTGTTGCCCCAGGCGGTGGTCGTCCATTGCAGTATTCAACCACGAATAAACTGGTAGCAAATCCAACCTGGGATATCGGTTTGCAAAAGACAGGCTATATCTCTGAAGCAGGTCGCTGCCTAGTCATGCAGGCGATGATACAAGGCCGTGCAATCGTCATGGTTTTCCTGGACTCTAAGGGTAAATATTCTCGTTTGGCTGACGCAGGACGCATTCGTAAATGGCTGGAGACGGTCAAGCCGCAGGCATAACGCAGACATGGCAAAGGTATGGAGCCGAGTCAGTAAATAAGCGTCTGAACATAAACATACAAAGCCTGTTGATATGAAGATCAACAGGCTTTTTTTTATTCCAGCAAACTGTGCCAGAGAGTTTTCGTACTCTGAATTTCAGTCGCGACCTGTTCCCGTTCGACGCGTGCTTTTTCTACCCCTTGCAAGCGTTGATTGTGTTGGAGCTTGCGGAATAACCGATAAGCGTCGGCGTTCCCGGCAGCCAGGCTGGCATCAATTAAGCCGAGCTCTCCGCATAATTTCAACAGCGCGATATTGCCAATATTTGCGGTCAGTTGCGGATAAGTGTGAGCATGCTGCAGGACCAAAAATTGGACGATGAATTCAATATCGATCATTCCGCCCACATCCTGTTTTAGATCAAACAGGTCCGTCCGGTTGGGGTGAGCATCATGCATTTTTTTACGCATGTTGACGACTTCCTGCTTCAGCTTGCCGGTATCGCGAGCTTGTCTCAATACTTTATCTCTGATCTGATCAAACATCGGCGCGATGCGGAGATCGCCTGCGCAAAAGCGTGCGCGGGTCAGCGCCTGATGTTCCCATAGCCAGGCAGACTGCTCCTGATAGCGCGCGAAGGCATTGACTGACGAGACCAGCAAGCCACTCGCGCCATCAGGACGCAGGGCAATGTCGATATCAAACAAAATACCTGCTGGTGTATGTGACGTCATCCAGGTAATGAAACGCTGTGCCAGCTTTGCGTAGTTTGCCGGAGCCTCCTGATCGTCGTCGTCGTATAAAAAAATCACATCAAGGTCGGACGCGTAGCCCAGTTCTTTACCACCTAATTTACCGTAAGCGATTACCGCAAATTGCGGTTGCTCACGATGGCGGCTGGCGATAGTTTGCCATGCTGCCTGTAGTGTTGCGGCGACCACCAGATCGGCCAGTTGCGACAGTTCATCCGCCAGATGTTCGACGCTGACTTGTCCTTCCAGATCTTGTGCGAGCAAGCGGAATTGCAAAGCGTGATGCATCTCCCGCAGGGTTTCTAACTGACGTTCCGTGTCTTCGGTGTGCTGGTCGAGTTGTTGTTGAAGTTCTGCGCTAAAGCTGGACCAGTCCGGATCTTGCCGCAGCGCTGTTTCGTCAAGTAATTCATCGAGCAGGATGGGATGGCGCGTTAAAAATTTAGCTGCCCAGTCACTGGCGCCCATCATTCGGACAACCCGTTCCAGCGTATGAGGATATTCAGTGAGCAAAGCGAGGTAGGCGGTTCTGCGGGCGATTGCTTCGATAAAGTCGAGCAAACGATTCAGTGTTGCCAGGTGGCCGTGTGCCTGTTTCGCAATTTGCGGTAAGGCGCTGTTGACAATGGCAACCAGCTTAATGCGACTGATCTCGCTGAGCGATTGCAGGCGAGGAGATTGCCATGTGCTTATCAGACGTTGAACGGCGTCAGTCACATTCTGAAAATGTAAGGCGCTTAAATGTGCCTCCAGCATTTCATCGCTATCCGCTGCGGCCAGTGTCGCTGCCAGGGCGTGGTCATCGGTATGTTTTTGCGATGTTTTTTTCTCTTTAAAAATGGCGTCGAATTGCTCGGCGACGAATTGCCGGTGTGGTGCGAGCTGGTTGAGCAATTCTTCTGTCGTTGCACAGCCCATCATGTGTGCAATTGTGGTCTGGTCTTCTTCTTTCACCGGAAAGGTATGGGTCTGCGCGTCATCCAGATATTGCAGGCGATGTTCAAGATTGCGTAAAAAATGATAGGAGCTTAATAATTGCTCAACGACCCCAGGTTCCAGAATGTTTTTTTCTGCCAGTGTGAGCAGGGTAGTTCTGGTCGATCGATCGCGTAAATTCGCTTCACGTCCTCCGCGTATTAACTGAAAAACCTGACTCAGAAACTCAACTTCACGGATGCCACCGCGGCCGAGTTTGACGTTATTGCTGCGCTCGGGATGCTTAGTTTCCTGACGGATGACTTCGGCGCGAATCTGCCCGTGCATCGAACGTAGCGAGTCGATCACACCATAGTCCAGATAGCGGCGATATACAAAGGGCCGGATGATTTTGTCGAGCGCCACGATATCGTCGGGTTTGCCAGTGATTGCCCGCGCCTTTACCCAGGCATAGCGCTCCCACTCACGGCCTTGTATTAAAAAATATTCTTCGACCATCGCGAAGCTCGCCACTAAGGGTCCTGAGTTACCGTTAGGGCGCAAGGCCATATCAACCCGAAAACTAAAGCCATCTTCGGTCACCTCTGAGATCGCAGCGATCAGTTTTTTTCCGAGCCGGCTGAAGAACTCATGGTTGGAAAGACTGCGTTGCTCGGCGTTGTGCGTGTGGGTGTCGCCATCCTCGGCGTAGCAAAAGATCAAATCGATATCGGAAGAAACGTTTAGCTCCATTCCGCCCAACTTACCCATACCCAGTACGATCAATTCTTGCGGTGCACCGGAGTCCTCGCCTGTCGGCGTGCCATACAGGGCAATCGCTTCCTGCATTAACGCAGACAAATGCTGTTGCACCGCAAAATCGGCAAACTGACTAATTGTCGTGACAACTTCATCCATGTCTGCCGCGCCTGTCAGGTCTCGGGCAATTAAGCTTGATACGACCAGGTTGCGCAAGCGGCGCATTACTTTGTTAAGAGGAATACCATCCTGTATTTCTTTTTGTAAAATCTGAGCAAAAATCTGCGGGCTCAAGGATAATCTGCTGTGTTCTTTCAGTAAGCTGATACGTGCGGGATCCGCCTGTAACCAACGTTTGACGAAGCGTGAGAGTTGCGCAGTGCTGATGAGGTCGGATGGGGTTGCCAGTGCTGGTGTCATGGAAGACTTCATGAATGATCGTGGCATCGATTTTAAAGGCAAACAGATAAGGCTGGAGCTGTCGCGGTGGATAAGTTTACGCGCTGTCATCAATTCGAATGTAACGGACTGGCTAGATTGACCGATGTGTTAGATGTCGTCAAAGCGTGTTGATTTCTTATGGAATTTTGACATACTCCAGGGGAGTAATTATATTTGTCATGGTAAAACGTGCGGATTGGGCTTGTTTTTATAAAATATCGGGGGAGTATATTGTTTTTCGCGTTTTTTCAGGAAATGTTGTCAAGCTGTTTTGCTGCCGCAAGAGAGTGCTAAACCATTGTGTCAGTGATGAATAAAACGCCAGTGCCACCATCAGATGAAGTAGCCTCAGCTCCTGTGCCCGGCCTTGGGTCTGACCACGCGCCAGTCACGGCCTTGCGACAACGTCGCGGTGTGATGGACAACTGTCGTTCTGCGACGGCATTTTGTGGCCGCGGTGTTCGCATCCTAGTGAAACTCCTGGTGCTCTGTTATTTCCTCTTCTGCGTTTTGTTCCTAGTGTTGCGCTATGGCGTCCTGCCGAATGTTGAGCGTTATAAAACTGATGTAGAGCAACTCGCCAGCCGGTCCATTGGCCGTCAGGTCGAAATCGCCAGTCTGCAGGCGAGGTGGCAAAGCCTTAATCCCGTTCTGGCATTGAAAGACGTGGTTGTACGTGATCAGAAAGGGCAAGCCGCTCTAGTATTGCCCGAGGTTTCTGCCACTATTTCCTGGTGGTCAGTCCTGTTATTTGAACTACGTCTGGATAAACTTGATATCGCGCATCCCTCCTTAACGATACAAAAACAAGCGGATGGCAAATTACTGGTCGGCGGGTTTTTTATCGACCCGGCGCAGGCGGGGGATGGCAAAGGTCTGGACTGGATGCTGGCGCAACGCGACATCGTGATCCGCGACGGCAACCTGCGCTGGATTGACCAATACCGCAACGCCCCTGAACTCCATCTCGCTTCAGTCAATTTCATACTGAATAATCAATGGCGTCATCATAAATTTGCGTTGAAAGCAACGCCGCCGGCAGAGCTGGCGGCTCCGGTCGATATTCGCGGCGACTTTCAGCACGCAGTATTTAATCGCCGTACTACGGAGCTTAGCAGCTGGAGCGGGGATCTCTATGCCGATCTGGCGCAGTCGGATATCAGCATGCTTAAAGCGTATGTGGATTTACCTGCCGATGTAAAAAAAGCGCATGGTGCAATACGAGCCTGGTTGCATCTGGATAAAGGCCGGGTGGCCGAACTGACCGCCGATGTCAGGTTGACCGATGTGATCGGGACTTTTCGCAAGGATTTGCCGGTTCTCGATATGGCGCAGGTCAGTGGCAGGCTGATTGCCAGTGAGCGCGCGGCGTTTGGCCGTCAGTATTTGCGAGGTCTTTTTGGGCAGGCCGGACATCAAATTTCTCTGATCAATTTCTCCATGCAGGCGCGTGACGGTCAGGTCTTACCTGCAACGACCATCAGCGAAAGCTATATTCCTGCACAAAAAGGGCAGCCGGAAAAAGTCGAACTATTTGCCAGACAACTGGACTTGCATACCCTGGCGAATTTTGCAGAACATTTGCCTTTGCCGCCGGATCAGCGCCGCATGTTGGTCGATTTTGCGCCTAAAGGCCAGCTCAAGGATTTCAGTGCAAAATGGCAGGGTACTTATCCGGAGACGGTCTCCTACAGCCTGAAAGGACAATTTCTTAATCTGTCGCTAAAGGCTCAACCCGCACAATTGGCGCTCGCCAAGACCAGTACGACGCCTGCCAGAGCGGCAGTGCCTGCTATACCCGGGTTTGAGAATTTGTCCGGTACCGTAGATGCCAGTGATAAGGGCGGCAGTTTTATGCTCGACTCGCAGGATTTATTGCTGCAATTGTCCAGTTATTTTGTCGATCCTGTCATGCCGTTTAAGCGATTGCAGATGCTGGCGCGCTGGCAATTTGAAGCCGATGATAAGCTTGCTTTGCAGATTAGCAAAATGGAGTTTGAACAAGACAATATGATCGCTTCCATTTCAGGAAAGCACACCATGTCGATGCGGGCAAATAAAGTAGCAGGGCAAGAGGTGCATCCTGGCGAAGTTGATCTGGTCGGTAAATTCAGCGGATTTGACCTCAAACAGATTGATCGTTTTATCCCGGCGAATGCACCAGAGGATTTGCGCCACTGGCTGGTTGGCGCTTTGCTCGACGGTCGTGCAGATGATGTCAGTTTACGCATCAAGGGCGACCTCGCCCATTTTCCTTTTGCCGGGCATGACGGCAAACCTAATCCCAAAGGCGAGTTCTGGGTCAAAGGTACGATTGTTGATGGCAAGCTGGATTTTGCTCCGGGTCATTTCGCCGACGATGGCAAAGCACCGCTATGGCCGGTTATTGATAGTATCAACGGTAGTTTTGTATTTGACCGCGCGCGTATGGAAATTCGCGGCGAGACGGCAAAGACCCTCGGTGCAGATCTAAGCAAAGTCAAAGCGATTATTCCGGACCTGATGACTCACAACAGCGTTTTGTCGATTGACGGTACCGCCAGCGGTAATTTACAAACGATGTTGCAGTATGTGGTGGCGAGTCCGGTGGATGGCTGGCTCGGACATTTTTTGAAAGATAGCAAAGCCAGTGCGAACGCACAACTGGGCCTGAAGTTGCAATTACCTCTGCAGCATATTATCGATTCCAAAGTTCAGGGGACATTGCAATTTGCTGGCAATGACGTGCTGTTGCAGGGCGGGATCCCTCCTGTCAGTGCAGTCAATGGCAAACTTGAGTTCACGGAAAAAGGCGTGAATCTCAATATACTGAAAGGCAGTTTGCTCGGCGGCGCTGTACAGGCAACGGGTGGTTCGCAAAAAGATGGCAGTATCCGGATCCGTCTTGACGGGGTGGCGACCGCAGATGGCTTGCGTAAAAATTTCCCTGTGTTAGCGAACGAACGCTTAAGCGATAAGCTGACGGGTGCTGCCCGCTATGGCGCAAATATCAACGTGAAAAAGCGCCAATTAGAATTGCAGATTGATTCCAGCCTGCAAGGTCTGGCTTTGGGTTTTCCTGCACCGTTGCGCAAGGTCGCGAATGATAATCTGCCCCTGCATTTTGAACTCATCCCGCAAGTATCAGCCGACACGACTCAATTGCGCGACGAGATTAAAGTGACATTGGGTAGTGCGGTCAATGCGCGTTATCAAAGGCAGAAATCGACGGAGACAAATGCTAGCTGGCAGGTAGTGCGCGGCGGGATCGGTGTGAATGCACTGGCACCGGAGCCGGATAGCGGCCTGAATGCGAATATTGATTTCAAGGCAGTCAATGTAGATGAATGGCGACGGCTGGTTGCAACCGGGACTAGTTCCGTTACGAGTGCGGGTAATAATAGTGTCAATAGTGTTAACGGTACCCAATCAAACACACTTGTAAATAACGCTGCCGCTGTTGCCGCTGTTGCCGCTACTGTCGCTGCTATTAATGGTAATCCCAGCGACCTGGATATTGCCGCTTATATCGAGCCAAATGTGATCGCAGCACGCACAGCAGAGCTGACCGTGATGGGGAAGAAATTAGACAATGTCGTGGTCGGTGCTTCTCGTCAAAAAGGTCTATGGCAAGCGAATATCGATTCAAACCAGGCATCCGGTTATCTGACCTGGAGTGATTCTGGCGCTGGCGGACAGAGTTTGGGTAATGTCTCCGCCCGCCTGAGCAAGCTGATCATTCCGCAGTCAGCTGCTTCTGACGTGTCCGATTTACTCGAGGGTAAAAACAGCGATACGCAGATCCCTAGTCTGGATATTGCAGCAGACAACTTTGAATTATTTAATAAAAAATTTGGCCGCCTGGAGCTGATGGCAAGCAATGCGATGACCACGGCAGGGCGCGAATGGCGCATCCATAAAGTATCCTTGAAAAATGAGGATGCTGAGCTCAAAGGTACGGGGAAGTGGAGTAATCGCAACGGTGAGAGCATGACTAGTCTGAACTATGTGCTGGACATTAATAGTGCGGGTAAATTGCTTGACAGGGTCGGGTTTGCGAATGTCATGCGCGGCGGGCGTGGCAAGCTACAAGGCGAGGTTACTTGGAACGGTTTGCCGTTTGCCATGGATGTGCCCAGCATGTCGGGACAAATTCAGTTAGAGCTGGCGGCAGGTCAGTTTTTAAAAGTCGATCCGGGTGCCGCAAAGTTGCTGGGCGTGCTGAGTATGCAGTCGCTGCCCAGACGATTGACGCTCGATTTTCGCGACGTGTTTTCAGACGGCTTTGCTTTTGACTCCATTACCGGAACTGCCCAGATTCAGAAGGGTATAGCGAAGACCGAGAATCTGAAGATGCGCAGTGTCAATGCTGCGGTATTAATGGATGGTACGGCGGATATCGTGAACGAATCTCAACATCTGCATGTGGCAGTTATTCCTGAAATTAATGCCGGCACGGCGTCTGTCGTGTATGGATTAGCGGTGAATCCTGTGATTGGCTTGGGTACCTTTTTAGCGCAATTGTTTTTGCGTGAACCTCTGGCGCGCGCCTTCACCTACGAGTATATGATTACAGGCGGATGGAAAGAGCCAACTGTCACTAAGATTGATCATAAAGAGGCAGAAATTGTGCCACCCAAAAGAGAAGCAAGCGCTGCTAAGTAGTCAGTCCGGGCGCGCAGTCTCAATTTATGTAGAAGGGTAAAACAATGAAGATCGCTGCGATACAAATGGTATCCACTCCCGTGCTGCAAGATAATATGGCGACGGTAGAGCGCTTACTACAGCAGGCGGCAAGTAGCGGTGCGCAACTCCTGCTCCTGCCTGAATACTGGCCGGTAATGGGTGTGCACGAAAGAGATAAGTTTCTGGTTGCGGAACAGCACGGTACTGGACCGATACAGGCGTTCCTTACAGAACAGGCCCGCCAGCTTGGCGTCTGGATTATCGGCGGCACTATACCGTTGCTATCTACAGAGCCAGACAAAGTATTGAATACGACCCTGGTGTTTAATCCACAAGGCGAGTTAGTTGCGCGTTATGACAAGATTCACTTATTTGGTTTTACCAAAGGTGATGAATCGTATGAGGAGTCCCGCACGATTACGCCTGGTCAGCAGGTGGTGACATTTGATGTTGGCTTGGTAAAAGTGGGATTGTCGGTCTGTTACGATTTACGTTTTCCAGAACTGTATCGGGCGATGGGCGAGTGTAGTTTGCTCGTTGTTCCCGCTGCTTTCACTCACACGACAGGACAGGCGCACTGGGAAATTCTCTTGCGTGCCAGAGCCATCGAAAATCAGTGTTACGTTCTGGCCTCGGCGCAAGGTGGCATCCATGTGAATGGTCGCCGTACCTGGGGACACAGTATGCTGATTGATCCTTGGGGCAAGATCATCGACGAATTGGCCGAGGGTGAGGGCGTGGTTGGCGGTGAACTTGATCTGGCAAACATTGGTGCGGTAAGGATGAGCTTGCCTGCATTAAAGCACCGCAAATTAGCCTAGATTCTGCTGCTAACTCAAGTTAATTTAATTCAATCCGGATATGCCGTTCAGAAAGATCGTATGACTGAGTTTGTTGTCAATAGACATTGAATAATCTGGGCCTCCTTTTGCCAAAATGATTTTAAAAAAACGATGACGCGTGCAGATGACCGACTTGCTCTACAATTCATACATCAATCACCTATAGCATTGTTAGAAAAATATGATTCCAATTGACTCAAATCTGCGCCATTTAGCTATCGCCCGCGACATTTTGTTAACGCCGTTCGGACTGGATGAGGCTAAGTTGGGTAAGGTGCTTGGCTCTATGTTTACGCATAAGGTGGATTACGCGGATCTTTATTTTCAGTTCACGAAAAGCGAGGGCTGGAGCCTGGAAGAGGGCATCGTCAAGACGGGGAGTTTTTCCATTGATCAGGGGGTTGGTGTTCGTGCGATTTCCGGCGATAAGACCGCATTTTCCTATTCGGACGAAATTTCAGAAAAAGCCTTGCAAGATGCGGTTCAGGCGACCCGTACTATCGCCAGACAAGGTGCAGGGAAAATCAAAGTCGCCTCCAGCATGCAAAATGTTGGCAGCCGCTCACTGTATCTGCAACAAGATCCTCTCGCCTCATTGGATGCGACGCAAAAAGTGAGTTTATTGGAGCGTCTGGAAAAAATCGCGAGAGCCAAAGACCCGCGTGTGGTGCAGGTCATGGCGAATCTGGTCGGTGAATATGACGTCGTATTAGTCGCGCGCAGTGATGGCGTTATTGCTGCGGATATCCGCCCTTTAGTAAGGGTATCTCTGACGGTGATTGTAGAGCAAAACGGTCGTCGTGAGATGGCGTCAAGTGGTGGTGGCGGACGCTACGATTATGCTTATTTTTCTGATGCTTTGTTAGAGAAATATGCCGATGAAGCGGTCAAGTCAGCCTTGGTCAATCTGGATGCCCGGCCTGCGCCAGCGGGACCGATGACGGTAGTGTTAGGACCTGGATGGCCGGGTGTGTTACTGCATGAAGCGATAGGCCATGGTCTGGAGGGTGATTTTAATCGGAAGGGCTCCAGCACTTTTTCTGGACGCATCGGTGACAGGGTAGCGGCTAAAGGTGTGACGGTGGTCGATGACGGTACCATGAAGGACCGCCGCGGCTCATTGAATATGGACGATGAAGGTAATCCGACGCAGTGTACGACTTTGATCGAAGACGGTATTTTGAAGGGCTATATGCAAGATACGATGAATGCGCGCCTGATGAAGATGCCGGTCACCGGTAACGCACGTCGTGAATCCTTCGCCCATTTACCGATGCCGAGAATGACAAATACGTATATGTTGGCTGGCGATAAAGATCCGGCTGAGATTCTGGCTTCTGTAAAAAATGGACTATATGCCGTGAATTTTGGCGGTGGTCAGGTTGATATTACGAATGGCAAATTTGTATTTTCCGCCAGCGAAGCCTATATGATAGAAAACGGCAAAGTCACCTATCCGGTAAAAGGCGCAACTCTGATCGGTAACGGTCCTGAAGTTTTAAACCGTGTCTCAATGATCGGTAACGATTTGCAGCTAGATTCCGGTATCGGCGTATGCGGTAAGGAAGGACAAAGTTTGCCTGTTGGCGTTGGACAGCCGACATTGCGCATTGATGGATTGACCGTTGGCGGTACTGCCTGATCCTTACATTGATAGACTTGGCGATGATTGAATTTTCTCTTCCTAGGCAGCGACTATGCCGGTAATCGCGGTCGTCTCAGCCAAAGGCGGCGTTGGCAAAACAACGGTGACTGCAAACCTCAGTCTGGGTTTTGTGCTGCGTGGTTTCCCTGTGCTGGTGCTGGATCTTGATCCGCAAAACGCGATTCAGTGGCATATGGGGGGATTGCCGCCTGAGGTTGCAGGTGGGCTCAGCGTGATTGCCGGCGACAGAGCTCCCAAGCTCTGGGAAGTTGCTTTCTCAAGCGCGTCTGGTATAGATTTTGTCCCTTACGGTAGTGCAGGCGAGCAACAACGTATCGATTTTGAGCAAGTGCTGGAGCAGCAAGAAGGGTGGCTGCTGAAATTGTTGAAGCGGGCTAAGTTGCCGAAAAATACAATAGTCTTGCTTGATACTCCTCCCGGGCCGTCTGCTTACTTAACGCAGGCGATACATGCTGCCGACTTTTTACTGACGGTGGTATTGGCGGATGCAGCTTCTTACGCCACTATTCCAGAAATGGAATCCCTCATTGCAGCGCACCCTAATGAGGCAGGATCGCTAGTTGACTCTGCTTATCTGGTGAATCAAGTGTCAAGTAGTCAGCTATCCCAGGACGTGGTCTCTTTGTACCGGGAGCAGTTAGGTGCCAGAGTCGTCCCCATTCTTATTCCCGAAAGTGCTCAGATTGAGGAGGCGCTCGCTTACGAGCGATCGGTTCTTGATTACGAGCCTGAGAGTCTCGCTGCTACAGCCTTGCAGGAGGTAGTCGACTGGTTATTGCTACAGTTGCAACTACAGGCTAAATAATCAATACAAGCGAATACGCGCCAGCATCAATTTAACTACTTAATTGATAAATTAAGAGGGAAGCGGGCACTTTTCTTGCATCCACTTTGTTAAACCTGGCGTATAGACTTTTGTGCGCTCTGTTTTTCCAAGCATAATCTCAAGATAGAAGAAAATCTGACGTCAATATAGGAACTCAGTGAAATCTGAGTGACAATAAAGTGATGTTGCATCTTGTTTATTTGGTTTGATATCGAGCAGATAACAAATGTTGAAATTGAATGATTTTGACGGTAAATAAGGTGTTGTTAGCTTATGAATAGTTAACATTTATTCAGCGCTATTCGCTAGACTTACATATTGATGAAATGCTAAAGTCGAAAATAATAACAATGTCAGTTCAGGCTGCTACAGGCAGCCGGATTGAGACTGCAAAGGTGCATAGTGAGTAATGTTTCAGGCAATATAAATTATTACGAAGAACAGCAATGTTCCACCCAATGGCGCGCGTTTCTTGGCGCATTTTCTACAGAGTTCAGTGCTCAGGGAGATGTACAGGATTTGCGTGCTTTTATGTTCAAACTTGGACTTAGGATGGCCGCTAGTTTCAAGCTTGAAGGTGGCGCGACGATGCGCACCCTTGAAGCCAGCATGAATAAAATCTGGTGTGACCTGAACTGGGGCTGGGTTCAGCTTAATGAAGAAGCGGATAGTTTAATCATTGAGCACAATGCGAGTCCGATCAAGCTTGCGTTTGGTGAGCAGGCATTGGAATGGTCGCCTGCCTTGCTGGAAGGTGTTTATACCCATTGGTTTGAGTCGTTGGGGGTCGATAAAGCTTTGCGGCTTACCCAAAAAGGGGCGGCCTTGGAGCAAGGGCGTGTCATCGTTTTTCAATTGAAAAAACACACAGAAGAACACGCACATTTTACTCGTCGCTAAGCTGGTGTGACCGCTAGACGGAGTGCAAAAGGTTTAAATTATGGACAACGACATCAAAAATCTCTTTAAGAAAATCGACGGCTCTGCGGACTCGTATAAAGAGATTCATCGTGATGGCATGAATGAACAGGCCAAACAGCGCTGGCCTTTACTCAGAGATGTTCACGTAAATACGGCGAAACCAGTGGCTGCTCGTGCAGTGCCTAAAGTTGAATCAGCGTTGCCAATGGATGGTTTGCCATCGACAGCATCCGGAAGAATAGTTTCAGATCAACAGGTACCAGCGGTATTAGCCCCGGTAGAAAGTTCTTTTCTACGTCGAGCTGAATATGCCTCCGGAGCTGCGGGACATTCCTCACGTGCCGAACCAGTACCAAAAGAATCCTCTTTGTTCGCGCGTGCGGCCAATGAGCCGCTTGCTTCTTCGACCGAGGAACGTGGCGATCCTACGCTTGCAAGCTTGTTTAGCCGTTTGTCTGGCGCACGTGTAGCAGATCAATCACCAGAACCTGCAGTTAACTCCTTCTTTAAAAAAATATTTAAACCATGAGGGTAATTGCGGTCATCTCTCCTAAAGGTGGCGTTGGAAAAACAACGGTAACAGCAAATCTTGCTGCAGCGATTGCTGCATTAGGAGCGAAAGTCACCATACTGGATCTTGATCCACAAAATGCGTTGCGTCTGCATTGCGGCATGCAGCATGAGGACCCTGCAGGCGTTGTGCGGCAAACGATGTCGGGGTTACCTTGGTCAGATGCTTTGTATGAAAGCTCTTATGGCGTGCATTTTTTACCTTATGGTGTCGTTGATGAGCCGGACAGAGTCGCCTTTGAGCATTTTATTAAGAGCAAGCCGGGTTGGTTGGCAACGCAATTAAGTTCGCTCAACCTGGCGGACGAAGAAATTGTATTGATTGATACACCTCCGGGACCAACTGTATATTTGCAGCAGGTATTACATTGCGCGAATATTGCATTGATTGTGATTAAACCGGATGCCGCCTCGTATTCAACGATTCCTTCAATCGAGTCTTTATTGCATTATTACTGTAGTGACCGGCAAGATTTTTTTGGATCTAGCTATATCGTGAATCAAATGGATGCAAACAAACAATTGCATCGGGATATATTACAAATGTTGAGAGCCAACATGGGAGCGCAACTGGTGCCAATTACGATTCATAAGGATGAAGCCGTTAGTGAGGCGCTGGCTTGCCAATCTCCGGTTTCTCTCTACGCGAAACACTGCTCGGCTACCCACGATTTATTGCAAATTACGACATGGTTGCAGGATCGTTATAAGTTAATTGCCTGATGCGCTCAATACTTAACTCACGATATCTGTATGGCCGTCTGAACGAATTTGGCCGCACCCTGGTTAACTGGCCCGGCTGGGAACTAAAAACGACCCGGGCGGTTGCTCTGGTAATTGCCGCAGGTTTGTATTGGACCAGTATCAGTATTCCTCTGGAATTGATTTGGCAGACTTTGTTTTCGATTGTCGTGTTCTGGACTGCTATGTATTTGCGTCGCTATACCGGTACGTTGGTATCGCTAGTGATGATCATGTTCTCTGTCAGTGCAACCAGTCGTTATATTTATTGGCGTATCAATTACACGATTGATGCTGAGAATCTGGTTGATCTGATTTTTGCGTTAGTTCTTGTTTTTGCCGAGGTGTATGCCTGGCTGGTGTTGTTGCTCGGTTATTTGCAGACGGCGTGGCCATTGAAGCGTAAACCGGTTCTGATGCCGGAGGACACGAGCTTGTGGCCTGTCGTTGATTTATTTATCCCGTCTTACAACGAAGACCTTAGTGTAGTGAAGCCCACTGTGCTGGCAGCAATGGGAATCGACTGGCCAAAAGATAAACTCAATATTTATATTCTGGATGACGGACGCCGCCCTCAGTTCCAGGAATTTGCCAAGTCTGTTGGAGTTAATTGCTATATACGTAGCGACAACAAGCATGCGAAGGCCGGTAATATTAATGCCGCTCTGGCCAGAACCACCGGAGAATTCGTCGCGATTTTTGATTGCGATCACATGCCGACACGCTCCTTTTTACAATATGCGATGGGCTGGTTCTTAGTAGACGAAAAATTGGCGATGGTGCAGACACCCCATCATTTTTTATCTCCCGATCCGTTCGAGCGTAACCTGAACACTTTCCGCAATGTTCCCAATGAAGGCGAATTGTTTTATGGCCTGATACAGGACGGAAACGATTTATGGAATGCGACCTTCTTCTGTGGTTCGTGTGCAATTCTGCGTCGCAAATATCTGATGGAAGTTGGCGGGATTGCGGTAGAAACCGTGACGGAAGATGCGCATACCGCGCTGAAGATGCAGCGCCTGGGCTACAACACGGCCTATCTCGCTTTACCTCAGGCCGCTGGTTTGGCGACAGAAAGTTTATCAGCTCACGTCGGACAGCGTATTCGCTGGGCTCGGGGAATGGCGCAGATTTTCCGTACGGATAATCCCTTGTTGGGCAAAGGACTGTCGTTCGGACAAAGACTTTGCTATAGCAATGCGATGCTTCATTTTTTCTATGGATTTCCGCGCATGGTATTTTTGCTTGCGCCTATTTCGTATTTGTTTTTTGAAGTCCATATCATTAAAGCATCCGCTTTGGCGATCGCGGCGTATTCTTTGCCGCATTTATTGCATGCCAACTTAACGAACTCCAGGATACAAGGCGCGCATCGTCACTCGTTCTGGGCGGAGGTTTATGAGGCGACGCTAGCCTGGTATATTTTCCGGCCAACGCTGGTCGCCCTGATCAACCCTAAGCTGGGTACTTTCAACGTGACTGCGAAAGGTGGTCTGGTTGAAAAAGAACACTTTGATTGGGTAATTTCCAAACCTTATCTGGTGATGCTGGGGTTGAATATCCTCGGCTTCATTGTCGGTATCGGTCGCGCACTCTGGTGGAATACTTATGAATTAGACACAGTGATTTTAAATATGCTGTGGACGATTTATAACCTGATCATCCTTGGAGCGACTCTTGCGGTGGCTACCGAATCGAAGCAGGTACGCAGAACGCATCGTGTCAGGGCGAAGCTGAGTGCGATCTTGCGTATGCCCGGCGGCCATTCTCTGGTGTGTGAGACGGAAGATTTTTCTTTAGGGGGAATGTCTTTAAAACTACCTGAGGATGTCATGCTCGATAAAGATGCTGAGGTACAGGTGTCTTTGTATGGTACGGCCGGTGAGCATATTTTCCCGGCTACTGTGGTATTTTCAAAACAAGGTTTAATCAGCGTGCAGTTCAAGACCTTATCTCTTGAACAGGAAATTAATCTGGTGAATTGCACGGTTGGTCGTGCTGACGTCTGGCTTAACTGGTCACAAGAACGTGATTTTGATCATCCATTAAATGGTTTGAAGGAAATTACGATGCACAGTATGGTTGGATTTTCACGATTTGGTTCAAGTATCATGCAGTACTTAGGAAATAAAACAATGCCTTTCAACAAAATAACGAACTCCACTATGGTGAAAATGATCAAGACAAAGCTGGTGCGCAAGCGAAGCACCACCGCACTGGCGCTCCTGTTTGGTTTGTTATTGCTCGGGCATGATAATGTAGATGCAAAATCCAAGCATGCGAAAGCCTCTGCTTCAGAGGCAGCCAGTGAGTCCGCAGCGTCAGTCTCAGCCGTGCCTGATAAAGAGCCTGTAGTGAAGTCAGCCTTATCGCAGAGAACAATCAATATCTCTTTGAAGCAGATGGGCTCTGGTTCTAATATCGAATTGCGCGGTGTTGAAGGTGAGAGATCCTTTCCCTTTACCGTGCGCAGCGATGAGCTGATTACTGCGGCAAAAGTCCGGTATGGCGTCGCTTATTCGCCAGCTATGTTGCCAGAACTGTCGCATATGAAAGTCTTGGTAAATAACGAGCTGGTGACGGTCGTGCCTTTGCCGAAAGAAACTGCGAGTGGCTTTGTCCGCGAAACGAACATCGATCCGCGTTTGTTCGCTGATTTTAACCAGCTTGGCTTCAAGCTGATAGGCCATTACACCAGAGAGTGCGAAGATCCCTATCACTCCAGTTTGTGGGCGAATGTCAGTAATACGTCGAATCTGGAATTGACGATTACTTCGATTCCTTTGCAAAATGATTTGGCACTATTGCCAACGCCATTTTTTGATAAACGTGACAACAAGATGCTGGAGTTGCCATTTGTCATGCCGGCTGCGCCATCGCTGGATATTTTACGTAATGCCGGTATTGTTGCCTCATGGTTTGGTCACCTGGCAGCGTATCGCGGCGCTAAATTTCCGGTAGCAATCCAGTCGCTGCCCGAGGGGAATGCTGTCGTCTTTGCAACGTCGAATGAAGTCCCCGCTGGCCTGAAGTTGCCAGCCATTTCTGGGCCGACTTTAAGCATCATGACTAATCCTTCTAATCAAAATACTAAATTATTGCTGGTGATGGGACGTAATGCGGCTGAGTTGCGTATCGCTGCTCAGTCATTGGTATTAGGGCAGATTGCTTTGTCTGGTGATCGCGCTTTTATCAAAAATTTCAAAGAAGCGAATCCACGCGCACCTTATGATGCGCCGAACTGGCTGCCAACGAATCGTCCCGTCAAGTTCGGTGAACTGGTTGCGCATCAGGATTTGCAGGTGAAAGGTCTGACACCGGACCTGATCCGCGTGAATATGCGTGTTGCGCCGGATTTATTTACATGGCAAAGAGATGGTGTTCCCATTGATTTACGGTACCGGTTTACACCAAGGATTAACGTGGACCGGTCGACGTTAAATATCGGTATAAATGGTGAATTTATCCGTTCTTTGTCCCTGTCTGGTGGACAGGTAGAAAAAGGCAAAATTAAAGAATCCGTGATGTTGCTGTTTAAGGATGGTCATCGTTACGCACAAGAAGAAATTCAAGTGCCAACCTTCCAGATCGGTGCAGAAAACCAATTGCAGTTTCACTTTTTCTACGACTATGTGAAGCAGGGGCCATGTAAAGATGTGTATTTGGATAATGTCAGGTCTGCGATTGATCCCGACTCGACGATTGATTTTTCAGACATGCCGCACTACACCGCAATGCCGAATCTGGCACACGTAGCGAATGCAGGTTTTCCATTTACCCGCATGGCAGATTTGTCAGAGACGGCGATCGTGATGCCGGATCGTCCGACCGCGCAAGAGACAGAAGTGTTTCTGAATCTAATGGGACGTATGGGCGAATCGACGGGCTATCCTGTGACTAATAATAATGTCGTGCGCGGTAGTGATCTGGATAAACTCAGTGATAAAGATATTTTGGTTATTGGAACAAATGGCAATGTCTCATTGCTAAAGCAATGGGCGAAATACCTGCCTTTGGTGATGGACGAAGGTGGTAACAAGCTGCAATTACCTACCGGCTTTATGCGTATTCTTGCTCGCTGGTCGGGGCGTGACATTGACAAAATTGAACGTCACACAGGCGAAATGCTGGCGAGTACGGGTAATGCTTTTGGCGCGATGATGCAATTTGAATCACCGCTGAGCAGTGGTCGCAGTGTGGTGGTATTGACCGCCGGTGATGGTGATAATTTATTGGGACTGACCAGAGCCTTACTCAAACCAGACCTGAGAAGCAAATACCAAGGTGATCTGGTGCTAGTCAAAGGTGACAAAATGGAGAATGTACAGATCGGCGATACCTATTATGTCGGTAGCCTGCCGTTCTGGACATGGGTGAAATGGCATTTGTCAAACCACCCAATGATTTTGATCGCGTTCCTGATGCTGGCATCGCTGATTGTTGCCACTGTGATGTTCCGTTTCTTACGGAAAAAAGCAGCATCCCGATTGACAGTCGATGAAAAGAAGTAAAAGTTAAGTAGTCGCCATATTGACAGATAGGTCTGGTTTTTTAGCAGCTATTCTGAGTTGCATAAGAGACTATGATCTACGAAAATCCGAATGCAAATGTTCTGACGCAATGCGTGTTCAGACATTTGCATTTGTGTTAAAAAGAGCTGTGACTGGCTATACATAGAAGAATATGTTCTTTAGGGGAATTGAATGGTTTTAAAGAAAAAAGCGATGGCACTAGCGCTTTTGTCGATGGTCTTCGAGAGCGAAGTCGCGCTCGCCAATTCTTCTTCTCCTTTAAATCAGAAACTGATCGAACAAGCCCAGTACTGGTCGCAACGTGGTCGTGATGATAACGCCGCAGACGCCTGGCGCAAATTATTAAAAATTGACCCGGATCATGTCGATGCACTGGTAGCACTGACCCTATTTGAAAGCCAGAGCGGTAATGCCGAACTGGCCAAAAGCTACTTGGCGAAGCTCAAGCAGTTGAAGGCCGGGAGCTCGCAGATTCGTGTAGCGGAAGAGGCGGTACGTCGCGGCGTTGCAGGTAAAGGTCAGCTTGATGATGCACGGCGTCTCGCGCAGCAAGGCGACTCTGATGCTGCGGTAGAGAGTTATCGCTTACTGGGCGACCCCAGCAAGCTGAAAGGCGACGCTGCACTGGAATACTACCAGGTGCTGGCAGGTACTCTGGCGGGTTATAACGAAGCAAAACGTGGCATAGAAAAGCTCAGTAAAGAAAATCCGGCAAACACCAAATATGCATTGGCGCTCGCGCAGATATTGACCTATCGCGAATCGACCCGTAAAGAGGGGTTAGCAATGCTGGAAAATCTGACGACTAAGCCAGAGGTAGCGGCGCAAGCAAATGCGTCCTGGAGGCAAACGTTGAGCTGGATGGGTTTGAAAAATGGCAATGCTAAATATTTCCATGAATATTTAGAAAAGCATCCAGGCGACAAAACAATTCAAGATCGCCTCACAAATCTGAGCCGGGCAACAAGCGCAACTGCGGCTAATGCGGAAACGGGCACACAACGTCCGGCCAATAAGCCTAAGGTCATAGTTGAGAATCCTTTGGTAAAGAGCCAAGCGGCCGGTTTTAAAGCGCTGGAAGAGGGAGATATTCAAACCGCTGAAACGGAGTTTAAAAAAATCCTGAAAGCGAAGCCTAAAGATCCGACCGCGCTCGGTGGATATGGTTTAGTAAAAATGCGTCAGGAAGCATTTATCGAAGCCCGTGATTTGATTAAAAAAGCAATTGATTTGTTACCGAAAAAGAATCAAGATCAATGGAAACAGGCTTACGAAAGCTCGGCATACTGGGCAATGATAGAAGAAGCCAGAACAGCTTTTGAGGACAGTGACAGCGCGAAAGGTATTGCCTTGTTACGTAAGGCCGTGCAACTGAACAGCAAGGAACCTTCAGGAATTTTGCAGTTGGGCGACGCACTGCTTGCTGAAAATGATCTGGCGGGGGCAGAGGAAAATTATCGTCTGGTTCTCAAAGATGATAAAGATAATAGAACTGCATTGAATAGCTTAGTCGGCGTACTGTCGCTGCAAAAGCGTATCAAGGATTTAGAGGCGCTGAGCAGCGTGATGTCACCGGCACAGTTGACCGCCCTGGCTGATATGAAGGCCAATGATTTGATGGAGAAAGCCAAAGCGGCAGAGGCTGCCGGCGATGTGAATGGTGCTCAATTAGCGCTCGAAGATGCGATCCTGATTGCGCCGGATAATGTGTGGCTACGTCTGTATCTGGCGCAGTTATATCTGAAGCGTGATATGCCGGGACAGGCGCGCTCTTTACTGGATGCATTGACCAGTATAGAGAATCCTCAGCCGGATGCTTTTTATGTCAGCGCTTTACTCAGCGCAGCCCAGCAATTGTGGTGGGAGGGATTGACGACGATGGAAAAAATCCCTGCCAAGTCGCGCAAACCAGAAATGTTCGCTTTGCAAAAACGTCTGTGGATTTATGTCCAGCTTGATCGTATCAATTTTTTGCTTAAGCAGGGAGAGTTGGGATTAGCTAAAGAGCTGCTGAATTCGGTCGAAAGTGCGGCTGCAAATGAGCCGGAGTTTATCGGTGCAATCGCCACCTTGTATATCAACAACGGTGACCCGGCACGTGGTCTGGCGATGATCCGTCAAGCAGTTCAAAAAACAGCATCGCCTTCGGCGGGCTTATTGTTGCAGTATGCCGATGCCTTGTTACGTCTTAATCAGGATGCCGAGCTGGAAGCGGTTATCCGGCAAATTGCTGCCTTGCCTAAATTGGCGGATACCGAGGCAACCTCATTTAAAAATCTGCAGCGCGTGATTGCTATGCGCCGTGCAGAGCGAGCCAGAGAAGCGGGTGATTTGGCTTTGGCATATGAATATATTCAGCCTTACTTGATTGCGGATCCTGATGACAGTTTGCTGTTGCTCTCTCTGGCACGTATGTATGCGGCGGCAGGAGAGACAGACGCTGCTAAAGAGTTGTACACGCGGGTCTTGCAGACAGAGCCGGAAAATATCGAAGTAAGGCAAGGTCTGGTCTATGCCGCAATTCAGATCAAGGATTTTCCGAATGCAGAAATTCATCTCGCAGCCTTGTTGAAATTGCAGCCTGATAATCCGCGCTTTATTGCTCTGGCAGGGCGGGTAGCGCGAGCTCAGGGAAACAACAGCAAAGCGCTGAGTTTGTTTAAGCAGGCGTTGGCACTGGAGCAGGCGCAACACACGATGGCAGGAATGGGGGCTAACGGTTTACGCTTAGTCGGACCGGAACCTGTTGCGGTGCCAGCCGATTTTAAGGTGAATCCATTTGCCGAACGTAAAAATGCCAGCCCTGAGATCAGAACTATCCCCGGTCCGGTACTGAAAGAAGTTGCTCCGTCATCCAGAACTCCTGGCGTAATGCCTCCTTTGCCAGCAAAAGCGCCGGTAACATCATCGACCTTGCCCGTCACTGCTGCTCCATCTGCTGTCACGCAGGCTGCGTCTGTGGTTGCTGCCACGGTATCGTCCTCCGCTGCCGGACTGCCACCTTTGAGCGGCTCTACCACAGCGATGAATGCATCCTCGGCACCTGCGATGAGTGCGAATTTGCCTCAAATTACCCCGGGATTGCTACCGGCAACATCGTCAGCATCCGTGTCAGCGCAGACTGCACGTGGATTGCCTGACGCGTCTAAGTCTGCTCAGCTTAAGCCCGCCTTACCTGCAATACGTACGACACAAGCCGCCTCTGTTGGCGATAGTGCTGGTGGTAATGCGAGGTCCGCATTAACTCGCGCGCCTGCCAGTGCAGAAGAGGCTTCATTGCTTGAAGAAATCGATGCGCTGAATTCTCTGAACCGTTCTCAGGTGTCCGTAGGGTTTGCAGCGCGTGCGCGCAGCGGTGAAAAAGGTTTATCCCAGTTAAAAGATATAGAAATGCCAATTGAGCTTTATCTGAGTTCTCTTGGAATGGGACAAATGGGCTTAAAGATTATTCCTGTATCCGTTGATGCCGGAACTTTATATTTGAATGATCCCGCTATCTCCGGTCAGTTTGGTAAGAATGCTGGGATCAACGAACGTGCGAAATTTGCCAAGCAGACATTTAGCAGTGTGGCTGCAAAAGCAGGATTATCAAGTGTCTCTCAATTATCTGAGCAGGCTAAAGGTGTGGCTTTAAGTCTGACCTATGAGCTCAGTGGCTTTAAACTCGACGCTGGCACGAGTCCTACAGATTTTCCTGTACGAAATGTTGTCGGCGGTCTGCGCTGGTCCACTCGCGTTGACGACGTGAACTTGAGCGTTGAGTTGTCACGCCGCTCCGTCACGGACAGCTACCTTTCTTACGCTGGAACCAATGACAGTTTATATGGACTGACCTGGGGTGGTGTAACCCGCACGGGTATTCATCTTGATGCCTCTTATGACACAGATGATGGCGGTGTTTATGCCAGCGCTGGTTACGCTGGCGTCAATGGCAAAAACGTGGCAAGCAACAGTATGTTTGAGCTAGGTGGCGGTGCTTATTGGCGTTTCTTACGTAACCGGGATATGGTCGCCACCGCCGGTCTCAGCATGACTTCGATGTTTTATAAAAAGAATTTGCGCTATTTTAGTTATGGACAGGGCGGTTATTTTAGTCCTAAAAATTATGTCGCATTAGGTGTCCCCCTGGAGTTGAGCGGACGCAAAGGCAATCTCGCCTATCAAGTCGGTGCTTCTGTCGGTATTCAGCGTTTTACCGAAGAAAGCAGTTTGTATTATCCGAACTCTAGAGCGGATCAGGCCGAGTTAGAAGCATTTTCAGCTGCAAATCCTAGTCTGAATATAGCAACATCCTATCCGGGACAGACTCGTAGCGGAGTGCAGTACAAATTTTTAGGTGGCGTTGAATACCAATTGGCGCCGAAGTTTTTTATCGGTAGTCGCTTCTCGATTGATAACTCCGGTGACTTCACTGATGCATCCGGTGCTGTTTATCTGAAATACACATTTGAAGCGCAGAGACGACCAATACCGTTTCCTCCGTTTGCGCCCAAACCTTATTATCTCGGGAATTAAATCGTGACAACAATGTTGAAATTTTTATTGAAATGCCTGCTGGCGAGCATGCCAATGCTGGCGTGGGCAGAAGATCCGCAGGCGGAGGGGCGCGCTTATCTGGCGCAAGGCGATAATGCTGCCGCGATCAAAAAATTCGCAGAAGCTGCAAAAACCAATCCATTTGATGCCTCTGCATTGAATAATCAGGCGGTTGCCTATGCGGCGCAGGGCGATCATGAAAAAGCGTTGAACTTGCTTGAGCGTGCGACCAGGCTGAGTCCGAATCGTACCGATATCGCCGCGAATTTAACAGAATTGCGTAATTGGATGAGTCGCAATACTCCCCAGTTACTCACTGCAAAAAAAGAGCCGATTATGGATGTTTATCCAAATCAAAATAATTTGCCGCCAGAGCCGCCCGCACTTTGGAAAAAATAAGCATCATTCTCTGGCCTAAGGCTTGCTAAATGCTACTTTTTGATGCACTATAGGTTTCGCTTATGATGTATGCCACGGAATAACAGGCCTGCATCCCAATTACTGATCGCAGATAAAGCCCCGATAAAGCCCCGAATTTGAATTGCCAATACAGATGAAATTTACACGTTTCTTTTTCTTTTTTTACTTTAGCTATTCCCAGCCAACGGCGGTGGAAAAACGGTAAGCGCACGGAAAAAGAGCCAACCAAATTTCTAAAAAACCGCCAGTGATGGCGGTTTTTTTTTTGATCAGCTTCAGCATTTATTTAGTACTTATTCAGCATTGATTAAGTTTTGTATTAACCAAATTTTGTATTAATTAAGCTTTGTATTCAACCAGACGTCATTTTTACCAATACCTATTTTTGCACATTGAACGGAGAGACTATGTTACGCACTGATGATCTACGCATTCGGGAGATGAAAGAATTAATCCCGCCTTCACACCTGATCCGTGAGTTTGCCTGTTCTGAAAAAGCCGCCGATACTGCTGCCAATGCGCGTACTGCTTTGCACCGGATTTTGCATGCGCAAGATGACAGAGTTATGGTGGTGATTGGCCCATGCTCGATCCATGACACCAAGGCCGCGATGGAATATGCGCATAAGCTTGCTAAAGAGCGTGAGCGTTTCGCTGGCGAACTGGAGATTGTAATGCGCGTGTATTTCGAAAAGCCACGCACGACGGTCGGCTGGAAGGGACTGATCAATGATCCGTATATGGATAACAGTTTCCGTATCAATGACGGCTTACGGATTGCGCGTGAACTACTGTTGAATATCAATGAACTCGGGTTGCCTGCGGGAACGGAATATCTCGATGTGATCAGTCCGCAATACATTGCTGACCTGATTAGCTGGGGCGCAATTGGTGCACGTACGACGGAATCTCAGGTTCACCGCGAGCTTGCATCCGGCCTCTCTTGTCCGGTAGGTTTTAAGAATGGCACTGACGGTAATGTGAAAATCGCAGTGGATGCAATTAAAGCGGCATCGCAGCCGCATCATTTTTTATCCGTGACCAAAGGCGGACATTCTGCCATTGTGTCCACTAACGGCAATGAAGATTGCCATATTATTTTACGGGGTGGCAAGACGCCGAATTATGATGCAGTCAGCGTTGACGCGGCATGCAAGGACATTGCGAGTAATGTACTGGCATCGCGTCTGATGATTGATGCTTCGCATGCAAACAGCTCTAAAAATCCTGCCAACCAGATTCCTGTATGTGCTGATATCGCAAGCCAGATCGCTGCGGGCGATACGCGGATAGTCGGTGTGATGATTGAATCGCATCTGGTCGCAGGTCGTCAGGATCTGGTGCCAGGCAAAGAATTGGTGTATGGACAGTCGGTGACCGATGGCTGTATCGCTTGGGATGACAGTGTGAAAGTGCTGGAAGGTCTGGCCGATGCGGTCAAGTTGCGCCGCCTAAAATTGCGAGAATAGTCCCCTCTCATTGCTAAGTTGTGATTAAGAAAAAGCCTGACAACTGTGAAGTACGTCAGGCTTTTTTTGCAGAGCTTCATTGTGTTTTTACATATCAGGCCATGATGCCAGTCTCTGCTATTCCAGTTGCTAATATCGTTTCGTCAGTGTCAATCGTTCGCCATCGCGTAACATTTCTACGCGCTTTAAAAATGACATGCCGAGCAGGGTGAAGGGAAGGCCACTTTCGTTGACTGATGCATCCACCTGCTGTAATTCAATATCCCCGATTTTGACGGTATCCAAACGAACCCGGTATACGTTAATGACACCATTTGCCGTGCTCGAACGACCTAACTGACCTGCTTTGTAATTGATCCCCAGTTTGGTTGCATCTGCTGCCGGTATCGAGATTAAACTAGCTCCCGTGTCGACCAGCATATTCAGGCTGCTACCACCGTTGATCTGGGCTTTCGTGAAAAAATGTCCCTGTGCATCGGCTTGTAATACCACGCTATTCCCGCTACTCGGCGCAGCGCGATGCACATACTGACCAATCGTCAAAACCTGACGTTTGCCATTGACTTCAATGGTGGCGGTTTCATTATCGGCTGATAATAATTTCATGCCATCGCCAATAGTGCTGCCGACCGAATAGGTTTTTGGCTCATTCCCGTCGATGACCAATACGGCCTTGCCTGGAAATAATCCTACTACGCCGACATCTGTCTTTGCTGCTGCATAGACGCATCCAGTTGCGCTCAGCATCAGTGTCCAGAGCAGGAGAGAAATCTTTTTCATAGCGAAGATGTACCAGGCATGTTGTAGTGGAGTTGCAGTCTCAGGATTGGCACACGCAAAAAACTGATGCGTAGCATCAATCTCTGAAGTTATTGAATTCCAGCGGCAGATCTTTAATCTCTTTACGCAGCATTGCCATCGCGGCTTGCAAGTCGTCGCGCTTGGTGCCGGTCACGCGTACGGCGTCACCCTGAATGCTGGCTTGCACTTTCATTTTGCTGTCTTTGACGGCTTTAACGATTTTCTTTGCATCTTCGGTTTCGATGCCATTTTTGATCTTGATAACTTGTTTGACTTTATCGCCACCGATTTTATCGATTTTGCCAAGATCCATGAAACGTACATCGACATTGCGTTTGCCCATGGTCATCGTGAGTTCGAGGCGGACCTGATCGAGGTGAAACTCCGAATCGCCATAGATAGTCAGTTCGCGGTCTTTTTGCTCGACTTTGGCGCTGCTGCCTTTCAGATCGAAGCGATTGGTCACGACCTTATTGGTCTGATCCACCGCATTCTTGACATCAACCATATTGGCTTCTGAGACGGTATCAAATGAGGGCATGGTAATCCTTAGTGAAAATGTGAGTAAGCATCATTTTAGCAAATGCGCGCCGACGCTATGAGCTTAAGGCTATAATTCTGCGCTTATGACGAACAAATTTTCCCTTTTTTACGATTATCCGCTGCAAAAGCTCAATACCTTCGGAATTGCTGCCTGCGCCAGACGTTTTATGCAAATTACTCAGCCAGAGCAGCTATCTGCCTTGCGCGATGATCCTGATTTGTCTGCGTTGCCGCGCTTGATTTTGGGTGGCGGCAGTAATCTGGTGCTATCAGACCAAGTTGATACCCTTGTTCTGCACATGTCCTGCCTTGGTAAATACATTGTCGGTGAGGATAGCAACAATGTGCTGGTACAGGCAGAGGCAGGCGAGAGCTGGCACGAGTTTGTATTGTGGACGCTAAAGCAGGGTTTGGGTGGACTGGAGAATCTCTCACTCATTCCCGGTACTGTTGGTGCCGCACCGATACAAAACATCGGTGCCTATGGTGTTGAAATGCAGGATTTATTTCATAGCCTGAAGGCATTTGATTTTGCCACCGGTGACATCATCATCATGGATAAAGCCGCCTGTCAGTTCGCTTATCGCGACAGTATTTTTAAACATGCCTGTAAAGATCGCATGGTGATACTCAGCGTCACTTTTGCTTTACCCAAATTATGGCAAGCACGTTTGAATTACGCCGATGTTGCCCGCTATATTGCGACCAAAGGGATAGTGAGCCCGGATGCCGGTGATGTCAGCGATGCCATCATCGCCATCCGGCAGGCAAAATTACCGGACCCGCAAGTAATCGGTAACGCAGGCAGTTTTTTTAAAAATCCTGTCGTCAGTGCGGCGACCCGTGATCGCCTGATGGCAGAATATCCTGCGCTAGTGAGTTATCTGCAAGAGACAGGTCATTACAAGCTGGCAGCAGGCTGGTTGATTGAGCAGTCTGGCTGGAAAGGTCAGGCACTTGGCAGGGCTGGCGTGTATGACAAACAGGCATTGGTATTGGTGAATCTTGGCGGCGCAACTGGAGTCGAGGTCAGAGCATTGGCATCCCGGATACAGGCAGATGTGAGAGCCAGATTTGATGTGGATTTAGAAGTCGAGCCTGTGTTTGTATAGATATAAAACTATATACTCCCCTATTTTATAAGAAAAATAGCCGAGTTCCACACGTTACATGTGGTGGTTCGAAATATACTGTATCGGAGTATATAAATTCTCTGTGTGCTAAGGTTTTTTGCGTATGGCGTCGTAGTCACCGCACTACGACGCTCTATTGACGAATAAGATCGATGGACAAAGATCGATGGACAAAGACCGATTAGGCGACGAAGTGGCAGACGTAGTCCAGTGTTTCCAGTGTTTCTATAGTAAAGCTCGAATTAGCCGGAACATTAAATTGTTGTCCGCCATGATAAGTCGTCCAGTTTTCTTCACCCTGCAAACGAATCCGGCAAGAGCCCGCATTCAGTTCCATGATTTCAGCCGCGCCGGTAGTAAACACCAGGTTGGAGGGAAAAATCACACCGATGGTTTTTTTGCTGCCATCGGCGAACAGGATGGTGTGTGAAACACATTTGCCATCGAAATAGAGATTAGCTTTTTTGATGACGCTGACTTGATCGAATTGTGTGCTCATAGAATGCTCATAAAAAAACAGCCCGCTATGTGAGGTTGCGGGCTGAGGATATTAAAAATAGCGACTGAAATTCTTATTGTCCGCGTTTGGCACGGGCATTTGCGGCAATGCGCATACGCAAGGCATTGAGCTTGATAAAGCCGCCAGCATCAGCCTGATTGTAAGCGCCGCCATCTTCGTCAAACGTAGCGATGTTCATGTCAAACAAAGAGTCTGTTTTGGAGTCGCGTGAGACCGTGATGACGTTGCCTTTATAGAGCTTGACGCGAACCCAGCCGTTGACGGTCTGTTGAGTGTGATCAATCAGCGTCTGCAATGCCAGACGTTCTGGTGCCCACCAGTAGCCGTTATAGATCAGACTCGCATAACGTGGCATCAGATCGTCTTTCAGATGGGCGACTTCGCGATCCAGGGTGATCGACTCGATTGCACGATGCGCGCGCAGCATGATAGTGCCGCCCGGTGTTTCGTAGCAACCACGTGATTTCATGCCGACGTAACGGTTTTCTACCAGATCCAGACGACCGATACCGTGCTTGCCACCGAGGCGATTGAGTTCGGTCAGTACGGTTGCCGGAGACATCCTCACACCGTTTAATGCGACGATATCACCGCGTTCATATTCGATGTCCAGATATTCTGGCGCATCGGGTGCGGCTTCCGGGCTGACGGTCCAGCGCCACATGGATTCTTCTGCTTCGGCGCTTGGATTCTCGAGATGACGTCCTTCAAAACTGATGTGCAACAGATTCGCATCCATGGAGTAGGGCGCGCCACCGTTTTTATGTTTCTGATCAATCGCTATACCGGCATCTTCAGCGTATTTCATCAGTTTTTCACGCGACAGCAAATCCCATTCACGCCATGGAGCGATCACTTTGACGCCTGGCATCAGGGCATAAGCTCCGAGCTCAAAACGAACCTGATCGTTGCCTTTGCCTGTGGCACCATGGGAGATTGCATCCGCACCGGTCTCTTTGGCGATTTCGATCAGACGTTTGGCGATTAGCGGGCGCGCAATCGAGGTGCCTAACAGATATTCGCCTTCATAGACGGTGTTGGCACGGAACATCGGAAACACAAAATCACGCACGAATTCTTCGCGCACATCATCGATATAAATATTCTCGGGTTTGATGCCGAACTTGATCGCTTTCGCGCGAGCCGGTTCCAGTTCTTCGCCCTGACCCAGATCGGCTGTGAAAGTGACGATTTCACATTGATAATTATCTTGCAGCCATTTCAGGATGACTGAGGTGTCCAGACCGCCTGAATAGGCGAGGACGACTTTTTTAATATCGCTCATGATATGCTTTCAAAAATAAATAACAGGTAAAACCTAAAAGCTCGCCAAAGAGGCAAAGGCACACAGAAAAAAGCTTGAGAGAACACATCATTCATTTGCCTGCTTCTTTACTTCGACGACAGAGATTTATTTGACCTTACCTTTCCAATACAAATACGATTAAGCAGATGTCACATTTCATACGCAGATTTAGCTGAGTAATAAGTAACCAAATAAAGAGTAACTAATTAAAAATAGCTAAAGGGTAATCGTCTTTCAACAAGATTTTCTCCGGTTTCTCCTCGGCGCTTGCTCGGTGTCTCAGTGCCTCTGTGTTGAGAGGTCTTTCCCAAAAAATACCGTATCAGCGAATCTCGCCGACTACCAAATATTCCAGTAAGGCTTTTTGGATGTGCAACCGATTTTCGGCCTCATCCCAAACAACGGATTGCGGACCGTCAATCACGCCTGCCGACACTTCTTCGCCGCGATGGGCTGGCAGGCAATGCATGAACAGGGCGTCGGGTTTGGCACGCGCCATTTTGGCCTCGTCGACGATCCAGCCGTCAAAGGCTTTCAGGCGGGCCTGATTTTCTTCTTCGTAACCCATACTAGTCCACACGTCGGTATTCACCAGGTCAACCTGGACGCAAGCATCGGAGGGATTGTCGAACAGGGTGAAGTGGGTATTTCCCGCCTCGACCAACGACAGATCAATGTCGTAGCCTTTAGGCGTCGAGATGTTCAAATGAAAATCAAAAATCTGGGCTGCCTGCAACCAGGAGTACAGCATATTATTGGCATCACCAATCCAGGCAACAGTCTTGCCTTGAATCGAGCCGCGATGTTCGATGTAAGTGAATACATCGGCAAACACTTGACACGGATGATGCTGATTTGTCAGGCCGTTAATGACCGGCACACGTGAATTGGCGGCGAAACGTTCGATCATTTCCTGCTCAAAGGTGCGGATCATGATGATGTCACACATGCGCGACATTACCTGTCCGGCATCTTCGACTGGTTCGCCGCGACCAAGCTGGCTGTCGCGTGTATTCAAATAAATCGCCGCGCCGCCGAGCTGATGCATGCCTGCTTCGAAAGACAGGCGGGTACGCGTGGAATTTTTTTCAAATACCATGACCAGCGTGCGGTCGAGCAGAGGATGATAAGTTTCGTAAGTCTTGAACTTGCGTTTGATGATGCGGGCGCGCTCCATCACATAATTAAATTCAGCAAGTGTGAAGTCTGAGAACTGCAGGAAATGTTTGATAGCCATAAATAGAATCGGCGGCAAGAGGAAATTTTGCCGCCGCTTGTTATAACTAGTTCATTATAAGGTATTTACTCATTCTTACCGTAGATATTCTGGAATTCTCGTTTGCACTTTCATTTAAGCAGTTTTGGCAAAAAATGCAGGTGCTTATTTTTGTAGTGTTTCTTGATGTTGGCGATGCTGACCTAGGACCAGCGATGCATGCGTGTATGCCTCGATATTTTGCTGTTCTAAAGACAATATATGAAGCTGAACCGTATTTCTTTTGTGAAATTGTGTGAATTATTATCGTGATTTGTCGTAAATTTCAACTTTTTTACTTGTATTACTGTAACAAATTGGAACATCAAATTTATAATCCATCACTAACATTCTTTCCGCGTGATTGACGCCGTCTAGTCTCGGCTTCTGAGGCGGAAAGTACTCCTGAACATCCCATTGAATTGATAGGAATAAAAATGAGCGCACTTCTTGCTGGCCTGACCGTCCTGATCATTGGCGATAGCCATATGTCGACACCGGATTATCTGATCACCACATTACACGATGATCTGATGAATAAAGGTGCTGTCGTTTATTCCTTCGGCGCATGCGGTGTAGCGGCGGGTGAGTGGATGGTAAAAACCCAGTCTTCATGCGGCGGCGCAGTTCGTCTCAAGGATGGTCCGGTTGAACAAAAAACAGGCCCGGAGGCAGCGACCCGTCCTTTTAACGAATTAATTAAGACTTACAAGCCAAATTTAGTTGTCGTGGTCAACGCCGACACCATGGCAGCCTACACACAGCCTGAATTGCCAAAAACATGGATCTGGCAGCAGGTGTCGCGCTTGACTAAAGGCGTGAAAAATAACGGTGTTGCCTGCGTCTGGGTCGGTCCGGCCTGGGGTACCGAAGGTGGTCCGTTCAATAAAACCTATGCACGCGCTAAAGAGATGTCTACTTACATGGCGGATATCGTCGCACCTTGCACTTATATCGATTCGCAAACCATGTCCAAGCAAGGCGAATGGTCAACCACCGATGGTCAGCATTTCACCTCATCTGGTTATAAATCATGGGGCTCTGCAATCGGTAATGCGATCGTTGCTCCTGCGGTATTGAATACGATCAAGCGTTAAATTTGAGTATTGATCTAGTATTTTATCGCTGACTTCTCACCTTATTTTCTTGAAAATATGAAAAAAATTATTGTCGCTTGCATCGCTACTCTGGTTTCTGTTGCTGCTCATGCAGATATACAGCTTTATGAGACCGGCCCCGGCGAAGATTCGTCTTTTGTACGTTTTCTGAATGCAAGTGACGATAAAGCCAGCGTCGTCAATGGCGCTGCAAAAATCGCGTTGGGCAGTCAGGGCGATGCGCGCGTGTCGCGGTTTTATCCTGTAAAAGCGGGGAGCAAATTATCCGCAACAGTGCAGATTGGCAATCAAAAATTGCCAGTCGAAGTGACAGCGAAACCTGGTGAATTTATTACGATCGCCGTCGTCGGTAAAGATGCCGCGGCCAAAACGCTGATCGTCAGGGAAACCCCGACAGATTTTAATGCGATGCGCTCTTCCGTATCGCTATCAAATCTCGATGAAAAATGTAGTGCTGCCAGTTTAACTGGCGGTGCCAAAAATGCGGCCATCGTAGAAGCCGTCAAACCGGCAACATTGCAACGTCGTCTGATTAACCCGGTCAAGCTGTCGGTGCAGGCGAATTGCGACGGACAGGCGGTCGGCGCTGCCATCGATATGTCTCAATTGCAAGCGGGTGAGCGCTACAGCGTTTTCTTGCTGTCCTTGAAAGCCGGGCGTCAGGCGTTCTTTGTCCGTGACAATAATTCCTGACCGAAAGTCGATCCATGGTATTCGCGTCTCTGGAGTTTTTGACACTCTTCCTGCCGATTTTTTTTGCCTTCTATTTAATTACACCCCAGCGCTTTCGTAACCATACCTTGCTGGTTGGAAGCTGGTTGTTTTATGCATGGTGGACGCCCAAGTTTTTGTTGCTGATTATTGCGCTGACGATACTCGCCTGGGGTGCTGCGATCCTGATTGATAAGACCGGTGATGAGCGCTCAAAGACGCGAATCATGGCTATTACCATTGTTCTGAACCTGGCATCACTAGTCTGGTACAAGTATACCAATATGGTAGTGCAGTCACTGAACAGCCTGCTGACCGGACACGACCTACCCTTGATTCCTTGGGAAAACGTGATGCTGCCGATTGGCCTCTCGTTTACCGTATTGCATGCGATTTCGTATGTGGTCGATGTGCGCCGTAAAACAGTACCTGCGCAGTACAGCATTATTTCCTTCAGTGCTTACATGGCGATGTTCGGGCATCTGATTGCAGGTCCGATTGTGCGTTACAAAGTCATTGATAAAGAGCTTCGTGAGCGAGTTTTTTCCAGCGCAGAATTTGCAGCGGGTGTGCGTCGCTTCATGATCGGTTTTTCGATGAAGGTATTGATCGCCGATACGCTCTCGCCATTTGTCGCCTTAACTTTTGGTTTGCATAACCCTAGCTTTGTTGATGCCTGGACGGGATGCGCCGCCTATACACTGCAACTCTATTTTGATTTTGCCGGTTATAGCGCAATGGCGATCGGGCTGGGCCTGATGCTGGGGTTCCGCTTTGAAGAGAATTTTAATAATCCCTATCTTGCGGTGTCTATCCAGGACTTCTGGCGGCGCTGGCACATGACCTTGTCATCATGGCTGCGTGACTATCTTTACATCGCATTGGGTGGCAATCGCAACGGTGCAGCGCGTACTTACGTCAATCTGATGCTGACTATGGCGATCGGCGGTTTGTGGCATGGTGGTGATAACTGGAATTTTTTAATCTGGGGAATTATCCAGGGTAGCGCATTATGTTGTGATCGCGCATTCACCATGCGCGGATATTCAATGCCGAATTTCGCGTCCCGTACCTTGACTATGATTGTAGTGATGCTGGCCTGGACGGTATTTCGTACCGACGGTTTTTTATCGGCAATGGGAATGCTTGCGGGTCAGTTCGGTGTGAACGGTTTTGCGATGGGAGATACTGTTGCACTGGCTCTGCGACCAAGTATTTTGCTGGCCTTTGCAATTGGTGTGCTGTGCGTGGTTTATCCTGCGACAAGGATTGCTGCACGTGGTGGTTTGGGGTCTGTGACCTGGAGCGCAATCTGGCCAATTATTACTTTTGTCTACGGTGTGGTTGTGCTGGCTGGACAAAAAGCAATCCCATTTTTGTATTTTCAGTTTTAAGGACGCGCCATGACTGAACTGAAAACAGCAACAATACCTGGCACATCAAAGCCATCTGCCTGGATCACTTATGTACCTGCCTTAGCGTTCGTGCTTGTCATGCTTACCGGTTTTTGCGTTACTGTGATTTCCTTGAGTAAGGTGCCTGCAGAGTCGTGGAAAGGTATAGGCGAACCTCAGCAATTGTTTGGCGGAGAATCCACCAGACGGTTCTCTGCACAACTCAATGCCCACTTCATCTGGAGTAAAGTATTTAGCCAGATTGAGCGTGCCGTGACCTGGACTGTTGCTGGTGATACCGGGACTGCGGTGCGCACGGGTTGTCAGGACTGGTTTTTTCTTAGCGATGAATTAGAGGTATTTCCAGATGCGGAAAAATCGGCATTGGCCAGAGCCGGTATCGTCAGCAACCTGGCGAAAGATTTGAAAGCGCGCGGGATCCAGTTAGTCGTTGCTGTTGTACCTGATAAGTCTAGAATTGAGCAAGCGCATTTGTGCGGATTGCACCGCCCAGCCAGTTTTGCACCACGTCTGGATAGTTGGATTGATCAACTGAAAAAAACGGGTGTCGATACGATCAGTCTGGCGCCGACCTTAATGGCAACGACAGGTGAGCGCTACTACCGGACGGATTCGCACTGGAATGAAATCGGTTCCAACGCATCAGCAGCAGCCATTGCCGCTCACTTGCATGCGGAGAAGCTACATGCCGCCCCTGTGGTTGCGCCTGATCCTGCTGCGCTTAAGAGCAAAGTGATTGACCGTTCCGGCGACCTGTTGCGTGTAGCTAATCTCGACGGTTTACCCGCAGTATTGCGTCCCAAAGCTGAGGCAGCGCAGTTAACTACGATAGTTGCCAGCACCAGCGCGACAGATCCTGCGGATCCTGCCGGCGATGATTTATTTGGTGATATTGGTTTGCCTACAGTGGCCTTGGTCGGCACGTCATTTTCGCGGGCATCGAATTTTGTACCATTTTTAAGTTATCACCTGGGCGCACCAGTCGCTAATTTTGCCAAGGACGGTGGAAATTTTGAGGGAGCGGCTATGGCCTACCTAAGCGGTAAGACCTTTCAGCAAAGCCCGCCAAAAGTCGTATTGTGGGAAGTGCCGGAGCGTATGCTGCCAAAACCGCTAACGCCATCTGAGCAAAAATGGATTGCTTATTTTTCGGCTAAGAAAAAATAATGACACCTACCGCATCTAAACAGTTGTATCGATATGCGGACATATACGTGATATCTGTATCGTCACAATTAATAGTGACACTTAAATAGTGACACTTAATGAGATGCCTGACGATATCGGAGTAACTCGGTCTTTAACCAGCTAGCGCTCTCTATGGGAGCGTTAGCCTGGCATTTCACTAGATAAGCCTTGCCACTCATACTGCTTTCGGTGGCCGCTTTAGCAATAAACGATTCGGTGGTCGAGATCAGATCTTTATCCAGCAAGTATTGATATTTCTTGTTCAAGTGCGCAGTCGCTTCTTGCGACGTGTACCAGCTCCCATTTCGGTTTAACTGACATCCTGATTGCTCTACATACGTGAGCAGATGGGTAATCTCATGTTTGCTTGTCGGATTCGGAGGGGCTGCCTGAGACCAGCAAGATAGCGAGAGCAAGATTGAACTTATGGATGAGAGGTAGAGGGTTTTCATATCGACTTGGATTCAGGATTGGTTATTGCGAGGTCGTACAACCATCACATAATTTTTATATTTGACGCCATCCAGCACAAAGTCGGTATCACCCTCATGCCTGTATCCGAGTTGATTGTAGAACGCAATGGCATTTTGATTTTTTGCGTTCACGGTGAGCCATACCGATGAACTCGCACAATAGCCATATGCCGTGAGTTGCGCTGATGCGAGTAAATCCTTGCCTATCCCTTGGCCGGTAAAATATTCCTGAACATAGAGTTTTTCAATTTCGACATGAACATTCGTAAACGTATTACCTAGGCCGATTATCACGTAACCCACGAGATATCCATCGACTTCAGCAATCATCAATTGTTTTTTTGTGTCTGCAATCAACTGACGGTAACGATCCTCGGTGAATTCCCTTAGTACATAATTCGCGATGGATGTTGATATTCCCGTAGTTGCATAGGTGCGCAGCCACACTTGCATACCTAGTGCTGCAATGCACGAAGCATCGTCACTTGACGCAAGCCTGATAGAAAAATGTGTAGACATAAGGCCGAAATTTGATGGACTTCATTAATGCACCAGCCAACGCCTGAGAGAAAAACTCAGTGCATCGACCATGGCGACTAACAATAGCATGGCGATGATGACAGTAGCCGCAGTTTGCATCTGAAACAGAGATAAATGATATTTCAACATTTGCCCGAGACCACCGGCGCCGACCACCCCTAAGATCGCCGCAGCGCGAATGTTATTTTCCCAGCGGTATAAGGTGTAAGACAGCATTTGAGGCAATGCCTGGGGCAGGGTTGCGTATAAAAAACTACTGAGTGTGCTTGCCCCATTCATTCTGAGAGTCAGTGCAGCGTGATTTGGGGCATTCTCCAGCGCCTCTGCGAAGAGCCTGCCGAGCACACCTGTTGTGTGTGCCGTGAGCGCGATTGTGCCAGCAAACGGTCCCAAGCCCGCTGCAATCAGCATGATTGATGCCCAGACTAATTCAGGAATCGCTCTTGCAATATTCAATAGCAAGCGAGTACAGCGCATCGCAAGTACACCAAAGCGCCCGCTGGCCGGGATCGCCAGACAGAGTCCTGCCATAGCGGCAAGGAACGTTCCCAGAGCGGACATGGCCAGTGTTTCAAATGCTGCAAAAAAGGTCTTAGTCAATAGTGCCGGCGATAAGTCCGGGGGCGCAAATCCTTGCAGGAATTCCCAGGACGTTTTGACCGCGCTATCTGAAAATAGGGCTGACCATTTCATATTCAGCGTATAAAAACTGCTCACGATTAGGAGCGCCAATACAACGATAAAAATGAGCATAGGTAAGCCTATGCGCTTCGGTGCCGGTGGCAGTTCGGCTTGTGTTGCTAAGGGAGATGACCGTGATGCACTCATTGCAGGCGCTCCCTGAATAATTTGCTGACGACATCGGCGACGGCAACCAGCAGAACAAAGACCATCAGCATTGTTGATACCTCCGCGCCGGACAGCATTTTCATGGACTCATCCATGCGTTGGCCCAGACCACCAGCGCCGACAAAGCCCATCACCACCGAGCCGCGTATTGCGCATTCCCAGCGATAGATCGTATAGGACATCAGCTCTGCTGCCGCATTCGGCAAGGCACCATAGAAGAACGCAGAGAGTCTGCCAGCACCATTTTGCAATAGCGTATTGCTCGTATGCGCGTCGCTGGCCTCCAGGATTTCTGCATACACTTTACCCAACATACCGCAATAGGTCAGTGTAATTGCCAGCACACCTGCCGTGGCGCCAAGGCCGACTATCCTGACGAGTAACAATGCCCAGACCAGTTCCGGCACGCTACGCAGCAATACAAGTAGCCAGCGTACGATTTGTCGTATCAGTACCGCCAGCAGACCCATGCGTCCTGTGCCGATACGTGAAATCGACAGGTGTTCTGTGACGATCAGTGTCATTGGAACCGCGAGAACAAATGCCAGTGTCATTCCCGCAGTTGCCATGGCGACAGTTTGCCAGCTTGCTTCAAGAACCATCCAAAGAAATTCAGCACTATGAGCAGGTGGAAAAAATCCTGCCAAAAAACGCCCGGTGGCATCCAGACTTTGCGTATCCGCCAGCAACCATGGTTTAAATTCAGTGGCGACCAGGATGGGCCAGAGCAGGACCAAAGCAAGTAAAGAGAATGTTAAACGCTGACGCCAGGCAGGATCATGCCCGGGCATACTATCAGACTGATTTTGTAGACCGGGTTGCGATCGCCTCATACGTTTCATGCGCTTAGATGCAACGAGGATCATGAATAATGGCAGCGACGGCTGCTGTATTGGCGATAAAGGCATCTGTTGAGAGGGAGCTTGCAACCGTGTCGGTATGGGCATCACTCCTGATATTGGCATAAAGCGCAGCGATCATGTCATCAGTGACATGATCGCTGTCAAATACGATTTTTCCATCTCGCAAGCCAATAATACGTTTGAAATGTTTGCGTGCCAGATCGACCTGATGCAGGCTACAAATCAGGGCCGCATTACGCTCGCTCGCTTCCTGTTGCAGAGTGTGCAGCGTGTGAATTGCCAGAGTGGGATCGAGTGCAGATAATGGCTCATCAACCAGCAGCAGATTCGCATCAGACAATAGCAAGCGCGCCAGGCCGCAGCGCTGACGCTCACCACCTGACAGCCGGTCAACACGCTCGTACAGCTTGTGTTGCAGGTGGAAACGGGCAAGTGCATCGAATGCGATTTCCGGTTCCATCGGCTTGATTAAATTTCGCAAGGCATGCCATAAAGACCAAGATGGCAAACGTCCTGCCAGCACGGTTGTAACAACGCGTTGACGTGGTGGCAGTGGTGGTGTTTGTGGCGCGAGAAACAGACGACGACGCAACGCATGCCTTGCGTGCTCAGACAGAGACCAGGGCTGCTGATCGAATAACCGATAGCTGCCCTGCGACGGTTTGTACGCACATGCCAGCGTATGTAGCAATGTCGTCTTGCCCGCGCCTGAAGGGCCGATCAGCGCAATTTGCTCACCAGCATGAACGCTAAGAGTCAGATCGCTTAATGCAGCCTCATGTCCTGCGGCGGACGCGGGATGAGATACGGATACATTTTGTAGTTGCAACAGCATGTGGATGAAAGTCGCCTTATTTCAACAAGCCTGCATTGTGTGCAGCAGCCTCAATCGCTTTGTAGTTATCTGCCTTGGTGGTAATGAAGCGACTAGTACGTTGCAGATCCAGGATCTCTTTGTCTTCAGGCTTGCTGGCATCCAGTGACAGGAAGGCATCAGTAATTTTTTTCCGTAATTCCGCAGGCATATCAGCGCGTACTGTCCAGTTGTAATCAAAGTAGCCAGGCGTGGTATAGAACACGCGGACTTGCTTCGTGTCGACTTTGTTTTGCGCGACCAGTTTTTCCCAGACAGAGATATTCAACGCACCGGCATCGACTTTGCCCCCCGCTACCGCAGCCACGGTAGCGTCATGCGCGCCTGAGAAGGCGATGCGTTTTAAATCGGTATCAGGATTGATTTTTGCTGAGAGCAAATAGGAGCGCGGCATCAGATGACCGGAGGTTGATGATTCAGAACCGAAGGTAAATGTCTTACCTTTTAAATCATCCAATTTATTGATGTCCGTTTTCGTCGTGATGAATACCGATTTAAATTTTTCGTCTTCTTCCCGCTGCACCAGAGGGATTACCTGATCTTTGCTACGCACCTTAGCCTGAATAAAAGTAAAACCGCCGAACCACACCATATCGAGTTTGTTGTTGATTAATCCTTCAACCGATGCCGCGTAATCTGTGACCGGCGTGAATTCGACCTTCATTCCTAATTTTTTTTCCAGATAAACACCTAAAGGTTTGAATTTACGCTGCAATTCTGTCGGTGCCTCATCGGGAATCGCCGAGACGCGCAACACCTGTTGAGCAAGACTGAGGCTGGAGAGTGACAGTAATCCGGCAGTAGCTAAAGTATGAAATAAACGGCGGGCAGGGGAGAAGCGCATGGTGATGTTCCTGATAGGGGAAGAGAACGCGTATTTTGACTGGAAAGACAGTGAATGCAAAGACAAATACTTCTGGGTCATTCTGAACGAGCTGGGTGAAAGTAGACGGGAATAAAGGAATCTTAAAAAAGTTAAACAAAAGTCATGCAAATTGACTATTATGTTTGAATCAGATAACTATTTAAAACAGGAGAGCTTTCATGCCTGCAAACCTCGTTAACACTGCCCAACGTCAGGTACTCATTATTCACGGCTGGAGCGATACGTCCAAGTCTTTTCATACTCTTGCAGAATTCCTCGAAAAAAATAACTATCAGGCCAAACAGCTCTGGCTCGGGGACTATATTTCTATGGATGACGATGTGCGTGTCGCAGACGTTGGTAAGCGTATGGCCGAAGTGATTGACGAGTTGATGCGAACCGGTGAGCTGGCAGCGAGTTTTGATGTGATTGTGCATAGTACCGGCGGGCTGGTCGCCCGCGAGTGGCTGACGACTCATTACAAAGGGCGCGCTGAACAGTGTCCGATGAAACGCCTGGTCATGCTAGCACCGGCGAATTACGGTTCTAAGCTTGCGGCAACTGGCAAGAGTTTTTTAGGGCGGGTAGTGAAGGGATATAACAACTGGTTTCAGACTGGTAAGTCGATGTTAAATGATCTTGAACTGGCCTCACCCTACCAGTGGGAGCTGGCGCAACGCGATATTCTGGTTGGTCCGGAGGCACTGGATGCGGCTAATCCCGTGCAATTTTATGGGGACGATAAGGTCTGGCCATTTGTGATTGTCGGTACCCACCCTTATGCGAGCCTGTTGCGCCAGATTGTGAACGAGAACGGTGCCGATGGCACCGTCAGAGCATGTGCCGCGAACTTGAATGCGCAAGGTGTGACGATTGATTTTCGTGAGCAGGATTCAACAAGGGCGATCACTAACTGGGTAAGCCGCTTACAGAGCGATATTCCATTAGCTGTTCTGCCGACGCGTACACATGGCTCGATTATCGATCCTGATCGCGCAGAGACATCGAATCATGAGGATATTGCGGAGACGCCGGAACAACTGGCGCAATTGGGACAAGTGATCTTGCAGGCATTGGGATGTGACAGTTTTCCGGCCTACCAGTTATTACAAACGCAATGGCACGATCTTAGTGAGGCAACTGCGGCGCTGAGTAAAACTACGACGGAGGAACCGGAGTTTTTTCATCAATACCTGCAAGTAAACTGCAATGTCGTCGATGATCAGGGTAAGCCAGTAACGGATTATTTTCTGGAATTTTTTGCCGATACTAAACGCAATAACACAGATGCTAATGTCTACCTGCATGCCAATGTCATTGAGGATGTAAAAACTAATTCGCAAAATCCGGCATTAAGGAATTTGTATTTTGACCGTACAGACCTGATGGAAGGCTACTACCCCTTGCTGCCAAAAGGAACTGAGCAGGTATTGTATATGTCGATCTCGGCAGCATCGCCGGGTAACAATATCAATTATTTTGAGCGGGAGAAAGTGGGGTCTGCGATGCAGATTCCGCTGCATTTCTTAAGCGAGAATCAGCAGCGATGGCTGAAGCGGAATTCAACACATTTCTTGCAAATTATTATTCCGCGTATTCCCAATACTAATGTCTTCAAGCTGACTAAACTTGCTTAGATCACTCATGAGCATGATTCGGTCATGATTTGATCATACTGGGGGTGGCTGGCCTCAGGCTTTGTTTAATGTTGCCAGATCAGCGATGGACTTTGCGTTCAGGTAACAGCAGCCGTTACGGCCATTTTGCTTTGCTTTGTACAGCGCTGTATCTGCAGCTTCTAACAAATGATGGATAGCGATATCTTCTTCTAACAGATAGGTACTGACTCCTATGCTGACACTGATTTGCTCGCTGATTCGGGATTTAAGATGAGGTATTGCGGTTTCCCAGACTGCTGCGCGTAATTTTTCGGCGAACTGCATAGCGAGATCTTCCGGCATATTTGGCAGCATCAGAATGAACTCTTCACCGCCATAACGGGCAACGATGTCAGTTGCTCTGACTAATTGCGCTTTCAGAGTCTGCGCTACTTTAACTAGGGTTTTATCGCCAGCAACATGACCGTAATAATCGTTGTATTGCTTGAAAAAATCGATGTCTACCATAAAGACCGAGAGCGGGAGTTTTTGCCGCTTTGAGTGGCCCATCGCCATCTTGAAATGTTCATCAAAAAATCGGCGATTATAAATGCCGGTCAGACTGTCGGTAGTCGCTTCTTTTTTCAGAATTTCTGAATGAGACCGCAACATTTTTTCACGTTTGATTGACGCGCTTGAATCCATGATCTGAATCAGACAATGCGTTTCATCGGGACTGGCAGAGATTGGTGTGATCGTGATCGACTGATGCATCCGGCCCCGATCCTCGCTCAATTCACTGGGGTCGAAGAGTGGTAAAGGTGAACGATGTAAGGCATTGGAGAGGACTGCAGGTAAGCCGTAATTGATCGTATTGCGTAGCGAGGTCATAAACGCCGTGGTGGGCTTGTCGCTAAATACATCTGAGATTTTTTTCTGTAATGCAGTCCCGGTATCGATCATGCTGTGTTTGACCATCCAGTCATTCCACATCAAGATGTGTTCATTTGCATCAATCAGTATGAGCCCCATATTGATGGCGTTAAAGATTTGGCCAGCCTTCTCGCTGGTCAATTTCTCTGGATGCTTCATTAAATATTGCCTAAAAAACGATCAATTTGTTGTACAAGATTTTTCAACGACGCAGAGCTCAGTAAAAAGATCAGATGACCTTCAGAGTGACGTTTTTCTATTGCCAGGTCGATATGTAACACTAAGATATATGGATGGTCAGACGTCTGTCCTATGCGTTTAAATAATTCGTCTGCTGATGCGACGGTGTAATTTGGCAATGAACTATTAAATGAAATATCCAGCATATCTGCCACGGCAGACAGGCAGGCATTCAAAATAATATTGCCTAATTCGCACATGGCTTCCTGCTCGAATTCGGCCAGCTCTTCAATACTCATTTGCGAACTCATCATGTCTCTTACAATTTCAAGCGCATGATCTTCGGTAAATAATAGTAAGGCTTCGGCATCGAAAGGGCCGGTGAACTGTTGCATGACTGCGCCAAACCGGTCACCTTCAAATGATAAAACCGAGGCGCTGATTTCGGAGGTTTTTCTGACTTCGACTTTAGGAACCGACAACTTCACTTCATCGCCAACGATTTCACTCAGGCTGGCCGCCGCTCGTCCAGCGCCGATATTAAAAACTTCGCTGAGAGCGTCGAGATGTAATTCGGTAAGAGAGTTCACTTAGTTTCCTAAGAAATGCGCCAGCGCCAGGGCGATCGATTTTTCGGTAACCGGTTTCGCAACAAAAGTGGCTCCGAGTTTATTCGAACGATTTTGAAAAGTTTCTTGAATATTGGCTGAAAAAATCACGATGCGTATGTCCGGGTGTTTGCCCAATATGATTTCAGCAGCGTCGGTTCCCAGCATGCCTGGCATGTTGATATCCATTGTGCAAAAATCGGGACTTTCTTTATCCGCAAGACCGATTGCCTCGTCGCCATTCGACGCCTCGAGAATCTCCCAGTCATCGTGTTTGCTTTTGATGTGAGCGCGTATAACCATGCGAGAGACTTTGCTGTCATCGACGATCAGGAGTTTTTTTTGTATTTGATCTTGGCTCATTGCGATTTCATCTTGGTTGTTTTTATGTTGATTGATTTTAACTGAAAGGAATTTCTAAAACACCTTGTTTACATTCTTTAACTTCCGCCACAACGTGGTTCGGCTAATACCTAAATGCCGGGCGACATCATCGCGATTGTGTTTAAATTGCTCCATAACTTGCCATAAGGAAATATCAGCTGCATCAGCTTTTAGATTCCGTTCACCGATATCTGGATTCTTTTTTCCTGGCAAATTCGTATTTTCTTGTTTGCTTGTTAAGATTTCTGGTGCAATTTTTATTAGTAGGCTGGTGGTCAGTGCCTGCAGTGGTTCAGCCGCCAGGAATAAGGCTAAGCGTTCCATCATATTGCGCAATTCTCTGACGTTGCCGGGCCAGTGATATTGCGCCAGCAGTGTGCCGCAGGCGAGAACCTCGGCATGCAGATTGGCATGGGGACGGCTTCCCAAAGATGCCAGCGCATGCTTGATGCACCATTCTGCTAATGGCATCAAGTCCTCTTTGCGCTCACGTAACGGCGGTAGCTGTAAGCGTAGTACAGCCAGCCGATAAAACAAGTCTGACCTGAAGCGATTCTCGCCGATACGTGCATCGAGGTCGCAGTGCGTCGCACTGATAATCCTGACATCAACAGGAATAGGGCGGACTCCACCAACCCTTACGACTTCTCTTTCTTCCAGGACGCGTAGTAGCCGGGTTTGCAGGCTTAAAGGCATTTCGCCGATTTCATCCAGAAATAAGGTGCCACGATGCGCTGCCTCGAATAAGCCGGCATGACCGCCACGCCGGGATCCGGTGAACGCGCCGTCCTCATAACCAAATAACTCCGATTCCAGCAACGATTCGGCAATCGCACCGCAGTTAACGGCGACAAAAGGGTGACGTGCGCGTGGACTTTCTTTATGCATGGCTTGTGCCGCCAGTTCCTTGCCGGTACCGGTTTCACCTTGTATCAGCACCGTCGCCGGGGAACGGGCGAACAGCATGATTGATTGCCGCATGCTTTGCATGGCAGGGGACTCACCCCGTAAATCAGCCAGACCATGCCGCGCCCGTAGCGATTCAGCGGCGGGATGATGGCGCCCGCGTGCGGACTCCAGGCGTGTTAAGCGGGCGATTTCCATCGCATCTTCAAATGATTGACGTATCGATTCTGCGGAATACATGAAAATACCCGTCAACCCGGCTTCCTCTGCCAGATCGGTAATCAAGCCTGCACCAACGATGGCTTTAATACCCTTAGCCTTGAGTTCACTGATTTGCGCGCGGGCATCTTCTTCCGTGACATAAGTCCGTTGCTCGAGCTTGAAGCCAAAGGTATTTTTAAAGTCGACCAGTTCCGGCATTGTCTCCTGATACGTGATCAGGCCAATGTCTGGCGAGACCCGGCGCGCTCTGGCGAGTGCCTGCATGACATCGAAGCCGCTGGCCTTCGCGATCACGACAGGGACGGGCAAACGGTTTTTGAGATACGCGCCATTGGATCCCGCAGCAATCACCGCATCGCAGCGTTCGGTTTGCAGGCGTTCGCGCAGATGTTGTGCAGCTTCTTCAAAGCCCATGTGAATGGGTTCAATCGTCGCACTGGCGTCATATTCGACCATGATGTCGCGAAATAAGTCGAATAATCGCGAGATGGATACCGTCCAGATGACGGGTTTGTCATTGGCGTCGCGAGGGATCGGTGCTTGAGGTCGCATGATTGGTCTGAGGTGAAGTGTTTTTTGGGAGGTGAGGCTAAAGATGCTTGCGATGGTTAAAGCGAACTTCTCTGGCAAAGTGAGGTTGAGAATGTTTCAAATTTCTATGTTGATCGTTTCATTGTTTCAAAAAATGTTTCGAACTAAACGTCATTATGAAACAAAAGTCAGTCAATAGCGAACTGTTTTCCCTCAGTATCATCCAGATGACGTGCTTAAGTCCTTGATCCACCTCATATTTTTACAGCAGTGATGATGTCTTTGTAAAACTGGCACGCTGATTGCAACAGGCTTACGCAGCAAAACCCTATTTTGAAAGGTAAGAATATGAGTCAACTCTCCGCAGGTGCTGCGTTCCGTAAAGCCATGCAAGAAGAATCGCCCTTGCAATTGGTTGGTGCGATCAATGCGAATCACGCTTTGCTGGCAAAACGTGCCGGTTTTAAAGCGATCTACTTGTCCGGTGGTGGCGTCGCTGCCGGTTCTCTGGGTTTGCCAGATCTGGGTATTTCTAATCTCGACGATGTGTTGACCGATGTACGACGGATTACCGATGTGTGCGATCTGCCTTTGCTGGTCGATGTGGACACCGGTTTCGGTTCTTCTGCCTTTAACGTGGCACGTACGGTTAAATCCATGATCAAGTTTGGCGCCGCGGCGATGCACATCGAAGATCAGGTTGGCGCAAAGCGCTGCGGTCATCGTCCTGGCAAAGAAATCGTCAGCAAGTCAGAAATGGTCGATCGCATCAAAGCTGCCGTTGATGCGCGTACCGACGACAGCTTCGTGATTATGGCGCGCACTGACGCTTTGGCAGTCGAAGGGCTGGATGCGGCGATTGAACGTGCGCAAATGTGTGTCGAGGCCGGTGCGGACATGATTTTTCCGGAGGCGATTACAGAGCTTGCGATGTACAAGCAATTCGCAAACGCGGTCAAAGTCCCTATCCTGGCGAACATTACTGAATTCGGTGCAACACCTTTGTACAGCGTGGAAGAACTGGCTGCAGTCGATGTCGGTCTGGTGTTATATCCATTGTCTGCTTTCCGTGCCATGAATAAGGCGGCAGAAAATGTATACACCGCGATTCGTCGTGACGGCTCGCAAAAAGCGGTCGTCGATACGATGCAGACACGCATGGAATTGTATGAGCGCATCAATTATCACGATTTTGAGCAAAAGCTGGATGCTCTATTTGCTCAGCAAAAATCTAAATAAAACGCATCATAGAATTTAATTATTTACTAAAAATAACATACTCCCCATTTTTTTATTAAAAACTAGCCAATTCCGCACGCATTGATTGGTGTTTTGAAAAATACTGGGTAAGAGTATGTTCTTAATCGAACAAGTCTCACAAAGGAGAATCACATGACTGAAGCTGCCGTTCCTTTTAAACCAAAAAAATCCGTTGCCTTGTCAGGTGTTGCTGCCGGTAACACCGCGCTGTGTAGCGTTGGCAAAACTGGTAACGATTTGCACTATCGTGGTTATGACATTCTGGACGTTGCAGATGCCTGCGAATTTGAAGAAATCGCGCATCTGCTGGTGCACGGCAAATTGCCTAATATCGCTGAACTTAAAGCGTATAAAAACAAGCTGAAATCCTTGCGCGGTTTGCCCGCCAATATGAAAGCAGCGCTGGAAGCTTTGCCAGCGTCCGCTCATCCTATGGATGTGATGCGCACGGGCGTCTCGGTTTTGGGTTGCACCTTGCCAGAAAAAGAGGATCACAATACGCCAGGCGCGCGTGATATCGCCGACCAGTTAATGGCATCTCTTGGCTCCATACTGCTGTACTGGTACCACTTCAGCCACAATGGTAAACGGATTGATGTCGAGACGGATGATGATTCTATCGGTGGACATTTCCTGCATCTGTTGCATGGTCAAAAGCCAAGCGCATCATGGGAAAAAGCCATGCATACCTCGCTGATTTTATATGCAGAACACGAGTTCAACGCGTCCACATTTACCTGCCGCGTGATCGCTGGTACAGGCTCTGATATCCATTCCGCTATCACAGGCGGCATTGGTGCTTTGCGCGGACCAAAACACGGCGGTGCAAATGAAGTCGCGTTTGAAATTCAGAAGCGTTACGACAATCCGGATGAAGCAGAAGCGGACATCAAAAAGCGGGTAGAAAATAAAGAAGTGGTGATTGGTTTTGGACATCCGGTCTATACCGTGTCTGATCCCCGTAACAAGGTCATCAAAGAAGTCGCACGTCAGTTGTCAGTTGAAGCAGGCTCTACCAAAATGTTTGATATTGCTGAACGCTTAGAAACAGTGATGTGGGATATCAAAAAAATGTTCCCGAATCTGGACTGGTTCTCTGCCGTGTCGTATCACATGATGGGCGTGCCAACTGCCATGTTTACACCCTTGTTCGTCATTGCTCGCACTTCCGGCTGGGCAGCACACATCATTGAACAGCGTATCGACAACAAGATCATTCGTCCAAGTGCGAATTATGTCGGGCCTGAAGATTTGCAATTTGTGGTGCTGAAAGACCGTAAGTAAATTGTGAATGTATTCAAAACCTCTCACCACAGAGTCACGGAGACACAGAGGAACAACAAAAGCAGAGAAAAGGACTGATTTACTGTTGCTCTGAGGCGGGGGCTTGAGCTTTTTTATCCGGCCTTCCAATTCAATATGAGTGGCAGTAAATAGCTCTTCATTTTGCGCAAGTCCTAATTTAAAAAGATCGTTCTAGAAGTAAGTGGATTTTCTTTTGCTCTTCCTTTGTGTCTCTGTGCCTCTGTGTTGAGAGGTCTTGATTGATTAATTTGGACAATATAATGAATACCCAATTCCGCAAACAACTCCCAGGCACTGCGCTGGATTATTTTGATACCCGTGCCGCAGTCGATGCGATTACGCCTGGTGCGTATGATAAGTTGCCATACACGTCTCGTGTCCTCGCCGAGAATCTAGTGCGTCGTTGCGATCCGGCGACTCTGACCGACTCATTGAAGCAATTCATTGAGCGTAAACGTGATCTGGATTTTCCGTGGTTTCCGGCACGTGTGGTGTGTCACGATATTCTCGGACAAACAGCATTGGTTGACCTGGCTGGTTTGCGTGACGCGATTGCGGATCAGGGTGGTGATCCAGCTCAGGTCAACCCTGTGGTACCAGTGCAATTGATCGTTGATCATTCGCTGGCAGTGGAGTGTGGCGGTTTTGATCCCGATGCTTTCAATAAAAATCGTGCGATTGAAGACCGTCGTAATGAAGATCGTTTCGACTTCATCAACTGGACAAAAAAAGCGTTCAAGAATGTCGATGTGATCCCACCGGGTAATGGCATCATGCATCAGATCAATCTGGAGCGCATGTCGCCGGTGATTCAGATCAAAGATGGCGTGGCTTTCCCCGACACGCTAGTCGGTACTGACAGTCACACACCACACGTGGACGCCTTGGGTGTACTGGCGATCGGTGTTGGCGGTTTAGAAGCAGAAAACGTTATGCTTGGCCGTGCATCGTGGATGCGTTTACCAGACATTATCGGCGTAGAACTGTCTGGTCGTCCGCAGCCCAATATTACTGCGACCGACGTCGTGCTGGCGATGACGGAGTTTTTGCGTAAACAAAAAGTGGTTGGCGCGTATCTCGAATTTTATGGCGAAGGCGCTGCTGCATTAACTCTCGGTGATCGTGCAACGATTTCCAACATGGCACCGGAATATGGCGCGACTGCAGCGATGTTTTCTATCGACCAACAAACGATCGATTATCTGAAACTGACTGGCCGTGAAGATGCGCAAGTCAAACTGGTAGAGACGTATGCCAAGCACACCGGCTTGTGGGCAGATAGCTTGAAGACCGCTGAGTATGAGCGGGTACTGAAATTTGATCTGTCTTCCGTAGTACGTAATATGGCCGGTCCCTCCAATCCGCATGCACGCGTTGCCACTGCTGATCTGGCAAGCAAAGGTATCGCAGGTAAATGGGATGATGTACCAGGACAGATGCCGGATGGCGCAGTCATCATCGCTGCAATTACCAGTTGCACCAATACTAGTAACCCACGTAATGTGATCGCAGCTGCTTTACTGGCGCGCAATGCCAACAAGCTTGGATTAACGCGTAAGCCTTGGGTCAAATCTTCGCTCGCGCCGGGTTCTAAAGCAGTGACTTTGTATCTGGAAGAAGCCGGCTTGATGGGTGACTTGGAGAGACTCGGTTTTGGCGTTGTGGCCTATGCCTGTACTTCTTGCAATGGTATGTCGGGTGCTCTGGATCCTGTCATTCAACAAGAGATTATTGACCGCGATTTATATGCGACTGCGGTATTGTCGGGTAATCGTAATTTTGATGGACGTATCCATCCATATGCAAAGCAAGCCTTCCTTGCTTCACCTCCTTTAGTTGTGGCATATGCAATTGCCGGTACCGTGCGTTTTGATATTGAAAAAGATGTGTTGACTGTGGTCGATGGCAAAGAAATTCGTTTGAAAGATATCTGGCCGAGCGATGAAGAAATTGACGCTATCGTCAAATCCAGTGTCAAGCCCGAGCAGTTCCGTAAAGTCTATGAGCCCATGTTTGCGATTCAGGCAGACAATGGTGAAAAGCTTACTCCGCTGTATGACTGGCGTCCACAAACTACCTATATCCGCCGTCCGCCGTATTGGGAAGGTGCGCTCGCTGCACCGCGCACCATGAGGGCGATGCGTGCATTGGCCGTCTTGGGCGACAATATTACGACCGATCATTTGTCACCATCGAACGCCATTATGCTGGACAGCGCCGCTGGCGCTTATCTCGCAAAAATGGGTTTGCCGGAAGAGGATTTCAATTCCTATGCAACGCACCGCGGCGATCATCTGACAGCACAGCGCGCCACCTTTGCGAACCCGACATTGAAGAATGAAATGGTGCTGGAAGACGGCAAGGTCAAAGCCGGTTCATTAGCACGCATTGAACCAGAAGGCAAAGTCACCCGCATGTGGGAGGCGATAGAAACCTACATGGAGCGTAAGCAGCCACTGATCATCGTCGCAGGGGCGGATTATGGACAAGGTTCCTCACGTGACTGGGCGGCGAAAGGCGTGCGTCTGGCCGGTGTAGAAGCGATTGCGGCAGAAGGTTTCGAACGTATTCATCGAACTAATCTGGTTGGGATGGGTGTATTGCCATTGGAATTTAAACCGGGTGTCAATCGCCTGACTTTGCAAATTGATGGCACTGAAACCTTCGATGTCATTGGTCAGCGTACACCTCGTGCGACCTTGACGTTGGTGATCAACCGTAAAAATGGCGAACGTGTCGAAGTACCGATGACTTGTCGCCTGGATACAGCGGAAGAAGTATCGATTTACGAAGCGGGCGGTGTATTGCAACGCTTTGCTCAGGACTTTCTAGAATCAACAAAGGCGATCTAAGAAGCTTAGGGTATGCCATGCGCACCCCTCCGTATTAAATGTCGTAAAGATCAATAGGAATCAGCATGACCCACGTTCCACAAATCAAAATCCCCGCGACCTATATTCGTGGCGGCACCAGCAAGGGTGTCTTTTTTCGTTTGCAGGATTTGCCCGCAGTAGCGCAAGTCCCCGGTGCAGCGCGTGATGCTTTACTCTTACGCGTCATCGGTAGTCCTGATCCTTACGGCAAGCAAATTGACGGGATGGGCGGTGCGACATCGAGTACCAGCAAGACAGTCATCCTCTCCAAAAGTACCAAAGCGGATCACGATGTAGATTACCTGTTCGGTCAGGTCGCGATCGATAAAGCCTTTGTTGACTGGAGTGGCAACTGCGGCAATCTGTCTGCGGCGGTTGGTTCCTTTGCGATTAGTGCAGGATTGGTCGACGTAAGTCGCATTCCACAAAACGGTGTTGCTGTGATCCGTATTTGGCAAGCGAATATCGCCAAGACTATCATCGCGCATGTACCGATTACCAATGGTGAAGTGCAAGAGACCGGCGATTTTGAACTTGACGGTGTGACCTTTCCGGCAGCAGAAGTACAGCTAGAATTTATGGATCCGGCGGCGGATGAGGACGGCGCTGGTGGTTCTATGTTCCCGACGGGGAATCTGGTCGATGATCTGGATGTGCCAGGTGTCGGCATCCTCAAAGCGACGATGATCAATGCCGGTATTCCGACTATCTTCGTGAACGCAGAAGCTATCGGTTACACCGGAGCCGAGTTGCAAGATGCGATCAATAGCGATCCTGTCGCAATAGCAAAATTTGAAACCATACGTGCCTACGGCGCAGTCCGTATGGGACTCATCAAACATATCGACGAAGCGGCGAGTCGCCAGCACACACCGAAGGTCGCCTTTGTCGCTCAGCCTGCTGACTATGTGTCATCTAGCGGCAAACAAGTCGCGGCTGCCGATATCGATTTGTTAGTACGAGCGATGTCGATGGGCAAATTACATCACGCGATGATGGGTACCGCCGCAGTGGCGATTGGTACTGCCGCTGCTATACCTGGCACGTTAGTCAATCTTGCTGCTGGTGGTGGCGACCGGACGGCCGTGCGTTTCGGCCATCCATCAGGCACTTTACGCGTCGGTGCTGAAGCAACTCAGGTCAATGGAGACTGGGTGGTGAAGAAGGCCATCATGAGCCGCAGTGCGCGTATCTTGATGGAGGGTTGGGTACGTATACCCGGTGATGTATTTTGATGTGACTTGGCTGCTATGACGGTTTATCAAAACAGAGCAAGTCTCTGAACTGTTGACCGTCTTATGGAAGCTCTTGGCCAATAATGGCAATACTACATAACAGACGCCAGCTTTTTTAATCCGCTCCGAACGATGCAGAATTTGATACACCGCAATGTGAGTGCACTGCGGTGAGGGAATTGCTGTGCCTCGAATTTTGTTTACCCTACACTGCAGGTGGCGGATGGCAGTAATGATTGAAGAATTTCTTTGCTGAGGTCATTCATTTTTGAAATTAAAAAATAAAGCCTTAGTAGTCTTAGTAGCCTTAGTAGACGAGGGCGAGAAAAATAAGAAATAAAGTCGTTTCAATTTTTTGCATCAATTTGGACATTAATTTGATAATCCCAGTTTTGACGCACATTTGACGTACACATCCTCAGTTGGAGACACTATGAATTTCGCAGACTTCTATAAAAAATCGATCAACAATCCCTATACCTTTTGGGATAAAGAAGCGCAACTGATCGACTGGGCGGAGCCGTACACGCAAGTCCTTGATTACACTCGTCCACCTTTTGCAAAATGGTTCGTCGGTGGCAAGACCAATCTTTGTCACAATGCAGTTGATCGCTGGGTTGCAACGCAAGCGGATAAACCGGCATTGATTGCCATTTCCACAGAAACCAATTCCGAGAAAGTATTTAGCTTCGCTGAATTACAAGCAGAAGTGCAGCGCATGGCGGCGATGATGTTGTCGTTAGGTGTAAAGCAGGGTGACCGGGTCTTGATCTATATGCCGATGATTGCGGAGGCCGCATTTGCCATGCTCGCTTGTGCCAGAATTGGCGCTGTACATTCCGTTGTGTTCGGTGGTTTTGCAGCGAAGAGCCTGGCAACCCGGATCGATGATGCGCAACCCGTTCTGATCGTGTCGGCGGATGCTGGTATGCGAGGCGGCAAGGCCGTACCATATAAGCCTTTGCTGGACGAGGCGATTACGACTGCAGTGCATCAGCCACAACATGTCTTGCTCGTGAACCGTGGCCTGGATCCGATGAATCTGGTGGTGGGACGGGACGTCGATTACGCGAGTTTACGCGAACAGTATTTGCATGCGGTGGTACCGGTTACTTGGCTGGAATCGAATGCGATTTCATATATCTTGTACACCTCGGGCACAACCGGCAAACCAAAAGGAGTGCAGCGAGATGTCGGAGGCTATGCGGTTGCTTTGGCATCGTCAATGAAGCATATTTATTGCGGCAATCCCGGGGAAACCTATTTCGCTACCTCTGATATCGGATGGGTTGTCGGGCACTCTTACATCGTGTACGGACCACTGATTGCCGGTATGGCGACGATCATGTATGAAGGAACGCCGGTTCGTCCTGACGCTGGAATTTGGTGGAGCATCGTTGAGAAATATCAAGTGACACGTATGTTTTCTGCGCCTACGGCGATTCGCGTTCTTAAAAAACACCCGCCAGAGCTGATGAAAAAATATGATTTATCTTCGTTGAAGGCCTTATATCTTGCGGGCGAGCCGCTTGATGAGACTACGTCCAGCTGGATTGCGACTGAGCTTGGCGTGCCGATTATTGATAATTACTGGCAGACAGAAACAGGCTGGCCAATTTTATCCATTGCTCGCGGTATTGAGGACAAAGCTACCCGCTTGGGTAGTCCGGGTGTGGCGATGTATGGCTATGACGTCCAGATTATCAATGAATCGACAGGTGAAGAGTGTGCTGCCAATGAAAAAGGTGTCGTCGCAATCAAAGGACCGTTACCGCCGGGATGTATGCAAACAGTCTACGGTGATGATCAGCGCTTTGTACAAACGTACTGGAGCAATTTCGCGCATGCACAGTTGTATTCGACGTTTGACTGGGGCATCAAAGATGCCGATGGTTATTATTTTATTCTTGGACGTACCGATGACGTGATTAATGTTGCTGGTCACCGACTTGGTACCCGCGAGATTGAAGAAAGTATCTCAAGTCATCCACAAGTATCGGAGGTAGCTGTGGTAGGCGTCGAGGACAAACTGAAGGGGCAGGTTGCGGTTGCCTTTGCTATTTTGAAGCATCCTGATTTACTTAATAATGATGAAGCGAAACGCGCGCTAGAAGCGGAAGTCATGGCCGTCGTGGATAAGCAATTAGGCGCAGTAGCGCGTCCGTCACGCGTTCATTTTGTGAGTACCTTGCCTAAAACACGGTCCGGGAAATTGTTACGTCGTTCGATTCAGGCGATTTGCGAAGGACGTGATGCAGGTGACTTGACCACGATTGAAGATCCGGGTTCTTTACAGCAAATTAAGCTGGCACTGCAATGTTGATTAACTGTGCCCTGGTATTTTGTGCATTGCAGAAATATCGCAGGATATGAGGGACTATGTTTGCAAATTGACAGAATTTAACATTAGTTCTCTTGATTACTAGCAACTGAAAGTCAATACTTAGACACCATTCATATACTAAAGAGGTAGACATGAAAACTTTGTCCAAAGTAGTTGCATGCATTGCACTTAATGTCTTGTTCGCTAGTTCAGTTATGGCAGCAGACCGCGGCTCTGAACCCGAAGCTGAGGCGATGGTAAAAAAGGCCGTGGCATTGATCAAGTCCGCGGGCGCTGAGAAGGCTTATGCGACGTTTACAGAACATCCGGGCGGTGCATTTAAAGACAGGGATTTGTATATTTTCGTCTATGACTTTAAGGGTAACTGTTTAGCTCAGGGTGCCAATCCCAAGATGGTTGGAAAAAATCTCGTTGGTTTGAAAGATGTTGACGGCAACGCCTTCATCCAAGGAATGATCAACGTGGTAAAGGACAAGCAAAAGGGTTGGTATGGGCCATACAAATTCACTAATCCCAATACTACTGAATACGAGCTGAAAAAGTCATATTGCGAAAAAGGTGAGGGTGAGACTATGGTTTGTGTCGGAACTTATCTGGTTAAATAACCTGACTGAATAACCGAATCAGATCGTCGTGTGACATAAAAAAACCTCCAGGCGCTGGAGGTTTTTTTTCGAGAAAACGTAAATAATATCCGTCATTACCAGTAAAAATGTCAGGCTAACAAGGCAGCAGTCAAGGATCTGACCTCTTCTTCCGATTCTTCTAGAATGCTGTTTAACGTACCATCGCCGACGACGAAATCGATTTCTGACGCATATTGATTTGGCTCAGTTTCAAAGCGCATTTCGAGTGGTGAGCGGATGGAAGCGAGTTCATTTGCCAGTAACAGGGTATCACCGAGTGTCTCTGGTGGCATAGCGCGTAGGCCGAACCAGAGCGCTTCTACCGCATCCAATACCGGTTGTGGCAACATCAGGTTCTTTAAAACAACTCGACCGATGATGGTCTCAGGCGTTTCTTCTGTCGATTCAATAATCGTATCTGAAAAAGCAGGCAGGTCGCTAGCTAAAGGATCTGGTTTGTTATCGAGTAAGCAGGGAAATTCTTCGACTCTTGATAACAAATAAAAGCCACCAACTTCATGCACAATACCGGCGAACATGGCGGTGTCCGGATCGAGTTTGGTAATGCGACGGGCAATGACTTGCGAGAGTGCGGCGACCTGAGCGGTATGTTCCCAAAGCTGATTGGCCTTGGCGCGGGTTTCCGGATTCTTGCTGGCACCGGCGAGCTGGCGTACGACCAGGGTCGCGACAATTGAGCGCAACGTGCGGAAACCAAGTCTGGCAATTGCCGATTTGACGTTCGTGACATCATTGCCGCGGTTGTAGGCAACCGAATTGGCGATGGCGACGACACGGGCTGACAGCAAAGGCTCATTCATGACTAGCTTGGCTGCGGTATCGGTGCTGCAATCAGGCGCATCTAATGCCTGCTGAATTTTAAGGGACGCCGTCACATTGGTGGAGAATACCAACTCTCCCCGATTGGCCTCGGCAACGATACTATTGAGAGCTTCCGTTTTATCCATGGCAGAATTCATATTGGCATTGATAGACATATACACCGGCATGGCCGGACCTGTTATTCCACTGAGAATTCAAACGCGCATTTATGACATCTTGCGTTGTTTCATCAATAAAATTACGCCATCACATTTCGAGCTAACTGACCAGCTACTAGGCTGTCAGGTGCGTAGTTGATTATTCAACTAATTGTGCAACTGACTCATCACCATCTCATTCTGAGCGACTTGTAGTTGCAGGTCAATGAGTATGGTGATTATTGCTATTTGTTGTAACTTATTGCAAAACATTCTACAACTTCTGCTGTTCTGTGATCCATTTGTCGATTTTGGCTTCCAGCAAAGCGAGTGGTAGCGTTCCATCACTTAAAATCGCGTCATGAAACTGGCGTAAATTGAATTTTGTCCCCAGCTGGGTCATGGCACGTTGCCTGAGTTCCATTATTTTCAGTGAACCTATCTTATATCCCAATGCCTGACCTGGCCAGGCCATATAACGTTCGGTTGCGTTGCGAGCAGTTGCTTCATCATACCCCAATGTTGCTTGAAGGTATTTAATTGTTTCTTCACGTGTCCAGCCCTTGGCGTGGAGGCCAGTATCTACTACCAGTCTGGAGGCGCGCAGTAGCTCATCTGTCAAATGACCGAGATACGCGTTCGGATCGTCAAATACTCCCATTTCTTTACCCAATGTCTCTGCGTAGAGAGCCCATCCCTCGGTGTAGGCGTTATTACCGCCAAATTTGCGAAACTTCGGAATATCGAGCTCTTGTAAAAACGCCAGATGGAAATGATGACCCGGCTGTCCCTCATGCAGGAATAATGTCGTCATTCCAGTCGTTGCGTATTGCGCTGGATCATTGATGACTGCCCAGAATACACCGGGACGTGAGCCGTCGATAGCTGGTGCCGAGTAGTGATCTGAGGCAGTCTGCCTGCTGATTTCGGGTTCTGGACGTATATCCAGTGGTGCCTTGGGAATCTTACCGAAGAGCTCTGGTAATTTGCCTCGAATCACAGTGTCGATGCGACGATATTCAGCTAGTATTTCCGCCTCGGTTTTAAACGGGCGATATTGGCTTTGTGTATCGATCCATGCAGGTAAACCTTTCGGATCGCCGCTATAGCCTAATCTTGGTCCAAGCAAAACAAATTCATTTTGAATACGGGCGACTTCTTTAAGTCCTATCGCGTGAATGGTTTCGGGATCGAGGGAGGTTGTTGTCTGATCGCGTACCAGTGCCTGATACCATTTTGTTCCATTTGGTAAGACTCCGAGTCCAGAGCTATTGCGGCTGGCGGCAAGATAGTCTGTCTGCATAAAGGTATTGAGCTTGCGCAAAGCAGGCAAAGCTTTTTGTGTAATCGTGTCACGATATGCTGCCGTTAAACGAGCTTTATCTGCCTCACGAAAGTCAGCCGGGAAATTTTTGACCGGAGTGTAATACGCATGATCCTCAGCATGCGCAGTAACTAGCGCATTTAACTGAGGTAGGGTCGACAGGACTAGCGACCGCGGCAACACAATCCCTTGTCGCATTCCTTCACGCATATTGATGATGGCTTGATTTATCCAGGCCGGTAATTGAGCGACCCGTTTTAGATACATGTCGTATTGCACTGGTGTTTGTAACGCCTGAGAACTTTGTCCACTCGCAAAATTAGCTAAGATGACCGGCACACTATCCATCTGATTCAGTGGCATCAAGCGCTCATTAAAAGCGAACATCGCTAACGCCGATTGAACGTCGTAATTGAGGCAGTCGTAAGTAACCTGGTCCGCGGTGCTAAGTGCAGTGCGGTTAATGTGAAGGAGTTCTTTTGCGACCTTGTTATACATCGTTATTTCACGTGCTCTGACGGCAGGTACTAGTGTCATCGGCAACTGATCGTCAAAGCGATTATCGCCATTCCCGGTTGCCATCAGAGGCTCAAAACGGGCGACCTGATTGTAATAATTTTCGGCCAGAACGCTAAGTTGTTTGCCTGCCACTTTAACGCTGACTGAACTATTGCCCAGCTCATTTACAGCAGCGAAAACAAGGGGCGTTACTGCAAATGCACTACTAAATAAACCCAGTGAAAAAACGAGTGTCGTCAGTGATACAGACTTGCGCATGAAATACATCCTGGTTAAAAAATATGAATAAAAATACGAACAAAAATTGAAGAGCAAGGATTGAAAAAAACAGGTGAAGAGAACAAGAAAAAATAGATTTATTCGCAGTTAACCATCCACGGTGTACCGAACTGATCGACTAGCATTCCAAACCGCTGAGCCCAGAATGTTTTTTCAAGCGGCATGATGATCTTTATAGCCTGCTCTGATAATGCGGCAAATAGCCGCTCTGCTTCCGCTACATCTTTGGTATTCAGTGACAAAGAAAATCCTTTCATGCCTTCATACGGATGGCCTGGCATATTGTCGGAGCCCATCAGGGTCCGGCCATTGATAAACATGCTGACATGCATGATCAGTTGCGCTGCCTCAGGCGGACATTGGTCTGCCATCGGTGAGTCACCAAAACGATGAAATGCCTCGATTTTTCCACCAAGACGTTGTTCATAAAAACGAAATGCAGCTTCGCAATTATTGTTAAAAGTCAGATAGGTATTGAGTTCCATCGTGGTCTCTTTAGTTTGTATGAGAGGGAGTTGCCGTCACGCCTGAAAGTTTTCAGATGACGGCATTTCATCATATCATTAGCCTATGCAAAGATGACCGTACAGCTTGTAATTTGGGTAAATTCCAACAAGTAATGTAGTCTCAGCGAGGCGTTGGAATGACTTGTCCTGCAAAACGATAATGAGCCAGGAAGCTTATAAATAGTACGTTTTAACAAGATAGAACTGCCGGAGAGTTCTAAAAAACGGATTAAGTTTTTTTGAAAATTGGTCGATATAAAGATGTTCTGTATTTCTTCTGGCATGGGAGTCCACCATGATCATTACATCATCCGATATTTTGCTGGCATCCAGCTCTGCGAGTTCCTCTCAGCTCGATGTTCATGAGAGCACCCGTGCCTGGGTTGGGCGCCAGCGGCCTAATTTTGATAATCCAAGAACTCCCTTGGACTTCAATGAATCAGGCAGCACCGTACAACTTTCTGATGCTGGCCGTATAGCGCTGGCGAAAGACCAGACTTCCTTCTCCTCAGTTAAGCATGGCGATGCTGCCGACGAGGCGCAAGCGATTGAACAAGCAAATGCTGCCGTAGAGAATGATCCAAAATTACGATTGATCATTAGCCTGATCGAGCGTTTGACAGGCCGGAAAATTAATTTATTCCATGCTTCGGATCTGGCGTCCTCAGAGAACACAAGCAAGGTGCCGTCGATTATCTCCGATGATGCCTCTGATGGTGCGTTTGGCAGTGCTCATGTTCCATCTTCAGCACCATCCCGGAATGCAGGATGGGGTCTGGAGTACCAGCGTCAGAGCTCCTACACCGAGACAGAACAAACCTCGTTTCAAGCCACAGGCCTCATTCATACTGCGGATAATCAGGAAATTAAATTTAAGCTCAGCATTCAATTACAACGCAGTTATCACGAGGAGAGTAATGTCAGCGTGCAGGCTGGCGACGGTAAAAAAATTGATCCGCTTGTCATTAATTTTTCTGCTAATTCGGCACAACTGACTTCGCAGAAATTTTCGTTTGACTTGAATGCCGACGGTATCAAAGAGTCGATTTCGTTTGTTCAGGGAGCTGGTTTTCTGGCGCTGGATAAAAACGGTGATGGCAAAATTAACGATGGCAGTGAGTTATTTGGCCCCGCGACCGGGAGCGGATTCAATGAGCTTAAAGCTTTAGATAGCGACGGCAATGGCTGGATTGATGAGGCGGATCCTGCATTTCAGCAGCTTCGCGTATGGACTAAAGACGCCAGTGGTAAGGATAAGCTGAGCACGCTCAAGCAGGCCGATGTCGGCGCACTCTTCCTTGGTAATGCCAGCACACCGTTTTCGATTAAAAATGCGCAAAATCACTCTCAGGGGCAGTTGGTATCATCTGGATTATGGCTGTCGGAAGAAGGTAAAATCGGTAGTTTGCAGCAGATTGATCTGATCGCCTGAGTTTCGCAATTTTTAATATTCCCAGTATTCTCAATATTTAGGCATCCTCTGATAAAGACATTGGTGCGGGCGATTCATGTCGTGCATGGGATGACGTGGCATAACTTGGCAGTGACTCACGTGAAGGCGATTGCCTTGGCCTGTCTTGCCGCGCTCGTGATGACGGGCGAGGCTTGCGTTCTATCGGTTGCAGTGGATTATTCACCATGTGAGGTAATTGATTCACCGCCTGAAAAATTTCCAGTTCTGACGGTTTGGCGCGAGATTGCCAGCGCAAGGTAGATACGCCCGCGCTGCGCGTCAGTTGATCCCGCTCCTTATCTTTTTCCGCATTATGCATACGATCATCCAGCTCGATAATGCAGATCAATTCCATCGTTTTGCTATAGATTGCATAATCAACCCGTTTTTCATTGATTTTCCAATATGCGTAGCGGTTTTCCTGAAAGCTGTCGACCGGTGCGATCAGTGCCGCCATGGCGACTTGAGGGAATACGTGCACACCAGGCAGCGAGCGGCAAAGACGGCCAAAGAATTCCACTTCGTTCGGCGTCATCAGTGCAACGGGTTTATAGTGCGAACGCCTTCTTTTCGGCTTAGATTTCGTGGCTTTGAGTGCAATGCCGATAAGCAACAAAGCAACAACAAAAAGTACGAAAACCTTGCCTGGAACGTCGAAAAATTGGTTAATCATGTGAAGCACAAAAGTGTTTTTAGATAGATGCTTAAATGCTAACACGTCTTTGCGTGAAAAACGCGGATAATGTTAGTAAATTCACAGCAATCATTTATTTTTCAATAATTATTCATTTATCAATTATCTGTAACAATCTGGAGCACTCTTGAAAACCGCACTCATCCCTGGCAAAGCCGTCGCGAAAATCGACAAACAAATTATTGGCAATCTCTTACTCACGCAAGTCAGTGTGGATATTGTCAAAGAAGAGAAAATGATTATTGGTATCCGTAACGAAGCTGGTGATATCTATCGCTTGATAGGGGCGACGCGAGTCAATAGTTATATGAATGCGATCGAAGAATTGTTCGATCTTGAAATGAGTGACGAGCTCGACGGGATAGAAGAGACAAGAGAGGGCTGTGATGCGATTTTCAGTTTTGCCTGATGAAGTAAATCATATGTAGACAGATGTAAAAAAACCGGCTTTACCGTATGGGTCAAGCCGGTTTTTTTACATCTGCTGCATCAGCGCTTAGCGCATGAATTTGCCATCTTTGCCAATCACCGTTAGGTCAACAAAGTGGGACCCGTTGTGATTCGACGGACTGTACTTCACCTGAAAGCCGCCGGCATCATAATTCGACATTGATTCCAGACTGCGTACAAAACTTTCACGCGTCAGATTACTGCCAGCGCGTTTTAAGCCTTCCACAAAGACTTTCGCGGCGATAAAGCCTTCGAGACTGACAAAGCCTACTTCGCGTCCAGGTTTGCTTAGGTAAAGGCTTTTGTATTCCTTGATGATAGGGTGAATGTCATCCCATGGTGCCGGTACGACTTGCGAGATCATGACGCCCCGGCCATCCTTGCCAAGTTCTTTGGATAAAGCTTGACTGCCAACGAAAGAAATATTCCAGAAAATCGGTGCGCCGACCGTATCTTTCAGCATGTCTTTGATAAAGGCAGCGCAGGATTTGTACGCCGAGATCATGATCACTGCTTGAGGTTTGGCGAGTTTGATCTGTGCGACTGCTTGCGCCACATCAACGCTGTTGCGTTCTACCGTGGCGATACCGATGACTTCAATATTGCGCTTTTTCATGGCGCGTGTAACACCTTCCAAGCCCGCTTTACCATAAGCGTCGTTTTGATAAAACACGGCGATACGAGAGATCGACAGTGTCGTGATGTGCTGCACGATTTTTTCTGTTTCTTCAAAATAGCTGGCGCGTATGTTGAATACATTCCGATTCAGTGGCTCACGCAATGATTGCGCGCCGGTAAAGGCTGCAAAAAATGGAATCTCTGCTTTGGTCACCAGTGGTAACGCTGCATTGGAGGTGGGCGTGCCGACATAGCCGAATAAAGAAAACACGCCTTCAACATCAATTAATTGTCTGGTGTTCGACGTTGCACGATCTGCTTCGTAACCGTCATCGAGTGTTTTTAAAACGATTTGACGACCTGCCACACCGCCTTGCGCATTGATGTGGTCAAAATAGGCTTGCGCACCATCGCGCATTTCTGTTCCAAGTTGTTGCGCCGGACCTGTTAGTGCTGCGGATTGTCCGATCAAAATAGACTTGCTGCTCACGCCTGTTTCGGCATGCACGATTGTGCTGAGAAGCAAACAGAAGCTGGTGAGCAATAGGGATATAGATTTCATTGTGGTGTTGTGTAATTGAAAATAAGGTAAAACATTGGTGCCGGCACTTCGACTGGCAAAGCAAGGATTGGTTGCAGAAAAATTCTGCAATGCAACAATTCGGACTGATTCTAGGGCCAATATGTGACCTACAGGTGACTTACCTATGGTCTGTATGTGACGCAAACGTGAATGGCTATTGATAAATAATAAGGTTGATAGAAGTATTGTAGTTCGTATAATTATTTATGCTCGACGATATAGATTGGGAATTTTATTTTTACTGAGTATCATCATCCATAAGCTGCCCGCACTTAATAGCAGCCAGTTAAGAGAGGGCATATGCAGTGTTTGTGCTAGATCGAATAAGACACCGCCTGCCAGACTACCGATCATCGTTCCCATGCTTTGATAAAAAATTTGTTGCGACATCAGCTTGCCCGTATCTTCCGATGATTGATTCGCATGGCGGGCAATCAGTACATCAAATGATGGACCGTAAAATACCTGACCAAATGAGAGCAAGATGGCGGATGCGATGACCGCGACCCCATGATTGCCTGCGACGACCATTAACACAAAGCTAACGAACAGACAGGCGTAGCCGATTTGTAGAAAACGAAAATGTTCCAGTGTCCGAACGGCTCGTTTTGATACCGGAATCTGGAAAAAAATGATGACCAGTGCGGCCAACCAGAACGGCGTCGATACCGGAATTTCAGGCGTGTATTTCGGGATGTGCAAGCTAAACCCGATCATCGGTTGTACGGCAAAGCACCAGAACACCGCGTTCGACACGAAAAACAAGGTGGGCAAACTGACGGGTGGTGTTTGCCCTGTCATTGCGCGATCCTCGCTTGTTGTCGTGTTTTCGGTTAATTGCTGCATAGCCAGTGCGGCATTGCTGTCGGTTTCATGGCGAGCGATTGCCCGCATTGCGTAGAGCATGAAGATCGCATACGCGATAAAACTGATGAGCACGATCAGGAATACAATTTTTAAACTGTGATTAGGTACCCAGCCAGCAATCAGATAACCTAATACTAGTCCCATGCGGATTGCGAAAGCCAAGCGACTGAACAGAGAGGCCTGATCGAGTTCTTTTAGTTTGAGTAAATAATTTTTGAGCCCGGGAAAAGATAAGCCACTTCCCAGTCCAGCCAGTAAGGCGAACAACGCCAGTGCCCATGCTTGTTGCAGGTAAGCCATGCAATACAAGGCGATGCCCTCAAGCAGAATATTGCCTGTCACGGCGAACGGGTGATTTGCCAGGCCAGGGTAACGGCTACCCAGATGTGAACCAATGACGCGTCCCAGATTTAAACCAAATAATATCGATGCAGCCCAGGTTCCTGAAAAAGCTTTACCGGTTTCTGAGACGATCAATGGTGTATATAAGGCCACACCTGCCGATGCCAGCGCCACACCGACATAGATCAGATAAGAATTAAAAACGGAATTGAACGATCTGGCTTTGGTTTGCATGTAAAAACAACGAATGAGGCCTGAATACCGGCACTATGGCACGCCGATTTTTGGGAGCATGAGGACAATCAAAAAAATACTTAACTGCTTAAGTTGATTTGCTTCATCAGACACAGGGCGGTGTAAAGTAGCGACACTGGTACCGATACCGTCAGACAGTTATAGCAAAAACAGTAGTAACAATAAACAAAGCGGTAGTGCTAGCAGGTGCAACATCGCAATTGCCATAGAAGCGGATAAACAGATAACCAGAGGGGACAACACCATGATTGCACGCTATATCAACGCCATACTCATTACCGGTGGCGGCATCATGCTGCTGGTAGGCCTACAGTTTATCGCACCACAGCAACTATTGCATATACAAAACTTAGTTGTGAGCGACAGTGCCGGACTATTATTTGCGCGGCACTGGGGTTTGCTGGTCGCCTGCCTTGGTGGATTGACCGTGTATTCCGCATATCATCCGCCGCTTCGCATCCCCGTCATCATTGCCGTGACGATAGAAAAAGTATGTCTCGTCGGTGTGCTGCTCGCCAGCATGGATGATCCTGCGCTCAAACCGATGTTGCCCGTCATTGCGCTGGATGGTCTATTTATAGTTTTGTTTTTGCTGTACTTGTCAGGCAAACGCAATGCGGCGGAGTGAGTTGCAATCCGTCACTTGCGGCTTATTGTTGGGGTTTTTCTTTCGTAGTTTCGAGTGCCGCTACAAACACGTCCAATGCGCGCCGCAGTTGTTCATCCGGGAGTTGCAATAACTGATCACCGACATACCATTCACACATACACTGATCGGGCAGAGCGGTATGCACTGCATTACCGAATAGCCAGATACCATGTTTTTTCGCGATATCGTTGCGTATCTCGGTTGCCTGTTCCCTCGTCACAGGCAAATAAAGGTGGAGCATATTCGCCTGCGGCTGCGCCGGATTGACACGCAGTTGCGGATAATTTTCCAGTAACTGATACAAGCTTTGTGTGCGCTGGAATAAGGCGGGCATATCGGCAATGCGCTGATCGAATTGCATCGCCGCAGCGACGACATAAGGAGTGCGGCGAAATACGTTGCCGCCTTGCCGCCGCATCCACAGACCCGCTTTCGCGATCATCTTCTCACTGCCCAGTAGCATTGCGCCTCCCAGCCCGCCTATACCTTTATAAAACGAGACATAGACTGTATCAAAACCGTCGGCGATTTCATGCAAGGGGCGTCCGTAGAAGCTCTGCGCTTCCCACAAACGTGCACCGTCCATATGCAGATGAATATTCTCTTGCTTGCAGTAGGCTTTGATCGCGTCGAGCTGTTCCCAGGTAGGCAACTGGCCACCGATTTCGCGCATCGGCAATTCGTATTGCACGGCGCCGATTTTTTCCGGAAAGGCTTGTAAGTCATCGACAGTCCATGGGCGATGTGCATTACCAAGCTGGCATGAATTGAAGTGCTGGAGTACCTGATGGTTGCTATTTTCATGTACCAGAATATGAGAGGTCGCATGCAATCCGACCAGATTACTACCACGCTCAGCACAAGCCAGACGCAATGCGGTCACCTGTGTCATGGTGCCGGTGATACAAAATAAGGCAGCTTCTTTACCTAAAAGCGTCGCAATTTTTTTCTCGAAGCTCTGGACCAATTCTCCCTCACCATACGTGTCGTGAGTTACCTGATTCGCTTCGCACCACTGCGCCATTGCTGCAAACTGTTCAGCAGGTTGCAGCAGCTTATGCCCGGGCAAAATCGTATGACAACTCAGACGCAGCGCGGCGATTTCGGCATTCGTCAATTGATAACTCCTTGAGGCAGAATGGTGATGTGACAGATTCAATGATTCATTGTAACGGATGTGAGCGTTGCGCCAATCTGAGTGAGTATGACGGTAGATAGTTCCCCGTTGATTTTAAATAGTCGCTAGCGAAAGCGTAATTCAGGCAAAATTATGATAATACCGATACGATCTTTTATTAGGATCATTCTGTCTAGTCAGTGCAGACTATCATTGCACTGTATTTTTGCTAGCACGTTTTTTTCTAGCCTTATTTTTGCAACCCAATTTCAATAAAGCCATCATGTCAGCAGACCTGCAAACACCCTATGAATCAGGTAATCACAATCAAACTACGACCTGGGAGCAGTGCATCGCTTTTTACCAGCGACTGGCAGAACGTTTTCCGGCGATTTTGCATTTTAGTCAGATTGGCGTATCAGATGCCGGTGTGCCGATTCATGCCGGTGTGGTGAGTGCGGATGGTGTATTCGATCGTGAGCAGATTGCGCTGGAAAAGCGTCCGGTATTTTTTAATAATAATGGTATTCATCCCGGCGAGCCTGAGGGGATTGACGCCTGTATGGCTCTGGTGCGTGACTTTTGTATTGAACCTGGCAGGTTGGCACGTCTGGGACGCACGGTATTTTTATTCATCCCGATATATAACGTGGATGGTTGTCATAACCGTCAGGATACCTCTCGTGTGAATCAGGATGGGCCTGTGATGTTTGGCTTTCGCGGAAATAGCCTGCATCTTGACCTGAATCGTGATTTCATCAAATGCGATAGCTTGAATGCGCAGGTATTCAATCAGTTTTTTACGGCCTGGGATCCTGATGTGATGGTGGATACGCATACCTCGAATGGTGCGGATTATCCCTATACGATGACCTTGATTCATACACAAGCGGATAAGCTGGGTGCTGGTCCCGGACAGTTTTTGCGTCAGACTATGTTGCCAGCGATCTATCAGAATATGGCACAGCGCGGCTGGCCGACGTGTCCGTATGTGAATCCCATCCTCGAGAGTCCGGATCAGGGTATCGAAGAGTTTTTAGAAACAGCGCGTTTCTCGACAGGTTATGCCGCCTTGCATCACACCATTGGCTTTATGCCAGAGACGCATATGCTGAAGCCGTTTGCCGATCGCTACGCGTCGATGCGCGCACTGGTCGAAGTTGTACTCGACTTTACGGTCAGTCATGCGGCGCAGATTCAGCAGTTACGTGATGCGGCGCGACAGTTTGGCAAGACCCGCAGCCACTGGCCAGTCAGCTGGCAACGCGATGATGAGCGTGCATCCACGGTCAATTTTAAGGGCTATGCCGCCTGTCACCGTCCTAGTATCTTGGGTGACTACAGTCGCTTGTATTACGACAAGAATCAGACATGGGAAAAACCGATCCCTTACTACAATCATTTCAAAGAAGCAGTGGTGGTGCGCTCTCCGGTCGCCTATGTGGTGCCGCAGCAATGGCGTGCGGCGATTGAGCGTCTGCAATGGAATGGTGTTGAATTTGAACGACTCAGCGCGAATAAAACCGTACAGGCGCAGAGCTACCAGATTCGTTCTGTTCAATCGCGTGCTCATCCGTATGAGGGGCATATGTTTCATGACGAGATGGTACTGGATGCTGTCATCGGTCAGCATCAGTTGCGTGAGGGCGATGTCTGGATTCCACTGAATCAGGAGCAGGCGCGCTATGTCGTCGAAACGCTGGAGCCGCAGGCGCATGACAGCTTCTTTCGCTGGGGATTTTTTAATAGCGTACTGGAGAAAAAAGAAGCCTACTCCGACTATGTGTTTGAAGACCTGGCGGCAGAATTGTTGCAAACCGAGCCGGAACTCAACGCGCAATTTAACGCATGGAAGCTGGTGCACCCTGAGTTACTGACCGACCAGAGTGCTGTCCTGGATTTTATCTTCACGCATTGCCAGCGCTTTGCTGAACCTGAATGGCGACGTTACCCCGTTCTGGCAATATTTGAATAAATAATATAAATAAAAACAAAGAGATGGCATGATGCAAAGATAAATTGTGAGCAAAAGAACAGCTTTATTCAAAAATCGTCTGTTTTTGGAAAAAAGTTGATCCACGGATACAAATTTAGACTTTGAATTTAATCTAAATTTAATTAAAATCAAATCAGCCTCGTCAGGCTATTCAATTCACTCAGGAGTCGCCATGAAGAAATTTGTCTCACAAGCAGTTATGGGTTTGGTATTGGTTTCAGGCATTGCCTCAGTCGCACAAGCAGCGAACGTTGATACCTCCGTCGATGGCATCTTTACTGCGCTGACAAGCAGCAAAGATTTGCAAGCGACTGTCGATACATTGATCGCGAACGGCGCCGGTGCCGGTTCAGTCGTGTCTGTCGCAGCGGCAGCAGGTATTTCTCTCGATACAGTCAAAGATTTGTCTATCTGCACAAATGACATCTCCGCTGATTCACGCGTTCTGAGCGCTACTTGCCTCAAGCCACGTACAGTCGCAACCGCGTATGTTGCTGGTATGAATGATCCTTTGAAATATCTGCCAGCAACAGCGGCAGGCGTACGCAAAGACAAAACAACGAAATAATCCTTGCTGTGTAAGGGCGATTGCTTCATACGCATTCGCACTCATTGCAGTATGGTTTCAAAGAGCGGCACAGATCTGATCTGTGCCGTTTTTTTGTTGAAGCAATTTTTACTGGTGACGCTGAGTCATCAAATTTTCAGATGCTTCCCGCACTATCCATGCGCCTTCTGGCATGAAATTGCCCTGCGAGGCGCATGAATAAAGCGGATTCCATTTTTTACTTAATTTAAAGCGAACAATTACGTTTGCTGGTCGTCCCTACACACGACTTTCCAGTCTGTTACTTGTCTGTTGGTGTATGCATTGCGATATTTCCTTGCCATGCAGAAAATCTTCCGCATTTTGAAAATATTTCCTTGATGAAATTTTCAGGAATTGTTTCGTCCTAACAAATTATTTCAATAAATTTAAATTTATTTACCACTCGTCATGTATAAATTAACAACTTTACGTCATATAATAAGTTAGTAATTAAAAATACGATGCTGGCTGTATCCGATGCTGCACTCATATTTGCACTAAGAGTCGTGCAAAGTGGTCTCATCCATCATTCTGAAACGGATGAATGATTTGCATACAAATTTCTTATTGAATTTGAACTGATCAAACCCACGTAGTTACAACGACCGATCTGACGTGGTTAGTTACTCAGTAAATTACTTGGTCAATTATTTAGTCAATTACTTAGTCAGTAAGTCAGCAAATCAACAAGTTAGCGGTAGTACACAGCAGTGTAAATAAACTCAAAAAATGTCAACCTACAATTGGAGTCAACATGGCAAACCTATTAGAGCTGGACGGTATATCAGATAACATCAATTATGATCCCAATAATTTATTGGATATCATCATCAAACAATTGCATCTGAAAAATGATGCAGCTCTCTCCAGAGCACTTGAAGTCGCACCGCCAGTCATTAGTAAAATCCGTCATCGTCGCCTGCCAGTCGGTGCCTCGTTGCTGATACGGATGCACGAAATCAGCGACCTGAGCATCAAGGAATTACGTGGACTGATGGGCGATCGCCGTGATAAATTCAGAATCAGTGACGTGCAATTCAAGCCAAAATAAATGGTGATAAGCAGAGGGCAAAAAAGCGATGCAGATTAATTCTGGATCGCTTTTTTATTGGTGCGCATAGATATATTGCGGACGGAAAACAGGCTGACGTTTTTAAGATCCAAGCGGTTCTGTTGCAGAGAGACGGATAAACGTCATCTTCCAGTTGACTTCCCATGATGCGCCTGCGTCCATAGAAAATGCTTGCTCCCAACGTGGGTTTTCACCGGGTGTCGCAGTCCAGGTAAAACGGATTTTGATCGCTTGTCCATTCAAAATATCATCGGCAAAAAATAATCCGACGTGATCGCTAAACCTCCCGACTACGGGGGTATCAAGCTGGGTCGGATTGCGGCCGTCCAGCCACCAGATAGACCAGTTGCCAGAGTCGATGCAGTAAGAACGCATTGCGACTGCGCGAAATGAGCCTTCAGGAAATTCAAGCAAATTATCTTCCAGATTACCGAAGCCACCGAGAATTTTTCTGGTCGATGATAATCCCGTGAACGCAGTCCATTCGTCGGATTGTGCAAAGCGGGCATTCAGTCTTTGATGTTCAACGCGCCAGTCCCCGATCATAAAATCAAAGTCTTTTGGTGCAGCGATGTCTGGTGGCAGTGACATAGAATAAATAGGCAAATAACGGGTTAGTGATTTTTACTGATTTGATTCGGATAATTTCTTTGCACCCGGCTGCACTGATGCTTCTTTCTTTTCAATGTCCTCATCACTATTAACGGAAGAGTCGTCGAGGTAACGTTCGACTAGTTCAAAAAATTTTCCGTAAAAATCGCCCGTAGGAATGGTTTCGCTGGCGACTTTTACTAGCGAGTCGTCGCTCGCGCCGAATGGCAAGGATACGGATCCCAGTGCGCCTACGCCGATGCTGGCGGAATTGCTGCTTTTTTTCAGTGAGTAACGGTCACGTACGGCATTGGCAAATACGGTTGTGCTGTTACTTCCTTTACTATCTGCAGCGCACACCACGGTGAATTCAATTTCTGCGTGGATATCGCTGTCATGCTGGAATTTTCTGCGACCTTTGACAAAGGACAATCTGGAGTCGCTGATGACATAACCCTGACTGAGCAAGGCACGACGCGCAGCTTCGCAAGAATTTCTTTCTGTTCCGGGAAAGCTATGGGTGAAGACATCGGTGGAGCCGAATTCTTCATCTTTTAAATGGACTTTGGTACTGCCCAGGCCACCACCAAAACTGCCGCAGCCAGTCAGCATGACTACGTAAGCAAATATGCCGGACAAATACAGTGAGCGACGTGATGTTGACGAGGCTAAGCCTGTAAATAAAAGTGAAAATAAGCGTGAAAATAGCGATTGCATTGGATCCGTATTTCTAAAGAGATAAAGCGGTGTCGTTTTGTGCGGTCTGTGCGTCTGAGAGCCTGAGAGCGATTAAAAACTACCGGCAAACTGATAGCGCATACCAGGGTGCCACATGGTGACAATCGTAGCGATTTTACCTTTGGACAGCGTTTGACGGTGTAACAGTAAGCAAGGTTCTTTGTGAGTAATCTGTAACATCGAGGCGATATGTTTGGACGGTAACAGGGCTTCAATCCGGTAGCTCACGCTTTGCAGCGGCGCGACGACCATCAGATATTCATTGGGTGTCATGATAGAGAAATCTTGCTTCAGATATTCTGGCGCAATATCGGAGTTGACCCAGCGGTCTTCGACCTGAATCGCGACGTCATTTTCGAAATGCACAATCACGGAATGAAACAGGGGATGACCTATTTTCACTTTGAATTGTTGCGCCAGTATGTCAGTCGCTTTGACCGCGTCGAGCTGATGAAGTTCGCTGCGATGTGTATGACCACGTGCGCGGACTTCTTCGGCAATACTTTTGATCTCGACTAGCGTCGCCTGATATTTATGCTGGGCGACATAGGTGCCGGAACCCTGAATACGCGTCAGTATCTGCTCGCTGGTCAGTTCGCGCACAGCACGATTGACCGTCATGCGTGAGACGCTGAATTGCTCTGCCAACGCTGCCTCGGAGGGGATGGCATCGCCTTCTTTCCAGGTGCCGGACTGGATCTCTTTGAGTAAATAATCTTTGATACGCTGGAAGACCGGAGCGTTTTCTGCTGGTGTGGACACGTCGTTCCTGAATAAATAAGTTGCCGTATTGTCTCATACAAAAATCCGCTTGCAAAAGTTGTATATACAACTTAAACTAATTCCATCGATCTGGCATCGTCTGGATCGTCGTCTGAACCGGCTCTGTATGAATAGCGCTTTGCGTGCATGACGATCGGGCCACACCTTAAAAACGAGATGGGAGCAATCATGAATAACGATCCACGCTGGGACGCAAGCCGCGTCATCCACGCACCGCGCGGTGCAGAAAAAACCTGCAAGACCTGGGTAGCCGAAGCCGCCTACCGGATGATTCAGAACAATCTTGATCCTGCTGTGGCTGAAAATCCTCAACATCTTGTGGTGTATGGCGGGATCGGACGCGCTGCCCGCAACTGGGCATGCTATGACCAGATACTGGCATCCTTAAAAGAGTTGGGTGAAGACGAAACCTTGTTGATTCAGTCTGGTAAGCCGGTCGGTGTATTTAAGACGCATGAGGACGCACCGCGTGTCCTGATCGCGAACTCCAATCTGGTGCCGAAGTGGGCAAACTGGGAACATTTTAATGAACTCGACCGCAAAGGTCTGTTCATGTATGGCCAGATGACGGCAGGTAGCTGGATCTATATCGGTACTCAAGGCATTGTGCAGGGTACCTATGAAACCTTTGCCGAAGCCGGGCGCCAGCATTTTGGCGGTGACTGGGGAGGACGCTGGATTCTGACGGCAGGCCTTGGCGGTATGGGCGGTGCGCAGCCACTTGCAGCGAGTTTTGCCGGTGCTGTTTCATTGAATATCGAATGCCAGCAATCGAGTATCGATTTCCGCTTGCGCACTCGTTATGTCGATAAACAGGCAAAAGATCTCGATGATGCGCTGGCACTGATCAAACATCACTGTGGTCGTAAAGAAGCTGTCTCAATTGCCTTGCTTGGTAACGCCGCAGAAATATTGCCTGAGCTGGTGAAGCGCGCCAAAGCCGGTGGCATGAAACCGGACCTGGTCACGGATCAAACCTCGGCACATGATCTGATTAACGGATATTTACCGGTAGGCTGGACGGTTGAACAATGGAAGGCCGCACAACATGATGCGGGTCAACACGCCAGACTGACTGCCGATGCCGCTCAGGCGTGTGCCGTGCACGTGCAGGCCATGCTGGATTTTCATGCGATGGGCATACCGACGGTGGATTACGGCAATAACATTCGTCAAGTCGCGTTTGATACCGGCGTTAAAAATGCTTTCGATTTCCCAGGCTTTGTTCCTGCGTATATCCGTCCGCTGTTCTGTGATGGCAAAGGTCCGTTCCGCTGGGTTGCTTTGTCCGGCGATCCGGAAGATATCCGTAAAACGGATGCCAAAATCAAAGAACTTTTTCCGGACAATAAGGGCGTGCATAAATGGCTGGATATGGCGGGCGAGCGTATTGCCTTTCAGGGTTTGCCAGCACGTATCTGCTGGCTGGGTCTGGGTGAGCGTCATATCGCTGGTCTGGCATTTAACGAGATGGTTAAAAACGGCGAACTAAAAGCACCGATCGTGATCGGTCGTGATCACCTCGACACGGGTTCCGTCGCTAGTCCAAATCGCGAGACAGAATCGATGATGGACGGCACCGATGCCGTCTCCGACTGGCCTTTGCTGAATGCCTTGCTGAACACGGCGGGCGGCGCGAGCTGGGTGTCCTTGCATCATGGCGGTGGTGTTGGTATGGGCTATTCGCAGCATTCTGGTATGGTGATTGTGGCTGATGGCACCGATGCCGCAGCGAAGCGCCTGGCACGCGTCTTGGTCAACGATTGCGGTTCTGGCGTGATGCGCCATGCTGATGCCGGTTATCCGCAAGCGGTTGCCTGCGCTGAACGCAATGGCTTGAATTTGCCGATGATTCATCATTCGAAGTAATGAGTTGAGGTAGTAAATCCAGACCGTAAGTTGATAAAGATAGGCAGGTCAAAAAACTCCCTCTCCCGCACGCAGGAGAGGGAGTAACAGCAACATAGTGTGCGAGTATTGTGCGAGAAGATAATCGGGTAAAACGATCTGTCGCAGCAGCTAATTAGGGTGAGTTGAGATAAATTAAAAATGTAATCCGCACTATTCATCAGTCTCTTGGAGCATAAATGGCTCAGAAGGCGCATGGATATTGCGGTATCTGTTGTGGAAATTCTAAAAAACCATATTCGAACGCATCACGTCGTGGGTGCTGTTAGGTATTGTTAGGTATTGCTAGATGTTGCTACATATCGCTAGGCATTGCTACGTATTGCGCCTGGCGCTGCATCTCGACTAAAGGGTTTTTAGAAATTCTCCTGTGGTAATCCTATTCAGAACAAACAAAGACCATCAAGGATCAATATGAACACGAATACTTTCATCATTCGCCCGGGCCAAATGAGTTTGTCCGATTTGCGCGCAATCTGGCGTACGGCTTTGCCGCTGGCGTTGGACGCCAGTGCTTATGAAGCGATCAATGCCTCGTCGGCGACGATACAGAGCATCGTCAAAAAAGGCGATGCGGCATATGGTATCAATACGGGGTTTGGCAAACTCGCCAAGACCCGCATCCCAGACGAACAGCTAGAGTTATTGCAAAAAAATCTGATCTTGTCGCACTCGGTCGGTTCCGGCGAATTGATTGCTGACGACGTTGTGCGTCTGATCCTCCTGATGAAAATCGCTAGCCTGGCACGCGGTTACTCAGGTATCCGCGCTAGCGTGATCGACAGCATGATCACTTTGTATAACGCGGGCATCATGCCAGCGATCCCGGTCAAGGGCTCGGTCGGCGCGTCCGGCGATCTGGCTCCCCTATCCCACATGACACTGGCTTTAATGGGCGAAGGCGACGTGCGCGTCAACGGTCAATTGGTATCAGCAAAACAGGCACTGGAAAAAGCGGGCATTACGCCGGTCGTGCTAGCGGCAAAAGAAGGTCTGGCGTTGATCAATGGCACGCAAGTATCTACGGCGCTGGCGTTGAATGGTTTGTTTCTGGCTGAACGCTTGCTGGAGGCCGCGACGATTACCGGCGCCTTGTCTGTCGATGCGGCGAAAGGCAGCGATGCGCCATTTGATGCGCGTATTCATGCTGTGCGTGGTCAACCTGGGCAGATGGCGACAGCCAGCATTTATCGCGAATTATTGAGTGGTAGCGAGATTCGTCGTTCCCATCTGGTCAACGACGAGCGCGTACAAGATCCTTACTGCCTGCGCTGTCAGCCACAGGTGATGGGCGCCTGCCTGGATATCATCAATAACGCCGCCCGTACTTTATTGATTGAAGCGAATGCAGTGACCGATAATCCATTGGTATTTCTTGATACCGGTGAAGTGATTTCCGGCGGCAATTTTCATGCAGAACCTGTGGCATTTGCGGCAGACACACTGGCACTGGCCATTGCAGAAATCGGTTCTATTTCCGAGCGCCGTATTGCCTTGCTGATTGATGCGAGTCTGTCGGGTTTGCCACCTTTCCTGGTACCGAATTCCGGCTTGAATTCCGGCTTCATGATTGCACATGTGACAGCAGCAGCGTTAGCCTCAGAGAACAAATCTCACGCGCATCCTGCCAGTGTCGATACCATCCCGACTTCAGCGAATCAGGAAGATCACGTCAGCATGGCGACCTACGCCGGACGTCGTTTACATGAGATGGCGCACAACACTGCGACCATCGTCGGAATTGAATTACTGGCGGCAGCGCAGGGTGTCGATTTTCATCAGCCTTTAGAAACCTCGGCAAGCCTGGCAACGGTGCATCATGCATTGCGTCGTAAAGTTGCGTTCTATGACAAAGACCGCTTCTTTGCACCGGATATTGCCGCCGCAAAACAGATGGTGCTGGACGGTGAATTGAGCGCACAATGTCAGCATTTATACGCGCATCTTTATCTGGCTTAAGGATAAAAAAATACAAAATTTCATAAAATACGTGTTCAAATATTTTCATTAAATCAGTCATCATGCGTAAATGGACTAAACAAGACTATAAATCCATGCCTTGGAAAAACGGCGGTGGCAGCACTACCGAGCTGGCAGTTTTTCCTGAGGGGGCAAGTCTTGATCAGTTCGTCTGGCGCATCAGCACTGCGCTGGTTAGTAGCGATGGCGCTTTCTCTCACTTTGCCCGGATCGACAGAACTTTAGCGATCTTGTCAGGTGAGGGCATGACTTTGCATGCCGATAACGATGGCATTGCTGCCGGTGCCGCTGCTCCTCTTCGTGTGACCCTGACGCGCGACAGTGTGCCGTATTCGTTTTCTGGTGAGCTGCCGATCCGTGCAGAGCTATTGGATGGCGCGGTCTGGGATCTGAATCTGATGACGCGGCGTGATGTCTGTACCCATTACATGCAGCGTCTGGAAGCCGGTGAGCATCATGTTGTTGCTCAGGACGCACAGCAGGTTTTACTGTACTGCGCGCAGGGCTCCGCAGTACTGAACCGCGATGTGTCATTGCAGGAGGCTGACCTGGTTTTGCTCGAAGAGGATCATGAGCGCGTCGGCGTGCGCCTGGTGGTGCAGGCGAGCGAAGAGTGCCTGCTTTATCTGATGCGTATCAGCTTTCTCAATCATGCAGGAACCTAAGTCATGACACAGCTCTGGATCAATATTCATCTTGCTACGATGGTAGACGGCTATGGCGAGATTCGTGATGCAGCAATTGCCGTAAAAGACGGAAAAATCGTCTGGCTGGGTAAACATACCGATCTGCCCGATGCCTATCAAACAGCGCAGACCTATGACGGGCAAGGCTGCTGGCTTACCCCGGGCCTGATCGATTGCCATACTCATATTGTGTATGCAGGCAATCGCAGTGACGAGTTTGAAGCCCGTCTTAACGGCGTCGCTTACGAAGATATCGCGCGACAAGGTGGCGGTATTCTTTCCACAGTACGCGCAACCCGGCAAGCGACTGCCGAGCAGTTAATGCAAGCAAGTCTACCGCGTGTCCGTACTCTTTTGAAAGAGGGTGTGACCACACTGGAGATCAAATCCGGCTATGGCCTGGATCTGGAAACCGAGGCGAAAATGCTGCGAGTTGCCCGCCAGTTCGCCGTTGACCTGGCGGTACGGGTGCAGACCACTTTTCTTGGTGCACATGCCTTGCCTCCTGAGTATGCAGGGCGGGCGGATGATTATCTCGACGTAGTGTGTGAGCAGATGTTACCAGCCCTGGTTGCAGACGGACTGGTCGATGCGGTTGACGCATTTTGCGAAAAAATCGGCTTCTCTGCCACACAAACTGAAAAAGTATTTCAGGCAGCGCAGCGCCACGGACTGCCCGTTAAACTCCATGCAGAACAACTCTCAGATCAGGGCGGGGCAGCACTCACCGCACGCTATCAAGGCTTATCCGCCGACCATCTGGAGTATTTGTCTCAAACAGGTATTGATGCCATGGCGCAGCACGGTACAGTCGCTGTCCTGTTGCCGGGGGCGTTTTATTTTTTACGTGAAACGACATTGCCGCCGCTCGTCGCTTTGCGCGAGGCTCAGGTTCCTATGGCGATCTCTACCGACTGCAATCCCGGTACGTCACCCATGACTTCGTTGTTACTGGCGATGAATATGGCATGCACCTTATTTCGTATGACACCGCTAGAAGCGCTGGCAGGTGTGACAAAGCACGCAGCACGTGCGCTGGGCCTGCATCGCCAGATCGGTACATTGGAAATCGGCAAGGCCGCAGACTTCGCTTTATGGGCAATTGACCGGCCCGGAGATCTCGCTTATGCGATCGGTGGCAATCCTTGCACGGGCATTGTATTTGCGGGAGCGCCGCGCCTTGGTTAAACTAGAGCCTTAGCTTAACAAGGATCTACCGTGACGACATCTGCCAAAGCGACTCTGCAAACCAGCCTGCAAGCGCAATTGAAAAAAATCTGGCAAGGTCGTACAAGGAAAATCCTGATCGGCCTGCTGAGTGCTTTGCTAGTACTTGCAGCACTTAGCTGGTTACTCCTGCCATCCTATGTACAGCGTGTCGCGACAGAACAAGTACAACAACAATTAGGACGCAAACTAGAGATTGGCGCAATCCGCTTTTCTCCGTTCGCGCTGGCACTGACGGCGGATCAGGTCACTTTGTTTGAGGCAGATCAGAAAACTGCCGCAGTCTCAATTAAAAGTCTACTACTTAATCTCTCTCTGAGTTCTGCCTGGCACCAGGCTCTGGTGATTGACGAAGTCAGATTGAGTGAGCCGCATATCCATCTGGTCCGCACCAGCGGCAAGGATTACGGGCGTTATAATTTTTCTGACATTATCGATAAACTCGCGGCGCAGCCAAAAAGTCACGGTGCTCCTCTTCGGTTCTCGCTGGCAAACGTACAAGTGCAGAATGGTCGTATCGTATTTGACGATCAGGTCGTGACTAAACAAACCCATATTGAAGCACTGCAAATTGCCCTACCGTTTTTGTCAAACTTTCCGACCGAGGTAAATAGTTTCGTACAACCGATGCTGTCTGCCAAAATCAATGGCACAGCTTTTGAGCTGAAGGCGCGCAGCAAACCATTTGCAGACAGTCTCGATACGACCCTGGCGATTGATATTGATCGCCTGGATGTGCCGACCTATATTGCTTATGTTCCTGTGCCTTTGCCCTTGAAAATACAAAGCGCCAAATTATCAAGCAAGCTGGATCTGGTCTTTAGTCGTCAGCAACATCAGTCGCAAATGCTCCTGTCCGGCGAATTGACATTGCAAGATATCCGCCTGAACGACCCTACCGATGCAGCGTTGCTGCGTAGCGAAGCGATGACGGCGCAGCTCAAACAAGTCAATATATTGACTGGTATGGTCAATGTCGAGCAACTACAAATTGATGCTCCCGAAGTCTGGATTGATCTGGATAACAAAGGGCAAATGAACTGGGCGAAGCTGGGGAGCCACGGTCAATCTGCTAAGGACAAAAAACCAACGACGGCTAAGACAGTCATCGCCAGTGCATCCACTCCTACCTCGGTACCGGCATCGACATCGGCGTCGGTCACCGATAATAAAGCCACCTCCATATTCGCCTTGCATCGCTTGCAGCTCAACAAAGGTCAGATTCACTTTAGTGATGCCTTGCACTCATCGCCTATTAGCGCCATCAATGTAAATGCGATCACGTTAACGGTTAAAGAGTTTAGTACCGATCTTGCCTCTAAACCTGCCAATGTGTCACTCAGTCTGCAAACAGAGCAAGAGGCAAAGGTAACATTTGAGGGTGAGTTTAGTACAGCGAATAAGTTAGTCGATGGCCAGTTCACCTTGACGGCATTGCCGCTTGAGGCATATCAGGCGTATTTGAATCCCGTATTGGCCGCGACACTCGGGGGCAACTTCTCCATGCAATCACATCTGCATGCTCAGGATAGCCAGTGGCAAATCAACGACCTGAGTGCGCAACTCGCTGATTTTTCGATGCAGGCAAAAGCGAAAGGTGAGGGTGGCATTGTACTCAAGTCACTGGCTGTGAATAAGCTCAACCTTGATACAGTGACTAAGCGCATCACGGTAGCGAGTGTTGATATCGATGGCGTCAAAGCCGATATACAACGCGATCAGACGGCGCAATTTAACCTGCAAAAATTTCTGATCACTCACAAGACGCCGCTTGCCGATAAGACCGCAACTCCTCTGGCAACCCCGGTGGCAGTCACGATAGCCGCTCCGGTAGCATCCTCGACACTTAGTACCCCTGCCAGTATCGCTACTTCATCCGCAGATACTGCGGCGACAGGCATGCTTCAAGCTTTGCATGTTAAGTCGGAGACCCCGGATAAGAAAATCTGGCAGGTGAGTGTGCAGAATTTTGCGCTGACTGACAGTAATGTGAAGTTTGATGATTACTCGCTGTACCCAAGCGTGCATCTGAATGTAGATGGCATTCAGGCACAGGCAAGCAATCTCAGCAGCGATTTATCGCAAGCGGCCAGTTTGAAATGGAAGAGTGTTCTAAACCGCAAAGGTAGGCTGAATTTGAGTGCCGACGCGAGCAGTGGTCTGAAAAATATAACGATCGCACTTGACGCGCAGACTTTGCCAGTTGCTGCGTTTTACCCTTATTTTGCGCAACAAGTGAATGTCACGCTGAATCGCGGAGACGCGAGTGCTAAAGGCAAATTAAGCATACAGAATGACAAAGGACAAACACCCGCAATAAGTTATGAGGGTAATCTCAGACTTAGTGATTTTCATATGCTGGAGGGTAGTGATAACGAAGATTTTCTGACATGGAAAACCGTTGATATGGATGGCATCAGTGCCAGGCTGGGGAATGCAAAACCGAGCGTACTGCTAAAAAAACTAAGCCTGGTCGATTTTTATGCACGCGCCGTGTTATCTGATAAAGGTAAGCTGAATTTGCAGAATATACTGGTCAGCAAAACAACGGCGCCTGCTGAGGTACCAACCGAGAACGTAGCAACTGGTGTGAATAATTCGCTGGTAACGCCACTTACAGTGCCGCTTGCAAATTCGATGACGGTGACAGATTCCTCCATCGCTTCTGTCGCTGCGCCTGTATCACATTCCTCGTCCGGTGCCACGTCATCGCAGACGACAAATCCGCTGATCATTCGCATCGCTCAAACTTCACTGCGCGGTGGCAATATCAATTTTACCGATAACTTCATTCGCCCGAATTACACTGCGAACCTGACCGGCGTAAGCGGTACCATCGGCGCTATTGCTTCCGATAATCCGCAAGCAGCGACGCTAGAGCTGACCGGTAAAATTGACAATGATGCGCCCCTCGTAATTTCTGGTGCGCTGAATCCTTTATCGTCGCCGATTTTTCTCGATATCAAAGGCAGTGCCAGTGGGATGGAGCTGACGCGACTCACTCCGTATGCCGCGAAATATGCAGGCTATGCGATAGAAAAAGGTAAGTTATCGGTACAAGTTTCTTATCGAGTCGAAAACCAGCAATTAAAAGCAGAAAATGAGGTTCGCCTTGATCAATTGACCTTCGGTGAAAAAATTGATAGCCCGACGGCGACACATCTTCCGGTGCAACTGGCGCTTGCGCTATTGCGCGATAACGATGGCAAGATCAATATCAATTTACCGATTTCAGGATCATTGTCTGATCCGCAGTTCTCGGTTGGCGGCATCATCTGGAAAGTCTTTGTTAATCTCATCAGCAAGGCAGTAACTGCGCCATTTTCTTTGCTGAGTTCAGCATTTGGCGGCGGCGAGGAACTTGCCTATGTCGAGTTCACCCCCGGAATGGCGGCGCTCACGCCAGATGCCGTCAATAAACTCGATAGTCTGGCCAAGGCGCTCAATAATCGCAGCAGTCTGCGTATGGATATTCTGGGCAGAGTTGATGCGGCGACGGATGCAGAAGGTTTGCGCCGTACCAGCCTGGATAAAAAAATCCGGCACATTAAATTTCTTCATTTACAAAAGAAAAATCCTCAATTGACTCTGGAGCAGGTCAGTCTTGAGGACGGCGATCAAAAAGCCTATATGGCTGACGTGTATCAATCTGAGAAATTTAGCAAGCCGCGCAATCTCATCGGATTGGCTAAAGCATTACCTCAGGAAGAGATGGAGCGATTGATACTTGCCAATATCAGCGTAACTCCCGAGATTCTTCGCGAGTTAGCACAGCGCCGGGCAGATAATGTCAGAGATTATCTGGAGCAAAAAGCTGGCGTCAGCAAAGACCGCTTGTTTTTGATCGCACCGAAATTAAGTGCAGATGGAATTAAGGATAAAGGTGCGCCAAACCGGGTAGATTTTTCTGTCAAATAGAGCTTAGTTGCCTGATACAGGACATTCTGTTAGTCACTATTTGTGTCTCTACGGCTACTTTTTCTTTTTTACCTTCGTTTTTGCTGCTTTATTTTGTAACGAGTTCTGGTAAGCTTCTCTTGTGTCTATGTTAAGCATCTGTTGCTTGAACTAATTGTTGCCATCTGCTGGATGTATTGCAAAAATGTGCCAAAGAATGTTGCTAAAAACACTCAGTATTCCCGAACGCTGCCGTTGATTTGTCTCTGCGTCAAATTTGAGCGCAATATGACACGATGTTGTAATGTTCACTGGCTCTAATGCAGATCCAAACAGGTCAAAACAGGTCATAAATAGGTTCTGAGCAGGACTGAAACAGGCCTTAAGCAAGTGTGTGTAAGGATAGCCATGAGTGAGAACCCTCTGAATAAAATACTGTACGTAGAAGACGACGCTGACATTCAGACTGTGGCTCAGATAGCGCTGGAAGTCGTCGGAGGCTTCGAATTAATTAAATGCAGTTCCGGCAGCGAGGCGCTGGCAGCGATTCATGCCGGTGCCGTCCCCGATTTGCTGCTGCTCGACGTCATGATGCCGAATATGGATGGCCCGACGACGTTGGCAGAGCTGCGTAAGTTGCCTGCCACCGAAGCAACACCCGTTATCTTTATGACTGCAAAAGTGCAGTCTGTTGAGCTCGATTATTACAAATCTCTGGGAGCGATCGGCGTCATTGCTAAGCCATTCGACCCCATGGAATTATCCGGACAAGTGCTAAATCTTTGGCACAAAGGAAGCTAAATGGTAGCGGTGAATTCTAGCTTGCAGGCAAAATTGCAGGCGTTAGAAAATTTATTTCGTGAAAAGCTGCCCTCAAAAATCGCTGAGATGGACGCAGCGTTAACTCGTTTTTTACTCAACCCGCAAGATCATGATGCCCTGACTCTGTTACATCGTTTATTGCATACGATGGCAGGATCTGCAGGAACCTTCGGTTTTCCCGAGCTAGGTGTGGACGCCCGCGAGTTTGAAAAAAGACTGAAACCCTTGTTTGATGGTGAAGTCTGGACTAAGAAAACCTTGGGCGCGTATGCCAAAGAGTTGAGAATCTATTTTGACGGCGTTTTACTCTCGGCAGAAAATAAGGCCAGCAATGTATTGGTCGAAGAAACTGCAGAAAATTTCAAAGATAACGAAAGCTCCCGCCTAGTATACCTGGTCGACGAGGATAATGAAGCCACTCAGTCAATCAAAGTCCAGTTAGAACATTTTGGTTATGAAGTCGTCTTGATCAATCAGCTTAAATCACTGGCTATTGCAATCGCCACCCGTCGGCCTGACATCGTTGTGATTGAATACGGTTCGGTTGACGGAAGAATGGCCGGAGCGGAAGAAATCGCCAAGATTAAGCAACACGGGCGCTTCCATATTCCGACCATTTTTGTATCGAATTCCAGCAGCTTTGAACATCGTCTGCAGGCCGTGCGCTCTGGCGGCGATGGCTATTTCACCAAGCCGATTGATATCGTGGCGCTGACCGAGCGTATTGATGCGGTAGTCGGACGCGAGGAGCCGAGGGGCTATCGGATCTTGATCATTGATGATGATGTGGTGACGTCGGAATATTACAGTGTTGTGCTACGCAACGCCGGAATGAGTGTCAAGACCTTACATGACCCGGCGCAGGTGCTAAATGCGCTCACCGACTTTCGCCCGGAGTTAATCTTGCTGGATGTCTACATGCCCTTGTGTAGTGGCGTAGAGCTGTCGAAGATGATACGGCAGGATAATTCTTATCTGGATATTCCTATTGTTTTCCTGTCGAGCGAAAATGATATGGGCAAACAGCTGGATGCGGTCAAAGCAGGTGCGGATGATTTTATAACCAAGCCGATAGAGCCGCAGTTTCTGGTGGCGTCATTAACTACAAGAGCTGAGCGTTATCGTTTGTTACGCGCACTGATTATGCGTGATGGTTTGACAGGTTTATATAATCATACGGCGATCAAAGAAGAATTGTCGGCAGAAATTTCTATTGCCGGTCGTAATCAGACCCCGCTGGCGCTGGCGATTCTGGATCTGGATTTCTTCAAAAACGTGAATGATACTTACGGACATCCGGTTGGTGATCAGGTATTGCGAACTTTGTCGCGCCTGCTTAAACAGCGTTTGCGTCGCAGTGATATTGTGGGGCGCTATGGCGGTGAAGAGTTCGTCATTATTTTTCCGAGCACAACGGCGATTGTTGCTCGTCGCGTGCTGGAACAGATTCGTATAGCATTTAATAAAATTGAACAACATGCCGAGCAAGGTGGTTTCTCGGTCAGTTTTTCTGCGGGAGTAGCTGATTTGGAGTCGTCCGGTGACTCTGACGAATTATTTGATGTTGCGGATGCTGCTTTGTATCGGGCCAAACAAGGTGGCAGAAATCAAATTGAGTTAGCAATAATTCGCTAGTTCACTTATACACTCAATAGATTTAATTATCTTAACATGGCACAACATTCTCGATCATCAAGCCAGTCTCTAAGCGTGCTTGTTGTCGATGACGACTACTTTATGCAGCGTATGGCGGTTACGGTACTTGAGGCATTAGGCCACACGGGAGTAGTTGTCGATGATGGACGAAAAGCGTTGGACTGTTTGTCTAAGCGGCGATTCGATGTTGTTTTAATGGATGTCATGATGCCCGTCATGGATGGCCTTGAGGCATTAGCAGCGATTCGTGGGCGCGAGCATATGGGGAGCCGGCAACGTATCATTATGGTAACGGGACATGCTGAACCGACTGATCGAATGAGGTTGGAACAGGCGGGGGCGGATGGTTACATTAGTAAACCTATCGACATAGCGCAGTTGCTCCGCGAGTTAGATCGGGTAATGCTTTTTTAGCGACGCATATTTCCATGTAACACTGTTTCACCATTAACTCATTGAGTTAGTACAAAATATCGCTTACTGTTTTCCATAGGGCAACGTCAGCTCTTCCTCTTGTGTATTTCGACACACGCTTGTTAAGCGTAAGCGCTTACGCTTAACTCTCAAAAGGCAGCCAACATGACAAAAATAGTAAGAGTCAGTCCAGAAATGCAAAAATTTCTGGCTCCACCAGAGAGCGAAGACGCACCAAAAAACAGTTTTCATAACAGTGGATTCTGGACGTTCGGTGTTGTTCTCATGAGTAAGATGTCATTTAAGTTAAAAGCGCTGATGATTTGTCTGCTCTTTACCATACCTATGAGTTTTTTGGGATGGTCCTACTATACAACTACCTTTGAGAATATCGCTTTTTCTTCAAAAGAGCGCTTAGGCGTCGAGTACAACCGCCAGATTTTTCCTGTACTTAATTTGGCGCAGCAGTTCCGTAGAGATGCTGCTAACGCGGTAATTAGCGGTGTTGCGCCTCCAACTTTGGCTGAGGTTAAAGAAAAGCTTCAGGTAGCTCAACTGAAATTGGCTGAAACTGACAAGCGTCTGGGTAACGAGTTAGGCACTGCCAAAGCTTATGCCGCAGCACAAGAAGCTTTTGCTAAAGCAAATGCTGCCACGGGGGACACTAGTCTGGTGTTTAAGGCACACACTGCACACGTCCAGGCCTTACTCGATCTGATGTCGTCTGTAACAGACGCGTCGAATTTGACGTTGGATCCTGATATTGCCAGTTTTTATTTTATGGATGCTAGCTTGGTCAGAGCGCCAGACGTGATCGAAAATACAGCCAAATTGCGCGGCATTGGTATTCGCGTATTAAAATCCGGCGCCATCACTCCTGAGCAACAGCGTACTTTGAGCGAAATGATGGCGATTGCCGATTTTCAGGGAAGGAATATGAGTGATGGCCTGGATAAAGCTATCGCAAATGACAAAACCGTCGCAGCGACAATTAAAGCTAAAGAGACTTTGGCCAATATGACGAGTTTTTTTTCCTATGCCCGCAAAAATGTCATTGACACGGATGTCTATAATAGCCAGCTAGAAGAAGAATACCGGACATTAGCCAATAAAACGATTAATGACCAATATGCATTGACATCGCGTCTCTTGGATCAACTTGATGTATTGGTGGAGACTCGCGTTAAGGGCATGCAGTCTCATTTGTATGTGGTAACGTGTATTTTGATCGTTGGCGTATTACTGGCATTCTATTTTTTCTATACTTTTTATCTGGTGACTAGCGGCGGTCTTCGCTTAATCAGTCGACATTTGCAAGAAATGGCGGAAGGTGACTTACGCAAAGCACCATCCAAACCATTCGGCACGGATGAGTCAGCGCAAGTTATTGCTGATTTGCGCAATACTTATGATTCATTACATGAGCTGATCAGGACAGTGCGCCATTCTGCCCGTGCACTTCATGCTACCAGCGCTGAAATTTCTTCTGCCAGCTATGACTTATCTGCACGCACAGAGTCCGCAGCAGCCTCGCTTGAGGAGCAATCCGCATCCATGGAAGAAATTGGTACTACAGTCGAAAACACGGCGGAACGCGCGGAAATGGCGGCAAAGTTCGCGGCAGATAATGCTAGAGTTGCTGAGGCTGGCGGTCAGATCATTTCAACTGTCGTCCAGACCATGCAAGAGATTCATGCGTCATCATCAAAAATCAATGACATCATCGGCGTAATTAACGGAATTGCCTTCCAGACCAATATTTTGGCACTGAATGCGGCTGTTGAGGCCGCCAGAGCAGGCGAGGCGGGTAGAGGGTTTGCGGTAGTTGCCAGCGAAGTGCGCAATCTGGCGCAGCGCAGCGCGGCGGCGGCAACTGAAATTAAATCACTGATTTCTAATAGCGTTGATCAGATCACAGGCGGAACGAAGGTTGTCGAGCAAGCAGGTGTGACTATGGCGACCATGGTATTGAATGCGAAGCAGATTAACGAGTATCTTAGTGAAATTTCTCAATCTGCCACTGAGCAGGCGGATGGTGTATCCCAAGTAGGGATGGCAATCAATTCTCTTGATCAAGATACTCAGCAGAATGCTGCGTTAGTCGAGGAAACAACTGCTGCATCGGGAGCGTTGACGCAACAGGCTGAAACTTTACAACAAGAGATCGCCAAGTTCAGAGTGGCCTAGATACAAAGTAATGATGTTGGAATAAAAGTATCTAAAGCGATCCTTAGATACTTTTATGCAATAAGAACCAGGCAGCGTGTTGCCTAGTTTTTTACACAACATGTTATTTCAATTTGGTTGCAATTAATCCACGTACACTAACTAGCTCTAGTGATAGTGATCGGTTTGATTTTGGATTCCAACGGTTTGCCTTTGCGTGCACGTTTGCCTATATGGATACCTAGCGCATTGGCACTCAATACGACTTCCTGAGGTTTGGCTGCGCGACCGGTGCCTGAAACTTTGACCCCTTTTTGACTAATCGCCTGTGCTGCCAGCAGCTTCTCTTTTGGTTCAAGCTCCATCAGGATGACGCCACGACCACCGCTTGCGAGCTGCTTGATTTCAGCCAGGCCAAATACCAGCAGGCGACCTTTTTCTGATAAACAGGCAATCGCACTGGTGTCGTCTGCCACTAAGGTCGGCAGCAATGGCTCATCGCCTTCATCCAGCGTCATGAAGGCTTTACCAGCCTTCATGCGTCCAACCATGTCACCTGCTTTTGCGGTAAAGCCATAACCAGCGCTGGAGGCCAGTAACAGCGTGGATTCCGCCGTGCCAGCGAAGTAATGCAGAATTTTTGTACCGCTCGCAAGATCGATCAGGGTGGTGATTGGCACACCATCGCCGCGTGCGCCGGGTAATGCGGCGACCGGGACGGAATACACGCGACCGTTTGAGCCGAACATCAGCAACTGATCGATGGTGCGACATTCAAAGGTGTTATGCAAACTATCACCTGCTTTGAAGGCGAATTGTGCGGCATCATGGCCATGTCCGGTTCTTGCGCGAACCCAGCCTTTATCCGAGATGACGACGGTGACTGGCTCATCAATCACTTTTTGTTCTATCGAAGCACGTGCCGCTTCCTCGATCAGGGTGCGGCGCGCGTCACCATATTGCTTGGTATCGGCTTCGATTTCTTTGATGATGCATTTTTTCATCGACGCCGGGTTGTCTAACAGATCTTGCAAACTGGTTTTTTCCAGACGCAATTCTTCTAGCTGCTGCTGAATCTTGATTGCCTCTAAACGAGCGAGCTGGCGCAGACGAATTTCCAGAATATCTTCTGCCTGGATATCGGACAATCGGAAGGCATCCATCAATGCCGGTTTTGGTTCATCCGATTCACGGATGATCTTGATCACCTTGTCGATATTCAGCAGTACGGCTTCGCGGCCTTCCAGAATATGAATACGGTCATCTACTTTTTTTAGCTTGAATTGCGTACGACGGGTTACCGTTGTAAAGCGGAAGGTGATCCATTCTTTGAGAATGTCGAGCAAGCCTTTTTGACGCGGACGGCCATCGCCACCAATCATCACGAGATTGATTGAGGTCGAGGTTTCCAGCGAGGTATGCGCCAGCAGCATCTGCATGAATTCGGCCTGATCCTGATTTTTGGATTTTGGCTCTAATACCAGTCGCACTGCGGCTTCGCGGCCGGATTCGTCGCGTACTGCGTCGAGTACGGATAGCACGACTTGTTTCAGTGAGGCCTGCTCCGGCGTTAATGTTTTTTTGCCCAATTTGATTTTGGGATTGGTGATCTCTTCGATTTCTTCGAGAATCTTTTGTGAGGATACGCCGTGTGGTAATTCTGTAATGACGGCTTGCCATTGACCGCGGGCGAGTTCTTCGATCTTCCAGCGGGCACGTACTTTCATACTGCCACGACCAGCGGCATAGATATCGGCAATCGCGGCAGCAGGCGTAATGATTTGTCCACCACCAGGGAAGTCTGGTCCCGGAATCATGCTCATCAATTCTGCATGTTGCATGTGTGGATTACGGATTAGCGCAACGGCTGCTTTGGCGACTTCGCTCAGGTTGTGCGACGGTATTTCTGTCGCCATACCGACGGCAATCCCTGATGCACCATTCAGTAAGACGAAGGGCAAGCGACCGGGCAGTAAACTCGGCTCTTCAAAAGAGCCATCGTAGTTAGGCTGAAAATCGACGGTGCCGAGATCAATTTCATCAAGCAGCAAACGTGAGATCGGCGTCAGACGTGCCTCGGTATATCGCATCGCCGCGGCACCATCACCGTCCCGTGAACCGAAGTTACCCTGACCGTCGATGAGCGGATAACGCAGCGAAAAGTCCTGCGCCATCCTGACCATCGCATCGTAGACGGACTGGTCGCCATGCGGATGTAATTTACCCAGAACGTCACCAACGACCGTCGCCGATTTACGCGGTTTGGCGGTGGAGCTCAGGCCGAGTTCGTTCATGGAAAACAGAATGCGGCGTTGTACCGGTTTCTGACCGTCGCAGACATCCGGCAAGGCACGACCCTTGACGACGGAGATCGCGTAATCCAAATAGGCACGCTCTGCAAAACTTGCCAGCGTCAGGGTTTCGCCAACATCGCCGCCGTTACCACCGTTATCGTCATCAGGTGCCTGATCAAATAAATTTGCTTGTTCGCTCATAGTACTTTGTTGTGTTCATTATTTTAATTTCTGAAACAGATCCCGCAATATTCATGCGGGTTTTCAGCCATTTTCGCCTTGAGAGGCTCTAAATCATTGGGCGTTCCATTTATTTTTTTACGTGAACGTCAAATATCTGCTTCTACCTCATTGCCGTGCTCTTCCAGCCAAGCGCGGCGGGCAGCTGCTTCGCCTTTTCCCATCAGCATATTGAAACGTGCTTCAGAAAAAGCTTGGTCGAATTCGCCTAGCGCAACCGGTAGCAGGCGACGGGTATCCGGGTTCATGGTGGTTTCCCATAATTGTTCTGCGTTCATTTCGCCGAGACCTTTAAAGCGAGAAATCGACCAGGCACCATCTTTCACACCGTCTTTACGCAGCTTGTCTTCAATCGCAATTAATTCGCCTGCATCGAGTGCATATATCTTCTGAATAGGCTTTTTGCCGCGCGCCGGTGCATCGACACGGAACAGGGGAGGGCGAGCAATGCAGACGTGACCGCGTGCTATCAATTTCGGGAAGTGTCTGAAGAATAGTGTCAGCAGCAATACCTGAATATGTGAGCCATCAACGTCCGCATCGGACAGAATGCAAATCTTGCCATAACGCAGATTCGATAGGTCGGGATTGTCGTTGGGGCCGTGCGGATCAACACCGACAGCGACCGCAATATCATGAATCTCATTATTGGCAAACAGACGATCGCGCTCGGATTCCCAGGAGTTCAGCACCTTGCCGCGCAGAGGCAAAATTGCCTGGAATTCTTTGTCGCGGCCCATTTTTGCCGAACCGCCAGCAGAGTCACCTTCGACCAGAAACAGTTCATTGCGGGTGATGTCGTTTGATTCGCAATCGGTCAGTTTGCCGGGTAGCACGGCAACGCCGGAAGATTTTTTCTTTTCAACTTTTTGTGCTGAACGCAGGCGCGACTGCGCTTGCTTGATGACGAGTTCAGCAAGTTTTTTACCGAGATCGACATGTGAATTTAGCCACAGTTCTAGCGGTGGTTTGGTAAATGAGGACACCAGACGCACGGCGTCACGTGAGTTCAGGCGCTCTTTGATCTGGCCTTGAAATTGCGGGTCGAGTACCTTTGCAGACAGCACGAAAGAGACGCGGGCAAATACGTCTTCAGGCAATAGTTTCACGCCTTTCGGTAACAGTGAGTGCATTTCAGCAAAGCTTTTCACCGCACCGAATAAGCCTTCGCGTAACCCGGATTCGTGGGTGCCGCCAGCCGGTGTCGGGATCAGATTTACGTAGGATTCGCGTACCGGTGCGCCTTCTTCTGTCCATGCGACGACCCAGGATGCGCCTTCGCCTTCGGCAAATCCGTCAGCGTCTTTGCCTGCAAATTGTTCGCCCTCAAATAAAGGGATTAACGGTTCTGCGTGCGAGGATTGCGTTAAGGCTTCGGTCAGGTAGCCGCGCAGACCCTGATCGTATTGCCAGGTCTGCGTGTCACCGGTCTTGGTATTGATCAGGGTGACTTTGACGCCTGGCAGTAATACTGCCTTTGAGCGCAGCAAACGCTGCAATTCTGTTTGCGAGATATTCGGTGAGTCAAAATATTTGGCATCAGGCCAGATCGAGACACGGGTACCGCTTTTTTTGTCGCCACGACCAATAGGCTCGGATGTCAGCGGTTCTATCACATCGCCATGGGCAAAAGTCAGTTTATGCAAGCCCGCTTCGCGCCAGACCGTGATCTCTAACCGGGTGGAGAGCGCATTGGTGACAGAAACACCGACGCCGTGCAGGCCGCCGGAGAACGCATATGCGCCGCCACTGCCTTTGTCGAACTTGCCGCCAGCATGCAGACGGGTAAAGACGATTTCTACCGTCGGCACCTGTTCTTCGGGGTGTAAGCCGACAGGAATGCCGCGACCGTCGTCTTCGACCGTCACACTGTTGTCAGCGTTGAGTGTTACAACGATGTTTTTACAATGGCCACCCAGTGCTTCATCCGACGCATTGTCGATCACCTCCTGAATGATGTGCAAAGGGTTTTCAGTACGGGTGTACATGCCGGGTCTTTGTTTGACCGGTTCCAGTCCTTTAAGGACACGGATGGATGATTCGCTGTAGTCGGAAGGTGTGGTGTTTTTCTTAGTGGCCATGCAATAAATACGTTTGAGTTGTGGCTTGTGTTGAAAATTAGGTACTATTTCGCAAAATTTACAGGTGTTTGTAAGATTTCACTGTATTCTGGCAATCATTTTTTTGAACAACAGATGCAAGATACTGCTGTAAAGCTACTTCCCCTGATTGTTCATTTGCGGCTATTGTAGCTGCAATGTGTTGATGGATAAACGATGTCACAAAAATCTCCTACGATCGCTATTCGACTGATTGGATTTTTACCCAAAGAAGAAGATACTTTTTCCAGTGTTCTTGCGGTTCTGCGCGAGAAGGGGTATCGCTATCTGTGCCTCAAGGACGGCAGCCTGCAAGATCCCGATCTGTTTATCGTGAATGCCGAGGATATCAAGGCACTGGCGACCTTGTCGGATATTAATCCGGGCAACGCTCAGCCAGTCTTGCTGATTGGCAAGACTAAAGTGAGCTTGCCGTATGCCGTCATGCCTCGCCCTATCCGTTGGCGCAAATTATTTGATGTTCTCGATGAGCTGGTCGACGAGCGTCAGTTGTTGCTGACGACCCTGAGCGCCTATGGTGAGGTCGCCGTTCCTGAGCGCCGTCGCCGCGAGCGTCTTGATTTCGATCTGACCGATCCCGAGGTGTATAAAAAAATGCGCAGTACCGCCCCTCCTAAGGGCGGGATCCTGATCATCGACAAGGACATGCGTTTTCGCGATTATGTCGCTGGCATCATGGATCGTTATCGGATACCTGTCGGTATGACCAATGATGCTGAGAATGCGCTGGCGCTGGATGCAGAGTATAAATATGCGATGACGATGATTAATACGTCAACGCCGGATATTGATCCTTATGGCTTGTGCCGCTCGCTCAAGGAGCAGAATCATGACCGCAGAACCAGCGTCATTTTCCTGATCGATAAGACTTATGTTTACAACCAGGATTTTGCGCTCAGCGTGAATTGCGACGGTTTTTTAAATAAACCCTTATCTCGCACACTGGTCTTATCAACGATCAAAAAATTTCTGCGCCTGATGTAGGCTCCCTTAGCACTCAGACGGAGTTATTTATCATGCCAGTGCGCTTATTTACTCAATAAGCGCATACCTCTTTCCAAGCCCTCTATCGTGACCGGGAACATGCGGTTGTTCATTAGTTGCTTGATGATCGACACGGATTGACGGTATTGCCATAAGCCTTCCGGTTCTGGATTCAGCCAGATAAATTTAGGAAAGGTCGAGGTAAAACGTTGCAGCCACTGGGCACCGGCTTCGTCATTATTGTATTCAACCGAGCCGCCAGCCTGCAAAATCTCATACGGACTCATCGTCGCATCGCCGACGAAGATGACTTTGGTATCGGGTGTGTATTTGCGTAATACATCCCAGGTCGGGAATTTTTCTGCATTGCGACGGCGGTTGTTTTTCCATAGATAGTCATACACGCAGTTATGGAAATAAAAGAATTCCATATTCTTGAATTCGGTTTTCGCTGCGGAAAATAATTCTTCAGTACGTGCGATATGATCGTCCATCGTGCCACCGACATCCAACAACATCAGCACCTTGATGTTATTTTTGCGTTCGGGCTGCATTTTGATGTCGAGATAGCCGGCATTATTGGCCGTCGCTTTAATTGTGGCATCCAGTGCCAGTTCATCTTCGGCACCGTGACGGGCAAACTTACGCAGACGACGTAGGGCAACTTTGATATTGCGGGTGCCGAGTTCCCGTTCATCGTCATAATCGCGGAAGGTACGGGCCTCCCAGACCTTGACTGCCGTGCGATTGCCACCTTTCCCGCCGATGCGTATACCTTCTGGATTCTGACCGCCATTGCCAAAGGGCGATGTGCCGCCAGTGCCTATCCATTTGCTGCCGCCTTCGTGACGTTCTTTTTGCTCCTTGAGCAGTTCTTGCAACCGGTCCATCAGTTTGTCGTAGCCAAATTTTTCCAACGCAGCTCTCTGCTCATCGCTGAGTTCGCGCTCCATGCGCTTGGTCAGCCATTCCAGCGGAATTTCCGGATGCTTCTCAAAGATAGTATCGATACCCTTGAAGTAGAGACCAAAAGCTCTGTCGAATTTGTCGTAGTGCGTTTCGTCCTTGACCATAATCGTACGTGAGAGAAAGTAGAAGTCATCCATGGACATGCTGATCAAGCCTTCGTCCAGAGCTTCTAGTAGCATTAGAAATTCCTTGATCGAGACAGGAATTTTTGCATCTTTCAGCGTATAAAAAAAATCGATCAGCACGGCTTGCTCCTGCAAATAAGTTTATTGTCAGCGGTTTACTTCGCTTGGTATTTGTCGCGCATGTACTGCAAATTCTGTTTTACACCTGGCCACTCGTTTTCAATGATGCTGTACACCACCGTATCTCTGACCCGCCCGTCTGGCAAAATCATATGATTACGTAAAACAGCGTCGCGCTTTGCCCCTAGGCGCTCAATTGCCGCTTGCGAGCGATGATTGAACCAGTCAGTACGGAATTCTACGGCGATGCAGCCAAATTGTTCGAAGGCATGCGTTAGTAATAGCAGTTTGCACTCGGTATTAATTGCGCTGCGCTGTACACGTTGTGCGTACCAGGTATAGCCGATTTCCAAGCGTTTATTATTATGATCGATATTGCAGTAGCGCGTGGAGCCGACAATCTGACCCGTCGCTTTTTCTCGGATTGCAAACGGAATAGCTTTGGTTTGTTCCTGCATTTCCAAGGCGATATTCAACCAATTCTGTGCATTGTCAGGGTGAGGAACTGAGGTGAAAAAGAGCTTCCATAATTCGCCATCGGCGGCAGCCATCTGAATTTCCGGCAAGTGCTGCTGGGACAAGGGTTCCAGGCTAACGTGATGGCCTTGCAGGGTGAATGAACTGGGTTGCATATAGAGTAAGTCCTTGATGGTGAAAGCGGCCTTGAATAACAGCTTCTAGTGTTCCGATATTTTTGGCATGGGAACAGATACAATTCCTGATTATGATGACGAATACAACAAATTCACTATATTTTTGCTAGCTGGAAATGATTTTAGCAAATTGACATAATCGTTTTGTACAATACTTGCTAACTAAAAAAAAAGCAGTTATACTGCAAAGCTGTACAGAATTATGCGGCGTGGCAATCTTGTGAGGTCACTTTGAACCCGTCGCTCTTGACCACGTTTAGGAAATCTCATGGCAAATACCGCACAAGCACGCAAGCGTGCTCGTCAAGCAGTAAAACAAAATGCACACAACTCCAGCCAGCGTTCAACGCTGCGTACAGCAATCAAAGCTGTTCGCAAAGCGATTGAAGCAGGTGATAAAGCTGCTGCTGCAACAATCTTTCAATCATCAGTTTCAACGATTGACCGCATTGCTGACAAAAACATCATTCACAAAAACAAAGCAGCACGTCATAAAAGCCGTCTGGCTTCCGCTTTGAAAGCTTTAGCTTAATTATTTAAGTTTTTTGTGATCTGATGAAGATCACAATTAAAAAGCAGTGAATAAAAAACCGCAATCATGTATTGCGGTTTTTGTTTTTCTATTCCAGATTATGAATGTTTAATACATTTAATACATGGAATACTCAATACGTGGCGTTTGTGAACAGATTGGCGGACTCACCGCCATATCGTGTTATTGCAAAGGTAATCCGTCTATTTTGGTGCCTGGCTTTACGTTTTTCTGTTTAAACCATCCCTGATTCATTTCCAGTGCGTAGCGTACGGTCTTTTTTGCGCAATGCGAATCAGTTGTTTCTGGTTGCATGTCCTCGATATTCACTATTTTGCCTTCGCTATCAATAAAGGCAACGGAAAGCGGTATCAAGGTGTTTTTCATCCACATGCAGACGCCTGCCGGAGCGCCAAAATCAAATACCATCCCTTCGCTTGCACCCATCCGGGTTCTATTCATCAAGCCTTGCTGGCGATCTGCGTCGGTTGCAGCGACTTCTGCCTGAATCACATTAATGCCAATCGATAATTGTTTAATCGGGAGTCTGGTTTGTGCACTAGCGTAAGCGCTAGTCAAGGAGAGTAAGGTAAGAACAGTAAATTTGCGCAGGCTGGAGATTGTCATAAAAGTGTCAAAACACGAATAGAGTATGAGGAATAGTGAGCCGAACTTCTGGTGTCTTACAGAGCAAGTAAGGAAGTGGCTATGTTTTTGAAAGTGTTAGTGTACTACGCAGACAGATATTCTTTTTTTGCAGATACACTTTAGAAACAAAAAAAGGCAGGAAATCCTGCCTTTTTGAGAGCTGTAAATATTATTTAGACGTAGAGGCTTCGCCGGAGGCCATTGCACTGCCGCTAGCTTTTTTATGCTTCTTATGTTTTTTTGCTGGTTTGGCAGAGGCGTCACCCGATGCGGCTGCAGATGCAGCTGGCGCAGACGCTTTAGCAGAAGGAGCTGGTGCTTGAGCAAAAGCAGCAGAAGCAAACAGACCAGCAACGAGAGCGGCGATCAATTTTTTCATTTTGTACATCCTTCAATATTTTAGTTTGGGGTAGCGATTCAATCGAATCATGGTGAACAACGCAGTGTTCCAGGGCAAGGTTGACAGATATTTTTAATTTGTCCAGAAATACTCAAAATTATTTACCGTATTTGTCTTGTTTTAGTGCATTTGGATCTACTTTGATCCATGAGCCGGGCATTAGCGGGTGATTTTCCAGAGAAAAACCGCCTATGGCACTGCGTACTAATCTCAGTGTGGGCAAACCTACCGCAGCAGTCATGCGCCTGACCTGGCGGTTTTTGCCTTCGGTTAAGCTGATACATAACCAGCTGGTTGGAATATCTTCCCTATGGCGTATTGGCGGGTTTCTGTCCCAGATCCATTCCGGTGGATAAATATGCTTCACCTCACATGGCTTAGTAATAAAGTCGCCCAGATCTAGCGGGTTGCGCAATCTCTCCAAAGCGGCGGCATCCGGTTTGCCCTCGACCTGAACTAAATAGGTTTTAGCCTGTTTCAGATCTGGATGGCTGATCGCGTGCTGCAATTTACCGTCGTCCGTCAATAATACAAGTCCTTCACTATCCGCATCGAGGCGACCCGCGGGGTAAACCCCTGGCACATCCACATAGTCAGCCAGTGTCTGGCGAGAGGGATGCGCAGAAAATTGGCACATCACGTTATAAGGTTTGTTGAGTAATATCAAATTCATGGCGCTATGATAATCTGCGTTGTCCGGAAGGTGTAGATCCCGGTACTGTAAAGTTATGGCATCTAGTAAAATACTAGTGCATAATACGAAATGGTAGTCTTGTGTCTTATATAAGAGTAAATTTACCTGCATTTATATAGAGGCAGACAAGACTTGTTATGAGCGAAGCGCGACCCGCTAAATCGCCCAAATCTACGGAGAAAAAGATGTATCAACATATTAAAGTTCCCGCTGAAGGTAAACAAATTACCGTCAATGCTGATTTCTCATTGAACGTTCCAGACAATCCAATCATCCCTTTCATCGAAGGCGATGGCACCGGCGTTGATATCAGCCCAGTTATGATCAAAGTGGTGGATGCAGCCGTAGCTAAAGCATACGGCGGCAAGCGCAAAATCAGCTGGATGGAAATCTATGCTGGCGAAAAATCGACCAAAGTATACGGCCCAGACGTCTGGTTGCCGGAAGAAACGCTGAAAGTCCTGAAAGACTACGTCGTTTCCATCAAAGGCCCATTGACGACACCAGTCGGTGGCGGTATCCGCTCCCTGAACGTCGCTTTGCGCCAAGAGCTGGATCTGTATGTCTGCTTGCGTCCGGTACGTTACTTCAAAGGCGTCCCTTCACCAGTGCGTGAGCCAGAAAAAACTGACATGGTCATCTTCCGTGAAAACTCAGAAGACATCTATGCCGGTATCGAATTCGCAGAAGGCTCTGATCAAGTCAAAAAACTGATCAAGTTCTTGCAAGATGAAATGGGCGTGAAAAAAATCCGTTTCCCTGATACTTCCGGTATCGGTGTGAAACCAGTATCTCGTCAAGGTACAGAGCGTCTGGTACGTAAAGCAATCCAGTACGCAATCGACAATGACAAGCCATCCGTGACCATCGTTCACAAAGGTAACATCATGAAGTACACCGAAGGTGGCTTCCGTGACTGGGCTTATGCATTGGCCCAAAAAGAATTCGGCGCAGAATTGATCGATGGCGGTCCATGGTGCAAATTCAAAAATCCAAAAACAGGTAAAGAAATCACTGTTAAGGATTCCATCGCTGATGCTTTCTTGCAGCAAATCCTGTTGCGTCCAAATGAGTACAGCGTCATTGCGACACTGAACCTGAACGGCGATTACATCTCCGACGCGCTGGCAGCACAAGTTGGTGGTATCGGCATTGCTCCAGGTGCTAACTTATCCGATTCTATTGCCATGTTCGAAGCAACTCATGGAACAGCACCGAAGTACGCTGGTAAAGATTATGTGAACCCAGGTTCATTGATCTTGTCCGCTGAAATGATGTTGCGTCACATGGGTTGGTTGGAAGCCGCTGATCTGCTGATCAGCGCGACAGAAAAAGCAATCACGGTCAAGAAAGTGACTTACGATTTCGCCCGTCTGATGGAAGGTGCTACACAAGTATCTTGTTCAGGTTTTGGTGATGTCATGATCGAAAACATGTAATAGCAGCGTCTTTGCTTGTTTAGCAAAAAAGCCGGTTCACTGATGTTGAACCGGCTTTTTATTTGTGCAACTGACGTAATTAACGTAACCGACGTAATGATTACCGACAGAATGATGCCAGTTAATTTACTAAATTAATCTGCATGGCACGCGTCGCTCGAAAAAACGTAAAGCGACATCTTCAATCCAAGCTGCAAATGGCTATGTTCAGCCACACAACTTACCAATCACAGCACGGTCTGATTCAGCGCGAAGCGTATTAAATCTGCCTGTCCTTCAATATGCAATTTACGTTTGATATTTAGCCGATGCGTTTCTACTGTGCGAACGCTCAGGCCGAGCTCGCGTGCAATATGCTTATTCGACTTACCGGTCGCAATACTTTTTAAAATACATTGCTCTCTTTGCGTCAGAGTTTGCAAGGGACTTGCCGCTGTTGCCTGATTTTGCAGTCCTGAACTGAAATAATTTTTACCGGACATGACGCTTTCAATCGCGGTAATAATCTCTTCTGCTGGCGCTCCTTTCAGTACATAGCCTTTTGCTCCGGCCTGGATGGACTGAGATACGTATTCTGCCTTTTCGTGCATCGATAACATAATGACTGAAATACTCGGATATTCCTTGGCAAAGCGTGAGGTCAGTGTGATGCCGTTCACATTCCCCAAGTTAATATCCATCAGAATCAAATCAATTTTTAGTTTTGCGGCAAGACTAAGCGCATCCTCTGCATTGCCCGCTTCGCCTACGATATGAAAATGGGAAATAGTTTCCAAACGTGCTTTGAGTCCATCCCGGACTAAAGGATGATCGTCGACTAGTAATAAATTAATGACGCGAGGCACCGTTGTTTGCTGCATATTCATTACATACTCCTTGGAATCAGGGCGCTGACCCGGGTGCCGCTGGCATCCGAATGCAGGGCTAGTTGACCATTCACGGTGGCGAGACGTTCGCGCATATTGCTCAGGCCAATACCATGTTTCGGGTGGCTGGCGATACCGGGTACGTCAAATCCGCCACCGTTGTCGCTAATGATGAGATTCACCATGCGCTGATCACCCGATAAGTCGATATCGACTTGCGAGGCATTGCGTGCATGTTTGTGAATATTGGTTAAGGCTTCCTGAGCGATACGGAACAGTACCGTGTTGCTGACATCATGGAGGCCGCTAATGTCTCCTGTGATTTGCAGCCGTACAGGTAAGCCGGTGTCTTCCATGAACTCTTCCGCGAGGTGCTCGAACGCGACCGCCAGTCCCAGATCGTCTAGCATGGCAGGGCGTAAATCATGGGAAATCCGTCGTACCTCTCCCAATGTTTCATTTAATTGTGAGGTGGCACGAGTGAAGGACACACGGGCTGATTCTGTCTCTGTTTTAGGCAAGCCTAATTTGGCGATGCCAGATTCGATTTGCAGTTTGATCGAGACCAGTAACTGACTGATTCCGTCATGCAGATCGCGTGACAGGCGCGCGCGTTCATCTTCTTGTGAGCGCACAACGCTTTGTGCCAGGGCTTTTAGCTTGGCCTCCGCTACGCGTGATTCGCTGATATTTAATACCAGGCCAGAGACCGCAATCAATAAGGCGCTGATCACCGCGATACTGGTAATCCAGAACATCGTACTCTGGCTGTTCTTGGTATTCTGGGCATCGATTTTATTCAATGCATTATCGACGTCATCAAGATAAATGCCGGTGCCCAGCATCCAGCCCCAGCGATCCAGCGCAACGACATACCCTAGCTTAGGTGCCACCTTATGCGTCGATGGTTTTTCCCATAAATAGCGTACGGCACCGCCGCCTTCTTTCGCCTTCGCAATGAGTCTGCGAATGGTGAAATTGCCTTCGGGATCGGTCAAATTCCAGAGATCTTTACCGACCAGATCGCTTTGCCGCGGATGCATCAGATTTTTGCCCTGCATGTCATACAGATAGAAATAGCCATCATCGCCGAAATCGAGCTTGGCTAAAATGGCTTTAGCTTCTTCTTGTGTTGCTGCATTTTGTAAGGGGGCGTTATACAGATGAGAAATTGCCGCCACGCCTAGGTTCACATAATGCTTCAGTTCAGTTTCTTTGCTTGCCAGATAGGCTTGCTCGACCGTATTGCGCTGCTGTTGCGCAAGCAGGCTGGTCTGATAAAAAACCGCAAGTGCAATCGCCGCAAACGATAACAGCAGCGGGATGATCGCAAACATGATGATTTTATAGCGCAGCTTCATGTGGCTAGTGCGTGTTTCTGTATGAGTAGGGTGAAAGTCAGAGCGGTTATTAAAAAATGAAAAAGCCTCGTGACGGACGAGGCTTTCTTTTCTTGCTTGTATCGCTTTACGTCAGGTATTCCATTATTCGGTTGGTGGCACGTAGCCGGAGGCTGCATCTGCACCATCGCCAAAGAAATGTTTTTCCATTTGCGTTGCCAAATATTTACGGGCACGTGTATCCGCCAGATTCAGGCGATTTTCGTTGACCAGCATCGTCTGGTGTTTCAGCCAGCCTGCCCAGGCTTCTTTGGACACGCTCTCATAAATTCTCTTGCCGAGTTCACCCGGATACGGAGGAAAATCTAAACCTTCAGCTTCTTTATCTAACTTAATGCAGTGGACCGTACGGGCCATGGTAAAACTCCTATCAATCTTTGAAATAACGTCCCAGATTATAACTGCTTAATCAAGACCAGCGATTTACGCTGCCAGTTGTACATTTTTTGCCGGTCTTTTGGCAGATCATCGACAGATGCCTTGACGAAGCCGCGTTTCAGAAACCAGTGCTCAGTACGGGTCGTCAACACAAACAGCGAATGATAGCCCGCGCGCCGTGCACGTTTTTCCATATGCTTGAGAATGCGCTCACCATCTCCCTGGCTCTGTACATCAGGATTGACGGTCAGACAGGCCATCTCAGCCATTTTTTCAAACGGGAAAGGGTACAGCGCCGCGCAGCCAAAGATCACCCCATCATGCTCAATGACGGAGAAATAGTTGATCTCGCGCTCAATCAGTTCACGGCCGCGCTTGACCAGCGTACCATCGGCTTCCAGCGGCTCGATCAGTTTAATAATACCGCCGACGTCCTCAATCGTTGCCTCGCGCAGGCTTTCGAGGTTTTCGTGGCTGACCATGGTGCCGACGCCATCATGGGTAAATAATTCCAGCAGCGCTGAGCCATCCATTTGGTATGGCACGATATGCACACGAGGCACACCAGCGCGTGACGCCTTGATCGCGTGTTCGAGGTAAAAAGCCGAATCCGGTGGCAGATAATTTGCCTTGATCTCTTGCTCCGCCTGAACCGAGGACAACTCGCGTATTTCATCATTATCCTGATCCACCATCATCGGTGTCTCGCTGATGAAAATCAATTTATCGGCGCGTAATGAGGTTGCCGTAGCGACCGCCACGTCCTCCATCGTCAGATTGAACGCTTCACCCGTTGGTGAGAAACCCAGCGGCCCCAGCAAGACCAGGCTGCCAGCGCTCAGGATCGCATGAATCGTTTCATAGGCGACCTTGCGTGCAATGCCTGTCAGGCCAAAATCTACGCCATTCACAATACCGATTGGCTTTGCAGTCACAAAATTGCCTGAAATAATCCTGATCGCCGAATGCGCCATGGGCGTGTTCGGCAAGCCCTGGCTAAATGCAGCCTCAATATCGAGCCGTAATTCGCCGGCGGCCTCCTTTGAGCATTCGAGCGCTGCCGTATCCGTAATCCTGACGCCATTGTGAAAACTACCCTCGACATTGCGCAAAGCCAGTTGTTCTGCGACCTGCGGGCGTGAGCCGTGCACGATCACAATCTTGATGCCCAGAGCATGTAACAGCGACAGATCTTGCGCCAGCACCGGCAAGGCACCAGCCATCACCAGTTCGCCGGGAAAGGCCACCACGAAGGTTTTACCGCGGAAGGCGTGAATGTACGGCGCGACCGAGCGCAGCCATTGAACGAATTGAACAGGATTTTCCATGGGCAGATTATAATGCGCTCCGCTATGTCTGCTAATAATTCATCCAAAAATTCTCCCAAAAAAGCCACGACTGATTTACGTCAATTGCGTGATAGCCTGCGTCAGGCGCAACAAGTCAAGGCTGAGGAGGCGAAAAAGCCCGCTGCGACCGCGCCAGGCGGCCCGTCTGACAAGGCGCGTCAACCTGGTAGCTCAACCAGACCAGCGGCAAAGGTAGCCGAAAAATCTGCGCAAATCGGGACAAATGCCCCGTCTGAACGTGCGCTACCGTTTCGCAATCCGCCGCCTGTGATTACTTATCCCGAAGAATTGCCGGTATCGGGCAAGCGTGCCGAAATCGCCGAGGCTTTGCAAAAGCATCAGGTCATTATTGTTTGCGGTGAGACCGGATCAGGCAAGACGACCCAGTTACCAAAGATTTGTCTGGAGCTGGGGCGTGGTCAGAAGGGTCTGATCGGGCACACGCAGCCGCGCCGTATTGCCGCTTCATCGACTGCTAAACGGATTGCACAAGAGCTGAATTCGCCGCTCGGTGAACATGTCGGTTTCAAGGTGCGTTTTACCGATACCTTGACCAAAGGCGCGTCGGTCAAACTCATGACCGACGGTATTCTGCTGGCAGAAACGCAGACCGATCCGCTGCTCAGGCAATATGACACCATCATCATCGATGAGGCGCATGAGCGCAGTTTGAACATCGATTTCCTGCTCGGTTACCTCAAACAGCTATTACCCAAGCGCCGTGATCTGAAAATTATCATCACCTCGGCGACGATTGATGCGCAGCGCTTTGCCAATCATTTTGCAGACGATTCTGCCAATCCCGGCGGTCCAGAACCCAAGCTAGCACCGGTGATTGAAGTATCCGGTCGCCTGTATCCGGTTGAGGTGCGCTATCGCCCTGTGCAAGAAGATGACAAGGATAAAGGGCGCGACCTGATGACAGCGATCACGGATGCGGTTGATGAATTGTGTCGGGTTGGTTCTGGTGACGTGCTGGTATTTTTGCCAGGTGAGCGCGAGATCCGTGACGCTGCCGAAGCCTTGCGCAAGCATCATCCCGATCATGTCGAGATTTTGCCGCTATTCGCACGTCTGTCAGCACAAGAGCAAGAGCGTGTTTTTAAAGTCAGCAATGCGCGTCGCATCGTGCTGGCGACAAACGTCGCAGAGACATCGCTGACAGTACCGGGTATTCGTTACGTGGTCGATACCGGCCTGGCACGCGTCAAGCGCTACAGCTATCGCAACAAAGTAGAACAACTTCAGATCGAACCAGTTGCGCAGTCAGCCGCGAATCAGCGTGCTGGTCGTTGCGGCCGTGTCGCTGCGGGTGTGTGCATACGCTTGTACGAAGAAACTGATTACATCCAGCGACCAAAATTTACCGAACCAGAAATTCTGCGCTCATCCTTAGCTGCCGTTATTCTGCGGATGAAGTCCCTGCATTTGACGGATGTAGAAAGTTTCCCGTTTATCGAGCCACCACCCGGTCGGGCGATTGCTGATGGCTATCAGTTGCTGCAAGAATTAGGTGCGATGGATGAGGGTAATCAACTCACGCCGACTGGTAAGCAGCTCGCTAAATTGCCGCTCGATCCGCGTGTCGGACGCATGATTCTGGCGGCGCGTGACAATCAGGCACTGAGTGAAGTGCTGATCATCGCAGCCGCTTTGTCGGTGCAAGATCCGCGTGATCGCCCGATGGAAGCGCAAGCCGCCGCCGATCTCGCCCATAAAAAATTCGCCGATGAAAAATCCGAGTTCACTTCGTATCTCAAAATCTGGAAATGGTTTGAAGATGCGATAGAGCACAAAAAAACTAATCGCCAGTTGCAAGACAACTGTCGTGCGAACTTCCTCTCGCAAATGCGTTTGCGCGAGTGGCGCGATGTGCATAGCCAGTTGCTGACAATCGTCAAGGAGCAGGGCTGGCGCATGAATGAAGCACCAGCCACCTATGAACAATTGCACACGGCATTGCTCACGGGCTTACTCGGCAATATCGGCTATAAGTCCGATGAAGAAGCCCATTATCTTGGCGCACGCGCGATCAAGTTTTATATCTGGCCTGGCTCCACTTTAGCCAAAAAAGCAGGACGCTGGGTGATGGCCGCAGAGCTGGTGGATACCACACGTTTGTATGGCCGCTGCATCGCCCAGTTGCAACCAGAATGGTTGGAAAAAATCGGTGCTCATTTACTCAAAAAATCCTATGGTGAGCCACGCTGGGAAAAACGCACAGGACAAGTCTCTGCGTTCGAGCGGGCAAGCTTATATGGCTTAGTGGTGTATAGCCAGCGCCGCATTCAATATGGTTTGACACATCCTGCCGAAGCGCGTGAAATTTTTATCCGTGATGCACTGGTCGGCGGCGAGCTGGATACTCGCTTAGCGTTTTTTGCCCATAACCAAAAGCTGGTGCGTGAGATTGAAAATCTGGAGCACAAGTCACGTCGCCTCGATGTGCTAGTCGATGATGAATTGATTGCCGCGTTTTACGATAAGCATATCCCCGCTGACGTCTATAACGCGGTCTTGCTGGAGCAATGGCATAAGGACGCCATCAAGGAAAATCCTAAGCTGCTGTACTTGAACAAAGATGAATTGATGCGCCACGAAGCGGCCGGCATCACCACAGATCTGTTCCCGAAAACCATGCAAGTGAGCGGCGTCGCATTGCAACTCAGTTATCACTTCGAACCCGGCAGCCCGCGTGATGGTGTCACGCTCAGCGTCCCACTTTTTTCACTGAATCAAGTATCGGCAGAGCGCAGCGAATGGCTAGTGCCAGGCATGTTGAAAGAAAAAGTGCATTTGCTGATCAAGTCCTTGCCACAAAAAATTCGACGCCACTGCGTGCCGTTGCCGGAGTATGCCGCAGGTTTTTGTGAGCGCAATGAGTTCAGTACAGGGAATTTGCTGGATGTCGTGATTGCCGATATCCGGGAACAAACGGGTTTGCACTGTAAGACGACGGACTTCAAGTTTGAGACGCTGCCCGTCCATCTGACGATGAATTTTAAAGTCGTTGATGAGCACGGTCGTCAGCTTGATATGGGACGCAATCTGTCAAGCTTGCGTGCCGAATTCGGCGGACAGGCCAGAGAGAGTTTTCAACGGATCGCCTCTGCCGAAAAACTGGCGTTGCTTGACTCCGGGGCGCAGCTTGCTAATCAAACTACGAAGCAAACAGCAAACCAAACTGCCGGACAAACCAGTAAGCAGGCAAATCAGCAAACCAATGCCAAGTCTCATTCGTCAGATGCGTCTCGCAATCCGGCATCAAATCGCGCTGCTGTCACGCAATCCGCATCACAGCAGGCGAAGCTGCAAGAGAATCTGACTGCCTGGACCTTTGATGAATTGCCAGAGCTGCTGGAAGTTCAGCAGGGCAAACAAACGCTGATCGGTTATCCGGCACTGGTCGATAAGCTCACGCATTGTCATATCGAGGTCTTCGATGATCCCGATGAAGCGGCCCGTGTGCATCGCATCGGGATGCGGCGCCTGTTTGCTTTGCAGTTGAAAGAGCAAGTCAAGTTCCTGGAAAAAAATATCCCCGGCTTGCAGCAAATGGGCATGCAATTTATGGCCCTCGGCTCGCAGGAAGAGCTGCGTGATCAGATCATTCAGACTGCGCTGGAGCGCGCTTGTTTGCAACATCCGCTGCCAACCAATTCCGGTGAATTTAATAAGCGCCGCGAAGAAGGCAAGGGCAGATTAAATCTACTGGCGAACGAAATCGCCCGTCTCGCCGCGCAAATTCTAGGCGAGTATTACGGCCTGCCGAAAAAACTTCAAGGCATTAAAGCCCATGCCGCAGCAGAGCGCGATATACAAACCCAGTTGCAACAACTGATCGGCAAACGCTTTATCGCGGAGAATGACTTTACTCAGTTATCGCATTTCCCCCGTTATCTGAAAGCGATTACCGTGCGTCTGGAAAAATTACGTGCCGATCCGGCGCGTGATGCGAAATCACTGACGGAATGGAATAGCGTCGCACAGCCATGGCAACGCACGCCGCGTAAAACTGGAAACGATGCTGATCCTAAGTTGACGGAATTCCGCTGGCTGCTAGAAGAGTTGCGTGTGTCCTTATTCGCACAAGAATTACGCACGCCAATGCCGGTATCCGTAAAACGTTTGCAGAAGGTGTGGGAAAGTATGCAGCGCTGACCGCTGATGGCATAGAGCGGTGCATTTACGCGTCCTCACATTTGAATAGTTATATATTCAAGCATTGCAGTCAGACTGATAGCGTAAAAATAGACGTAACAGATAAGGGAGACGATGGATAATTCAGCGAATAAACTGACGGCTATCGACATCAATAAAAGTGCCGAAAGCCGGATAGAGGATGCGAAGCGCCAATTGATGGCAGAACTCAATGCATCCATCGACTGGTACCAAAAAGAAAGCGAATCCCGCGGCTGGCGCGCCCGCTGGCTGCGTGTAGCGATGATCGTCTGCGGTGGGCTGGCGACGATTACGCCGTCATTCTCGCAGATGGCAATATCGGACCGATGGACGATTTCTCCCTTGTGGACGTCGGTATTCATCGCCTTGACCGCAAGTTTGTACGCCTATGAAAAACTTTATGGTCATGCCGAAGCCTGGATGCGGTTTGTGCTGGCACAGCAAGAACTGGAGCGCTTGCGTGAAGAGTTTAGCTTGCACTGGCTGCAGCTATCCCTGAACCAGTCGCTGAGCCAATCACTAAACCAATCTGCCACGCCTGACGCCACGATCTGCATAGCCGAACTCCTGCGCGTCTCGACACACCGTCACGACATCGTCAAAAAAGAAACAGAAAAATGGACCAAGGCGTTTAAAGACGGATTGAAATCGACAACGCCCAAAACCAGTTCCAGTCCGGTAACTGACTAAGCGTTGTGCCAGCACCAGTTCCGCTTGATGTCCTCAAAGTTCAAGCGTCCTCGCCGGGGAGTGTGATGGCCGACTTGATGAATGCTAATAGAGACACATACTCCCCCTATTTATAAGTAAAATATGCCTTTATCCGCTTTATTCTATTGCGGATAAAAAATATACTGGGTAGGAGTATCATATAAAAGCATTCCTTATGCGGATAACCGGATTGTCTTTGCATTGGCTCTTCAGGCTGTTGGATATGGCGCAGCGCAGTTTTTTCTACCCTATTTCAGCAAGACGATCGCAAGATGTTTGCCCAGGTCAATCTTGCTCATCTACACCAAGCGCACTATTTGTGGCGTGTTTGGTAAAAGAATCACGGTCAAGTCAAAAAATAACATTAGAATAAGATTTCTCCCTTATTTTGCTGAATTGTCACCTCTATGCTGACGTCTCTTTTTAAAATGCACGCCGTATGAGCACCACTCTCTCGCCTTTGGTCAACTTGAGCGCGCAGGTGTATCACGTCTTGAGCGATTATTTTTTGCCGCTGGGTATTGCCATCGCATTAGTGCTATTCGTCGTGCTGATCGTATTTGGCCGTGGCAAAAACCACGAGCCCGCTTTACCAATATCTTTACCAGAACCAGAGACGCCGCCCCAAGACACCCGTACCCGCATCCTGATTGTCGATGACTCTGCAGTCGCCCGCGCCAAACTCGGCAAACTATTTGATAACGCAGGCTATAAAGTCGAACTTGCGGTCGATGGTGTCGAGGCGATGCATAAAATGGCGCAAGAATTTTTCGCGGTGCTGATCACGGATTTAGAAATGCCCAACATGAACGGTCTGGAGCTCATCGCCGCCGTGCTGGGCGGTATCGACACTGAGGACATGCCCATCATTGCGATCACAGGCCATGATGAGTTGCAGGCGAGGGTGCATGAGTACCAGGGCCTGTATGGCATCTTTAAAAAACCCTGGAACGACAGGGAATTATTAAAACGTGTTGAGGCGCTGGCGACTTTGCGTAAGCGACAGCATCTCGCCGCTACTTAATTGTATCTGGTTATTACTTCCTGAAAAGTCAATTACTCTGGTCGTTCGCACACTTCTTTTTGGTAAGAATCTAAGTCTTGTTGGAAACCTGCTTCTTCCCGATATAAACTAACTTTTTCTTTATCTAGTAATAAATAAACACTACAAGAATTTTTGTTACGTATGATTTGTGTGCCATATTTTTGCGGTTCGCCGTCTAATAATTTCAATCTGTCGTACATCATCGCAAAATATTTTCCTGACGGCTCACCTGACTTAAAACTATGTTCCAGGTTCACTAAAGCGAGTTCCATCAGTGGACGATCATTGATGGCATGCTGAGCAATAAAAAAGGCAGCTTTGCTTGCTTCTATCCCGACTTTATTTTCTGATGGCCAGCCAATCTGGCGAATAATCTTATTCAATCGTTCTGCATTGTAATGATCTGTAGAGAGCATTTTTTCTATCGTGCTTGGATTGTTAGCGATTAGATTTTTGCGAACAGCTTGATCCTGCTGAAACAAGGAGATTAGCTCTGTTGTTATTTCAGCTTTTTGGTCTGTTGCGCACGCTTGCTCTGTTCCAGTTAAATTCAGGCAAAGAATAAAAAGTAGAAGTAGTGCATGGGCTGAACATCTGCTCGTTAAAAAGTGAATCATTTTCTTGGCTTATTAAAATTGTGCGTCGCTTATTTTATCTTGACAGTTTATTCGCAAACAGTAGTTGATGTGTATTTTTTGTCATCACCCCGTCATACACAACTTATATCTTCTCAGTTCCATTCAACTGAGAGATTCCCATGTTGCCTTCACGTTCCTTGTCGTCCTATTTGCCTTTGTCCTTAGCCTGTTCTGCCACGGTCTTGCTCGCTGCATGTGGCGGCTCTAGTCCTGCCCCTTTGCTCACACTCAATGGTGACAAACCGATTGTGGTGGCGCATCGCGGTGCTTCGGGTTATTTGCCCGAAGAGACTTATGAAGCCTATGTCAAAGCGATTGAGCTCGGCGCTGATGCGATTGAGCCGGATCTCGTATCGACCAAAGACGGCGTGCTGATCGCCCGGCATGATCCTAATCTGGCGTACAGCACTGACATCGACAAACATCCGGAATTCGCCGCACGTAAAAAAACCATGAGCGTCGATGGTGAAGTGCAGACAGGCTGGTTCGCCAGTGATTTTACGTTTGCAGAGATCAAGACCTTGGGCGGCATCTCTACCGATGCAGAACGTCCGCAACAATACAATGGTCTGTATAAAATTGTCAGCTTTCAGGAGATTATTGATCTGGTCAAAGCCAAGAGCAAAGACACCGGACGCACGATTGCCGTCTATCCAGAAACCAAGAACCCCAGCTATCACCGCGCTCTGGGTTTGCCACTGGAAGACAAACTCATCGACCTGATCAACAAGGCTGGCTGGAACGATAAAACTGCACCGATCTATGTACAGTCTTTTGAGCCGGGCAGCCTGAAAGAGATGCGTAAAAAAGGCTTGAACACCAAGCTGATTCAACTGATTGATGCCGATGATGTCGATCTCAAGACCGGCGCGCTGACCTATGCGGCACCGTACGATCGTCCGTATGACTGGGCTTTGTCCGGCGATAAAAGATTATTCAGCGATATGGTGACGCCAGCCGGTCTGGCCGAGATTAAAACCTATGCAGACGGCATCGGTCCGTGGAAGCGTTACATCGTCAGCGTCAAGGGCACGGTAGGTGCCGATGGCAAAATTGTTGACGTCAACGGCGATGGCAAAATCAATGATGCCGACACCACAACCCTCGCACCAAGCACACTGATCAGCGACGCGCATAAAGCAGGTTTGCTGCTGCATCCTTACACTTTCCGCAACGAAAAGCGTCGTCTCGCCGCGAATTACAACGGCGATCCTAAGGCCGAATATATGCAGTTTTTCCGCCTCGGCGTGGATGGGATGTTTTCAGATTTCGCCGACACGGCACTGGCTGCGCGCGCAGATTATCTGAAAGAGACCGGCCGTTAATCCTGGCTATCTGATGCATAACAGGACCGTCGTGCAAGTGCATAGCGGTCCTGTTTTGCCTCTGCTCCTCAGTTGGCGACGCTCTGATTAAGGCGTAGTATCCCATTTCCTATGCCGCGATAGACAGAGATCAACGGTGTCAAACGATGCCAGTCAGATTTTGCAGCATAGCAAAATACGAATAACGACTCAGGAGATAAAAATGCATTATGTAGATGGATTTGTCGCCGCGGTACCTACCGCCAATCGCGACGCATATAAAAAATATTCCGAAGGATTTGCGGCAATTTTTAAAGAAGCAGGCGTCCTCCATTACGTTGAAACCTGGGGCGTCGACGTACCCGAGGGCAAGCTGACCTCGTTCCCGATGGCAGTCCAATGCAAGCCTGATGAAACGGTCGTGTTCTCGTGGATGACCTGGCCATCCAAAGAAGTCCGTGACGCTGCCTGGGACCAACTCATGAAAGACCCGCGCTTCGATCCTGCGGTCACTCCCATGCCCTTTGATGGCAAGCGCATGATCTTTGGCGGATTTGAAGTTCTCGTGAACCGATAATCTAAATAAGCCGCAATAGGCGCAGTCGCCACCCCAAGCACAGTGACTAATCCATGTGTGTAGCGGCAACATGACTAGCCGGTACTCCAGTCGGCAATCCAATCGACTAATCCAATCGATAATCTAATTGGTCAGTCAACGTCAGATAAACAGTGAAGACAATTCATGAAAAAAATCACACCCTGCCTTTGGTTCAACTTCAACGCCGAAGAAGCCGTCCATCATTACCTCAGTATTTTTAGTAACGCAAAAATTCACGAAGTATCCCGTTATGGCGACGCCATGCCTGCGCTTGCCGGTAAAGTGCTGACCATGCGTTTTGAGCTAGAGGGGCAGGAATTTATTGCCCTCAATGCCGGGCCACAATTTCCGTTCACTGAGGCGATTTCACTCAGCGTGGATTGTCAGGATCAGACAGAGGTCGACATGATGTGGAGCAAGCTCAGCGAAGGCGGCAGCCCCGGTGCCTGCGGCTGGCTCAAGGACAGATTCGGCCTCTCATGGCAGATCGTTCCGCGCCCGCTGATCGCTATGCTGAATGATCCCGACGCTGCCAAGTCATCCCGTGTAATGCAAGCGATGATGGCGATGAGCAAGATCGATATTGCCGCGTTAGAGCAAGCGTATCGCGGCGAATAAATACAGAGCCTGAAGTACCATAAAGTACCAACTTAATACGCAATTCCCATGCGCCTTTCAGACCAATTCTGGCTTGCAGGCCGCATGGAGGCTGCGGATAGCGTTGTACAGTTTAAAATGAGTTCTGCGAATAAGGATAGTTTTTCCCTTTTTTTAAACTTTTTAAACTTCTAAAACCTTGAAAAAACTTAGGATTTTTTAGCTGCCAGCACGCTGCCAAAACGGCAGCACAATGCGACCATTGCGTTTTGCCATTGCCAGTAACGCCAGCGTTACGAGCACCACCACAGCCAGCGCAATTGCCGATCCCTCGATACCAAATGCACCGCCGGTCAGCCAGTCAGGTCCATTCATTTTGCCGATATACAAGCCATTGCGTGCCGGATGTCCCGATACCGATACCGAAAAAATACCATCCTGAAAAAAATTCCAGGCCGCATGCATCGCAACGCATAACCACAGTCTGCCCGTCACCATGAACGCCGCCGCCAGCAACAATCCGGCTGCCGTGATGCTGGCAAAGCCAAGGACAGTAATATTGTCATTCACCAGATGCATCGCACCGAACACCACCGCCGATGTCAGCAACGCCAGCCAGCTTCCCAGTGATTGCTGCACCACGCGGAAGAACACCCCGCGCAACAGCATCTCCTCGACCATGCCGATGGTCAGATGCGTCAGCAAAGGGATCATGATCACATTCCAGGGCGATTTTGCCGTGATCTGAAATCCACCCAGCAAGGCAATCACACCCACTGTCATACAGACCATTGCCCCGCCAAGCACAAAGCCGGTGCTGAATTCACTCACGACACCCTTCAACGACAATTCAAGCGCTGAGCGCCTCTCAACTTTGCGCACATACCAGACATAACAACCATACCCGATAAAGGCACCGCATAACTGACCGATCTTGGTATACAACTTCTCATCAAAAAATTTTGACGAAGCTGCCTGGATTATCAAGAACGGCACCAGAAAACAAAACACCGCCAGCACAATACGCGTCAGCGGAAACTCGACAATACGTCGCCCCAATGAGATCGCTGGCGCGCTTGCCGAAGGGGCTGTCACGTTGCCTGCAATCGTGTCTGCAATGGGAGTAGATACGTTGGTGTCGTTGGTAGTCATGATGTGATCTGTCAGGTATCAGTGAGGCTTGGATCAAGTCTGGATGAGGCCCGAGAGAATAGTAGTTGTCGATGAAAAGGACTGTATCGTCACCCCGCATCGCAAACAAGCGCATTGCGACAAACTGCAAAATTCAGGGAACAGTTTGCAGAGGTTATCAGGTAGTCTGGTTGCCTGCCTTGATGATAGAGCGTGCGCGGATAGGATCTATTTTTATTGATGCGCTCTATTTATTCGGATCGATAAATTAGCAGACAGTAGGGTGCGCCGTGCGCACCAGTGATGCAGAAGAATGGTTGTTACGGGTAATGCAAATACAAAGCGGTGCGCATGGCGCACCCTACGGGCTAGCTGCATGTTCAGAGTGTCAGCCGAAGTCAAACGAAGCGACCTTAAGAAAATTAGCGTCAATCAGCTTACTTCTTCTCTACGGTATTGGATGATACCGCAGGCTTATTCACCGGCACCGCTGGATGTGACGACCAGACGACGCTGATGATCTTCCATTGACTGTCTGCATTTTTCATCATCTGCCAGGTCTCCACGCCGTAGTTCTCTACCTGATTGTCTTTCACAAATTCATAATCGAAGATTACCCAAGCAATGTGCCCGTCTTGGGTAATCTGAATATTGCTAAAGCGTTCGTCCAGATTGCCTTTATCCTTTGCAACGAATTGCGCAAAACTTGTATAACTGCTTGATCCAGTACCGTCAAAACTAGGGTCAAATTTCTCCCGCACAGAACGCACCATCTCCGGTGACGCTGGTGATTCAAACATCAGCTTGGAATGCAGCATCAGACCAGCTAGTTGTTTCAGATTCTTAGTCCGGATCGCCATCTGAAAATCCTGCGTCACTTGCGTAATCGCCTGTATATCCTCAGGTGTGCTTACACGTGCTCGTGTTGGAGTGTCGGCGAGGGCGATTGACGAGAGCAGAGTGCAAAATAATGCACAAAGAAACAACGTACGATGCATGGGAAATCTTTATATATTTTTATGAAAAATAGAAACGTAAAAAACTAAAATGGTATGCCTAAAGCAGGCATACCATTCATATCCTAAAATCTCTTACAGCAACTCTTAAATACTACTTCCTCTTCGCAACAATCCCCTCAATCTGATCCATGATGCTATTCATGCGCGCCACAATTGCTTTGTACGGTGTTGGCGTGGCGAGGTCGACGCCTGCTGCTTTTACTAGCTCATACGGATATTGCGAGCCGCCTGCTTTGAGGATGTTGAGGTAGTTGTCGCGTGCGCCGGGTTTGCCCTTGAGGATGTCGTCGGCGAACATGGTGCCGGCGGCGATTGAGGTGGCGTATTGGAAGACATAGAAGCGGTTATAAAAATGCGGGATGGCGGCCCATTCGATCGCGTACTGGTCGTCGATCTTGAGGATGTTTTGTGCGTCGCCGTGGTAGGTCTTGAGGATGTCGCCGTAGATTTTGGTCAGGGCTTCGCCGGTCAGGGATTCGCCTTTGTCGACCTTGGCGTGTACGGTGCGTTCGAAGTCGGCGAACATGGCTTGACGGAAGAAGGTGCCACGGATGCCTTCGAGTTCTGAGCCTAGATAGGCGAGGCGTTCTTCATCGGTTTTGGCGATCTTGAGCATGTGATCTTGCAGCAGCACCTGATTGGTGGTGGAGGCGATTTCTGCAGTGAAGATCGGGTAGTCGGAGGTGATGAAGGGCTGCGATTTATTCGCGAGATACGAGTGCATGCCGTGACCCCATTCGTGCGCGAGGGTGGAGACGGATTCGTAATCATCGTTGTGATTGAGCAGGATGTACGGATGGACATCGTAGGAGGTTCCTTGCATGTAGGCGCCGGAACGTTTTTTCGGACGCGGGTAGACGTCCATCCAGCGCTCAGTCACGGCTTTGCCCAGCGCTTTGACATAGTCATCACCGAGCGGTTTGACTGCGGCGAGCATCAGGTCGACACCTTGCGCAATCGGGAAATTCAGCGCGGCCTTGTCCTGCGCAGTGATCATCGGCGGGTAGATGTCGTAGTAGTGCAGGTCGGGGATGCCCATGAGTTTGCTACGTAATTTGAAGTAGCGATGCAAGGTCGGCAGGTTGGCGCGGGTTTGTTCGATCAGGGTGTCGTAGACGGCGCGTGGTAGTTTGTTGCCGTCCAGTGCCTGGGTCAGCGAGTCGGGGTAGTTGCGGACTTTGGCATAGACCGAATCTTTTTTCAGCATCTCGTAGAAGGTGACGCCGTAGGTCTGTTCATACGATTTCCATGTGGACCAATATTGATCGAACACTTGCTTGCGCATATTGCGGTCGCCGCTGGTGCGGTACTTGGTGTAAGCGGACTGGTCGAGCGTGATTTCTTTGCCCTCGACGCTGATCTTTGGCCACTGCGTATCGGAATTAGACAGGGTGGAATGCACGGCTTGCGCAGCATTGGCTGTCAGACCAAAGGCGGCGACGATGTCTTCCCCTTTGTTGTCGAGCGTGTGGCTGGCGGTGCGCAGGATGTCGTCCATCGGATGCGCATAGATTTTGAGCGAGGCATCTTGCTTCAGGAATCCTTGGATCTTCGGTGCACCGATGCGCAGGATCTCCGGACGTAGAAACGAGCTGGCTTCTTCGACCTTGCTCATCAGGATTTCGGCACGCTGGTTGATGTCGAGACCCGCGCTGTCGCCAGTGTTCTGATCATGCAGGAAGGACGCATAGTTAGCGAGTCGCGCCAGACGTTTTTGCAAATCCTGATTCAGATCTATACAGGCTTTAAAGCGTTTGACCGAGCTGCCGATCTGACCTTTGCAGGTATTGAATTCTTTTAATTGTGCATCGAGCTTGGCGGCGTCTTTGTCCCAATCGGCACTGCTGGCGTAGAGATCTTTCAGATTCCAGCGGTCGGCGTCGGTCTCTGCGTGGGCAAAGGCTGGCAGGGTGAAGGCAATCGCGAGGGAGAGGATGCTGCGCTGGAGAGATTTTTTCATGGCTGGTCGTCGGTTTGTCTGGTTGTTGTAAGTCGGGATGTCTCTGTCTGAATAAGCAATGCGCCTGACAGCTTTGTTCGCGAGTTGGTGGTGCGCAATGGCAATACGCACGGCAATACGGGACATAAGCGCCGTAGCACAAGCTTTGCCGCATTATTTTGTCTGAAAACCTGGCGTAAAAGATGTTTTTTTTGAAAATATTTTTTCTAAGGAATTAGACGGGCGCTTATCTTGGCGTGGGTGGGTTTGGATGAATTTTATTTGGGATGATGTTGGGCTGACTTTTGGGCGACTTTTGTCGGGTGGGGTGCGGACGCCTTTCTTCCGGGAGATGGAGAGGGGATGTTGTCCGGGGAGTCAGGGATTTTACATTTGCTCCAGCGTGTGAGCCTGTTATTTGCGGGTGCCATTTTCTACAGCTTCTTCCGACTATGTATCTGCTATCAGGACATGAGTCGATTGGTTATAATCTGCGTATGCGACTTTCTTTCCGACTTCGAACCTTCACTATCTGGCTTGCGTGCTGCGCATTGCTGTTGAATGTGCTGATGCCGTCGATGGCGATGCCGGTGCGCAGCCAGAGCGGCGCGTTGATCGAAATTTGTAGTGCGGTCGGGAATAAGTGGGTTGACCGTGTTACTGGTCAAGTCGTGAAAGTCACGTCTGTTCAGGCAGGCAAGAGTACTGGCGCTGCATCGGGACTCACACCGGACTCCGGTTCGCAGCAGGCGTCGTCGCATTGTGCTCTGTGTCTGTTGCATAGCGATGATCAGTTGTTTTTACCATCTGTCACTGCTGCTTCGGTAGTGCCGCGTTTTACGCAGACTTTTTCTGCGCTGTTTTATCAATCCCCTCAACCACTGTTCTCCTGGGTGAGCGCCAATCCGCGTGCGCCGCCTGTCTTGTCCTGAATCTCTGATGCTGCATGCCTAGCTGAGTTCGCTTTGCATGATGTTTTGCTGTATTCATTCAGGAAATTTATGTCTGACTATTTAAAAATCTCCGCCGCATGGCAGTGCGCTGCGGCTGATCGCTGTTTGTCTGCCACATTGCCCTTCAGGTTGTGCGAGGTGGCGCTATGACCTCACGTCGTGCCTTACTCCAATTCGGTACAGTCACTGCCGTGATGGCGACTATCGGTGGCGGTATCATCGCTGGTTGCTCGCGTTCTGCGCCGGTGTTTACCGGACTCGATATTACGGGGGCGGACTTCGGCAAGGTGCTTCATTTGCGTAGTCCTGATGGCGTTGTTCGCACGCTGGGTAGCTTTAAAGGACGCTATGTGATGCTGTTCTTTGGCTTCACTCAATGTCCTGATGTTTGCCCGACAGCCTTGGCGCGAGCGGTTGAGGTGCGCAAATTGCTTGGTGCTGAGGGCGACAACATTCAGGTCGTGTTTGTGACGATTGATCCTGAGCGCGACACGCCTGAATTGCTGCGGCAATACACGGCGGCGTTTGACCCCGGGTTTTTGGGATTGAGCGGTTCTGTGTCTGAAACGGAAGAGGCGGCGAAGGAGTTCAGGATTTTTTATAAAAAAATTCCTAGCGGCAGTTCTTACACCATGGATCACACCGCGATCACCTATGTATTTGACACCGAGGGGCGCATCCGTCTCGCACTCAAACATGAACAAACTGCCAGTCAGTGTGCGCAGGATATGCGCAGCCTGATGGCGTCTCACACTATTTAATGAAGGATCACATTATGAAAACGAGCATGAACACAATCATCAATATAACCACCAATACAGTCACCAGCACATTTACTTTTTCCCAAAGCCGTCTCCTTAGATTGGTTGGCGCAAGCGTACTCAGCGTTGCTGCGATATCAGCGCAGGCGCAAGTCACTGTCAAAGATGCCTGGGTGCGCTCTACCGTCAGCCAGCAAAAGGTGACGGGCGCTTTTATGCAACTGACTTCGGCGCAAGATGTGCGTTTGATCGAGGTGCGCTCATCTGCCGCTGCGACGGTGGAATTGCATAAGATGGAGATGGTCGACAACGTGATGAAAATGCGGGCTGTCCCAGCACTGGATTTACCAGCCGGGAAAGCTGTTGAGCTGAATCCGGGTGGATATCACGTGATGCTGATTGATCTGAAATCGCAGGTCAAAGAGGGCGATCTGATTCCTCTGACTCTGGTAGTCGAGGGTAAGGATAAAAAGCGCACGATGATCGAGATCAAGGCTGCTGCAAAACCGCTGAATCAGGCGGCGAGCAGCGCGATGCATCATTAATTTTTTTATCGACAGGAGTAGATCATGCAAGCGATTACCACCACCTCTCAACATGCTGAGACACCGGCACATGCGACTGCCTCGTTGACATTGAGTACCTTACGTTGTTTTAACGTGGCGGCGATTTGTGTTCTGGGTATCTGGCATGCTTATGCGTTTTATCTGAGTCAGTCCTTACGCCATAGCCCGCCATCACCAGTGATTGAATTTCAGTTAATAAACCAAGCGAATCACGCGGCGACAGGGAATAAACCAAACCTATCCATGAAACCGGCTACAACATCACTAAAAAGAGAATTCATATGAAGCAAATGACACAGATAGCAAACGTTGAACATACTAAAAACACTAAGCACATTAAGCACACTAAGCATATTAAGCACGCCCCGCTGATTCTAGTAGCGTTGGCGGCTTTGGTGGGCATGGTGTCGCCAATGGCGAACGCTCATGTCACGATGGAGCAAACGACCGCATTTACAGGTGCTTATCAAAAGCTGACATTTAAGATTGGTCATGGCTGTGAGGGCAGTGGCACCCATACCGTGAAAGTCACATTGCCTGATGGTGTGATGGGCGCCAAACCCATGCCCAAAGCGGGCTGGAAGCTGACTACCCAAGTTGAGGACCTGGCGACACCATATCAGTCACACGGTAAAACTATCAGCAAAGATGTGCGTGAGGTGAGCTGGTCTGAGGGACTATTGCCGGACGCGCATTATGATGAGTTTTCAGTTCAGGTGAAATTGCCGGATACGCCGGGTAAGTTGTATTTTAAAGTCACGCAGTTGTGTGAGCAGGGACGCTGGGATTGGGTAGAAATCCCGAAGGAAGGTCAAAGCAAAAAAGACTTAAAAGCACCAGCGCCGATGCTGGATGTACAGGGGAAGCAAGAGGCAGGACATCAGCATTGAGCGCTAGCTAAACAGGACTGACGCAAAACCAAACTCTCTCACCATAGCAACACCGAGGCACCGAGGCACCGAGGCACAGAGGCACAGAGAAAAGGCAGGAGTAAGCGGTGTTATGAGATATCGATTAATGGGTTTTTAGAGTTCCACAAACGAATCCGCAGGCTGGATGCGCCTGTTGGCACGAAAAACCTTTGGAAGCCGCATCCAGCCTGCGTGTTGCTTTGTAACTGCTTGGCAGTTTGTCGTTTTGCGTAAGTCCTGATGAAGAAACAAATTATCAAATTATCAAATAAAAAACGCCGCTGAATTAGCGGCATTTTTTTATATGTTGCAGATACCAGTGATCAGCGATTGGTGCGGGACATAAATACCAGACGTTCAAACAGGTGCACGTCCTGCTCATTCTTCAGCAAGGCGCCATGCAGCGGTGGCACGGCAAGTTTGTTGTCTTTGCTACGCAGAGCTTCGAGTGGAATATCTTCGGCGAGCAAAAGCTTGAGCCAGTCGATGAGTTCGGATGTCGATGGTTTTTTCTTGAGACCATTGACTTCGCGGACTTCGTAAAAGGTTTGCAGGGCAGCGGCGAGCAGGTCGCTTTTGAGTGTAGGGAAATGCACATCAACGATTTTTTGCATCGTCTCTTTTTCCGGGAACTTGATGTAATGGAAGAAGCAGCGGCGCAGGAAGGCGTCTGGCAATTCTTTTTCATTGTTCGAGGTGATGATCACCAGCGGACGATGTACGGCACGCACCATTTCGCGGGTTTCATAGACGTAGAATTCCATGCGATCAAGTTCGCGCAGCAAATCGTTAGGAAATTCAATATCGGCTTTATCGATTTCATCAATCAGCAGCACGACCGGCTCATTGGCTGTGAAGGCTTGCCACAACACGCCTTTGACGATGTAGTTGTGAATGTCCTTGACGCGCTCGTCACCGAGCTGCGAGTCGCGCAGGCGTGATACGGCGTCGTATTCATACAGGCCTTGCTGGGCTTTGGTCGTGGATTTGATGTGCCATTGCAGCAGTGGCATATTCAGCGCGGCAGCGACTTCTTCGGCCAGCATAGTTTTGCCGGTACCGGGTTCGCCTTTGATCAACAGCGGGCGTTGCAGTTTGAGGGCAGCGTTGACTGCCAGTTTCAAATCATCGGTCGCGACATAGTTTTGTGCGCCGTCAAAGCGGGTTGCTTGTGTCATGGTGTGATTGGGGGTCAGATGTGAATGTATATTGAGCAGATGAAATAGCGGATTGCACTGGGATTGAGTATAAGCGAGAACGGGAGGTCTTGTGAACGGCTGTGCTATTTTGACGGTATTGCTCTGTGTTTGACGCGGGGTTGTTGTGCTAAAGCATAAAAAAAGACGGACTTTCGATCATGGAGGACAGCTATTTTAGGTAAATTTGATTGTAATCAGCTAAAATACTGTGTTGGATCAAACCGCCCTTTCGATAATTCTATCCTCGCTATTATGAAAAAATTGTTCGCACTTCTCGCCCTGGTGAGCGTTACCCAGGTTGCCGCTGCGGCAGATGTGGTTGGCAATGCCAAGGCTGCTGAAAACAAAGTTGCCATGTGTATTGGTTGCCACGCCATCGCTGGTTACAAAGCAACTTATCCTGAGGTATTTCAAGTGCCGATGATTGGTGGTCAATCTGCCAAGTACATCGAAAGCGCGTTGAAAGCCTACCAAAAGGGCGATCGCAAACACCCGACGATGCGTGGTATTGCTGGTAGCTTGTCTGATCAGGATATCGCTGATTTGGCTGCTTACTATGCTCAGCAGAAATAAGCCTACAAAAATAAGAACAGGAGCAATCATGAAAAAGAACACATTACTGGCCTTATTGTTGACGACTTTGTCGGCAGTGTCTTTGTCCGCTGTCGCTGGCGGAAATATCGAAGCAGGTAAAGCCGCCGCTGAAAAAGCCGCTTGTTTCTCTTGCCACGGTAAAGACTACAATTCCCCTATCGATCCTAGTTACCCAAAACTGGCTGGTCAACACAAGGACTACATCGCTCACGCGCTGAAAGCTTATCAACACGGTGCTGATGCGCCAAACGGCCGTGGTAACGCGATCATGGGTGCACAGGCAAAAGCTTTGTCAAACGCCGATATCGAAAACATTGCAGCGTACCTGAATAGTTTGCCAGGCAGCATCGTCATGCGTAAGTAATTGCAATTATCTCGTCTGTTCGGTTAGTGTGAGTGAGCAGATTGTGATTGTAGATTGCAGATTGAGTTTTCAGTATTAAAAAAGCCACGAGAAGTCGTGGCTTTTTTATCGCTTGCGCCGCTCAATAAAATAAAAAATGCCGCTTAATTAACGGCATTTTTTTGAGGATTTTTACAGAGCTTTGGCGCGCTGGTCGGGCGAGTTTTAGCGGTGTATGTGGGAGCTGCTTTTTTTGAACCGTATCAGCGTGCCCGTAGATTGAGGGCGTCAATATAGGCTGCGCCATCTGGCGGCAGGCCAGTACGTTGCGAGGTCCAGATCATTTCACCGAGACATTCCATGATCTGGTGATGGGCTTCGTGTTCTGAGTTAGTTTTTTGCGTCAAACGCTGAAACGCGAAACGGACACCGGCAGGTTGGTCCACCGAGATCTGTTCGCTAATCGTCAGATGCATGGACAGATGCAGGAAAGGATTGGTTTGCCCCTGATCAACGCTGTAATCGGCGGCTAGTGCCGCATCAAGGTCGCCCAGAATCGAATGGTATTCGGGATGTTGATTCAACCAGTCGGCAGCGATGCTTTCTAAGGGCGTCAGGATTTCTCTGGCAGTCGATTTGCGGTAGGTTTCGCAGAAGAAGCGGCGTACATCGTGTTGGCTAGGTGTGAACATGGTAAAACTCAAAATCCGGGATGCGCGTATTGTACTCGGCTCTGCAAATAGCCGCCCATTCGTCTCCCGATAGCCCACCTTGAGTTACTCTCACCGGCAGGCGAGTTGGTGAATGCATTGACAGTTTCAGGTATGATCCGCAGCTTAACCTCACCTGGAGATTTCATCATGCTGACTCAAGAACATCTGGATACTTTGTTCACCACTGCACGTACGCATAATGCCTGGCAGGATAAGCCTGTCAGCGATGCGCAATTACAGCAGATATATGATTTGATGAAGTGGGGGTCTACCTCAGCGAACTGCTCTCCGGCCCGCGTGATTTTTGTGAAGGGTGCCGCAGAAAAAGCTAAATTACTCGACTGCATGGCACCGGGTAATGTGGAAAAAACCAAGACAGCTCCAGTGACGGCGATCATTGGTATGGATATGGAATTTTACGAGCAGTTACCAAAAATTTTCCCGCATGCTGATGCACGCTCCTGGTTTGTCGGTAACCAGCCTTTGATCGATGCGACGGCTTTCCGTAATTCGTCTTTGCAAGGCGCATATCTGATGCTGGCTGCGCGTGCGATTGGGCTGGATTGCGGCCCTATGTCTGGCTTTGATCCGGAAAAACTGAATGCGACATTCTTTGCCGGTACATCGGTGAAGGTGAATTTCGTTTGCAATATCGGTTATGGCGATGCAGACAAAGTATTTCCGCGCTCGCCACGCTTGAGTTTTGATGAGGCATGCAAGATAGTCTGACGGATCGCTGTGCCCGCAGTAGCCGGGCACATTCTGCTGTTGTAAATGGGATATGGTGTTGTGTGGTGTTACGCTGAATTAAATTAAATTAAATTAAATTAAATTAAATTAAATTAAATTAAATGCAATTTAGTTTTAAGCGCCCTTTGGTAAGGGCGTTTTTTGTTTGTATTCGCAGAGGTCAGCGATCATGCAGTTCCAGCATTTGGGTGTGCGTGCAAGACAGGTATAGCGACCATGCAGAATCAGCCAGTGATGGGCGTCAAGTTTAAATTCATCAGGCACAAACTTGAGCAGCTTCTCTTCGACGATATCGACGTTTTTGCCGGGTGCAATTCCTGTGCGGTTAGAGACGCGGAAGATGTGTGTATCTACCGCAATCGTCGGCTCGCCAAAGGCGGTGTTCATGACGACATTCGCTGTTTTTCTGCCGACACCGGGCAGTGCTTCTAATGCCTCGCGCTCCTTCGGTACTTCACTGCCATGCTGATCGATCAGGATCTTGCAGGTAGCAATCACATTTTTTGCTTTGGTGCGAAATAATCCTATCGTTTGAATATACGGAATCAGTCCTTCTACATCGAGTGCAAGGATTTTTTCCGGTGTATTGGCTACCGGATAGAGTTTGCGTGTTGCTTTGTTGACGGAGACGTCGGTGGCTTGTGCGGACAGCAATACGGCGATCAATAATTCGAACGGACTTGTGTATTCCAGCTCGGTAGTCGGATGCGGATTTTGCGCTTGCAAGCGACTAAAAATTTCATAGCGTTTTAGTTTATTCATGACTTGTTCTTATCCGTGTCGGCATCAAGTTTTTTCAGACGGGCGCGCTCGATGGCGGCGGCGATGATCGCTTTTTTGCGATCGCGCTCTGCACTCTCTGCGGCGCTTAATGCTGGTTCGTCTGCTAAGGCGGCTAGTTTTGCCACCGCTTTGGCGGCGAGCCTGTCATCATTTTCTTGAGCGTCTCTTTTTAATCGTAATTCACGTGCGTGAAAATGCTGACGAGCCTGATCCGCCTGATCTGGCGTCCACGCATTCCAGCCCGTTTTGCCCGGCGTGACATCGACCATGCTAATGCAGTCGACCGGGCAGGGGGCGACGCAGAGGTCGCAGCCAGTGCAGAGTGACGGTAATACGGTGTGCATTTGCTTTGCCGCGCCAAGTATTGCGTCAACGGGACATGCCTGAATACACAGCGTGCACCCTATGCAATACGCTTCATCGATCACCGCGACGGGTCGCACGCGTTCCAGACCATGACTAATGTCGAGGGGAATACGGGGTTTGCCCAAGAGCTGCGCGAGGCGATTGACGCCTTCTTGCCCACCGGGCGGGCATTGGTTGTAATTCGCCTTACCCTCAGCAATTGCCTCGGCATAGGGACGGCAGGCAGGATAGCCGCATTTGGTGCACTGCGTTTGCGGTAGCAAATTTTCTAATTGGTCTGCGAGGGTGGGTGACACGTGCTTTTTCTATGGAATAGCGAAGATGCCTATTATCCTTGAAACAGCAACTTGTCGGGCGGTATTGCTGTTGCTGTGAGGACAGTCGAGCTGTACTTGCTCTGTTGGGTCATCAGTTGAACCGAGGGGGGAGTGGCTGTCGGAATTATTTACAGTCAGTCAGACTACTCTCTTTAAAGCAATATTTTCGTGCTTCGGCTGGCGCTGCTCGATCGTCGTCGCACAGCAAAAGATACGTATTTTTTAATCAAGCACAATTTTAAAAATATGAATAAATACTGTCTTGGTAATCGCCAACAAATGATGCTCGTCGTGCGCTAAGTCGTGCCAGTGTTGAGTTTTAAGCGATTGTCAGTATTTTTTCGATGTCATTAATGGCGTGTTTGAACCCGGGCTATCGGATTGGGGTGAGAACTGTCCTTTTTTTGTAAAGTACGCTAATGACAGTCTCTGGGAAATATGGAATGGAATTTGCATTACTGACTGCATCTAGTGTTATTAACTCAATTTTTCGCCAATTTCTTAAAGGAAATCACATGAAGCTCAAGTCTTTGTTTGCAGCCTTAGTCATCAGTCTCGGTGTCGCCTCAAGCGCATCTGCCATACCAACGGCATACGGTGCCAGCGGGACACCAAATCCAACACTCTATAGTTTCGTTGCTACTACGACTGGCGATGTCTTAGCTTATTTTGCTGATTCGACCGCAGGTTACACGAATACCTTGAGCTTACTGGTGAATGGCGTTGATACAGGTATTAGCGGTTTGAATAATCACACGTCGGTTTATGGGCAAATGCTGAACTTCGGCACGGTGAATGCAGGCGATAGTCTGGTGTTCCGTCTGAATGTCTTGAATAACGGCGATACCTGGTTCTCACAAAAATCACTGAACTCTGATGGTGTCAATCATATTTACTCGAGTTCTTACGCTGGAGATATCGCAATACCGGCAGGTGTTTATGTGGCTTTTGAGGATTTGAGAAACGGTGGCGATTACAACTACCATGACGAAAACTTTGTGTTTACCAACGTCAGCAACGCGCAGGCAATTCCTTTGCCTGCAACACCATTGTTATTCGGCTTGGGTCTGGGCGTGCTGGCACTGTTTGGCAAACGTCGCCAACAAGGCTGATTCGCTCAGAAGAGCACACTGGCAGATAACATTATCTGACCTTAAATAAAAAAACCGCTTGGTCTTAAGCGGTTTTTTTGTAAGTGCTTGCGGTGCATCAGAGCATCGCAAGCTAATTTCCGAGCATCATTGGTTGAAGGGAAGATTAACGATGTTCCTGAATGAACGCGCCGATTTTCGGTGCGATAATTTCGCGCCAGCGGCGACCGGAGAAAATCCCGTAGTGACCACAACCAGGTGCGACGAAATCCTGTTTCATCTTGGTCGGTATGCCGCTGCACAGATCATGTGCAGCCTGCGTTTGTCCCGGACCTGAGATGTCATCGAGTTCGCCTTCGACAGTGAATAGGGCAACGGTTTTAATGTCCTGTGGGCGCACTAATTTGCCTTCGACTTCCCATGTGCCTTTAGGTAGATTAAATTCCTGAAACACGGTTTTAATCGTTTCCAGATAGTAGTCTGCTGGCATATCAAGAACGGCATTGTATTCATCATAGAATTTACGATGCTGCTCCGCTGATTCATCATCACCTTGTACCAGATGCTGGTAAAAATCCCAGTGACTTTGCGCATGGCGATCAGGGTTCATGGCGACGAAGCCAGTGTGTTGCAAGAAGCCTGGATACACTTTGCGGCCATAGCCTGGGTAGTTGGCTGGCACGCTGTAGATGACGGTATTTTCAAACCACGAAAATTTCTTTTCGGTGGCAAGATTATTGACTTGTGTCGGTGATTTGCGTGGATCAATCGGACCGCCCATCATGGTCATCGTTTTTGGCAGTTTCGGGTCTTTGGCGGTTGCCATCAAAGAGATCGCGGCAAGTACCGGTACCGTTGGCTGACACACAGAAATGACGTGTACATCCGGTCCGAGCAAGCGAATAAAATCTTGAACGTAGTAGATGTAATCATGCAAATGAAAGGTACCTTCGCTAAGCGGCACCATCCGCGCGTCGGTCCAGTCGGTAATATACACATCATGTTGCGGCAACAGTCCGCGTACGGTGTCGCGCAGCAATGTTGAATGATGGCCGGACAGCGGCGCAACCAGCAAGACAGTTGGTTGCTTGAGTTTGCTCAGCTCTTTTTCAGGCAAATTCTTTTTGAAATGCAGCAGTTTGCAAAATGGCTTGATCACAGCAGTGCTTTGCACAACTTCTACCGTTTGTTTGTCGACGGTAGTTGTTGTGATGCCGAATTCTGGTTTTTCGTAATCTTTACCGAGGCGGAACAGCAACTCATAACCCGCAGCGATACGCTGTGCATAAGGAGAGTGCGCCAGAGGAGAAACAGGATTGGTAAATAGCTTCGATGATGCTTCTGCCCATTGTGTCATCGGGTTCAGAAAAGCGCGGTTCAGTTCATGAAGTTGATAGAGCATAATCGTGTCTTTCGGATAGGTGTATCAATTCAAGATTAGAAAAAGTAGTCTAGCTTGTTGCAATGCATCATAAACCAGATTTAAAACTTTGTCGCAGCTGTAGCCAAATCGCTGTTGCCGCGATGTAAATTACTGTTAAATCTTTAATCTTAAAACAAGGAAATATTTTCCCCTGCCAGCTAGTCTTGTTGTGCGACAGCATCTCAGATTTTCTCCAAATGAGTGATGAGAAATAGTCAGACAGGTTCAGACATATTCAATTTTGTTCAGGTGGGTATTTAGGTAGATAGTCAGATATTAATTTAATTCAATCCTCCGTGCAGAGCTTGGTTCGGACACTGTCTGGACATAAAAAAACCGCAGCACAAGCTGCGGTTTTTGATGAAAATGTCAGAATTAGTCGAAGACTGGTGTTTCTACACCTAAGATTTTGTGCAGTTTTGGTGAGGTCGTCGTGTATTGCATGTGGATTTTCTTTTCAGGGAAAATATACGGTGCCGCACCGAACGCTGCCAGCGCTGCCTCATGGAAGCCTGACAAAATCAGTTTCTTTTTGCCTGGATAGGTATTGATGTCACCGACCGCGAAAATACCCGGTACGTTGGTTTCAAACTTCTCAGTATTGACGACTTTTAATTGTTTACGCTCGATGTCGAGGCCCCATTCAGCGATAGGGCCGAGTTTTGGCGACAAACCGAAGAACACTAGCAAATTGTCCAAAGGCATACGACGCGTCACACCATCAGCGCCGGTGACTTTGATCTCGGACAGTAGATCGTCTTTGGTTTCAATACCGGTGACCTGACCAATCGTCAATTGCATTTCAAAGTTCTCGCACAGCTCTTTCATCTTCGCAACGGAAGCCGGTGCCGCACGGAAATCGTCACGACGATGCAGCAGCACGACGGACTCAGCCTTGCCGACCAGATTTAATGCCCAGTCGAGTGCAGAGTCACCACCACCGCAGATCACCAGATTTTTGCCGTGGAACTGACTAGGATCTTTGACGCGATAGAAGACTTGTTTATTGTCAAAGGCTTCAATGCCTTCTACTTTCAATGTGCGTGGCTGGAAGGAGCCAACGCCAGCAGCGATGAAAATCGTTTTGGTAATGAAGCGGGTACCTGTCGATGTTTCCAGATCAAAGCGGCCATCTTCTCGACGTGCAACCAGCGTCACTTCCTGACCCAGATGGAAGGTCGGTTCAAACGGCTCGATCTGTTTCAGCAGATTGTCGGTCAACTCTTGTCCCGTGCAGACGGGCACAGCAGGGATGTCGTAGATCGGTTTATCCGGATACAGCTCAACGCACTGACCACCAACGACGGCGAGTGAATCGATGACGTGTGCTTTGATTTCCAGCAGACCTAGTTCAAAGACCTGAAACAGCCCGACCGGACCAGCGCCAATGATCACGGCATCTGCCTCGATCACTGCATTGACTGGATTTGTTTTATTGTTTTCCATACGACTTGGTATTTCCTGATTTTCTTGCGAGCGAGAATAAGTGAGTCGGTAAGCGCATTGCAGCGCACTTACCGCGATAACCGATTAACGTTCCAGATACTGCAATTTATCTTTAACATCTTTCCAGTCATCGGCATCTGTCAATGGGCTGATTGTTTTGGTAATAGATGGCCAGCTACGGATCAGATCAGCATTGATCTTAATGAACTGTTGTTGATCCGCTGGTACATCTTCCTCGGCATAGATTGCATTGACCGGGCATTCAGCCACGCAAACAGCGCAGTCGATGCATTCGTCTGGATCAATTACCAGGAAATTGGGACCTGCGCGGAAGCAGTCCACCGGGCATACATCCACGCAATCGGTATAGCGACAACGGATGCAGGATTCGGTCACAACGTGGGTCATAACAGTCCTTCTTTAAGTATTCGGGGGTATTAAGGCACAACCATCAAGTGCTATGGTTGCAAAGCCTTGTATTTTAAGGCAATTTCAACTAACTCACAAATTAGGCTTAGATAAATTACGAATAAGCAAATACGTTGTCCGCATTGCTTGTCCTGCCAGAGTCAACTGATAAGATGCTAGCAAATCGTCGAACCGAGGGTTTGATATGTATCTAGTTATGTCTATCTGCATTTAAAAGCCGGACTGTCGGATGAAATTTTTTGATTGCTGGGAAATTGTTGTAATTGGCAAAATTTTATCTCTTATTTCCGGCTACCATGCGTATCCCGTAAATCTCGTTTCTGTTAGCTACTTTCTGCGGTTCATCATGACAATAAAAAATATCTTAATGATACAAACACACGTTATCCGCCCGGCAGGATTTGTTTATTTATTCGCTTTGTTTTTTCTGTTGCTCCCCGCGCTGAGCTTTGCGGGTGATTTGCAGGGTTCTACTTTGTCAGCATTGTGGAGCGTCCCTTTTGCAGGTGTACTGATATCGATTGCCTTCGCTCCCATGCTGATGCCGGCGATCTGGCACGCGCATTTCGGCAAAATTGTTGCTGGCTGGTCGCTGGCCTTTCTGCTGCCTTGTGCCTATGTGTTTGGCGCGGATGTGGCCTCGGGCAGTGTTGCACATACGCTGTTTGCTGAATACCTGCCGTTCATGATTTTATTGAGTAGTTTGTTTGTGATTGCTGGCGGTATTTGTCTGAACGGTAATCTGCATGGCACCCCGGAATTGAATGCAGGCCTGCTGATGCTCGGCACCTTGCTGGCGAGCGTCATGGGCACGACTGGTGCTGCGATGCTGCTGGTACGTCCGCTGATCAGGGCCAACGACAATCGCCGGCATGTGAAGCATGTCATGGTGTTTTTTATTTTTCTGGTGGCGAATGCCGGTGGTGCTCTGACGCCGCTGGGGGATCCGCCTTTGTTCCTCGGGTTTTTACAAGGAGTGGATTTTTTGTGGACGTTGAAACATCTGGCACAGCCTACTTTGTTTTTATGTCTAAGTTTGCTGGTGATCTTCTACCTGATTGATCGCCACTACTATCATAATCGCGAGGAAGAACGCCCGTTACAGCTCGATCCGACGCCGGATTCGCCTTTGTCGATTGATGGCAAATTCAATTTTTTATTACTGTTTGGCGTGGTCGCTTTCGTTTTGATCAGCGGCTTGTGGAAATCCGGAGTCAATATTTTGGTTCTCGGTGTTTCCATTGCGCTGGAAAACGTGGTGCGTGATGTGGGATTATTGTTATTACTCGTTACGTCGCTGAAGCTGACGCCCGCCAGTGCCCGTCTGGGCAATGAATTTTCCTGGGCGCCGATGGCAGAGGTAGCAAAAATATTTGCCGCTATTTTTATCACCATCGTGCCAGTAATTACCATGCTTAAAGCAGGCGAAGCAGGCGCTTTTTCAGCGGTGATTCATGTGGTGTCCGATGCGCAGGGACAGCCGGTCAATGCGATGTATTTTTGGGCCAGCGGCTTGCTGTCATCGTTCCTGGATAATGCGCCAACCTATTTGGTGTTCTTTAATACGGCAGGAGGGGATCCGGTGGCATTGATGGGGCCGCTCGCCGGTACGCTGGCAGCGATCTCTTGCGGCTCGGTGTTTATGGGTGCAAATAGTTATATTGGCAATGCCCCTAACATGATGGTGAAGGCGATTGCTGAGCAACGCGGGATTGTGATGCCCGGCTTTTTTGCCTATATGGCCTGGTCTTGTGGCATCTTGCTGCCTTTGTTCGCTTTGATGACTTTCCTCTTTTTTTAGGATGACAATGAAACCCGCTATCTTAGTAACCCGCGCTGTTTTTCCAGAGATTTTGCAATTGCTATCGCAGCATTTTGAGGTGGAGTCGAATCAGGAGGATGTGATTTTTTCACCCCAGGAACTGGTGACGAAATTACAGGGCAAACAGGGCGTGTTCACAACTGCGAGCGCTCGTTTTAATGTCGAGCTGTTGCAGCAATTACCTGATCTGAAAATGATCGCCCAAATGGCGGTTGGTTACGACAATATTGATGTTGCAGCTTGCTCGGCTCATCGGGTGATGGCGAGTAATACGCCGGATGTCTTGAATGAGACGACCGCCGACTTCGGCTGGGCATTATTGATGGCGACTGCGCGCCGTATCACCGAGGCTGAACATTGGCTGCGCGCAGGGCAGTGGAAAAAATGGTCGTATAACGGCTTTCTCGGTGCTGATCTGCATGGCTCGACCTTGGGCGTGATCGGCATGGGACGCATCGGTCAGGCGATTGCACGGCGCTCGATGGGCTTTGATATGCGGGTCGTCTATCACAATCGCTCGCGCTTAGATCCTGAGCAGGAGGCACGTGCGAATAAGGCTAATTATGTCAGTAAAGAAGAGTTGCTGCGTACGGCAGATCACGTTGTGCTGGTCTTGCCTTATTCAGTAGCGTCGCACCATACGATAGGTGCCGATGAGCTCGCGATGATGAAGCCGACGGCGACTCTGGTCAATCTGGCGCGTGGCGGAATTGTGGATGATGTGGCCTTGATCGCCGCTTTGCGGGCGAAGACGATTGCCGCAGCAGGTCTGGATGTGTTCGAGAATGAACCGAAATTTCATCCGGATTTTTTAAGTCTGGAGAATGTCGTGCTGACACCGCATATTGCCAGCGCATCCGAGGCGACCAGGCGGGCGATGGCAGGATGTGCTGCGACGAATCTGATTGCTGCCTTGGGTGGCGAGCGTCCGCCCAATCTGTTGAATCCGGAACTCTGGCCGACGTCATAATTCCAAACAGATACAGGGTAGGAGTATAGTCATTTTTATGCCATATTGCGCAATACTGACGGCGTGAATAAAAAATACTCCCCCTATATTCCTGTTTTTTTGCTTAGTCTTTCAAACCATTAATCAGGTCGACATAATCTTGCATCGCCGCTTCTTTTGTGGTTCCTGTCAGCGCAGCCCATGCATCGAATTTGGCGCGGCCGACGAAGTCAGTAATACCTGGACGGTCACCCGTTGCATCACCGGCACTGCCTTGTTTAAACAGGGCGTAGATTTTTAGCAGCGTCATATTGTCAGGGCGCTCTGGCAGGTTTTTTGAATCAGTTAAGGCTTGAGTGAATTGGTCTTGCAGGCTCATACGCTACTCCTGTGGGATGAATCGGAAACAGCAAAATAGCATACTCGGCCTACCCGCCAAAGCAGATCCCTAGAGGGAATCTTCGGACGTCAACCGTGCTTGTTTTGGGAAGTCTGAAGTGACAATTTGCTTGGGTGATGTTTTGATCTGGCCGCCGAGTGCTTAAGCGTGAATGTGACTCTGAGCGCGGATCTGAACGTGGATGTGTGATTATGCGTTCGAGTATTTGCTCTCTGCGAAAGCCGCCGTAAGGCCGCTTTCGCTCAATTACTGACAGTTCAAGTCGATTCAAGTCAGCTCAAACTAATGAATAGTCGGTTCAGCACCGCAGCAGGCTTTGTATTTTTTTCCGCTGCCGCAAGGGCAGGGATCGTTACGACCGACTTTCGGGCCATCGCGTTTGATGGTGGCAACGCCGGATTTGCGTAATGGCGCCCAGAATCGGCGGATTTCTGGAATCGCTGCTTCAAGTTCGATTGCAAGCTGATGACATTTTTGTGGCGTGTCGACCAGCGTCACTTCCTCTTCTTCGATTTCTTCTGCACCTAACAAATAAATCGGGCGCAATAGCGGTGCAATTGCTGATTCGTAGATCGGTTCCCACTGTTCGTCGCGTAGCTGCATGCCTTCCCAGAAGCCCCATGCCCAGGTTTCGCCATCGATGAGTTCTTTGCCATCTTGCTCCATCACGCAGAACAGCGGCTCAAATTCTTGCGGCGCGACTTCAAATGTGATCTGGATTTCATTCATAAAACGGGCGATCAGCGTAGTGATGCGCTCCATTTCTTTGGGTGTCTTGAATTTCGGTTCAGCCTGATCTGGCAAGCCCCAGACCAGCGGCAGCCATTCGGTCATCGGAATCATCTCTGGCCCGATCGCAATCGCTGTCAGGTAGCCGTGCAGCGCGTCCATGGTCATACCGTCATCGCCGACGCGGTCAGACATCAAAAATTTGTCCAGTTCGTTAAATTCTTTATCGCTGAGAGGTTCGTCGAGATGCATGGCTAGAGTCGTGAATGTGGAAATACCGGAAGTGTAGCGCTTTGTCCCATGTTCGTGGGGAGTTTGAACGTACAATGCGCTCTATGACTACACCTGAAATTAACCTCGCTACGACAGAGGGTATATCCGCTGGCGCTTTAGACAGTGCCGCTCCGGATTCGTCGCCCCACGCATTTGCAGGCTTGACGCCGGAATGTGTGCTGGACGCGATGCATGAAGCGGGTTTTCACTGCGATGGCCGTTTATTGGCGCTGAACAGCTATGAGAACCGTGTCTATCAGCTTGGCATGGACGACGGCCCGCCGGTGATCGCCAAATTTTACCGGCCGCATCGCTGGACGGATGAGGCGATTCTTGAGGAGCATGCCTTCGTAAGTGAGTTGCATGCGCTGGAGATCCCGGTGGTTCCCGCCTTGGTCTCTGCGGAAGGTCGCAGCCTGCTGGCGCATCAGGGCTTTCGCTTTGCGGTTTTCCCAAGGCAGGGTGGCCGTGCGCCGGAGCTTGATCAGGCCGATACCCGTGAATGGCTGGGGCGTTTTATCGGTCGCATTCATGCGGCAGGTGCACAACAGAGTTACCCGCACCGGGGCAATCTCGATCTCCATAGCTTCGGGCATGAGCCGCGTGCGTATTTGCTGGCGCAGCAGTGTATTCCGACGGATCTGGTGGCGGCTTATACAAGTGTCAGTGGTCTGGTGTTGGATGGTGTGGCACGTTGCTACGAGCGCGCAGGCGAGGTGGCGATGATTCGTTTGCATGGCGATTGCCATCTGGGGAATGTGTTGTGGACCGACGCCGGTCCGCATTTTGTCGATTTTGACGATAGTCGTATGGGGCCGGCGATTCAGGATTTATGGTTGCTGCTGTCTGGTACACGCGCCGAGATGACTGCGCAGTTCAGCGATATTTTGTTTGGTTACGAAGATTTTGCCGAGTTTCAGCCGCGTCAGTTGCATCTGATCGAGGCTCTGCGCAGCTTGCGTATGTTGCATTATTCCGCCTGGCTGGCACAGCGCTGGGATGACCCTGCATTCAAGCAAGCATTCCCGTGGTTTAACACCCAGCGTTACTGGCAAGACCGGATATTGGAACTGCGAGAGCAGGTCGCCTTGATGGATGAGCCGCCATTGGTGGTTTGAGGCGGATATCGAGGGATTGTGCAGATTTTCTGCCAGCTTATGGTAATCACCAGAGTGTGATCCGTTAAAATGCTGCCATTCCCTTACTTTTGAAATGCGCATCATGACTCAGGACGAACTCAAACTAGCCGTTGCCCAAGCCGCCATTCATTACGTTGTCGAAGGCAGCATTGTCGGCGTCGGCACTGGCTCTACCGCCAATTTTTTCATCGATGAACTGGCCAGTATCAAACACAAGATTAAAGGTGCTGTCGCCTCCTCAGAAGCTACCGCAGCACGCCTGCGCGCTCATGGAATCAGCGTATTCGATCTGAATGAGGTTAGTTCAATGCCTGTATATATCGATGGCGCAGACGAAATCACGCCGCAAGGTGCCATGATCAAAGGCGGTGGCGCAGCGCTCACCCGTGAAAAAATCGTGGCGTCGGTCGCTGATAAGTTTATCTGTATTGCCGACGGGTCGAAACTGGTTGATCTGCTGGGTAAATTCCCCTTGCCGGTTGAGGTCATCCCGATGGCGCAAGCCGTCGTTATGCGCAAACTGAATGCCATTGGTGGCGAAGCGCGTTTGCGCTCAAAAGATGGCCTGCCTTTATTGACAGATAACGGCAATGTGATCATCGATGTGCATGGACTGCACATTGCCGATCCAGTCGTGATGGAAGCTGAGATGAACAATATTGTCGGTGTGGTGACGGTGGGGCTGTTTGCGAAGCAAGGGGCGAATGTGTGTTTGCTGGGGACTTCTGAGGGCGTCAAGTCGCTTACTTTTTAGTCGCTCAAAATGGTATTGAGAGACATTGAAATGCGTTGAGATGCATTGGGAATAATTTGCCAATAAAAAAAGCCCCGCCGAAGCGGGGCTTTTTATCAAAAGCTTAATCAGTGAGATTAAGGATTTTGGATGTTGGAAGCTTGCTTGCCTTTAGGGCCTTGCGTGACTTCGAACTGTACTTTTTGACCTTCTTTGAGGGTCTTGAAGCCGTTCATTTGGATTGCGGAAAAGTGGGCGAACAAATCCTCACCGCCGTCATCCGGAGTGATAAAGCCGAAGCCTTTGGAATCATTGAACCACTTGACGGTACCTGTTGCCATAATGCATCTTTCAAATATAAACTAATCACACGAGCCGTAAAAGCAAGAAACCTAGCGTAACGCCGCCTCCTCCTAAACTTGCTCACTTCTATTGACTAATTACTACGTTGTCTTGTCAATAAATATCATTCTTGGCGGAAAAAAAAGTAAAGTCAAGAGATTTTGTTGCTATATGTAACACTGTTGTTTTTTTATTTAATGACAATAATCCGAGGCAATCTCTGGTTTGCATAAGCTTGCTGTAAAAAGCTACAAAAATTGACAGTATTTTAATAAATTTACCCTGTCAAAGAGTGCGGCGCAGCAAAATGCTCGGACTTCGCCCGAAAAAGGTAGGCTTTTTTTTCGGGTCAATGAATTACGATATAACTCGGGCTTGAGTAATTGATTTTAGGCACCATCTGCGAAAAACACTGAAAACGCGTAACATCTGAGAAGAGTCAGACTTAATCATGTCTCATTGATCAATTAAGCCTCTTTTTATTCGTTTATTATTTGACTCTCGACCAGATCAACGTACTAGAATAGACGTATGGGAAACAAGCAAGGAAACGGTACTTTATTGGAGAAGCAGGAGCAAAAGCTCAAGCCGCCCTCCATGTACCAGGTAACACTGCTCAATGATGACTACACGCCAATGGAATTTGTCGTGGCCATCATTCAGGAGTACTTTAATAAAGACCGCGAAACCGCGATGCAGATCATGCTCAAGGTACATCGAGATGGTAAAGGGATATGCGGAGTGTATTCGAAGGATATCGCTTTAACCAAAGTGGAACTCGTGTTAACGCACGCTCGTAAGGCAGGGCACCCCCTGCAATGTGTGATGGAGGAAGTATGATTGCGCAAGAACTGGAAGTCAGCCTGCACATGGCGTTTGTAGAAGCCAGGCAGGCTCGTTATGAGTTCATCACGGTGGAGCACCTGTTGCTTGCCTTGCTGGATAATCCTTCCGCTGCCGAAGTAATGCGAGCTTGTGCCGTGAATATTGAAGATCTGCGCAAATCTCTCAGCAACTTTATCAGCGATAACACGCCGACCGTGCCTGGCACGAGCGAGGTGGACACGCAGCCTACCCTGGGTTTTCAGCGTGTGATTCAACGTGCGATTATGCATGTTCAGTCTGCGTCCAATGGCAAAAAAGAAGTGACTGGCGCAAATGTCCTTGTCGCTATTTTTGGCGAGAAGGATTCGCATGCCGTGTACTACCTGCATCAGCAGGGCGTAACACGTCTGGACGTCGTCAATTTCATTTCCCACGGAGTGCGCAAGGATCAGCAGGCTGAGCCGCAAAAAGCGCCAGAGGGCAGTGAAGAGGCGCAAGCAGAAGGTCAGCCAAAAGAAAATCCTCTCGATCAGTTTACTCAGAATTTGAACAAAGCGGCAGCTGAAGGTCGCATCGATCCTCTGATCGGTCGCGACAGCGAAGTTGAGCGTGTCATTCAGATCTTGTGCCGTCGCCGTAAAAATAATCCTTTGCTGGTCGGTGAGGCTGGCGTGGGTAAAACAGCGATTGCTGAAGGCCTGGCATGGCGCATTACGCAAAGCGATGTTCCTGACGTGTTACAAAATGCTGTTGTGTACTCGCTTGATATGGGGGCGTTGCTAGCCGGTACCAAATACCGTGGAGATTTTGAGTTGCGTCTCAAAGGGGTGCTCAAACAGTTGAAAGATACGCCTAACGGCATTCTCTTCATCGACGAGATTCACACCATTATTGGGGCAGGCTCTGCTTCTGGCGGTACCTTAGACGCGTCCAATTTACTAAAACCGGCCTTGTCGAACGGCCAGTTGAAATGTATCGGTGCGACCACATACACAGAATATCGCGGTGTCTTTGAAAAAGACCACGCACTATCGCGTCGCTTCCAGAAAATCGATGTCAATGAACCGACGGTGGAGCAAACCGTGCAGATCTTGCGCGGCCTCAAATCGAAGTTCGAAGAACATCACAACGTTAAATATTCAGCATCCGCACTGACAACGGCAGCAGAATTGTCAGCACGCTTTATCAATGATCGTCATTTGCCCGATAAAGCAATTGACGTGATTGATGAAGCAGGTGCAGCGCAGCGCATATTGCCAAAATCGAAGCAAAAGAAAACGATCGGCAAGGCTGATATCGAAGACATCATTGCCAAGATCGCCCGTATCCCGCCACAAACGGTGAATCAGGATGATCGCAGCAAATTGCAGACGATTGACCGTGACCTGAAAAATGTTGTATTCGGCCAGGAGCCTGCGATCGATGCCTTGTCGTCAGCGATCAAGATGGCACGTGCGGGTCTGGGTAAAACAGATAAACCAATTGGCTCCTTCTTGTTCTCTGGTCCGACTGGTGTCGGTAAAACAGAGGTCGCCAAGCAACTGGCATTCACGCTTGGTATTGAACTGATCCGTTTCGACATGTCGGAATACATGGAGCGCCACGCAGTCAGCCGTTTGATCGGCGCGCCGCCGGGTTATGTCGGTTTTGATCAGGGTGGCCTGCTGACTGAGGCGATCAATAAAAAACCGCACTCCGTTCTGTTGCTCGACGAGATTGAGAAAGCGCATCCGGATGTATTCAACATCCTGTTGCAGGTCATGGATCACGGTACTCTGACCGATAACAATGGTCGTAAGGCAGACTTCCGCAATGTGATCATTATCATGACCACCAATGCGGGTGCGGAGAGCTTGCAGAAGCGTTCTATCGGCTTCAACGACAGCAAAGAAGCTGGCGATGAGATGGCCGATATCAAACGTATGTTCACGCCAGAGTTCCGTAATCGGTTGGATGCGATCATCAGCTTCCGTGCACTCGATGAAGAAATCATCCTGCGTGTCGTCGATAAGTTCCTGATGCAGTTGGAAGAGCAATTGCATGAGAAAAAAGTCGAAGCAACTTTCACCGAGAATTTACGTAAATTCCTTGGTAAAAAAGGATTTGACCCATTGATGGGTGCAAGACCAATGGCACGTTTGATACAGGATATGATACGTAAGGCGTTGGCGGACGAGTTATTGTTTGGTAAGCTCGTCAGTGGCGGTCGTGTTATCGTTGATCTGGATGATAAAGATCAGATCAAACTTGAATTTTCAGAAGGCGATGCAACTCCACCTGCAGCATCTCAGGAAGTGGTAGAAGTCGAATAGCTTAGTTTTTGTTGTATGTTCCGGCAGTGAGATTTACCTGGTTTTGGTGTAGCAACAATTAAAATTATTTGTGCTAAGGAGAAAAATATGGGCGGTCTCACGCTACCAACGTACGTACTGGAATATACAGCGAAGACAATAGATTCGGTACTGTCACAAGCTGCGTTAGAGGGCAGTCAGGTTGAAGTCGATGTCTATGAGCGACATGATGTGTCTAAGAAGCACGTTGCTTTGGGACAGAGACTCAAAGATGAGGATGATACTTTCAGGGTGAGTGTTAACACCGATTCAGGCTTGCATAACGATGAATGGAATTACACCATATTGCGTGAATCTGCTGGCCGCAGTCGTAAGATGAAGAAATAGTAGCTTTGGTTGTAAGCAGCCAGCAATAAAAAAAGCCTTTGAATGTGAATTCAGAGGCTTTATTTTTTAGTATGAAGCAACAGTTTATGTAGCTGTTACCTTACTCTGTCTTCATTGAGTTAAATCTGAATAAGCAACTGTCTTCCCCGTGAATTTTTATGTCAGTAGACTCGACTACATATCCCAGAAATTGAGTTAAGATTTTGCGCCAGAATTTTTCTGCTATCGCATTTTGACGGAGGGAGTAAATTTCCCAATTACCTTTAAACTGATTCAATAGTAATTCGATAGCAGCTTGCGCTATGCCTTTGCCACGATAGCGTCGTAAGATGAAAAAATAGTCAAGATTGTAATTGCTACTGTCATGGGTGAGCTCATCATCTATCACCGCAAATCCAGCCAGCTTGTCATTCATTTTGATTAGAAATGGCTTTACATTAGATTGGCTCCAGTATGCTTCTTTGGGTTGTAGCCGAAAGAGTCCTGTCTCACTTAAATCAATGTCATGCCATTCGCTAAAATCATAGTTGTAGAACTGCATCATGTTCTCTATACGATACAGATCTGCTTTGGTGGCAACGCATATGGCAACCTGATTGTCAGTGAAGATCATTACGCTTTTTTCATCTGAGCGCTGGTAATGCCAAGGCTTAATGTTTCCCCGTACTGCCAAACCCACCTTCGCCACGCTCGCTGTCGCCGAACTCTTCGACAATATTGAAGCCGACTTGTAATACCGGAACGATGATCAGTTGCGCGAGTCTTTCCATTGGTTGCAAGGTGAATTCATGTTGTCCGCGATTCCAGGTTGATACCATGAGTTGTCCCTGATAATCAGAATCGATCAGACCGACCAGATTGCCCAGTACGATGCCGTTTTTGTGGCCCATTCCGCTGCGTGGCAATATCATTGCTGCGTAGCCGGGATCGCCAATATGGATCGCCAGACCAGTTGGAATTAATACGGTCTCGCCTGGTTTAATCGTGACGGGGGCATCGATGCAGGCGCGCAGGTCGAGGCCAGCGCTGCCAGGTGTGCCATAAGCTGGCAATTGGTCTTTCATGCGGGCGTCGAGAACTTTGAGGTCGATATTTTTCATTCTGTTATTTCTGCGTAAAGTGTTTGTTTGATTTGAGCGTTCAGATATTGCGATTTACTTCGATATTCTTTGAGTGATTTCTTGAATTAACTGAATCGCGAGAGTGTGCTTATCCGCACGTGGTAAGGCTTTGTGGCCGTTTACGTCGAATAAAACTAATTCATTTTCATCTTTGCCGAACGTGTGATGACCAATATTGCCGACTAGCAGCGGTACGTTTTTCTTTGCCCGCTTTACTGCGCCATATTCCAGCAGATTTTCTGATTCTGCTGCAAAGCCGACACAATAGGGCGGTTCAGCGAGGGCGGCGACGCTGGCGAGAATATCGGGATTTTGTGCGAATTGTAGTTGCGGCGTATCGCTGTCACTGGTTTTTTTAATTTTTTGAGAGCTGGCATTGGCTACTCGCCAGTCGGCGACGGCGGCAACGGCAATGAACACGTGCTGGTGATGCGCCGCAAGCTCGACCATCACAGCGTCATGCATTTGCTGCGCAGTCTGTGTCTGCACCTTGCGCACGCCATACGGCGCATCTAAGGCAGTCGGCCCAGAGATTAACGTGACGTCAGCGCCAGCCTCCCACGCAGCCTGTGCAATCGCGTAACCCATTTTCCCCGAAGATAGATTAGTGATCCCTCTCACTGGATCAATCGGTTCAAATGTAGGCCCCGCAGTGATCAGAACAGATTTTCCTGCCAATGTTTTGGCTTGAAACGATGCAATAATTTCAGTCAGCAGTTGATCTGCCTCCAGCATGCGTCCCATGCCGACTTCGCCACAGGCTTGCTCACCGGCGGCTGGTCCCAGCACCTTGATGCCGTCAGCTTTGACTTGCGTGACATTGCGCTGGGTTGCCGGATTGAGCCACATTTCTACGTTCATTGCTGGCGCAATCAGGAGGGGAACATGATGTGGTCTGGCGACACACAAGGTGGACAGCAAATCGTCGCATGCACCGTGCGCCAGCTTCGCAATAAAATTTGTACTACAGGGTGCAATCACAATCGCATCAGCACCGCGTGTCAGGTCGATATGCGGCATATTGTTAGGGATGCGTGCATCCCATTGGTCGGTATAGACGGTATTGCCGGACAGGGCCTGCATCGTTACCGGCGTAATAAATTGTGTGGCGCTCTGTGTCATGACGATGTGCACGGATGCGCCAGCCTTGGTAAGGCCACGCGTCAGCTCTGCGACTTTGTAGCAGGCAATACCGCCGGTTAAGCCTAGGACAATTTTTTTGCCAGCGAGTCGCATGATGGTTCCTTATTTTTTGACGCGGCGTAATTCATCGAGAATAAACAAGGCAGCACCGATACAGATAGCACTGTCCGCAATATTAAAAGCAGGGAAGTGATAAATTTCTTTGTAGTGAAAGTCAAGAAAATCAATCACATGACCATACATCAAGCGGTCGATCACATTGCCCAGTGCACCACCCATAATCAATGACAGTGCCCAGCAAAATAAACGTTGTCCCGCATTTTGTCTGATTAGATAAGTAATCACCAGAGCTGCAACGACTCCGATCGCCGTGAACAGGTAGCGCTGCCAGCCAGATTCAGCAGCCAGAAAGCTGAATGCAGCCCCTTTGTTATAAGCAAGCACCAGATTAAAAAAAGAAGTCAGCGGCAGCGCTTCGCCCAAAGTAAATAACTTGGTGATCGTAATTTTGCTGAGTTGATCAAGCAAGATAATGATGCTTGCCAGGCCGAGCCACGGCACTAGTGAGCTGCCAGAAGATTTGGAGACGGTAGAAAACGAATTACGTTTTTTAGTTGCCATAGAGTGAGATGAAATGTATTCCGGTAAGGGAAATGCGCAGACATGTTGTCACGTAATTCCCTTATCCCAGCCCTCTGTCGCTGTTGCGAAAGAGGGAGCTAAAAACCTTGAAGCGACGATCTTGAAACAGTAATCTCGCAGTATCACGCAAATTGACGTGCTTCGCCTGTACCGAACAAATTACTGACACAGCGACCGCACAAGCCTGTGTGCTCCGCATGCGTGCCAACGTCCGCACGATAGTGCCAGCAGCGTTCACATTTTTGATTTGCTGATGGAGTCACGATCACGGCTTCTTCTGCCTCTGACGCGACCTGCTCTACCGTTGCAGCCGAGGTAATCAACACGAAGCGCAGGTCATCTGCAAAGCTTTGTAGCAAATCGAATTTTGCACCGCTTGCTTTAATCGTCACCTCCGCTTGCAGCGAGGCACCGATGCCACCGGCAACACGAACCTCTTCCAATTGTTTGGTGACGTCTGTACGTATCGTACGCAAGGCTGTATATTTTTCCATCAGTGCAGCCGCATTATCGATCACGGGCAGAGCGTAATACAGTTGCGTGAAGATAGTTTCATCACTGTCTGTATAGGCTTCTTTACTCGCAAAACTTGCCCAGGCCTCTTCGGCCGTGAAAGATAAAGTAGGCGCCATCAGACGCAGCAAACTTTGCGTGATATGCCAGATCGCGGTCTGTGCAGAGCGGCGTGCGGCAGATGTCGTTCCGCTTGTGTACAGACGGTCTTTCAGGATGTCGAGATAGAAACCTCCCAGATCTTCCGAGCAGAATGACTGCAATTTTGCGACCACCGGATGGAATTCAAACTGCTCATAATGCGCGAGGATATCGGCTTGCAAAGCAGCCATATTTGCGATCGCATAACGGTCGATTTCCAGCATCTCGTTCAATGCCACTGCATCCGTTGCAGGATTGAAGTCAGACGTGTTTGCCAGCAGGAAGCGCAGGGTGTTGCGGATACGGCGATAAGATTCCGTTACACGTTTCAAGATCTCGTCAGAGATAGAGAGCTCGCCGGAATAATCGGTTGCAGCGACCCATAAACGCAAGATATCTGCACCCAAGGTGTCCGAAATTTTTTGTGGCGCGACAACGTTACCTTTGGACTTAGACATTTTCTTGCCTTCGCCATCGACGACAAAACCGTGTGTCAGCAAGGCTTTATATGGCGCACGACCATCCAGCATCGATGCTGTCAGCAAAGACGAATGGAACCAGCCGCGATGCTGATCTGAACCTTCCAGATACAAGTCGGCAGGGAACTGTGATTGTTCTTTGTGCGAACCGCGCAAGACTGTGTAATGCGTCGTGCCGGAATCAAACCAGACATCCAGCGTATCGCGGTTTTTGACATACATATCGGCTTCGTCACCAAGCAAATCGGCGACTTCGATTTTTTGCCAGGCTTCGATGCCTTCCGTTTCTACGCGCTTGGCGATTTGCTCCAATAATTCGGGTGTACGCGGATGCAATTGGCCAGTTTCTTTATGCAAGAAAAACGCCATCGGCACGCCCCATTGACGCTGACGTGACAGTGTCCAGTCCGGACGATTGGCAATCATGCCATGCAGACGCGCTTTGCCCCATGCCGGGAAAAATGCGGTCTCGTCGATTGCTTTCAATGCAGTTTGACGCAGGCTGTTGCCACCATCTTTCGGCGTATTGTCCATGCTCGCAAACCACTGCGATGTGGCGCGGTAGATGATTGGCGTTTTATGACGCCAGCAGTGCATGTAGCTGTGATCAAACATCTTTAGCGAGAACAAGGCACCCGCCTCTTTGAGTTTGTCACAGATCGGTTTGGACGCTTCCCAGATGGTCATGCCTGCAAAATGAGGTAACCACGAAGCGAATTTACCGTCGCCCATCACTGGGGCGATGATTGCATCATCCTTCATGCCGTGCGCTTTGCAGGATTGGAAATCTTCGATACCGTAAGCGGGTGCTGAATGGACAACACCAGTTCCACTGTCAATTGTTACGTACTCGCCAAGATAAACTGGAGAATTTCTGTTGTAAGAATCGCCTAAACCAATATCCAAGTCGGCAAAGGGATGTCTAAAGTTGATTTCGGATAAATCAGCGCCGAGACAGGTTGCGATGACTTTACCCTCAAGACCGTAATTGCTCAGCGATGCTTCCACCAGGTCGTTGGCCAGAATCAGCAAGGTCGGTTCGCCCTCACGTACGGTCTCGACTAATGCGTAAGTGATTTCCGGATGCATGTTCAATGCTTGATTGGATGGGATGGTCCACGGCGTCGTGGTCCAGATCACGCAATAGCCTTTGTCGACAGGCAGCTTGGCGAGTTTAAACGCTGCAGCAATCTTATCGTGCTCCGCAAATGGGAAGCCGACGTCGATGGACGGATCGCGTTTGTTTTCGTATTCGACTTCTGCTTCGGCCAGTGCGGAGCCGCAATCAAAACACCAGTTGACTGGTTTCAGGCCGCGATACACGTAACCTTTTTCAAGTAATTTGCCGAGTGCACGGATTTCGTCGGCTTCATTGCCGAAATTCATAGTTTTGTAAGGATTATCCCATTCACCCAGAACGCCGAGACGGATAAAGTCTACTTTTTGGCGTTCGATCTGTTCATTTGCATACGCACGGGCTTTGGCCTGTACTTCGGCGACGGGCAGATTTTTACCGTACAGTTTTTCGATCTGGATTTCGATTGGCATGCCGTGGCAATCCCAGCCCGGTACGTACTGTGCGTCAAAGCCCGCCATATTGCGTGCTTTGACGATCATGTCTTTCAGGATCTTGTTGACGGCGTGACCGATGTGGATGTCACCGTTGGCATACGGCGGGCCGTCATGCAGGATAAATTTTGGACGGTTAACCGACGCCTTGCGGATACGCTGATAGATTTTTTTGTCTTGCCATTGCTTGACCCATTGGGGCTCGCGTTTGGCGAGATCGCCGCGCATCGGGAACGAGGTTTCCGTCATATTGACTGGGTACTTGCTGGCGACTTTTGCTGACTTTTCGTTAGACATAATTTTCTTTAAGTTGGATATTCTTTGAGTATTTTTTTGACTATGTTGTAAAGACTACGCAATGCCAATCAATTCAATTACAGATGAATCGAATGGCGGGACGTGATCTTCAAATTCGGTCGGTAGCAGAGATGGCGCCCGTGGCGCGATTGCGAAAATAGGCTCTGGCTTGTTCGGCATCACGTTCGATGGCTTCGGTCAGAGTCGGCAGATCGATATATTTTTCTTCGTCACGCAGCTTTTGCAGGAACTCGATCTGAACTACTTTGCCATAGGCATTGCCGCTGTAATCAAAGACATGGGTTTCCAGCAGTACGCGGCCACTGTCGTCGACAGTAGGACGCACGCCGAGGCTGGCGACGGCTGGCAACGCTTGCTCAGACAGACCATGTACCTGAACGATAAAGATACCTTGCAAAGCAGGGCGGTGATGCGCAATCCGTACATTTAAGGTAGGGAAGCCAATTGTTCGGCCTAGCTTTTGCCCATGCACGACATGGCCTGAGATACGGTAAGGACGGCCGAGCAGATGTGTTGATTCCGCAAAGTTCCCTGCCGCCAGCGCAGCACGTACGGCGGAGGAGGAAATGCGCTCCCCCTTGTGTTGCACCGCGGGCAGTGTGACGACTTCAAAGCCGTGTAGTTTGCCCGCCTCAATGAGCATGTCGATATCGCCTGCACGTCTGGCGCCGTAACGAAAATCTTCGCCTACCATGAGCCATTTGACATGCAGGCCTTGCACCAGAATTTTTTCAATAAAATCCTGCGGTGACAAAGATGCGAAGTGGGCATTGAAATGTTCCACAATCACGCGATCAATGCCGGCGGCGTCCAGTGACGCCATGTTGTCGCGCAGATTGGCGATGCGCGTTGGCGCTTTGCTCAGGTCGCCGGACAGTTGCGCAAAAAAAGCGCGCGGGTGCGGTTCAAACGTCATGACCGCCGCATCGACCTTGAGGCGTGTAGCGGCCGCGCGCAAATGGGACAACAAAACTTGATGTCCAAGATGCACGCCATCAAAGTTGCCTATCGCCAGTGCGCAGGGTGCACGTGAGGCAGCATTGGGGAGTCCGCGAAATACCTTCATATTGTTTGAGGAAAACTGCTGCAAAAACCTTCGATTATAAATGCTTTCTCAAATGGTTTTGCCTTATGGCTGAGGAAACAAGGGCTTTCAGTACCGAATAGTTAGTAAGATGCGCAAAAAATCGTCCAAAACCAGAGGCGAGGCGATCACTAAGCCATTAGTGGTTGGCATACAGGGGACTTCCATATCTTTACTGCGCGGCAGGGTAGAGTCATGTTACTGACACTGAAAAATGACGTCGGCATCACGGAATATGGAGACAATTGAGCGTGTTTTACAAAAAACATCAGCAGATTTGCTGCATTTTTTTGCACTTATCTATTGCTTATTTGTTACTTATTCGTTACTTATTCTGTGCATAATTCGTACCAAATTATGCAAGCTGGTCCGTATTACTCTTTAATTGCCTCGACACTGAAATACAAAGTCACCTCATCACTGACGAATGGGACATAACGACCCACGTTGAAATCGCTGCGGAGGATTTTGGTAGAGCCATTTGCGCCACAGGCTGATTTTAGATACAGGACCATAAAGCGGCAATTGAATTGCGTCAGCTCGAATTTAGCGGGACGGGTCACGCCTTTGATGGTGAGCTCGCCATCGATGCTAGTCAGCTTGGCATTGTCGTCAAACCGCAAGCTGGTAGATTTGAAAGCAATCGTCGGAAACTGCGCTGCATCGAAAAAACTCGCTGAGCGCAGATTGTTGTCGAACACGGCAACGCCGGTACTGACAGAGCTGGCATCAATATCGATTTGTACAGAGCCGGTTTTATTCGCCAAATCGAGTTCAATTACACCGCTGTTTTTGTCAAATCGCCCGCGCTGCAAGGACAAACCCCAGTGACTGTATTCAAAGACTGAAAAAGTATGTTCGGGATCGATGACATAGCGGTCTGCGGCGAAGGAGCTAGCCGAAACGAGTGAGCTGATTGCGATCGCCCAAGCAACCAGGTGATACACCAGCAGACTGAAGAAAGCACGTCGCATCTTGAATCCGGTAGGGTAGTGCGACAAGCTGTTGAGTGCAAACTGCTTGCCGTGAATGATATTGATTATATGTAGCAGTTTCACTTTATCTTATTTTGATACTTTTGTTTTTAAACGCCACAACGAGGTGACCTCAGCAGAGCGCGCCGCGTGCAAAGGATCGGTGGGGTCGGTGGCTTTGCCGTGCCGTGGTTTGATGTCCATTTTACCGGCGACTTCTAGGCCACCGGCATCTATCCATGACCACAACTCTGCAGACGTGCGTAATCCCAGATGCTCCGCCAGATCGGACATGATCAGCCAGGCTTCTCCGCCAGGTTCCAGATGTTCTGCGGCACCAGATAAAAAGCCGCGCAACATGCTGCTGTCCTGATCGTAAACAGCGTGTTCTATCGGCGAATTAGGGCGTGCGGGAACCCATGGTGGATTGCAGACGACCAGTGCTGCGCGGCCCGGTGGGAATAAATTGGTTTTGATCACTTCAACCCGATCGGACATGCCTAAGCGTTGCAGATTGTCGCGGGCGCAACTGAGTGCACGATCGTCCTGGTCGGTAGCGACGATGCGTTGCACACCACGTTGTGCAAGCACAGCTGAGATGACGCCGGTGCCGGTGCCGATATCAAATGCCAGTGCTTTACCAGGTAGTGGTGCTTTGGCTAGCAGGTCCAGATATTCGCCTCGTACAGGGGAGAAGACGCCGTAATAAGGGTGGATGCGCTGACCTAATGCGGGTATGTCGACACCATTTTTTCGCCATTCGTGTGCACCGACGAGTCCCAGTAATTCTCTGAGAGATGCAACGAATGCGGTGCTGTCATGATCTGCCGGGCCATAAGCTTCACTACATGCCAGACTGACATCGGGCGCACGCCGCAATGGAATGCTGTAGTCGGCATTGAACGGAATCAGTAGCATCGCCAGTACGCGAGCGCGCTGCGATTGTGACTGACGATGTAAATGAAATGCCTCGGTCAGCGTCGCAGGTGTTTTCTCGGTTTTGCGTGATTTAGCGGGTTTTTTATCGATCCGGCGTGCCAGCGCTTGCAGCAGTTGTCGTGCATTTTGGTAGTCGCCACGCCAGAGCAATCCGGTACCTTCGCAAGCAAGTCTGTAGGCCGATTCGGCAGTCATGCGGTCGTCGGCGATCTGTACGCGTTTTGGTGCAGGAGCACCGCTTTCGGAATGCCAGCGAGCCTGATGGGGCTGATCGTTTTCAATCCAGCTAATTACGGGGAAGTCACTCATGGCCAGCTCACTTGCAATAAAGCGCAGAGTGTAACCGAGATTGCCTGCGGCCTCTATGGATTGTGACGAGCCGGTGCGGTGTGAAGCTGTGTTGTGCGTAGCTTACGGCGGCTGACTGTGCTGACGGAGATTCTGCTTAAGATAAATGAAAATAAAGGGGAGTATATTTAAATCACCTTGTAATCATTGCGGATTAAGGTATGAAAATACATGTACTCCCATCTAGTATATGGATAGCGCCTGAGGGAATTGAATGTGATTATGAATGTAGTTATAAATGTGATTGCGGCCGGACGATGGTGACTCTGTAACAGTCACCCGGGTCGCAAGTACTTTGTTAGCGGAAAGGCGATGCCAGATAAGCGTTTATCCGGCATCGTAAAGTATTAGTTTGAAGTATTAGTTTTTGTTCAGGAAGGCGCCGGATACTTGTTGCAGGATACTACCCAGATCACCAAAGCCTGATTCAGAGACTTCACCGTGCGGAGTCAGTTTGTCGACCAGACCCGGCAAGATTTCTGCCAGATGTCCGGCGGCACCATCTTGCGATAATCCTGCCGCTGCCGCCAGATGCGCTAGCTGACCGCCACCGAGTGCGCTTTGAATCTGCTCTGCTGAAATCGGCAAATTATGTCCGGTGCTGACCCATGAATTGACGATGTCACTCATGCCCGAATTTTGAAAGGCGCTAATCAGACTAGTCAGGCCGCCTGTTCCTCCTGAGCCTCCCGATTGATTATTGGTCAGCATGCCTAGCGCTGCTTGTATCAACATGGCTTTAGGATCATTGCCTTGATCCGCGTTGCCGCCCAACATACCTAATGCTGCGTCTAGAAGTCCCATACAATCCCTTTCTGAGGTGGTGGATGAATCACATTACAACAGTAATAGCCACCATATTAATACTAAAAGATTAATGTAATTGTGAACTTTGTATGAATAGTGCTAACGGGTATTTTTCGTTTGCACCGTTAGTGACAAAAGTCCGGGCGCTTGCGTTAAGCGATATTTTTTCATGGAATAAACGAGCTGAAATACTTGGTAAGAGCAGTTAGTCTTGTTATTCACCTTGCCTATTATGTTTGTGTAATGAGAGGCAATTTTGCAACGCTATCTGTGGTACTAGCAGCCTGCTCTCTGCTACATTTGCAGCATGAAAAAAATAAAAACAATGAGTTCAAAAATAGGTTCAAGTTTATTTGCTCTGATATTTGCAGTCAGCTTTACGGCGGGTGGGATAGGAGTAGGTGTGATGCCTCTGGTGAAGCAGATCATGGGCTACTGGAAGGCGCAGAGTCTGGTGGCAGTGCAGGCGCATATCGAAAAACTCACGCTAGATGAACATGATGGTGAGACCAGGACATATCAGGTAAAAGCAGAATTTAGTTATAGCTATAACGCTCTGGACCATCGCAGCCAGCGCATTAATATCGGCGGCGATACCAGCGATAATATTGGTGACTACCAACGAGATATTTACCGAGAGTTGCTGCGCGCCAAAGACCAGGAGCAGTCCGTCACGCTTTGGGTCGATCCCGGTGATCCTGATTTTGCCGTCTATGACCGCACAATACGCTGGATGCGGCTATTGTTTCTGTTGCCGTTCGCCTCGCTATTTCCGGCGGTCGGGATCGGCGCTTGCTGGGCACTCTGGCAGATCTGGCGGCCATCAGCAGAGCCTGCGACTTCTGCGACCCCCGCTGTTACCGCTGAATTTGCTCAGCACTATCAAGTGCCGCTTTCCCACCTGATTATCGAGCCGCAACAAAGTGGTGCGTTATCGCTGGGTATTTTTGCTGTGTTCTGGAATTTACTCGCCTGGCCGATTTCTGGCGTGGCATTGTTCTCTTCTCATATTGGCAAGAATCCACTAGTTCTTATCGTCGTTATCTTCCCTCTGATTGGTGTCGTATTGACGGTTTTTGCGCTGAAATTATGGTTGACCAGAAAACGTATTGGTAAGCCAGTGTTAGTCATGGCCAGAGCGCCGCAAATCGGGTTGAGTGAGTGGGCGGGCAGCGTACGTTTTATCCCTCCGCTTGGGGCGCGTACTGGTCTTTCAGGTACGCCGCAACCTGCCTATCCGGTAAGAATTGAATGTCAATGCGATTATGAGGACAGTAGTGGCGAAGATACCAGCACCACCACTCTGTGGTCGTGCCTTGTGAGCGATTTACAACTTGCTCATGCGACTGTGCAGACCAGTTTTGTCATTAATTTTCCAGCGGATTTGCCGGTATCGGGTGATGCTGATGGTAAGAATAAAAAAATTATCTGGAAACTGGTTGTCAAGGTAATGGGCGATGAGGTGGTTTTTCTTTTGCCCGTCGGTTCTGCGTTGGTCGCGTCTACGTCGATCGCGTCTGCAAAGATTGACTGGCAAGTGCTGCTGCATAAACCCAAACGCTTACATCAGCTCGATCTGACGGAGTTGGCAAAATCAACGTCTGTTCCAACGGTGATCGAACGTAAAAAATCCTGGCTAGGCCTCGTCGTTTTACTCTCTTTCCTTGTGGTTGCCGGATGGGGCACAATCGTCTTTTTTGTGTTGCCGATGTTTGATTCTGCCAATCACGAAGCACTCTCAATACTTTCAGAAAGAGCTCTTGTGCCAGTCGAGACGTATGCACAGCTGCAGGCGCAGCTAGCTGCCGGTGGGGATCCCAATCAACGTGATGAAGATGGGTTGACCCGCTTGATGCGCGCAGCGAAGGAGGCGGACGTAGGTAAGGTGCAATTATTGCTGGCGAGTGGGGCACGGGTTGACGATGTGACGCCTGTTATCGTTGATGCCGCAGGTTATCGACTGGGAAACCGCAGCGCCTTATTTGATGCAATTAATAAGGACGCGGTTGATGTGGTCCGTGCCTTGCTCGACGCTGGTGCTGATATGCGAATAGCCAGTAATCAGGTCTGGACGCCCATGCATTACGCTGCCTTTGTCGGCGCGGTGCGCAGTATGCGTGTAATGCGAGAACATGGCGCCGAGATTGATGCGCCGTTTAGCGAAGCGCGTGGTTCAACCCCGCTGATGGTCGCCGCACAATATGATCAGTTGCTATCAATCCGGTTTTTGCTGGAATCTGGTGCAGATCAAGCGAAACTAGATTTGTACGGAGAAAATGCATGCGGCTACGCGCGTTTTTTCAAAAAAACGGCAGCGGCAAAAGCGCTGGCTTGTGATTAAGCTGATTTGAAATTAATTAAATCGCTAATTGCAGACTGAGGCTAAGTTCATTTTCAGGGAAAACAAATCCCAACCCGTCGATCTACATGCCGCCCCATGCGGCGTTCAGAGTCGCGATGGCTGCGAGACCCGCAGTCTCCGTGCGCAAGATGCGCGGCCCCATGCTCAGGGTCAATACACCTTGTCTGATCGCGAGCATTTCTTCCTCTTCAGAAAATCCTCCCTCAGGACCGATCATCAGACTGACTGATTGCGCAGGGTGATGACGAGCCCAGTCTGCAAGCGATTGATTTGCCCTTGGCGAAAGTAAGATACGTTTATGAATGTCTTGTTGTGCCAGCCATTTAGGCAAATCCATGACCGGCGACAAATGAGCGAGACGATTGCGTCCGCATTGCTCGGCTGCGGCGATGATGATGCCTTGCCAGTGCGCGAGTTTTTTTTCAGCACGTTCGGCAGATAAACGGACCACGCATCGTTGTGACGAAAGTGGTTGTATCGTCGTGACACCAAGCTCAATCGCTTTTTCAATGATCCAGTCCATCTTGGATGCCTCCGGCAAGGCCTGTGCCAGCGTCAGGGCATACGGTAATTCGCATTCTTCCGGCAAAAATACTTTGACATCTGCGCTAACGTTTTTCTTCGCAACCGACGTCAGCGTCGCAATATAGCTCCCGCCTTCACCATTGAAGATACAAATATGATCGTTCGCCATCAGTCGTAAAACAAAAACGTGATGAGCGACGTCAGACGGCAAATCAATAGAAGCGCCAACAGCGAGCGGAAGATGGCAATAGAAACGTGGCATATCGTATGTGCAGAGGAGAATTGATGCGTAGCTCACATTGTCGCAGAACTAGGATGATGCGAGGATTATAAATATGACTTGCGATACAGAATAAGCGGAATGTGAGCCGGACGCACTTGTAATGAGTGCATCGTTCATCATCAACACCTCAATATGTTAAACAAGCCGCATTTAATAAACCTAGACCCAGACTAACTGCGCCGAGAAATATACCCGATGCGATTTTGTTGTCTGGTATGTCTGCGACCAGACCCGGGAGCAGCAGGCGGACCACGCCAAACGCGAGCAATTGTACTGCCAGTGCGATGGCACCCCAGCACAGCATGTCGATGAGGTTGATGCTATTGGCAATGGCGGAAGCCAGGGCGACACAATAGCCAAGTACCGCGCCGGACAAGCTTGCAGCGGCTGCGTGATTGCCAGCGCGGATTAGCTGGATCTCCCGGTAGGGTGTGATGGCTACATAGCAGGCGATGAAACTTGCCAGTAATAATAGCGACAAACCAAAATGACTGAGGAAGGCGGGGATGCCGGTGTTCATAATGTGCTCGCTCATAGGGATCCTTTTTGTTTTTTTTGGTGCTGTTGGTGTTTGTTGGTGTTTGTCGGTTTGTTTTTTGTTGGTATCGATATTACTCAAAGTAATGCGGTATGAAGCGGCTGGTATTTTTTGTAATCAGACTCTCGTCTTCACGTATGCCTATGCCTGCAGCATCATCGCCGATGACCCAGGAGCCGATTGAAGTAAATGCGGGCGTAATGCCGTCATCAAATTTCGGTTGTGGTGCATAGGCCTGATAGATAAAACCCTCTGCGCCGTATTGTCCGGGTGTATGCAGTACCGTTCCGTTTGCATAGATGGAGATATTTTCTCCTTCGCGTGAATACAGAGGTTTTTTGACGAAATCGCCTTGTATTCGCCATGCATCAAAAAACGCTGGCAAGAGGTTCGGATGATGTGGAAATAATTCCCACATCACAGGCAGAATGGCTTTATTAGATAAAATCATTTTCCATGCGGGCTCGATGATGCGCATCGGCTTGGCTAATAAGTGATTGGCAAACGTTTCGCGGGATAACCATTCCCATGGATAAAGTTTAAACACATTATCGATACGGACATCCATTGCGTCGACAAAGGCAGCTTGCGAAGGATCCCAGCCGATATCTTCGATCGCACATTGTTTGGTGGCGCAGCCGGCCTGGATTGCCGTGTCGCGCAGATACGATAAATTACCTTCGTCCTCCTCATTGCCATCGGCGCATACAAAATGCAGCATGCCTTTGGCTGGATACGTTTTCCACTGGGCGACGAGTTTTTCGTGCAGTGAATTAAATTGATCTGCATGGGGTAATACGTCTTGCAGCCAGTACCATTGCGCTACGCTGGATTCGACTAATCCTGTCGGCGTATCAGCGTTATATTCCAGCATTTTCGGGTGACCGGTTCCATCCCAGCTCAGATCAAAGCGTCCGTACAAAGAAAATTCTTTATCATGCCAACTTTGCTCTACAAGAGGCCAAAAACTCTGAGGGATCGCAAACTGTGCCAGCCGCTCATGACGAATGACATGATCTACCGCCTGCAACGCCATTTGATGAAGGTCAATCGTTGCCTGTTCTAGCGTGTCGATCTGATCGCTGCTAAAACGGTAAGCGTAACGTTCATCCCAATACAGGCCATCGATCGAATGGTAGTTAAACCCAAGCGCTTCAAACTGAGCTTGCCAGTTGTCGCGTGGACGGTGTGATTCCCGTATCATTAACCGCCTCCGGAAAAACCGTGTGCTGTCCCGCCAAAGCCACCACGGCTCACGGACCTGCCGCCTGAGCGGCTGACCGAGCGTCCGATAGCATGATCGTTGCTGGTATTAGTGCCATTAGCGCTGTTAGTACTGTTGAAATTGCTGGTGCCAACGCCAGCGGTGGTATTGTTATTATTGCTGGAGAAGATGTTCGGGTTGTAGCCCCGTTGCGCCTGCTCACGGTTGCCTTCAGCGTAGGATGGGCCAAAATAGTGACCGGTGTAGGTGCTGCCATGGCCGCTGCCTAGTAGGGTGTTTCCTTGCTGTGCGACTTCCGGACTGCATGGGTCTATGCTGCCCCAATCCTTGGTGCAGTCTTCGAGATTTTTATATTCATCTCTGAGTGACGTCGTTTCTTGTGCGTTGTCGCCGCACGCTGTAACCGCGGCGGCGGTGGCAAAAACGAGGGGAACGGTACGGCTCCTGCGAATTTTTTTGAGCGTCGTCATTGGATCTCCTTGGTCACTATATTTTGCACGAAGGTGGGCAATGCGAACAGTGCATGATGGATGTCGGTGTTGTAATACTGCAGATCCGTTAGCTTTCTTTGCGCCATGCGATCATCAATTTCTTGCTTTGTCATTGCAATGGGATCCAGATTATCGCTTGCAATCGCCATACCCCATAACGCTCCATATAATGGTATGAATACCGTATAGGGCCGCACGGTAGTAAAAATTTTCGCTAGTGTTGCATAGGTATCTGCAACCCGTTGCGGATGGTAGAAAGGGCTCCCGAGATGCATCACCAGCGCACCATTTTTTGCAAGACGACGCTTGCATGCGACGAAAAAATCGGCAGTCATACAACTGGCTGCCAGTTCCGTGCCGTTCGGGCTGATTGGATCAGTTAAATCCAGAAAAATCACATCGTATTGACGCTCGGCGTTTTTGATAAAAGCAAAACCGTCTTCATGGATATGTTTGACGCGAGAATCGTCAAGTGCACCGCGGTGTATCGGCTTGAGATGCGCGCGCGCCAGTTCGATGACGCTGGCATCAATTTCACACAAGTCTATGTGCTGGATACCCGGATGTTTTAAGAGTTCCTCAGTCGATCCGCCGTCACCGCCGCCGATGATCAGTGCGGACTGTGGAGCCGGGTGAGCAATGGCAACAGGATGTACCAGGCATTCATGATAAAAGAATTCATCTTTTTCTGAAGTCATGTACGCGCCGTCAATACGCATCATCTTGCCAAAATCCGGGCTATGCAAGATCTCAATTTGCTGAAATGCGCTTTGTACACTGGCAATCGTCACGCCGAGACGGGTGCCGTACACTGTATCAGGCGTTAAATATTCGATTGCTATGTTGCCTGTTGTGTCGCCTGCTGTGCCGGTTACAGTTTCAGTCAGTTCCGGTGCGCCTCTCATCAGTTCTTGCCTGTTTGAATTTTTAGGCCGGAATTGAGTGATCAGCCTATCCATCAACCTGCGCGCTTTCATACTGTTGTTCGCATTGAAGTTGCAGACGTAGACATCCAGCGTAACGGCGTTACGCTCTGGCCATGTGTGGATAGCCAGATGGGATTCAGCTAACAGTAAAGTGCCGGTAATGCCGGCTGGATCACCAGTTTGTGTAGAGAAGGCATGGAATTTTTCTCCAACAATGCTGAGTCCGGCTTGTTCAGTTGCTTTGATAGCGTTTGAGCGAAGATACTGTATATCTAGCATCAAGGCAGACGGGCATTGGCAATCAAAGCAATCTGCGGTCAGGTGTAAACCTTCCATATTCTGTGTTATCTGCCAAGACTTGCTTGAGCGAATTATTGAAATTATCGCAATTGTATCGCTTGGGATTGACGGAGTGTCGTCCAGAAAGAAACTTGATGAATCATTTTCTATTTATCACCAGGAAAATCTCCTTTTGCCATGAAAATAAGCGGAAATTGCCTTCTCGTGCGGTAAAAAGCGCTAAAGTTTTACGCATCACTTAGTCGTGACCGGGTGTTCTGTTGTCACGCTCTGGTAAAATAACGGACTTTGCAGAACTTGATGTCCGGTACATCGTTGCTGCCTTGCTTCACCGACCAGCTTTTCTCAGACTACATTTGCCTAATCAGCCCAAATAGACGCTATGACTTCTTCCCTCCAGCCAGCAACAATCACCAAAATGGCCAATGCGATCCGCGCTTTGTCCATGGATGCCGTTCAAAAAGCTAACTCCGGTCACCCGGGCGCTCCTATGGGGATGGCCGATATTGCCGTGGCTTTGTGGAAAACACATTATCGCCATAATCCGGGCAATCCTCAGTGGATTAACCGTGACCGCTTCGTTTTGTCGAATGGCCATGGATCGATGTTGCACTATTCCTTGCTGCATCTGACCGGTTACGACTTGTCGATGGATGAAATCCGTAACTTCCGTCAAATGCACTCCAAGACCGCCGGTCATCCTGAAGTGCACGTCACACCCGGCGTTGAAACTACGACAGGTCCATTGGGTCAGGGCATCACGAACGCAGTCGGCATGGCACTGGCAGAAAAACTGCTCGCCGCCGAATTTAATCAGCCTGGTTTGAACGTGGTTGATCATCACACCTACGCATTCATGGGCGACGGCTGCTTGATGGAAGGTATTTCGCATGAAGCTTGCTCACTGGCTGGCACATTGCAACTGAATAAGCTGATTGCGTTCTGGGATGACAACGGCATCTCGATTGATGGCCATGTTGAAGGTTGGTTCACTGACGATACGCCAAAACGTTTTGAAGCCTATGGCTGGAATGTGATTCGCGCTGTTGACGGCCATGACGCTGCCGCGGTATCCAAGGCGATTGAGTCAGCCAAGACATCAAGCAAGCCAACGTTGATCTGTTGTAAAACCGTGATCGGTAAAGGTTCGCCGAATATGGAGGGCACCCACAATGTTCACGGCGCAGCGCTCGGTGATAAAGAAATTGCCGCGGTTCGTGCCAATATCGGTTGGGACTATGCGCCTTTTGAAATTCCTGCTGATGTCTACGCCGCATGGGATGCGAAGGCCGATGGTGCGAAAGCTGAAGCGGAGTGGAATACTCAATTCGCCACGTATGCTGCCCAGTATCCTGCCAAGGCTGCCGAGCTGACACGTCGTATGAAAGGCGATCTTCCGGCGAATTTTGACGAAGTGGTTGCCAGCGCGATTGCCGCTTGCGTAGAGAAAAAAGAAAACATCGCTACGCGTAAAGCGAGTCAGAATGCGATTCAGGCATTTGCTCCGTCACTGCCGGAATTTCTCGGCGGTTCCGCGGATTTGACCGGTTCCAATCTGACGAACTGGAAAGAATGCGTCGCTGTACGTGGCAATCAGGCCGGTAATCATATCAACTATGGTGTGCGTGAATTTGGTATGAGCGCTATGATGAATGGTATCGCTCTGCATGGCGGCTACATTCCTTTCGGCGCAACCTTCCTGACTTTCTCTGACTACAGCCGTAATGCCATTCGCATGGCTGCGCTGATGAAGATCCGTACTCTGTTTGTATTTACACACGACTCGATCGGTCTGGGTGAGGACGGTCCTACCCATCAATCCGTCGAGCACGTCTCCAGCATGCGCCTGATTCCTAATCTGGATAACTGGCGTCCTTGTGATACGGTTGAATCCGCGGCCGCATGGGCATTTGCAGTCAAGCGTCATGATGGTCCGTCGACCCTGATTTTCTCGCGTCAGAATTTGCCTTATCAAGAGCGTACTGCACAACAGATCACGGATATTTCGCGAGGTGGTTATGTATTGCAAGATGTCACCGACGCAAAAGCCGTATTGATTGCAACAGGTTCTGAGATTGAACTAGCAGTGAAATCTGCAGCAGCCCTAGCTGAACAGGGTATCGCGGTGCGTGTTGTGTCTATGCCTTCGACCGATGTATTTGATCGCCAGGATGCCGCATACAAAGCAGCAGTATTGGGCAAAGGCCTGCCACGTATAGCGATCGAAGCCGGTGTAACCGACTTCTGGTACAAATACGTGGGGCTGGAAGGCGCCGTTGTCGGTATCGATACTTTCGGCGAGTCCGCTCCTGCTGGCGTCCTATTCAAACACTTTGGCTTTACGGTAGATAACGTTATTGCCAAAGTAAAAGCGACTCTGGCATGAGCGTAATCAAAGAAATTAGTTTGCGTCGTGCTACTGTCGCAGATGCGCAGGCGATTGCTGCCGTGCGCATCGAAAGCTGGCGCACTACGTATCGCGGCATCATGCCCGATGCGTATCTCGATGAAATGAAGCTTGATGACAGTGCGGCGATCTGGACTCGCATATTGACGGCAGACAATCCTGCTGTCTGCGTTTTTGTTGCGATTGCGGACGATGAAATTATCGGTTTTGCATCTGGCATGCTGCTGAAGGAAGAGAAGCAGGGGATGCACTCGGAATTGACTGCGATTTACTTACGTCCGGCATTTCAGAACTCTGGTATCGGTCAGCGTATGTTGCAAAAAGTCGCCCGTACTTTGCAGGCGATGGGTGCCAGTAATATGTTGGTCTGGGTCCTGACGGGCAATAAGGCAGCACGCCAGTTTTATGAAAATTTTGGCGGACAGTTTTTGATCGAACAGGATTTCATTTGGGATGAGCTCGAATTGCAAGAAGTCGCTTACGGCTGGCCGGATCTGAACGAGCTGACGGAGTTGCATTTGACATCAGCAGAGAGTGCACCAACCTTGCATTAGTTTTGTATTAAGCCTCTGAGCCAGGATGTAAGCGTGAAGAAGGAATTCAGTTTAAGAATAGCTTGTGCAGGTTAAGAGTTATAAAGATTTTTCACTGTTTTTATTGGAGATAAAACCATGACGATTCGCGTCGCAATCAACGGCTATGGCCGTATCGGTCGTAATATTCTGCGTGCCCACTACGAAGGCGGCAAATTCAAAAACGACATCCAGATCGTTGCCATCAACGACCTCGGTAATGCAGAGTCCAACGCTCACCTGACGCGTTACGACACTGCCCACGGTAAGTTCCCTGGTACTGTATCCGTTGAAGGCGACACCATGATCGTCAACGGCGACAAGATCAAAGTCTTCGCAGAACGTAATCCGGCGAATATTCCTTGGGGTGAATTGAATGTAGACGTCGTTCTGGAATGCACAGGCTTCTTTACTACAAAAGAAAAAGCCTCGGCTCACTTGGCTGGTGGCGCGAAAAAGGTCATCATCTCCGCGCCAGGCGGCAAGGATGTTGATGCAACAATCGTCTACGGTGTGAACCATAACGTATTGAAATCCACAGACACCGTTATTTCCAACGCTTCTTGCACAACGAATTGCCTGGCACCACTGGCAAAACCATTGAACGACGCGATCGGTATCGAAAGCGGTTTGATGACGACGATCCACGCCTACACAAATGACCAAGTATTGACAGACGTCATGCACGAAGACTTGCGTCGTGCTCGTTCAGCTACCATGAGCATGATCCCGACTAAAACTGGCGCAGCAGCGGCAGTTGGCCTCGTCTTGCCAGAACTGAACGGCAAACTTGATGGCTATGCAATGCGTGTTCCAACCATCAATGTGTCGGTTGTTGACCTGACTTTTATTGCATCTCGCGATACGACTGTTGAAGAAATCAACAAAGTATTGAAGACCGCTTCAGAAGGCGCATTGAAAGGCATTCTGGATTACAACACAGCACCGCTGGTCTCCGTTGACTTCAACCACAACCCGGCATCATCGACTTACGATGAAACGCTGACTAAGGTCAATGGCGGCCGACTGGTAAAAGTATCCAGTTGGTACGACAACGAATGGGGTTTCTCCAATCGTATGCTGGACACGACGATGGCACTGATGAGCGCAAAATAATTGAGAAACCCCGGGGTGAGTTGCTGCAAGGCTGTATGTTATGCAACTCACTTCATCGCGGATTCTTGAGAGCGCTTCTCAAAATAAGTTTTCAAAATAAGCCGGTTTTATCTACTGGTAAAAAATACCCCGAACTTTCGGGGTATTTTTTTGTCTAGTACTTAGTACTAACCACTAGACTCAGGCCTGGGATTACCCGGCCCAGGTTCTTTCTTCGATAGATGCTCTTGAATTATCCTGAAATCACACAAGATCTGGCGAAGGCTTGCACTAGAGTTTCAGCTAACCGTATTTGGAGAATGTCATCATGTTTAGCCCTAAGAAATTAATTGCTGAGAACAAGGGCTTTATCTTGTTTATGTTCGGCATGGTATTGGTCCGTAGCGCATTGGCTGATTTTTATCTGGTGCCATCGAGTTCCATGTATCCGACCTTAGTCGAGGGGGATAGGGTGATCTGCAACCGACTTGCTTATGATGTCAAACTTCCTTTTACTGATGTGATCTTGTCTCATGTGGCAGATCCTGCGCGTGGAGACATCGTGACGTTCAGCTCGCCGGAAGATGGTACTCGCCTGGTCAAACGCCTGATCGCAGTGCCAGGTGATGTGGTCGAAATGCATGATGAACAATTGGTGATTAATGGTGTGCCATCAGATTATCAGGAGGCTTTTGATAATCCCGCCAATCACTTGACGCCACGCCGCGAATATCAGGGCAAACAACTCGTCTATCAAGAGACCTTAGGGACAAAACAGCATGGCATTATCGTGATGCCAGAACGTCAGGCAATGCGCTCATTTGGCCCCGTCACCGTACCGGCAGGCCAGTATCTGATGTTGGGCGATAACCGTGATAACAGTAAAGACTCTCGCTATATCGGTTTCGTCAAACGCGAACTGATTACCGGACGCGTCAACCGTTTGCTGTATTCACTGGACGGAGATAATTATTATCTACCAAGACTTGAACGTATCGCGGCAAAGACCTAAAAGAGATTGATTGGTCGCTCCTAAAAACCGAGGACATGAAATAAAATTCATGTCCTTTTTCATTTTCTTCAAAAGAATACGTCAATACGTAAAAAACCTCAGGTAACTCATACTTTACAAATCTTTACTCTACGCTACACATCATCTTGACGCGCTTCTCTGAGACTTGGTACGGGGCTTTCCCATAATTTTTTCAGGAGAAGAATCGTGCGTAATTTCATAGTCAATCAACGTCGGTCAGTCGTCTGGATTATTGCTGGCATGTTTGCGTTGCTACTGCTTGGTGTGGCCGGATTGAAGGTGCATGCAGGTAATATGCATGATCAGCATGAGGCTTCCGGCGCAGGTGTTTTGCTGATGGGGCTGAGTAGTCCAGCGTCATTTGCAACTGGTTTAACTGGCTTGCCAGCGCATATCGATGCGATTGCCAGCTTGAGTGAGCAGCAAAAAACGCAGACAATGGAAAAAGTGAACCAGACAAATGCCGAACTGAGTGCATTGCAGCAGCGGTATCAAGAGAGGAACAACAAGATGTTGAGCTTATTGACCCAGGAAAAAATAGACGAACAGGCGATTGAACGTTTGCGTAGCGAGCAGTTATCGACTGCGGACCAGGGATCGCGCCGTGTCACGCAGTTGATGATAGATTTGAGTAAGTTGTTAACACCCGATCAGCGCCAGCGTTTCAGTAAAGCGTCCAGCCATCATGGTAGCCATGGTTGAACTGCATCATGCTCATATCACGAGAGGCAGATACTGGACATGAATTCACGGATTCTGCTCGTTGAGGACGACGTTCGTCTGGCTGAAATGCTCTGTGAGTATTTGGGGGAGATGCATTTCCAGGTTGATGTCGCCGGTACCGGAGCAGAGGCATTGACGCGGCTAGCCAAAGAGTCATTTGACCTGGTTGTGCTTGATCTGATGTTGCCTGATCTGGATGGTCTTGAGGTCTGTCGTCGCTTACGTCGTTATAGCGATGTACCGCTTATTATGCTGACCGCTCGTGGCGACGCTACTGATCGTATCGTTGGACTGGAGCTTGGAGCTGATGACTACCTACCTAAGCCGTTTGAACCCCGTGAATTACTTGCCAGACTATCGGCTATTCTGAGGCGACAGCGGCGGGTGGCTGAGACGCTATATTCCAAAGATGGTAGGGATACCTCGATTGATGTGAATTTATCGAAAAAATCAGATTTCCCTTGGCACTTTGGCTGCCTGGAAATTGATCCTGACGCGCGTTGCCTGAAAAAGCAAGGCAATATACAAGCGCTCACCTCGTATCAATTTGATTTGCTCTTGGTATTGGCTGAAAACGCTGGTCGTGTATTAACGCGTGACTTCTTGCTGGATCGTGTTAAAGGTGAAAAATTAGAGGCCTTTGATCGTTCGATTGATGTCCATATTTCTCGTATTCGCATGGCAATTGAGGATGATACGAAGTATCCGCGACGGATTATCACGGTCAGAGGTGCGGGCTATGTATTTGCAAAGGTACAGGAATGAAATCACGTCTTTATCTCCGCTTTTATCTTACCCTGCTTGCATGCCTGGCGGTCTATACCGTTAGTGGGATGGCGCTACGTCATGGCATTGATAATGGCCTTCCGCTTTATGCTTGGTCGTTTGTATTTGGCGGCCTGGCATTGATCGTCAGTATTGGTGCGTATCCTTTTTTCAGACGCCTGACATTGCGGCTTGAGCGATTGCAACAAGGTGTGGAATCCCTGGGTGAGGGTGATTTGACCGCACGTGTGATAGTCGAGGGTAGTGATGAGGTTGCACAACTTGCTCATTCGTTCAATCGCGCCGCAGAAAAAATAGAATCCCTAGTCGTAGCACATAAATCCTTGTTGTCTAACGCGTCGCATGAATTACGTACACCATTGACGCGAATTCGTTTGACGGTGACCTTGATGAAAGAAAGTGCCGAGCCGAAGCGGCGTGCGGAGCTGGAGCAAGACATTGCCGAGTTAGATGCGTTGCTGGATGAGATTCTGTTGGCAAGCCGCCTGGAAGTGCCGATTGAGCCGGATAAGATGGAAGAAGTTGATTTGCTGGGACTAATGGCTGAAGAGTGTGCGCGCTATGACGATGTTGAACTCGATGGCAGTTCTTTTGTCTTGCAAGGGCATTCGCGCTTATTGCGGCGCTTAATCCGTAATTTATTAGAGAACGCCAGACGCTATGGCAAGCCACCGACGAATGTCATGTTACGCGGCATGGATGAAGGTGCAGAATTGATCGTAAGCGATCATGGACCAGGTGTCTCGGCAGAACATCTTGAGCGTGTTTTTGAGCCGTTTTTCCGTAGTCCACATATTTTGACGAATACCGGCTTTGGTCTTGGATTGGCCTTGGTAAGGCAAATTGCCAGGCGTCACGGCGGGGAGGCGCGTTGTGAGCTGACGGCGAATGGTGGTAGTCAGTTTGTAGTACGTCTGGCTCGCCTTTAAATTTCAATATTCAGGCTTCACTAAGTCGCGATTAAATCTGAGTTATCTAAGGCTGTATCCTTACAAAGAGGCTGCCGCTCAGGACGGCACATAGCCCAAGGTTTCGGATATCTGTTCTGCCGTAGAGATCAGATCCTCCAGCCATTCTTCTTGCAAGCGATCTGCTGGCGCTGAAATCGATAAACCGGCAATCATCTTGCCGCTGTCATCGCGTATGCCAGCCGCCATGCAACGGACGCCGAGTTCTAGCTCCTCGTTATCGCGTGCAAAGCCATGTTCACGGACGTCGGCGAGTTCTTTTTCCAGTTTATGCAGATCGGTGATCGAATTTTTATTGTGGCCTGCCAGCCCTGTGCGGGTGGCATAAGCGCGGATCGCTTTTGGCTCATCGAGCGACAAAAATAATTTGCCGGTCGAGGTCAGGTGTAAAGGCGCACGGCCACCAATCGCCCGTACGACTTGCATGCCTGAGCGCTCTGAAAAAGCCCGGTCAATATACACAATTTCATCGCCCTGACGCACCGATAAATTAATGGTCTGGTGAGTCTGACGATGCAGGGTGCGCATGAATTCCAGCGCGGCCTCGCGCACATTCAGGCGACTTTTGACAATATTTCCCAGCTCCAGCAAGCGCATACCTAACCGGTAAGAGCCAGCCTCGGCACGGTCAACAAAGCGGGTTGTAACCAGGTCGTTCAGGATGCGGTGCGCAGTGGATGGGTGCAGTCCCGTCACGATGGCGAGTTCTTTCAAGCTGACGGGATCCTGATAGCGTGACAGGGCATCTAGCAGGGAAACCAGTCGTTCGATTACCTGTATGGAGGTTTTGTCGGCATTCGTGGTGTCGTTTTTCATAGGATGGTTGGTGCATTGCAATATCTTCTTTATACCACAATGTGAAACGCACGTCAGCTTGTTGGTGACAGAAATAGAGCTAAATTGATCATCATGCTGAAATTAACCAGCACTTGCAGCGCCGTTCTGTTTTCTTGTTTTTGTTTGGCGCAGCTTCTGAAGAGTTATCCCTGAGTTCTAGTAGGAAAATAAGATATAAATTAATTTAAGCGCGCACCTTGAGTTTTTCCGTGACTTGTTGCGGCATCGTATTGACGATCTTTCTGGTTATATTCCTTGAGTATTTGCATGCCAGTCTTGTTTGCCTGCGATTCAAGCTGCTCGCAGTTTGGCGTGCTGGGTAAATGGAGTATCGCTTGCTCTACCGCGTTGGCAGCCTGTTTCCCATTATTGTAGTGTCCAAGTTCATGTATTTTGAGCGCCGCAGCATATTGATCAAATTGCGATTGCTGGGCGCTGGAAGGCGTGCCAACTAATTTGGGCAGAGTAATCGTTGCTGATAAATCGACTTTCACCCTGCTCATGGTGCATTCGCCATTCGCAGTTTTTTGCCACCAGAAATGCCACTGCACCCACCACTTGGTATAGCCATGAAAGACATTGCCGTTTTCTCGTATAGGAGAGGCTTTATTTAAAATCACATTGAGTGGAGTTTGAGCATCGACTGTCGCCGGATAATCAATATAGTCGAGACGTTCTGTCACTTCAGCATACGTTGTGCTCGCTACCGACAGAATGAGAAGGCAAAATACTAATTTATTCATGGGCTAGTGACTTTAAAATTGGAAGATATCGCGAAGCCAATCCACAGTGTTGCGCGGTGTTGTGATGACGTAGTGCCGTAACTTTATTGTCAAGCCAGGGACGTTCTATGTTGTTGAGCATATTGCTCGCATAGATTATCGCTGAGTTGGTCGCGAAATTAAGCGCAGAATTATTGCTTATCCTGTTCCAAGTCATATATTTGTGACTCGGGACTGTTAAAATCGGCGCCATTATGAGTTTATCAGCGTCCTTACAAGTAATTTATCCAATGCCTATTTCAGGAATACCACATGAGTGATCAGGAACAAGCTGTCAGCGAGTTTAAAAGTAAGAGTGGTGTTAAGCGTATTTTTTCTGCGTTTTTTTATTCGATTGATGGTTTTAAATCTGCATGGAAAAACGAACACGCTTTTCGGCAGGAGTTAATTTTAGTCGTGATCGGAGTCATTGCCGCATTGGCCTTGCCTGTGTCGTCTTTCGAAAAACTGATGATGATTGCCAGCTTGTTGCTGATTCTGGTTGTGGAGCTGATTAACTCGGCAATCGAAGCGGTTGTCGACAGGGTCTCGCTTGAGCGTCATAGCTTATCAAAAAATGCGAAAGATTTCGGGAGTGCTGCGGTGTTGTTGACGTTGCTGATTTCGCTGGCAACCTGGGGCGTGATTTTATTTAACCGTTTCTATTATTGAGGGTAATTTCCGGCACTGCGTTAGCGCAGACCGGCTGAGTTGCAGGTAGTGGTAAATTGCCTGCATCGATATATACTCCCCACTATTTTTTATAAAAAGCATCTAGTCCGCAATGTTGATGCGGTACTTATATTTATACTGGGGTAGAGTATTTGTATTTTAGCTTGAAATTGAATGTTGTTTGAATACTGATGCAATACCCATAGTTGAGTGAGCATAGCGATCAGTTAATACAAAAAAATCACCGGAAAACTATCGCGCATGGTGGTGATTTTCGGTGAAAAATGAGAGGCGCTTTCCTTTGCTTGCTGTAACGACGGCGAGTAACTTGTGACGCTGAGACATGTTTAGATGTAAGGTGTCACCGCACACTCACCGCACCAGAGATTTTTTCTAAATAGTAAACACGACCGATATTTTTTATCGTAGTACAAGCATCACGATGCTTCTCTATTCTCTTATTTTCCTAATTTCTTTCATATCATGACGACACCAGTTTCCGTTGCCCCCTTTATTGCGCCCACCTTTGACGCTGTTTTATCCGATGTGCTGACTGCTTGCGTCAATAACAAAACTAAACCTCTGGGGAGTCTCGGCTCATTGGAGGGTATCGCGAAACAAATTGGTCTGATCCAGCGTACCACTAAGCCCGTGCTGAATCAGCCGGCGATCATGGTCTTTGCCGGTGATCACGGCGTGGTTGCTGAGGGTATATCTGCTTATCCACAAGATGTCACCTGGCAGATGGTAGAAAATTTTCTGGCCGAAGGCGCTGCGATCAATGTGTTTGCCCGTCAAAATGGCTTGGCATTACACATTGTTGATGCTGGCGTAAATCATGATTTTGGTGTGCGTGATGGTTTGCTCGACCGTAAAATTGCAGGTAGTACCCGTAATTTTGCAAAGGAACCGGCGATGTCGGCAGCGCAGTGTGAGGCGGCAGTACAAAACGGCAAAGATTTGATGGCGACTCTGCCCGGCAATGTGCTCGGCTTCGGTGAAATGGGTATCGGCAACACGACGTCCGCCGCCGCATTGATGCACAAATTAACCGGGGTCGCCGTGGCCGATTGCGTTGGTGCTGGCACAGGTCTGGATGCCGCCGGTGTCCGGCATAAGCAAAAAGTGATTGAAGGTGCGGTGAGTCTGCATGCCACGGTCAGCGACCCGCTGGCCGTCTTAGCCTGCTTTGGCGGTTTTGAAATCGCGACCATGGTTGGTGCGATGCTGGCGGCTGCCGAGCGTCGTATGGTGTTATTGATTGATGGATTTATCGTGACCAGCGCCTTACTGGTAGCGGCAAAATTGCAGCCGTCAATTCTTGACTATTGCATTTTCGCGCATCGCTCGGACGAGAGCGGTCACGCAAAGATGCTGACGGCTCTGGGCGCCCGTCCTGTGCTGCAATTGGATTTACGTTTGGGTGAGGGTACTGGCGCTGCGCTGGTATATCCGCTTGTACAGGCCGCGGTGAATTTTATGACTCAGATGGCGACATTTGAGTCAGCACAGGTTAGTGAGAAATCCTAGGGCACTGATGATGGTGAACATCATGATGCACATCACTGCAATTTAATTTTGATTGAATTTGATTGAATCCGCCTGCCATTTTTTCGACTATTTTGACCAAAATTTATGCACCAGATCCGCTTGTTTTTTATCGCATTGCAGTTTTTTACGCGTGTCCCTATTCCATCTTGGGTCGGGTTCGAGGCGGCATGGTTGCATCAGGCATCGCGTTATTTTCCTGCGGTTGGCTGGGTCGTCGCACTGGTGGTGGCGCTTGTTTTTGGGCTGACACATCTGGTGTTACCGCAAGCGGTGGCGATGATCTTGTCGACCGCGGCAGGGATTTATCTGACCGGCGCATTTCATGAAGATGGCTTCGCTGATGTCTGTGACGGTTTTGGTGGTGGCATGACTCCGGAACGAGTGCTGGATATCATGAAGGACTCGCGGGTTGGTGCGTATGGCGCAATCGGCATTAGTCTCATGTTGCTGGCTAAGCTAACGGTGCTGGCGAGTATGCCGGTGCAATATGTGGTTCCGGCTTTATTGATGGCGCATCCTTTGTCGAGACTGGCTTCTTGCAGCCTGATTTATGCCCTCGACTACGCCCGTCTTGAAGGCAAGGCGAAACCTCTGGCGCAACACATGTCAGGTGCTGAACTCCTGATTGCGGGCTTGACCGTGTTGGTGCCTGTCGCAGGGCTGATGTACTGCGGACTGGTGCCGCTCAATAATTTTATTCTCGCTGCCATCTTGCTGGCTCTTGCGAGCTGGTGGCTGGCGAGGATGTTTGTGCGCAGGATTGGTGGTTATACCGGGGATTGTCTGGGTGCTGTGCAGCAGTTATCCGAGCTTGCGTTCTATATCGGTTTATGCAGCTCTATCTGATCCGTCACCCTAGACCTGAGATTGCACAGGGGATTTGTTACGGACAATCCGACGTGCCGAGTAGTGAGGCGCAATGCCAGCTGGTACTGCCCTCCTTGTTGCTCGCATTGAGCAATATATTGCCAGCGAATCAGATTACGCAGACCGCTATTTATTCCAGTCCACTCCAACGCTGTCGCCTGCTCGCAGCGCATCTTGCTACCGGTCTGCAAGCGCAAACGCAATTTGATCCCCGGTTAATGGAAATGAATTTTGGTCGCTGGGAATTGCAGAGCTGGGATCAGATTCCACGTGCCGAGATCGACGCCTGGGCCGCTGATGTCAGTGGATATCGTCCCGGTGGCGCTGAAAATGTCCTCGATATGGCAGCGCGGATTATCGAATTTTTAGAAGAGCTTGTTACGCAGGGCGATAAAAAAAAGAATGTAATGATCGTCAGTCATGCTGGCTCGATGCGTCTGATGCTTGCCTATCAAGCAGGGATCAGCCCCGACGCAATGGCGCGCACAGTGATTGCCGATCATCAGGTGATTGGTTTTGGTGAATGCAGGCAGTTGCAATTATAAATATAGCAATGTTACTATTGTCGAAGAGGTAATTTTCAGAGGCGCAGCAGAACTGAGAGAGCATGCCTATGATAGAACTAAGAAAAAGTCCGCGTATTCAGGTGATCTGGCGTGCGGCAGTCAAACTCAGCGACGGTAGTCTGGTCGCAACCAAAATTGTTAATCTGTCTGTCGGTGGCGTGCTCATGCACTGTCCGCAGAGTCTGGAAGTCAATCGGGAATATCAGATCATGATGGAGGTGCCTGGCATTGTGGGAGGCGCTGATCAGCAATTCAAAGTGGCATGTAAAGCCTTTGTTCAGCACTGCATACTGGCAGAAGAGCATTATCGGATCGGCGTGAAATTTCATGGCCTCTCAGATCTGCATCAAAATTTAATCGATGCCTGGATCTCCAAAGCGAGCAAAGCAGATCAAGCCGCGTAGATGCTATGCAGCGGAAACGAACACAGATGAAACACAGACAAGGTTTTTTCATTGCAGACTATTCATGATGTAGAGTTTCAAGCCCACGAGGCCTGGGAACGCGGTGACCTCCAGCGTGCTTTTTATTGTTTTTTAGCCGGTGCCGAACTGGATCTGCCGGGATGTATGACAAACCTGGGATATTTTTATGACGCAGGCTTGGCAATGCGTGCCGATAAGTCAAAGGCAATGTATTGGTACAAAAGAGCGTATCGCCTGGGATCGGCTTCTGCTGCTGCAAACCTTGCCATGCTTCATCGCGAGCGTCGCCGATTTCGCTTAATGTGTCGATGCCTATATTTGTCGGCAGCGCTGGGAGATGGTGACGCTCAGCTTGATTTAGGAAAATGCTATCTGACAGGGCAGGGTGTCAGCAAGTCACGACAAATGGCGCATCGCTGTTTTCTCCGGGCACTCAAATCACATCAGATCACTCCAGCAGGGCGTGCTGACGCACAGAAATTATTACGCAGAATGCGTTGATCCTTGCTTGCCTAATATGGGCGTCGTATTCATTTCTTATTAGCCTCGAATTCATTTTCAACATCAGTCTAGTCCCGCTGATCCAAGGACGTGCCCGGGTTTAACTTGCTGCAAAGCGTCTCTGGCTTTAGAATGGCGGAGTTTTGGTGCTCGTGGACATGTTCATGTCTGCGGTTAAACGGGAAACACCAGGTGAAATAGATTCGTTTCGCAAAGGTGTGCTGCCCCCGCAACGGTGTACAAGCGCGGTAGAGAGTGAGTCTGCAAAGATCATATCGCTGCTGCAGTTTTCTGCAAATACCACTATGTCTTCAGACATGGGAAGGTCGGAAAATGACGCTTGTCAGCCCGGATACCGGCCAGAATAAGTGAAGTGCTACCGACACCCTCAGGGGATATTTTCATTGGCGGTCAATTCAGGTGTTATCTGTGTCCTGCACACGATAGCGGTGTAATTGATGTGTTTGTGTGTAATAAAGTTGTGGTGGCACTTTGTATTCATGCAGCCTGCGGGGACGTTGGCTGCTTGCCCCTTTTTCATTGTGATCATGACTTTTTCATTCAAACCGCTTGCCATCAGCGTCGCTGTGGCTGCTATTTTCCCCTCTGTTTCTGCTTTCGCTCAAACGGCTGTAACTCCATCTGGTGCGCAAAACGTCGTCATTACTGCTGGTCGTCAGGTGCAGGCCGCCAAAGATGTGCTGGCAGATAACGTTGTCATTACCGCCGACGACATCGCTAAATCTGGTGCGGCCTCGATCGTCGATCTGTTGCAGCAACAGCGCGGTATCGAGATTGCACGTAATGGTGGTCCAGGCTCCAATGCGTCGGTATTTATCCGCGGCGGCTCTAATGCCCAAAACGTTGTACTGGTTGATGGTATCCGGATTGGTTCCTCGACCTCAGGCGGTGCTACCTGGGCAACTGTTCCTCTGGCTCAGATTGAACGCATCGAAATCGTCTACGGCCCTCTGAGCAGTTTATATGGCGCGGACGCAGTCGGTGGCGTGGTACAGATTTTTACTAAAAAAGGTAGTGGCGTCATCACTCCGATGGCATCCGTTGGTCTGGGTAGCTATGGCTTGCGCAAAATTGCCGCCGGTGTTTCCGGCTCGACAGATGGTAGCTTCAGCTTTGCGCTGAATGCTGGTCACGAAGAAGCTGACGGCTTCTCTGCGACGCGTCCGACTGCCGGCCCCTACTCATACAATGCCGACAAAGATGGCTACACGCTGGATAGCGTCAGTGGTCGCTTTGGCTACGAAATTGCCAAAGGTCATGATCTTGGCGTCAGCTTTTTGCAAAGCCGTTTGAATGCCCAGTTTGACGCAGGTCCTGGCTACGACGACCGCAATATCCAGAAGCTGGAAACGCTGGCGATCTTTAGCAAAAACCGCTTTGCCAGCAACTGGCTCAGCACAGTGCAAATTGCAGAAACCGCTGATAAAGGTTTTTCTGATGCATCCTACGGCAAGAGCCAATTCGACACCAAACAGACTAGCCTGAACTGGCAGAATGATATCAGCCTCGGCAAAGATGTTTTGCAATTGGTGTACGAGCATCGCGAAGAAAAAGTCGAATCGACGACGAAAGAATTGATTGGCAAACGTACGACCAATTCCCTGGCAGGTTCTTATATCTTCAAACAAGACGCACATCTGGCCAGCGCCAGTGCCCGTTATGACGACAGCTCACAGTATGGCTCTAAGGTAACTGGCAGTGTCGCTTATGGCTATCGCCTGAGCGATGCCTTGCGCGTCAATGCCAGCTACGGTACCAGCTTCCGTGCGCCGACTTTCAATGAGTTGTACTACCCGAGTTACGGCATTTCTACCAATAAGCCAGAGAAGGCAAAGAATGCTGAAATCGGTATCTACTACGAAGATGGCGTGAGTCAGTTGAGTGCGGTGTACTACTCAAACAAGGCAACGGATTTGCTGGTCACGGCGAATGTCTGCCCGGTAGAGCAGGCTAGTCATAAGTACGGTTGCGCTTATAACGTCAACAAGGCGACCTTGTCCGGACTGACGCTTGGTGGCTCTACCCATTTGGGTGATCTGACTTTGCGCGGTTCTCTGGATATTCAGGATCCGAAAGATGATACGACCGGTTTGCGTCTGGCACGTCGTAGCAAGCAACACGGTAGCCTGGCTGCAGAGTACGCGATTGCCAAAGCTAAAGTCGGCGTAGAAACAGTATTCTCCGGTGATCGTTTTGATGATGTCACTAACAAAAAATCCTTGGGTGGCTATAGCTTATTGAATCTGTATACGACTTATGATGTTGCCGCGAACTGGTCAGTAATCGGTCGCTGGAACAATGCCTTGAACAAGGACTATGAGCTTGCAAAGAACTATACAACGATGGGGTCGAATGTCTTCGTTGGTTTGAATTACGGTTTTAAATAAGTTGGTGATATTCCGTCAGCTATTAACTAATCCTTGCCCGTCACTCAAGATGCGTCAAGTTTAGATTTTAGTTCCTCAGCCCTCTCCCGCTCGCGGGAGAGGGAAATAATGGGAAAATTGATGACGTCGCGACTTCAATTAACATCAGCTTTTTATTTGACCGAATTCGTTTTGCATAGGACTTACGCAAAAAACCAAGATCTCTCACCACAGACACACGGAGACAGGGAGAACAGGCAGGAGTAAGCGACTCATGGAATCTCAATAAAGCTTGTGAGACGCTCCCTCTAACGACTCCGCAAGCTGTATGCGCCTGCTGGCACGAAATGTCCTTGAAAGCCGCGTCCAGCCTGCGGGTTCGGGGTGAGATTGTTTTGCGTAAGTCTTGTTACATCAGTTTTGTCTTAGTTTTATTAATTAGTGAATTCAGATGTTCTGATTTCTTTTCTAACGGATTCATATCCAGTGATCAAGGATACGACAAGGATATGAATCCGTTAGAAAAGAAATGACAGCGCATCTCTGTCGAATTTTTTCATAAGGCGGATCGTGTCTTTAGCTACTTCCTCAGGCTCCGGTATCACCGCTACGGCGCTGGTTAGCAGGCACCGTTCCCTGCGTGCGTCTCGCATCATTCTTGTATTAATCCTCGCCTCATTCGGCAGTATTGCGATTGCCTGTTTAACAGGATCGGTATCACTGTCATTCGCCGAATTATTTCATGGTCTGCTTGAGTTATTGCATGGCAAGCCTTCGACGCTGGCTGCGACCTTGCTTGAGCTGCGTTTAGGTCGCGCCTTACTAGGTTTCGTCACGGGGGCAACGCTGGCTCTGGCGGGTGTCATGATGCAGGCTTTATTACGCAATCCTCTGGCGGATCCTTATGTGCTGGGTATTTCTGGCGGTGCCTCGGTCGGTGCTCTGGCGGTGATTTTACTGGTCGGTATGGGCTGGCTGGTAGATCTGGCCGCGTTTGGCGGCGCTATTGTGGTTGCCACTTTGCTGTTCGCTCTGGCGTATCGCGATTTTCGCGGTAGTGGCAGCTCGGATGGCAGCGCACCACTTTTATTATTGACCGGTGTCATTGTGCAGGCAGGCTGCGGTGCCCTGATCACACTCATGTTGTCGATTGCTCCTGATAGCCGTTTGCGCGGCATGGTGTTCTGGATGATCGGTGATTTATCGAATGCAGATTCTCGTGTACTGCCCTGGATACTATGGAGCATCATTCTGGTGTTGGCATTACGTATGGCGCGATCCATCAATGTCGCTGCCATGCATGCCGATAACGCACTCAGCCTGGGCGTGAATATCGGTCGGTTACGACAAACCTTATTTATCTGCTCGGCTTTATTGACGGCGAGTGCAGTCAGCAGTGCTGGCAGTATCGGTTTTGTCGGACTGATTATTCCGCATGCCTGCCGCTTTGCCTGGGGTCCGGATCATCGCTTGCTGATTCCTGCGGCGACTCTCGCCGGAGGCAGTTTTCTGGTCCTGGCGGACACGCTGGCGCGCACGGTAGTCGCGCCACAGCAATTACCGGTTGGTGTAATTACGGCGATGATTGGCGTCCCTTTATTTCTGCTGCAATTGCATCAGTTGAGAAAGCAGGGGCGGTGATGAACATACCTGCACAGAATGAATTACACGTCAGCTTATCCAGCACCGACCTGACAGATTCCACCTTGGTTGGCTCAGACTTAGTGTGCTCCAATTTAGTGAGTTCCAATTTAGTGAACTCTCATTTACTGCGTATCAGCGACCTGAATTTATCCGTTGGCAAAAGAGTTTTGCTCGCTGCCTTGCAATGGCAAGTCCATCCCGGTGAGTGCTGGTGTGTGATCGGTCGCAATGGCGCTGGCAAGAGCACCTTGCTGCGTACTCTGGCAGGGATGCGTCCCGTCGAGAGCGGCACGATTATGATCAGGGACAAAAAACTTCAGCAATGGTCACTTGGCGAACTGGCCAGAGAGCGCTCTTTTTTACCGCAGGGCAGAGTGGATGCCTTCGGTTACCGTGCGATTGAAACGGTGTTGAGTGCGCGTCACCCTTATCACGATACGCATTACTGGGAATCATCAGACGACCTGGAACTGGCGTATGCGGCTTTACGAGAATTAGATGTTACGGAGATGGCCGAGCGTGATGTGCGCAGTCTGTCCGGTGGTGAGCGCCAGCGTGTAGCGATTGCGGCTTTGCTGGCACAGGATGCTGCGCTGATGTTGCTGGACGAACCTGCCAATGCACTCGATCTCGCGCATCAGGTCAGTGTGATGCAACTGTTCTCCCGTTTATGTCGTGACCACAACAAAGCTGTGGTGATGGTCAGTCACGACCTCAATCTCACCCATCGTATTGCTACCCATGCCTTGCTCCTGATGGGAGATGGTCGCTGGGAGGCCGGGCCAGTTGATCAGGTCATGACAGCGGACAAACTCAGCCTCTGTCTGGGACATCCATTGGAACTGATACGACATGACGGGCAAACTCTTTTTTTACCAGGACACTAAAACGTGAATACACCGATAGACACCACTCCGGCCGAGCCGCTCATTGAAGACAACATCAATACGCGCCATCAACGCCGCATGCAGCGTAAAAAAGAATTGATGGACCAGAAGATCGAGGCTGCTCAGCGCAAGACGGGTGTCCTGGTCATCAACGCCGGTAACGGCAAGGGCAAAAGCTCTAGTGGTTTCGGAATGGTGATGCGGGCAATGGGGCATGGCATGCAAGTCGGTGTGGTGCAATTCATTAAAGGAGCGATGTCTACTGGCGAAGAGATTTTTTTGCGCCGTTTTCCTGATGAAGTCAGCTTTCATGCCATGGGTGAGGGCTATACCTGGGAAACCCAGAATCGTGAACGTGATATTGAAAAAGCACAGCTAGCCTGGCAAAAAGCCAAAGAATTTTTAAGCGACTCCAAGATCGGCATGGTCTTGCTCGATGAGCTGAATATTGCGCTCAAATATCACTATCTTGACGTACAGCAGGTGATTGCAGACCTTGATGCACGGCCAGAGATGCAGCACGTGATCATCACCGGACGCGGTGCTTTGCCTGAGTTGATCGAGGTCGCTGATACTGTGACGGAGATGCAGGTCGTCAAGCACGCCTTTAAAGACGGCATCGTTGCACAAGCCGGGATCGAATGGTAATGCGACCATCAGCCGCCCGCGTTGTACTGATTTCTGCGATCGCATCAGGTCAGGGAAAAACCACCGTAACAGCCGCATTGGCACGCAAACTGACTACACTAGGGCAGCGTGTTCGGGTATTCAAAACAGGTCCTGATTTTATTGATCCCATGATGCTAGAACGTGCCAGCGGTGCACCCGTATTGTCGCTGGATTTATGGATGGTTGGTCTGGAGGCGTCACGTGCTCTGCTGGCACAAGCTGCGGCTGACGTTGATGTGATTTTGATTGAAGGCGTGATGGGTTTGTATGATGGCAATCCCTCATCTGCCGATCTGGCACGGGCTTTTGGTGTGCCGGTACTGGCGGTAGTCGATGCATCTGCAATGGCACAAACCGTCGGTGCGGTCGTCACCGGTTTACGTGATTTTGGTCCGGTCTCAATGGCAGGCGTTATCGCGAACCGGATTGCCTCAGCAGGTCATGCGCGTATGGTCGCTGATGCCATGCAAAAAGTACCGCTCAATCCCATTCCCTTGCTGGCGAGTTTGCCTCGACAGGAACAAGGTTTGCCTGAGCGTCATCTGGGCTTGGTATTGCCGGACGAGGTCGTGCAGATAGAGCATATCCTGACTACGCAGGCCGAGCAGTTAGCGCTGGACATGGATGCATGGAACACCTTGCCACTGACGCAATTTGAGTCAGCAGAAAATACAAGGGAAAAAATACCGGCGCTATTGAAAGACAAGATGATTGCGATTGCCCGTGATGCCGCGTTCGCTTTTATCTACCCTGCGAATATCGCGTGCCTGAAAGGACTTGGTGCGCAGATCGAATTTTTTTCTCCGCTGGCAGATGAACCTGTACCGGACCAGGCTGACGCCGTGTATTTGCCGGGCGGGTATCCTGAGTTGCATGCCGAGATTCTTAGCCAGGCGCAGCAATGGCAAACATCGATACGCGCCGTGCATGCGCGCGGTTTGCCTATCCTCGCTGAATGCGGTGGCATGATGGCGCTGACCGATAGTCTGATCGATCAGCAAGAAGCCAGCTGGCCGATGGCAGGTATTTTGCCGGGCCGTGTGATCATGCAAAAACGTCTGGCGGCTCTGGGCGGACAAGCATGGTCGGGTAATGCAGGTGAGCTGCGTGGACATACTTTTCATTACTCCCGTTTTGAGACCAGCTTAACGCCGCATCACCATACGTACAAACATACTCAAAATCAGGCAGCGCATAACGCAACCGACGAGCAGGGTGAAGCAATTTACCGCGATGGTAAATTACATGCTTCGTATTTTCATGCGTACTTTCCATCGAATCCTGTGGCGGTCGCCCGCTTGTTTTCAGGAGAGGCGCCATGACACGCACTTTGGTGTTTGGCGGCGCCCGTTCCGGTAAAAGTGCTTATGCCGAACGCCTTGCTATCGCGTCCGGCAAGCCGGTGATTTATCTTGCGACAGCGCAGGCCGGAGATGCTGAGATGCGCAGTCGTATTGCGCATCATCAGACCCGGCGTCCCGCAGAATGGCTGACGGTTGAGCAACCATTGGCGCTGGCGGATGCTATCGCACAATACAGCGGGCCGGACAATTTGATTCTGCTTGATTGCCTGACTTTGTGGCTGTCGAATTTGCTGTTTTCTGAACAGATAGAGATGCCGGATATCGGCGCGATTACACCGCCTGCCTTATTCACAGAGCAGCGCAATTTATTGTTGCAGGCGCTGGCATCTTGTCGCGGCGATCTCGTGATGGTGTCTAACGAAGTGGGTATGGGCATCATTCCGCAGGGGGCGATTTCGCGCTGGTTTGTCGATGAAGCCGGACGTCTGAATCAGGCTGTCGCGGCGCAGTGCGAGCAAGTCGTCTGGGTCGCGGCAGGATTACCTTTGTATTTGAAATCACCTGCCTCGCTCTCTTGATCGGAAGTGCATGACGTTCTCATTGCCGGTACCTTTATGTTGATACTGACTCCCGCTCTGGTACTGCTCTGCGTTGTACTTGGCCTGGTGTGGGATCGCGGTTTTGGCGAAGTGCGTCGCTGGCACCCTTTAGTTGGTGTCGGCTGGCTGGCAAACCGCATCGAAAGCAGCCTGAATCACGGTCGTCATCATGATCATCATACTCAGCATGATCTTGAGCGTGAGCATGATTCTACCCGTCGTATGAGTTACCTGAAGGGCTTGCTCGCGTGGTGTGCCGTGGTTTTGCCGGTCGTCGTACTGACACAGATAATGCTGATCTGGTGTGCGTATGTGAATATCTGGCTGGCGGTTTTTGTGCATGTTGGTTTGCTGTATTTTTGTCTGGGTTTGCAAAGTCTGCGTGAGCATGCCGAGCCTATTTTTCGGGCATTGGAGCGCGGCGATCTGGCGGAGGCGCGACGTCGTACTTCGTATATTGTCAGTCGCGATACTGCTCAGGCGAGTGAGCAGGATTTATCGAAAGCCGCAGTGGAATCCGTTCTGGAAAATGGATGCGATGCGGTATTCGCCGCATTGTTCTGGTTTGTTTTGCTGGGTGGTGCTGGCGCTGTGCTATATCGCTTGTCAAACACACTGGATGCGATGTGGGGCTATCGCTCACCGCGGTTTTTGTACTTTGGCCGCGTTGCCGCACGGGTTGATGATGGGTTGAACTGGGTGCCGGCGCGACTGACGGCGATCTCTTATGCCGTCCTGGGCAATACACGCCTGGCTTGGCGATGCTGGCGTCAACAGGCACCGGCGTGGCCTAGTCCTAATGCAGGTCCGGTGATGGCTGCCGGTGCCGGTGCGCTGGAACTTTCTTTGGGCGGTGTCGCCGTGTATGACGGTGTTGCAGAGCAGCGCCCGACATTGGGGGCAGGACCGTCACCTGTTGCCAGAGATATACAAAGAGCATGGCGTCTGGTGCGGAATGCCAGCTTGTTATGGTTAGGTTGTCTGGCGATCATGGTGATTCCCTTTATGTAGGATTTGCAAAAATTGGAAAGTGGTTTGTGGTTATTCATGGGGAGTTTCTAAAAATCTCTAAATTGAAAAATCACATCGACGGACTTACCCAAAAAAACAAGACCTCTCACCACAGAGACACAGAGACACGGAAACACCGAGACACTGAGGAAAGGGAGGGATAGCAGGGGTAGGTACTTCCATGAGATATCGATTTAAGGATTTTTAGAAATTTCCAATATCAAATCCGCAGGCTGAGTGCGGCTTTTAAAGGCATTTCGTTCCAAGAGGCGCATGGATATTGCGGATTCGGTTTGATATTGATATTCCAACGAGCGGTTGACTCTTGCTTTTTCTCTGTGCCTCTGTGTTCAGGTATCTTGGTTTTTGCGTAAGGCTTGTGACCTGATGATGTAAAAATCGAGTACGTATTGGCCGACAGTTAGTGTGTAATTAGGGTGATAAAAAAACGGAGTTCTGTATGCTTGAGCATGGTGGTAATTTACGTGATGCGCTGGTGCGCTATGGTCGTCCCGCCGCAGACTGGCTGGATTTATCGACAGGGATTAATCCCCATTTTTATACCGTCTCGCCAGATTTTTTGCAGCCGAATGCCTGGCATCGTCTGCCGGAAAAATCATTTGCCTTAAGCCAGGCGGCACAGGATTTTTATGGTGCGCCAACGATGCTAGCTGTGGCAGGTACACAAGCGGCAATTCAGACTTTGCCGTGTTTGCGTCCCACCTCAAAAGTCGTGGTGTCCGCCCCCTCGTATGCCGAGCATGCCTATCAGTGGCGGCAGCATCAGCACCAGGTCCGTGAAGTCGCCTATGACGCATTGGCAAGCGCGATACCAGGCGCCGATGTGGTGGTGGTCTGCAATCCGAATAATCCTACCGGCGCGCTCGTCGAGCCGGATGTGTTGCTGAATTGGGCCGCACAACTTGCGCGCAGAGATGGCTGGTTGATTGTCGATGAAGCCTTTGCCGATACCATGACTGAACTGAGTGTTGCAGCATATACCAATCGTCCTGGCCTGATCGTCTTGCGTTCGGTCGGGAAGTTTTTTGGACTGGCAGGTCTGCGTCTGGGATTTGTCGCAGCTCAGGCTGAGTTACTGGAACGTCTGGAAATTCATCTGGGTCCGTGGACCATCAGCGGTCCGGCGCAGCAAATTGCGACTAAGGCGCTCATGGACCTAGACTGGCAGCAGGCTATGCGCGTCGAGCTGGCAGGGCAGGGGGAACGCTTGCGACAACTTTTGCTGGAGCATGGACTCGGTAGTTCAGGTACGAATTTATTTCAGTGGTGCAGCGAGCAGGACTTGCACGCTGATGCTGAACTGTTCTGGCGGCACATGGCGGAGCAAGGTATCTGGCTGCGGCTATTTCGTCAGGCCGCGCGTGGTGTGCGCTTTGGTTTGCCACCGGATGAGACGGGCTGGCAAAAACTGACACAGGCATTGACGCTATGGCGTGTTCGTCAGTGCATCCTGGCGGCGGCTTAGGTTCGGTTCGCTTTGCTTTGTGTATTTGATGTGCTTTAGTACTCCTTCCTTTCATTTGATAAATCTGCGATGACTTTATTACGTATTTCACATTGGACCGTGCTGGCAGTCACAGCAATGCTGTCACTGACCGTTACCATCATCACCCCAGCTCAGGCCGCCATCAGCGTGACGGATGATCTGGGTAACATCATTACACTGGCTCGTCCGGCGCAACGTATTATCAGCTTGTCGCCGCATGTCACTGAGCTGGTGTTCGCCGCTGGTGCCGGTGAGCAGTTGATCGGTACCGTTAAATATAGCGATTACCCCGCTGCGGCCAAGGCCATCCCGCGTGTCGGAGATAACCGGCAATTAGATATAGAACGCATCATTGCCATGAAGCCTGACTTGTTGGTGGTGTGGATGCATGGCGCATTCGAACGTCAACTGGAGCCGTTGCGCAAATCCGGTATTCCGTATTACTTTAGTGAGCCACATAAGCTCGAAGAAATCCCCACGACATTGCTCAAGCTTGGTCAGTTATTTGGCACTGAAAAACAGGCGCACATCGCTGCGGATGAGTTTCGTCAGCAGCTCCAGCAATTGACTGTGCGTTATCAGAATAAGCCAGTCGTCAGAACCTTTTATCAAGTCTGGGGTAAGCCGATTTACACCTTGAACGATAAGAGCATTGTCAGCGATGCGATCCGTATTTGTGGCGGCGAAAACATTTTTGGACGATTATCTCCGGCCGCGCCGGTGGTCGGGCTGGAATCGGTGATTCAGGAAAACCCCGAAGTGATTTTGACTGGTGACAGCAAGACGCAAGCGACCAGCGGTATTGAACAGTGGAAGGGCATCAGTAATCTGCTAGCGGTAAAAAATAATAATCTGATCGTGATCGACGGTGATCAGTTAAATCGTGCCGGACCGCGGATTATCGAAGGCGCGAAGGCTGTGTGCGAAGCGCTGGATCAAGCCAGAAACAGGCGGGGAGGCAAGTCATGAGTCTTTATCAGCGTATTGCCTGCCTCTCTACCGAGGCGGTAGAAACTTTATATGCGCTAGGTGCCGAAGACTGTATCGCTGGTATTTCTGGTTACACCACGCGACCAGCACGGGCGCGCGAAGAGAAAATTAAGATCAGTGGATTTTCCTCTGCAAAAATAGATCGTATTCTCGCAGTACAGCCTGATCTGGTGATTGGCTATTCGAATATGCAGGCGGAGATGTGTCGCGAATTAATTTCAGCCGGTATTGAGGTGCATGTCTTTAATCAGCATACGCTTGCAGGTATCTTGCGCATGATTGCCGTACTTGCCAACCTCGTCGATAAACAGGAGCAAGGTGCTCAACTGATTGCGACATTGCAGGCGCAGATTGATCAGGTTCAGCAGCAGGCAGCACAATGGACACGCAGACCCAAAGTCTATTTTGAAGAATGGAACGAGCCGCTGATGTCGGGTATCGGCTGGGTTTCGGAATTGATTTATCTGGCAGGTGGCGACGATGTATTTAGTGAACTTGCTCAGCATCACAGCGCAAGACAAAGGATTATCGCCGACCCGGTCGAGGTGATCCGTCGTGCCCCGGACATCATAATCGGATCGTGGTGCGGAAAAAAATTCAGACCAGAAACGGTATTGGAGCGTGATGGCTGGCGACAAATTCCTGCTTGCCAACATGCCATGGTCACCGAGATTAAATCAGCAGATATTCTATCGCCGGGGCCGTCGGCGATTCTGCATGGTTTGCCCCAGCTACACCAATTGATTGGGATATGGCAAAGCAAATACGCAGACGGTTTGTTGTCATCCGGGGTGTCTTGATCCGTAGAATGCAGCATCATCAACACTTGCTACAGCTGAGTACAAAACGCGGAGCAGCATTGTTTGTCGTTGATATCCATATCCGGTTTTGTGTGGAGAAGTTGATATACTCCCCCTGATTTTTTAAAAAATCCCCTTATTCCGCACATTAATAGTAGGGGTTGTAGTAATACTGCTACCAGTATCTTATTTTAGTAAGCTAATCTCATGAAAATCACGACTTTAATGGTGCAGGGCACGACCTCGGATGCGGGTAAAAGTACCGTGGTTGCCGCCCTATGCCGCCTGCTCAAAAGACAAGGCGTGGCAGTCGTGCCGATGAAGCCGCAAAACATGGCGCTGAATAGTGCCGTGACGATAGACGGTGGCGAAATCGGACGCGCTCAGGCCTTGCAGGCGGTCGCTGCGGGTTTGCCTGCACACACCGATATGAATCCAGTCTTGTTGAAACCGTCGTCGGACACTGGCGCACAGATCATCATCCATGGCAAAGTGCGTGCCGATATGAATGCGCGTGATTACGATCAATATAAAACTGTTGCTATGCAAGCCGTACTGGAATCGTATGTTCGTCTGCAGCAGCAATACGAGAGCATCATTGTTGAAGGAGCAGGCAGCCCGGCAGAAGTGAATCTGCGTGAACGGGATATTGCGAATATGGGATTTGCCGAGGCAGTCGATTGCCCTGTGATTCTGGTAGCCGATATTGATCGCGGCGGGGTGTTTGCCCACTTTCTTGGTACGCTGGCCTGTTTATCAGAGTCAGAGCAAAACCGTATAGTTGGCTTTGTCATCAATCGTTTTCGAGGGGATATTAGCCTGCTGGAACCTGGTCTCCGCTGGCTGGAAGAAAAAACCGGCAAGCCCGTGCTCGCCGTTGTGCCATATCTGCACGGCCTGATGCTGGATGCTGAAGACGCAATCCAATCGAGTCAATCCGGCCAGGGTAAATTCCGCATTATTGTTCCTGCGATTCCCCGTATTTCTAACCACACCGATTTTGATGCTCTGCGCGCCCACCCTGAGGTCGATATGCAATTCATCGGACCTGGCAGGGCGATTCCTCCGGCTGATCTGATTATTCTGCCTGGCAGCAAAAATACCCGCGCTGATCTGGCGTTTTTAATAGAACAAGGCTGGCAGCCAGTCCTAGAAAAACACCTGCGCTACGGCGGCAAGATTATCGGCATTTGTGGTGGCTATCAGATGCTGGGACATGTCGTCAGCGATCCTCACGGTGTTGAAGGTGCGCCGGGTGATTCAGCCGGGCTTGGTTTACTGGATATTACGACTGAGCTGACACAAGATAAACGCCTGCAACAGGTAACGGGGCGCTGCCTGTTCAGCAATGATGGCGCGGCAGCCAAGGTCAGTGGCTACGAAATTCATATGGGTATCACTTACGCAAGTAATGAGACGCAAGCCGTTTTTGAACTTGATAACGATAGCAAGGAGCTGGAAGGAAGTCGCTCGCCAGACGATCTGATTCTGGGCTCCTATCTGCACGGCTTGTTCGACCATCCGGAGGCTTGCGCCGCCTTATTGGCCTGGGCAGGTTTGCGCAGTGAGGTCAAGGTCGATCTGGCAGCACTGCGTGAACATAGTATCGACCGTGTTGCTGATGCTTGTGAGCCCTTGCTGGTTGCTTTGCAGGCTCTCTAGAAAGAGAGAGGAGGAGGGGACTTAGAACAAGAGCGGTTCGTTCATCAATTTAGCGGGACAAAAAATGCGGCGAAAAAAGCTGAAACAGTATGAAACAGTTTGAGAAAGGATGAAATAAGCCTAATCAGGCTTAATGAGATAATGGGAACTTGTAGTGTAGCTATCTTGTCCAAGCAGCGACCTGATTAGTAACCCATTATTTACTCACCTTAGCGATCTCATGCCCTCAAATCCGTTCTCGTTTCGCCTTGCCATTTTGCCCTTAGCCGTATTTTTGGCCTATAGCCCGATCAGCTACGCACAACAGGCTGTTCCTGCTGACGTTGATAAAACTCCTCCTGTACCAGCTAAGCCCCTTCCAGCTAAATCTCAAGCCGCTCCGGTTGCTCCAGCAGTGCCAACAGCAGGTGAAAAGCTACAAAAAGTAGAAATCAGCGGCGCGAAAGGCTATGACGAGCGTCGTCAGGATACCGCGACCAAGATTGTGGTTACACAAGAAGACATCGTGCGTTATGGCGACTCCACCGTCGCCGACGTATTGAAGCGTCTGCCAGGCGTGACGATTGGCGGCGTACAAGGACGCGGTGGCGATATCCGTATGCGCGGCCTAGGTTCTGGTTATACGCAGATTCTGTTGAACGGCGAACCTAGCCCACCGGGGTTTTCTCTGGATTCTATTTCACCGGATCTGATTGAGCGGATCGAGGTCATCCGTGCGGCGACCGCTGAATTTAGTACGCAGGCCATCGCCGGCGCGATTAACATTGTATTGAAACGAACAGTACAGACCGCACAACGAGAACTTAAAATCGGCGCACAGGAGGATGGCGGTAAATTCGGCGAAAACCTCAATTATCAAATATCCGACAAAGCTGGCAAAATTTCTTATTCAATTTCCGGCTCAATCAACCACGGTCAATATGAGCGCCCGTCCTGGATGGATGAAGTCGGCACCGATGCCAATGGCAAAGTGAATTTGCTGCGACGCACGGACTCGCTGAACTGGGGAACGTTTAACGGCATAGGATTTTCGCCTCGCATCAATGTCAACCTGGAAAATGGCGATACATTGACGACCCAGAGTTTTGTCAATGCAAACCGGTTTTCTGGTCACAGCAACGACCATGCAAGCGCGCCGTTGGTAAGTTATCTTCCGACTTATGCGAGTGACCTGACGCAAATTAACTCTGAGTTTGGCATGATTCGTACTAATCTGAACTGGATTCACAAATTAGCCGACAGCGCCAAACTCGATATTAAACTTGGTGCCAATTACAACCGCCGTAGCTCAGATGTAAATACGCAAGGGTATGACGCTAACAATAATCAAACGCTGGATCGTAAAAATAGCTCAGGTGCCAGCGATAAAGGCTTAACATGGGGTGGTAAATATACCGCACCCTTTATCGAAGACCACGCACTGGCGATTGGCTGGGATGGCGCTTACAGCAAGCGTAATGAGAGTCGCAAGCAGACTGATATCGTTACGGCAAATCTGTGTACAACGCCACCGGATCTGAGCAGCACTACCTGTATCAAACCAATCAATTTGAATGAAGATTTTGATGCGACTGTCAGTCGTCTGGCATTGTTTGTTCAGGATGAATGGAATGTCACGAAACGATGGTCAGTCTATGCCGGTATGCGCTGGGAAGGGCTGGATACGCGCAGTGAGGGCAATACTTATGACAAAGTGCATAATCGTTCCAGTGTCTGGAGTCCGATTCTGCAAACTTTGTGGAAGCTGCCGGATAGTAAAAACGATCAGGTTCGCCTTGGTCTGACCCGTACCTACAAAGCGCCGGATACCAGCAGTCTGATTCCTCGCCGGTTTGTCTCCAACAACAATAGTCCTACCAGCCCGGATAGCATCGGTAATCCTAACCTGAAACCTGAACTGGCATGGGGATTAGACGCTGCATTTGAGCACTACCTTAACGATGGCGGCATGATGAGTATCAGCGTTTTTATGCGTCGTATTGACGATATTACGCGTACGGATTTGTCGCTGATCAATGGCCGTTGGACTAATATGCCAATCAATGCGGGACAGGCAACGACACGCGGTATTGAGATGGAAGCGAAGTTCCCGCTGCGTTCGGTCATGAAAGACGCGCCAGCGATTGATTTCCGTGCGAACGCCTCATTCAACTGGTCGAATCTGGAAACCGTACCCGGGCCGAATAACCGCCTGGATTCGCAAACACCAATCAGTGCTAATCTCGGCCTCGATTACAAACTCGATAAAATTCCGCTGACGTTTGGCGGCAACATGAGTTTTCAGGACGGCGGTCCAGTGACCTTGTCGGCAAATAAGACAGCGTATTCTGTACCGAAACGTCAGTTGGACATTTACGGTTTATGGAAATTCAACCCGAAGACCAATCTGCGCGTTTCGCTGGCGAATACGCTGCATCAGGATAATATCTCTGCATCGACCTATACCGATGCAACAGGCTCCCTGAAACAGACTACAACGACGCCAACGACGGTTGCGGTACGTGCGATGCTGGAGATGAAAATTTAAGTGAGTTTTAGCGGCAATGCGATGAGTGCCAAGATATTAGCCTTAACGCGATAAAAAAAGCGGACTGGATATTTAGATTCAGTCCGCTTTTTTGTTCAACGACCTTTGCCAGGATAATTTTTTCTTGTTTCAGAAAAGAAAAAATCAGCTTCAATCTAAGGTCTTAGTGCCAAATAAAAACGAACCAGACTGGATTTTGCCATTTACAACCTGATAGATCGCAACTAGACGGATGGTGCCAGTACCCTCAGGAAAGGTACGGGTCACTTCTTCATGATCGATCACCATATTCTCCATCACACTGCGCTGAATCAGACGGGCATGCAAATTTGGTTCTTCGAAACGCAGCCTGCTGCGTTCACGAATTTCGGCCTTGCCGCTGGCGACTAATTTGCCGGGATGTTCGAACTGCTGCGCGTCGTCTGCATAGGTCGCCAGCCATGTTTCAAGATCACGTGCGTTATACGCATCAAGCTGTTGCTGAACAATTGCTTCCGGCGATAAATTTTGGTTCATCTGTATGTCAATCCTCTAAAAAAATACCGTCATAGCAGAGTCTGAGATGCGCCATCTCCAATCGCAATATCGGTGAACTGAAAAGGATCGACTCCCTCAATGCACGCCACATTAAAACCGAATTGCGTGGGATTACTACGCCGCTGATGATGTGTATAGATACCGCATACTTTACAAAAATAATGCTTTGCCGTATTCGTATTCCATTGATATAGCGTCAGCATGTCTGCACCTTTGATAATGCGCAAACTTTCGATGGGGACGCTGGCGATAATGGATCCTTTACGACGGCATAATGAACAATTACAGCGTCGCAGATTTTCCAGCCCATTCGCCAGATCAACTTCAAATTCCACGGCACCGCAATGGCAATGTTCTTTTTTAGTTTCCATGTATTTTCTGAATAAATTGATGAGGCGTTCATTAAATTATCTCTTAATCCTTAAGCTAACTTAAGGAAAATTACATAGTTGCAGGATACACTGGCTTATTGCAATTTTGCGGTAGGCGATTCAGAAAAATCGATGTCAGATAGAGACAGTGGAACTGTACCGCGGCACAAGAGCAGCATATTTGAAGGACTCACATGAGGGACACAATAATGAACCAGGTTTACGACAAAAAAACAATACGATTGCATTGGATCAGTGCGGCACTGGTAATCGGTCTGTGGATAGCAGGACAGTGCATAGATTTTTTTCCTAAAGGGACGCCGCGTATTACCGTGCGTAGTCTGCATATCTGTTTTGGGGTTTTACTGGCCGTGATACTGGCTGTGCGTCTATCCTGGCGGTTTGGTGCCGGAGTTAAATTGCCCGCAGCTGATACTGGGCTAATGGGACGTGCAGCGATTGGTGTGCACCACTTGCTCTATCTTTTGCTCGTTGCGATTGTGCTTGTCGGCGCTGCTTGTGTATGGTTGAGAGGCGACAATATATTCAACTTATTTACTGTTCCCGCATTTGATGTCGCCGATAAATCACTGCGCCATGACGCAGTGGAGTTACATGGCTTGATCGCGAACATCTTGCTTGCGGTCGCTGGCTTACACGCCCTTGCTGCCATTTTTCATCATGTCGTTTTAAAAGATGAGGTATTGGTTAGAATGTTACCGCGTTTGTCTGATAAATCGAGGTCTGATCAGACATAAACTTGGCTGAATTTAGTTATCCAGCGATCAGCTGGATGGCATAAAACCCGGAACTGATCGCAATAGGCTCGTCTGTTCTCAGTATGGAATTTCGCGGTCACCGCCTAGACTACTCCTGATATGGTTGCGCATGTTGGCGCAGACCACGTGAGGAATTATGTCTATATCATCCCGAAGGCACTACCTTGACCCCCGATATAATTACGGCGTGCCGGGGATTATTTGCGTATTTCAAAATAATGCTTTACGCGATAACTTGTTCAAATTGGGTACAACAAGAGCCTCTGGCTGGTCGAAAGTTCTTGAGTTCAATCGCGATCCCGACAATACCGTTCCCGGTAAATTTGAGTGTATTTTTGAGATATCTACCAACGACTGCGGACGTGCTTTCGAGCGTATCCAGCAATCATTGCAAGAGTATCGTTATGGTCGCAATGATCTGGCGTATTTTGATATGGAATTTTCAGAATTAAAACGACAAATACAACTGATATGCGAGGACGTAGAGAGAAAAACGATAGGTCGATTAGATAGCATTCAGTTAGCGCCCGCAGATGAAGTGATTGAACAGAGTAGTCACGATAATGAAACTCATGCGATATCTGAGTTAAGAACCTCGAATTGGCTTACAACGAAATTTGTATCGCTGAGTGCGCTTGTTGTTTTTAGCGTCGTTAGTCTGGGATTATTGCTTGCACCTATGTGGACTGATGCGCCTGCTCAGATTGAGCGCGTTACATCACTTACTTCAACAAAAAACAAAACAATCAAAGCATCACCGGTATCGTCCAATTTATCTGCGATGAAACTGAGTTTGCATGACAGTAAATTGAGCGCATCAGAAAAAACAGTGCTGGGATTATCCTGTATCGCGTCAGAAAATTCCAAAGATCCAGATGCATTCAACCGTTGTGTTGACGATCAGTTGCGCGATGCCAGTGCGGACAAATCGGCGGTAGATTTAGCGTTTTTGACGGAGTCACAAAAGCATAAAGTAGAAAACGACTGCGTCAAAAATGCCGCCAGAGCTGGTCTTGTTGCTTACCGATCCTGTCTGCAACAAGCGGTTAACAAAATGGTGGTAGAGCTACAAAAATTTAGCCTTGTGAATAGTATTTCCAAAAGCTGAGATCGAAGAAGTTACAGTTTATTCGCTCTAACAAAATCGATCGATTCGCTATGATTTGATATGGTCTTAAGGTATTCGCAGCAAATCGCAGTCATCTACTATTTACCATCTATCACCTGCCTCGCACCAGAGGCAAGCTATCAAATGATGGTTTTAAAGACGCACTGACTGCTGACGGTATCACTAAACTTTTTTAGTTTGCCCGTTCTTCATTCTTCTTATCTCGTCCTCGTTCTGGTGACTCAGGTCTATTCTCTTTACCATGCTCTGTTGAGGGTGCTCTGACATCGCGTTCTGCAGCACGCTGTTCGAGTTGCGAGTGTTGAGCCTGCGTGTTTTGTGGCGTTTGTCCGGGAGCTGGTTGAGGCATAACTCTGGGCTGTCCCGGAATTTGTCTTGGCATTTCGGGTATTGCCGTATTCGGATTAGGCCTTTGTTGTTCAGGAATGTGAACTTGCTGACCAGGTATGGCTTTGGGTTGACCGGGAATTTGTTTAGGTAATTCGGGGTGCGAATTATTATTGTCTATTCTTTGCTGATTCTGGTGCTGTCCCTGCGTATTACTGGTAGGCCTCACTGGTTCCTGATATCGATCTTTATCAGTATTTTTATCATCATTATTTGTACGAATGATTTGTTTGCTGATGGTTTCCGTTGGACGGTGTCGATAATTCTCTGACTGAATTTGTTTTTGCTGATCGATGGTGCCTGGATAGCGATTGCCAGAATATTGTTGCTGATAGCTTGGCAATGGTGCCGCTTTGGGATGGGATTGATGATTCCATTTATCCCATCCTCTGCGTTGTATAAGCCAATTATTTCCCCAATGCTCTCCCCAGCGTGGCGGTGCCTCGGGTAGCCAGCCTAGAAAATAGCGTGGTGGCTGACGGTAATAACGAACTGGTACGCGTAGCATATAGAGTGGCACGTTGTCTGGAGAGACTAACTGCCATGGGCCGTCGTACCAGCTACTGGTATACCAGTCGTTACCTTGAAGTACCCAATACAGCCCGTCATAAAAGAAGTAATTCGCATTGGCCTGCGGTGCGTAATACACGGGATACCCGGGTATCTGTACCAGATCTGGGTAAGACTGCATATTGATGCCGATAGAGATACCGGGCATGCCAAGGCCAATATTGATCTGCGCTTGTGGACTGGCGATGGCTGCAAGCAATAGCACCGTTGCCGCGATTGGATAGCGTAGTTTCATTTTTCATCTTTCATCGTGATATCAAATCAAGTGTGCGCGCAGTTCACCGTGCTTACGGTGCGGTAGCGCACGCTATAAAGACAAATACGGATTGCTTACTGAACCTGCTTATTGAACTTGTTTATGGAATCTGTTTCTTGAGTTGATTGCTAGCATGACGTCAGCACGATGCCGTTGTGACAGAGCGATGGTGATCAGTGATAATGCTGATCTCGCTACAAAAGGTTTTTTACCGGTATGTTTTTATGAACGATCCTATCCCTTTACTCGGCTTCAGTACGACGCTCCTGGAGCTAATTTCTTTTATCCTTGCAGTGCTGACTGTTGCATTAAATATCCGTCAAATCCACTGGGCATGGTTCTTTTCCATCGTCTCCTCCGCTTTGTACGGCATTGTATTTTTTGATGCCAAGCTGTATGGCGATATGAGCTTGCAACTGGTATTTGTACTGGTGTCGATCTGGGGATGGGCGCAATGGTTGCAGAAAGGCGATGCAGGCGGCAGCGTGCTGCAGGTTTCGCGATTGACAACAGCGCAACGGAGCGTATCGGTCATCGGCTGGCTAGCAGGATTTGTCGTGTTGTCGGTATTTTTAAAAAGTTATACGGACACGGATGTGGCGTACGCCGATGGTTTTTTGACGGCGGGTAGTTTGCTGGGACAACTTTTACTCTCCCGTAAAAAATGGGAAAACTGGCATGTCTGGATTATTGTTGATGTTTTATACGTCGGCCTGTATGTCTATAAAGGACTGATGCTGACGGCTATTTTGTATGCCATTTTTGTTCTGATGGCGATCATAGGCCTGCGTGCCTGGAGTAAAAGCGATGTCTGAATCAACTGTAGCCGTGCACCGTATGGCGATTCTCGGAGCAGAGTCTTCAGGTAAATCTTTGTTGGCAGAGGCGCTGGCAAGACGCTATCAAAGTGTTTGGGTGCCCGAATACCTGCGTGAGTTTGTCGATACCCATCAGCGCGTGCCGACAGAAGCAGAGCAAATCCTGATTGCGCGTACTCAGGTTGAGCGTGAGCTTGCGTTATTCGCGGAGGCAAAAGACTGGTTATTTTGCGATACGTCTCCGCTCATGACGGCGCTGTATAGTCGTCATTATTTCGGCAGGGTAGATACAGAATTGGAGGCCCTCGAAAAGCAACACCATTATGATTTTATCGTGGTCACGGCGCCTGATTTTCCATGGACACCAGATGGCTTGCAACGCGAGTCGCCTGCTGTGCGTCAGCAGATACACGAGCAATTGCTGGATTTGCTGGATGAGCGGGAAATTCCCTTTTTGATGGTCACTGGTAGCTTGCCGGACAGAGTAGAGCAGGTAGATTTTGCCCTATCTTTTTTACTGAGCTAGTCAGCTGAGATGGATGGTTTCATACAACAGCGATCAACTCAGCAAGTTTGGTCAGGTCTTTAGTAGAGAGGGACAGTAATCTTCTGATCATCAGGAGGTACATATTAATGAACGTGATGAACAAGGCTGCTGAGACAAAATATTTATCGCGATTTCGTCAGGTGTTTGATTATATTGATCAGCATCTGGATGAAGATTTGTCCATCGAAATATTGAGTGCGGTTGCTGTATTTTCTCAGTATCATTTCCACAGACAATTTTCAGAAATATTTGGCATCAGCGTACATAAATATGTGCAGCTGGTTCGTCTGAAACGCGCGACTCATACGTTGGCTTTTCGGGATCACGGGCGCATCATTGATCTGGCTCTGGCGTGCGGATATGAGGGGCCGGAGGCTTTTTCTCGTGCTTTCAAAAAGATGCTGGGGCAATCACCCTCTGCCTTTAAAGACGATCCGCTGTGGACTTCCTGGCACTCAAGCTATCAAGCAGTTCACACTATAAGGATCAAGCATATGCAACCCGAACATACTATAGAGCGCGTCCAGATTCTCGATGTAGCGCCAATCAAAATCGCGGTACTGGAACATCATGGCGCACCAGATCGTATCAGCCATTCTATACGGCAGTTTATAGACTGGCGCAGGCAGCATCGCTTACCACCTGGCGTGAGTGCGACATTCAATATTTTTTATTCAGATCCACACCAGACGCATCCCGCCGATTACCGGCTCGATCTGTGTGCCGCAGTGAAGTATGAGATTGCAGAAGATAATGAGTTTGGTATTGTGAACAAGACGATACCGGGCGGTCGCTGCGCGGTATTACGGCATATTGGTTCTGATGATAATCTGGAGCAGACGATCCGGTTTATTTATGCAGAATGGTTACCTCAGAGCGGAGAGGAGTTAAGAGATTTTCCCCTCTATGTTCAGCGAGTCAAATTTTTCCCTGATGTAGCCGAACATGAGGCGATCATTGATGTTTTCCTCCCCATTCAATAGAGCGCGTGAGCGCATTGAATGGGGGGAGGTGATACTGATTAGAAATCAAACTGAGCAGAGACTTTGACTACTCTAGGTGCACCTGGGAACAGATAGCCTCCCAATGATTGGGTGACATCGCGCCAGTAGAATTTATCAGTCACGTTATCAATGTTTATGCGCAATGTCGTGATAACACCGGCTACTCTGGTGTTGTAGCGTGCCCCTAGGTTGAATACACTATATCCGGGCACCATCACGCTATTATCCGGCTGAAATGCTTTATTTCCTGCGTAATTCCAGCTTCCGTTCACACTTAGTCCGGGTAAATCAGCGACCATATAATCGAGGTACACAACAGACTTTAGTGCGGGGACATTGGTGACACGTTGATCGTCAAGACCGCTGACGCCAGTACCGGATTGACGCGCATCGAGCGCCGTGAGGCTGACGCCGGATGATAATGCCGGTATCAGGCGAGCCTGGAGTGTTAATTCCAGTCCCTTGTGTATGGCGGTGCCATTGCTCACATAAACATTGCCGGTGTTCGTGTATTCGAGTGGTTTCTTGATGCGGAAGACTGCGGCGCTGATGCTGAAATCACGGGTCAGATCGGCTTTGATACCGACTTCGACTTGTTTAGATGTAGCCGGATTCAACATTTGGTTTTCATTGACTGTGCCAAATGGAGCGATGCCGCCATGTTCCAGACCTTCGCTGAAAGATCCGTAGATACTGATCGTGGATTGCGGTTTAAATACCAATGCCAGACTCGGTAACTCATAGCTGCGATCATAGCCGGGATTGTCAGCCTGGTGACGCTGGATAGCGACGTGACGCAGGCCTGCATGGAGCTTCCACGCATCGTTGATATCAATAATGTCTTGCGCAAATAAGGACCATTCTTTATCCGTTCTGCGCACCGATACCGGTCCGGTCACATTGCTGGATGGCGGTACGACGACGGGATGAAATACATTACTGGCACCTGCATAGTCATAGACGTAATCACCAAAGCGATCGCGTCTCTGGAAGCTTGAAAAACCCAGGGCAAGATGATGCAGTACAGCGCCGGTCGTCAATTTACCGTTCAGTATCGCTTGTGTGGCAACCGGTGATTTCGATTCATTCACGCTCTGGTAGTCGTACACATCATAGTCACCGTTTGCGCAATAGCCAGGATAGAGGTTGGCAGCAGAGCAGCCATACGGAAATGCGGTGTAATCATCACGTTTGAAATCATGACGGTTCGCAGAAAAGCTCGCACGCCAGTCGTCATTGAACTGATACTCAAAACGCAAGCCGATATTGCTGCTCCGTGTAAATACGGGTTTTGCCCAGGGCTGGTCGTTGAGCATCGTATCAGGATTAATCCCGCGCGGTAGGTCGGTGCCGTTAAATAGCTGATAGCCAGGAACTGTGAGTTGCGATTTGCGCTGGTAGTCGAGATCGAGTTGAAGCAGCGCTTTAGATGTGATGTGCCAGTCAAATGCACCTGAGATGAATTGACGATCACCATCTGCACCATTGACGTAAGAGCGGATTTTTTCTGCAGCGGCATTGATGCGGTAACCAAATTGTCCGTCGTCCGACTGACCACCCAGATCCACTGTGCCATATAAGGTACCGCGTTCACTAGCCTCGACGGTGACTGAATGTAATGGCGTCACAGTAGGGCGCTTTATGACGTAATTAATAATGCCACCTGGCGTAGCGAAGCCTGCCTGGAAACCCGCTAAACCTTTAAGAATTTCGATGCGCTCTTTATTTTCTAGCGGAATCGAGGCATCACCCGGGATCGCCAGCCCGTCTTTACGGTAGCTGCTGGTGTTATCAAGAGCAAAGCCGCGAATCGAAAATTGCTCTGCATAACCAACAGCGTTATACGCATCATTGACACTCGCATCAAACTTCATTGCATCTGTGCTGCTGCGGATACGTAAGTCTTGGATTTGCTGCTGAGAGAATACGGTAACCGCGACTGGTGTGTCCTGCAGCGGTGCATCGACAAATCCTGCAACCGTATTAGTAAGCGGTTTTTCTTTCAACTGTTTATTGGCGCTGATAACGACCTCAGGCAATACTCTGTCGTTGCTTTGCGCATAGGCTGAGGGTATGGAGATACAGGTCTGCGCGATTGCTGATGCAATTAGTGTCAGGCGCAGGGAAGGTGATGTTAATTTTTGCATAGTTTGCTCTTTTTTGCGAAGTCAGCGCAGGAGCAAACAAAGAGACGGAAGGAGACTTTGCGCTTCCCTACGCTGGCATTATCCAGATCAGGTTCAAGGGTATTTCTCACCTGCAAGGGACGATATGAGCATGTCATTGTCGTCAAGCAGGACCCCTAGCGAGGTCACCATTTTACTACGAATCCCGATAGTCGCCGGATTCAGGCACCGGCCAGCATGCTGATTCCAGTTTTTTGCGCACTTTGAGGTGTGCAATCCAGATAGCAGGCGGCTGTCAGGCGGGTTGTCGTTTGAAGGTATGACGTAATCCTTCGATGGAATACACGACCAAGGCAGTCCAGATCACAATAAAGCCAATTAATCTGTCACCGCTGAACGGTTCATGATAAAGATAGACGCCGAGCACCAATTGAATTGACGGCGCGATGTACTGCAATAAACCCAGAGTTGCCATCGGTATGCGGCGTGCACCAGCAGCAAACATCAGGAGAGGAATCGCCGTAATTGGCCCTGCGGCCAGTAATAAGGATTGAGTGCTTGTTGTACCACTGATAAAAGCGTTATGCCCTTGCAGGGTCAGGTAGCTAAGATAAGCAAATGCAAACGGAAATAGAATAAAAGTTTCCAGAGATAATCCCTCTAGCGCGCCTAGCGCAGCGGTCTTGCGCAATAAGCCATAAATACCAAAACTGATTGCCAGAGACAAACCGATAACCGGTGGATGCCCTGCCTGCACCGTCAGCCAGATGACGCCGCAGGCAGCGAGTGCAACGGCGACCCATTGACCTATACGAAGCCGCTCACGCAGCAGTACAAAGCCGAGTAAGACATTCACTAAAGGTGTCATGAAATACCCGAGGCTGGCATCGACGACTCTGTCGTTATTGATTGCCCATATGTAGATAAGCCAGTTCACGGAGAGCAGTAATGCACTTGCCGCAAATCCTGCAATCAGTTTTGGCTGGCTCAATAAATTGTTGAGCCATGACCATTGTTTGCGAATTGCCAGTACCGTGACGAGAAATACTAAAGACCATAGCATCCGGTGCAATAGGATTTCCATTGCAGGAACGCCATGTAACGATTTGAAATAAACCGGAAATAAGCCCCAGACGATATAAGCGGATGCTGCTAAGAGTATGCCTTTACGCATGAATGTACGATCAAGAGAAGAGATTGCAGTGTCGAAAACCAGAAGGCAGAGCGCTGCAGTATCCAATTCTATGGACAATTGCGATGACGCCGAAGAGTTGACATTATCGCAGCAATTCGGGGAGTGTGTCCTGATCTCAGCCAATTCAGCGGTCTACCCTTGCGTTTACTCGCTTTGTCCCAAATTGGAAGGTAGTTAAAAATCACTATGTTGGTGAATCGCTGCTGCCGGATCCTTTATGGCACTGCGCTATCAGGAGTCCTGTTATGAATGCCTTACCTTTAATCCTTTTCCTGGCGTTGCTGGCTATTGCCATATTAGCCGCAGTATATTTGCCTGCGTATTTGTTAAAGCGTGCAATACAGCAGCCATTTCCATCCCATTACGCGAAGATTTTACGTAAAAATATCCCGGTGTATTCGCGTATGCCGGCTGATATCCAATTGCAATTGAAGCGACTGATTAAGCAATTTTTATATCAGAAAAAATTTATTGCCTGTGATGGCTTGCAAATGTCGGACGAGATTAAAGTTACGATAGCGGGCAGGGCGTGCATGCTGCTGCTTAATCGCACGACGGCAGTCTATCCGGCATTAAAAACAGTACTGGTTTATCCTAGTCCGTTTGTCGTACCTCGACTCGAAACGGGTATTGGTGGTGTGGTCACCCATGCGCACCAAAGCTTATCGGGAGAGTCGTGGAGTGATGGACGCGTGATTGTGGCGTGGGATCATGTACAGCGTCGCGGAGGTGAGCAGGCCGAAGGTCACGATGTCGTACTGCATGAATTTGCACATCAGCTCGATAGCGAGACAGGGGTAACGAATGGGGCTCCTGCTCTGGGCAGCAAGGCTAAATATCAGCGATGGTCAAGAATTTTGTCTGAAGAATTTGCTGCTTTACAGCAGGTGCTTGCGTTGGGTGAGGATACGGTGATTGATCCCTATGGTGCAACTAATCCAGCCGAATTTTTTGCGGTCGTTACGGAAACATTTTTTGAAAAGCCTTGGGCCATGGCACGTCGGCATACGGCTTTATTTGAACAGTTCAGGGCGTATTATCAGGTTGATCCGCGCGACTGGAGTTAAGTGCGTGTGATGAAGTTTGTGTCGACGCATATCTCCGCTTTGCATGCTGTTCACTTAACAGGAGTGCCGGTGAGCAGAGAGTTTGCAGCAGAAATTTATTTTGCTCGGGCCGTCGCCAGATGTTTGCAGAGCATTTCGGTGCCATCCAGAATGCGCGGACCTGAGCGATTCAGCCAGTCGCCTTTGACTGTAAATAAATGCTCCTTCTTGATGGCGGTCATATTGCTAAATTGACGCCAGTCTGCAAACACATCCTGCTTGTCGCTACTACCGGTAATGATGACATCGGGATTCGCAACCAGTACAGCCTCAGCAGTGACGGTAGGACTGATTTCTTTGAGTGAGCCAAAAATATTTTGTCCTCCGCATAAGCGGATTGCTGCCGACACCATATGCTGATCATTGAGTGTCATCAGCGGCTTTCGGGCGATCTGGTAAAACACACTGACGGGTTTTTGTTTGTCCGTGAGCAGATAAGTTTGACGTAGTTTTTCCAGTCTATTTCTAAATTTTTCTGCTGCGTTTTTTCCGGTTTCTGCATTACCTGTCAGGATTGCCAGACGTTCTATCGAGCTGGCGATATCTTCATAATGATGTGGTTCGCTTTCAAATACCGGTATGGCGGTGTCACGTAGTTTATTTGCTAGCGTCTTTGCGTTGCCAGTGCCCCATATCACGATCAGGTCAGGCTTTAAGGCAATGATACGTTCCAGATCGAGTGCAAATACATTGCCGATAGGCGCAATCTTTTTTGCGGCCTCCGGATAGTCGCTGTAGTCACTGACGCCGACTATTAATGCGCCTGCACCTGCTTCAAATAGTAATTCTGTTGTGTGTGGCGCCAGACTGATGATGCGTTGAGCTGGTTTGGTCAGCGTAATTTTGCGTTGAGCATCATCCGTTACACTTACTGCGGCATGGCTGAGCTGTGCGGTCAGCAATACTGTAAATACAGCGATTTTGCAGAGGCTCCAGTTTGCTCTGGACATCAGACTTCCAGATTATCAATTAAGCGCGTGTTGCCCAGTTTAGCGGCAGCTATGACGACTAATTCGGCTTTTTGTGCAATGTCACCTGCAGATGGGGGTTGTAAGTCGGCACGTTTACGCACAGAGATGTAATCAGGTTTCCAGTGGCGATTCGCCAGTTTTGCCATTGCTTGTTTCTCTAGTTCAAAAATATCTAGGTGACCCGCACGGATTTCCTGAGCAACCTCATTTAGCGTTTGATACAAAACCGGTGCTTCGGCACGTTCTGGTTCTGATAGATAACCATTGCGTGAAGATAGTGCGAGGCCATCTTCGGCACGCCAGGTTTCGGCAGCGATGATTTCTGTCGGTAATGCAAATTGCTTCGCCATATTGCGGATGATCATCAATTGCTGATAATCTTTTTTACCGAAAACGGCAACACGCGGCTGTACACAAGAAAATAGTTTCAGAACGACCGTGGTTACACCGGTAAAAAAGCCCGGACGGAATTCGCCCTCAAGAATATTGCCCAAGTCGTCTGGCGGACGCACGCGATATTCTTGCGGCTCTGGATACAAATCTCTTTCAGTAGGCGCGAATAAAACATAGACCCCTTCTTTTTCCAGCTTTTCTACGTCAGCTTGAAATGTTCTGGGGTATTTATCAAAATCTTCGTTTGGACCAAATTGCAAACGATTTACAAAAATAGAGGCTACAACCGGATCACCATGTTTTTTCGCCAGGCGCATCAGTGACAAATGACCTTCGTGCAAATTGCCCATCGTCGGAACGAAAGCAGTACGTAATTGGCCGCGCAGCTGATCGCGTAATTCTTCAATGGAGGAGATGATTTTCATTGGATGAAGATGTGTATGAGGTGTGAGATGTCTGGATTCTTACCCGTGCTGATTAGGCGGGAGAGTACGATAGACGGACATAAATTGGCGCAAATGCTTCCGCTTGCGTGATTTCGATCAGGGTTTCTTTCGCTAATTCGAGAAGCGCAACAAAGTTGACAACCAATACCGGTGCACCTTTTGCAGGATCAAATAATTCTGAAAACTCAACAAATTTAGCTGACTGGAGTTTACGTAAAATTCCCGTCATGTGCTCGCGCACGGATAGTTCTTCACGACTGATTTTATGATGCGCAACCAGCGTCGCCCGTTTGAGTACGTCAGCCCAGGCAGCTTGCAGATCGGCGACTTCCACATGCGGCCAGTGCAGCACAGTATTTTGCTCAATAAATACTTGCGCATGCAAAAAGTCACGACCTAGCTGGGGTACCGCATTCAGATCATAAGCGGCTAGTTTCATTTGTTCGTATTCAAGCAGGCGCCTTACCAACTCTGCACGCGGATCTTCGGCCTCTTCACCTTGCTGGCTCTTGGTACTTGGCAGCAGCATGCGGGATTTGATCTCGATCAGCATTGCCGCCATCAACAGATATTCTGCTGCCAGTTCCAGATTATGTTTGCGGATTTGTTCTACGTATTCCAGATATTGCAGTGTGACTTGCGCCATCGGAATATCGAGAATGTTGAAATTTTGTTTGCGTATTAAATACAGCAATAAATCCAGCGGCCCTTCGAAGGCCTCTAAAAAAATCTCAAGCGCATCGGGCGGGATATACAGATCGTTGGGCAGCTTAAACAGTGGCTCACCATACAATTTAGCAAACGCGAGACCGTCAACGACATTGGGCGTGCTGTCATTGTTGCCTACGAGAGGTAAATCGGTTGCAGGTAATGTGGCGCTTGCTGTCACAGCATGTCGGGCTTGTTAGCCCTTGTTTTGGTAAACGTAAGCTTGTTGCTCTACGCGCGATTCTTTGCTGCGTTGCTGCGTATCTAGGTCTGTCGGTGCTTTATCCCATAGCAGGGCGCGGCCATCACGCTGGCTCTGCTCTAAAGCAGGATTTGCTTGTTTCAGGCTTTTGATGAATTGCGTAGCTTCGGATTCGTAGAGCGAAAATTGTTTGGAAAACTTCATGATGTCGCGATCAGCAGGTAAATGAACAATCAAAACCGCATTTTACCCTGTAATCAGGGCGAATTTTGCTTGTTGCGTTGGAATAAGCGGTGATTCTTACTGACGCATTAAAGATCGTCTTGATTGATCCATTTTGTTAAATGCGGAGGGTGTGCTTGCTGGAGTGCGTCCAGCAATGTCAACGGATCAGCCTCATTGTGCAGCAGAGCGAGATGTTCTTGCTTTAAAAAGCCGGCATTTACGGTGTGCTGCAAAAAATCGACTAAGCTGTCATAGAACCCATGGATATTTAGCAGGCCTAGCGGTTTTTCATGGAAGCCCAACTGTGACCAGGTGAACATTTCAAAAAGCTCTTCGAGAGTGCCGATGCCACCGGGCATGGCGACAAAGCCATCGGACAGTTCAGCCATCATCGCTTTGCGCTCATGCATATTACTGACAATATGCAATTGACTCAAACCTGTATGCCCGACTTCCTTGTCCATCAGGGCCTGCGGAATGACGCCGGTAACGTTGCCGCCCAGACGTAGCACTTCATCTGCAATGATGCCCATCAACCCGACATTGCCGCCACCATAGACCAGTGCAATGTTGCGAGCCACCATCGCTGCGGCTAATTGCTTTGCCCCTTTTGCATACTCATCCGTCATCCCGGCGGATGAGCCGCAATAAACGCATAAGGACTGGATCGATCTAGGCATTAATTTTTTTCAGATATTCTTGCGAAAGTTTTTCAAAAACATTTTTGGTTTCACCGCGCAGATAGGGGCTGATCAGTACGATTACTTGATAGCATCCGCGTGCCAGTGACTCAGACATGGTCTGCAATTCCGTATATTTGCGGGGGTTGCGTACGTATTCGTAAGATAGCCAATAGGTCGCAACTACCACCATATTCGTAGCGAGAGCATCAATTTCTATGTCACCGGCTTCAAACTCACCGTCCGCACGTAAACCGTAACAAAGTTCAGTTGCCACCTTGATTTTATGCGTCAGAATTTGTTTGAAATTTAACTCTAATTTTCGATTTCTTGATAGCAGATCATTCAGATCACGATAGAAAAAACGGTAGCGCCAGACGAGTTCAAACGTCAGGTGCAAATAGGTCCAGATATCCTGAATATTGGCTTTGCGTCCTTCGGGGAAGGCAAGTTTCTTATTAATTTCTTCTTCAAACTGGACGAAAATCGAGTTGACAATGTCGTCTTTATTGCGGAAGTGATAATACAGATTGCCCGGAGAGATATTCATCTCTTCAGCAATGACCGTCGTGGTGATATTGGGCTCGCCAAATTCATTGAATAAGCGCAGTGATAAATCCAGGATGCGTTCCCGGGTGCGACGAGGAGCTTTGTGTTGCATGCCGACTCTCTAAAATTATTTTTTAATAGAATAACATTGAACCGGCAAAGCACAAAAAAATGCGTCAGATTTCTCTATGGGAAATTAATTAGCCTGTCGGGTGTCGGTACTTAATTTGACTTCCACATGAACCAAGCGTGTTTTTGCAAGCTTGTCATGCAGAAACTGCCCATCTTTATCTAGTTTGGTTGTTAGCGCCCATAGAATCACATTGATTGTGACTGCAGCAACTGCGTACCAGGCTTTCAGCTCAAATTGATAGGCAATAGCTAAACCAGGTAAAAACCACATCCATGCCAGGCAATAGCGTACGATTGCTTTTGTCACCGGTAGCTTTGGCCGTGTATCGTCGATGACTTTGATGCTCCAGGTTTTCATGGCTAGAGTCTGGCCGCTTCTTGACCAGAAAAACACAAAATATATACCCAGAACAAAAAACAGCCAGGTTTCCCGGGCATGTCGCAGGGTCAGTGCATGTCTGCTTTGAGTCCAGACGTCAAAGATCATCCCAGCTACAAACACTACGCCAAACAGCAGCATCGCTTCATATACCATACAGATGAGGCGACGACGCAGTGCCGGGGCTGCGGTGGCAGCGGTAAAATTTTGCTGAACCACTTTTACTTAATCGCAGCTTGAGATGCAGGAGCGCTTGTTGCTGGAGCTGGCGCAGCCTGACTGATGGCTTGTGCGGCTGGCGGAACTATGGCTACTGGCTGCGGCAAGATCGTTGGTGCTGGCTTCTGAATGGCTTTGATCGGTGCCAGGGTAGGCGCTTTTCTTTGTGCTTCAGGAGGCAGATTGGTGACGCTCTTTTTCTTGTTTGCTTCGGCAGCCAATTGTTTTTTCTGCTCTTCGCTGAGTTGCTGATATTGCTGCCATTGAGCGGATTTTTGCTCTGGCTTTAATTGTGTTGTACGAGCAAAGTTCTCTCGCGCTTCCATCCGCTGTTCTGGGGATAATTTAACCCAGGCGCGCATGCGCTCTTGTACGCGAACCTGTTCATCTGGCTTCATGAGGGCATACTTATTCGCGATTTCCAGCCATTTCTTTTTGCCTGCTTCGCTCATCTTCGACCACTCAGGTGATAGCGGCGCCAGAGCTGTTTTTTGTGCTGGAGTGAGTTCTTGCCATGCGGGTTTGCTAGTCGCTACCGCTGCCGGTGCTGTCACTTTATTCGCAGTGGCGGGTGGGGTACTTGTAATGGATGCACCGCCAGCTAAGGCCAGCGGTGACAATATTGCTAATACAAAGGTAAATAGCGACAATTTTTTTGAAACAACTACAGCGGAAAAAGACACTACTACTCCTCCGCTTTGTTTAAATAGGCGCTAAAGCCGGTATCCAGATAAGCATCGGGAGGCAGCTCATCTGCCAGCACGGCAACATCGATGTCGGCGAGATCGCTGATGCGACGTTGTTGCTCATATTCATAGATGCCCATTAAACCTGCAATCAGTACCAGCATCGGTAAAGCAACACCGAGTTTGCCTAACCAGGAATTAGGACCGCCGAATGAAAATCCGTGAGCACCTGCTAAAACGCCGCCAAAAGCCAATACGGCACTTGGAGAAGATTGCTTTTTACGTGACATAGCAATTTTTCGCGCATTTGCCAGCCGGTCTAAGGTAGGTGCCGGGAGTCGTTCTGCGGATTCGTTTAATGCATGCCTTACTTTGTAGGCAAAATCCAGATCCTGGGCTTCTCTAGAGTAGTTCATAATGTTATTCCTTTTGCCTTGAGCGATGCTGCCAGTGCATGTGTTGCACGCGAACAGTGCGTTTTTACACTGCCTTCCGAGCAGCCCATTGCGGCTGCCGTTTCTGCTACATCCATATCTTCCCAATAACGCATGAGGAAGGCTTCTCGTTGACGTGCTGGAAGTTTTTGTATTTCACCATCGATTAAGTTGAGAACTTGCTCACGCTCTATTTTATCAGCACTGGACTCAGATGCCTCTGTTCCTTCTTCGGATGCGTAGCTTTCTAGCAAGTCAAAATTATCATCATCCTGATTATTATTTGGTGTAATGCTCGAAAACAGGCTGACCCAGGTGTTTCGTACTTTTTCCCTGCGGAAAAAATCGAGGATAGTATTTTGCAGAATACGCTGGAATAAAAGGGGAAGTTCGGCAGCAGGTTTGTCGCCGTATTTTTCGGCAAGCTTGATCATCGACTCTTGTACGATGTCTAGTGCAGATTCTTCGTTACGCACTGTATACACTGCGTGTTTGTAAGCGCGACGTTCTACGCCTTCAAGAAAACTCGATAATTCTTTGTCTGTGGCCATTTCTTGGCAGTAATGATAGGTAACTTTGATAAGGTGGTGCTATGACAAAGGAAATTCCTGTGGCAATCTGTTCTTAATTTGGGAAAATGCCGTGAAGTAGTGCGGTTTTTCTCTTTAAAAGTGCGCCCATGCTAGCAAAAAACCTTTTCCATGTCCTGCTATTTTGTAGGAAACCTCTGATTTGCAAGCATTTTATGCTCAAAAACATGGAATTTGTCTTGACCAAAATGGTGCGACGCAGTACCGTATCAGTCCGCCTCACGATCTCGAGGCAATCAATACCTGTTCGAACCGGCTCACAATGCCGTCCTCAACAGGTGCTCTAATGAAGCTGTTTGTTCTGACCCATGCCACAAGCGTGAGAAGTTGTCGTAGTAAAGCCTAAACACTGACTGAACGAGTGCCATAAGCCTCATCTGGAAATATATCCAACGGATGTACCAAGGATGGTGTGACCGCACAAAAAGGAATGCCAGCTTAAAGCCTAGCCTCGCAAGTTCGACAGGAAAGAACATCCGATCAATCTCCTATGGACCTTGAAAGGAAACGAAAATGAGTTCAGAAACAAATGCAGAAATAACCGGTGCAGAGATATTAGTTAAATGTCTGGCCGAAGAGGGTGTTGAGCATGTGTTCGGATATCCGGGCGGTGCTGTACTCTATATCTACGATGCAATTTTTAATCAGGACAAGTTTCAACATATTCTTGTTCGTCATGAGCAGGCGGCGATTCACGCAGCTGATGCTTATTCCCGATCCTCGCAAAAAGTCGGTGTTGCGCTTGTGACATCTGGCCCTGGCGTTACCAATGCGGTAACTGGCCTGGCGACGGCTTACATGGATTCGATCCCTATGGTGATCATTTCCGGCCAAGTCCCAAGTCACGCAATTGGTCAGGATGCTTTCCAAGAATGCGATACCGTTGGTATTACACGTCCTTGCGTCAAGCACAATTTTTTGGTGAAAGATGTCAGAGATTTAGCGACGACCATTAAAAAGGCGTTTTTTATCGCTACAACGGGTCGTCCTGGTCCAGTGTTGGTCGATATCCCTAAAGATATCAGCATGCATAAGACCACCTACTTCTATCCAAAAGAAGTTGAAATGCGCTCCTACAAGCCTGTAGACAAAGGCCACTCTGGCCAGATCCGCAAGGCGGTACAGCTATTGCTGCAAGCAGAGCGGCCGATGATTTATACCGGCGGTGGCGTAATTCTGGCCAACGCTGCGCCAGAACTAAACAAACTGGTGAATCATCTCGGCTTCCCTTGCACTAACACGCTGATGGGCTTGGGTGCTTTCCCTGCTTCGGATGAAAAATTTGTCGGTATGCCGGGTATGCACGGCACTTACGAAGCCAATATGGCGATGCAGCACTGCGACGTGCTGATTGCGATCGGCGCACGCTTTGATGATCGTGTGATTGGTAACCCAAAGCATTTTGCGTCAAATCCACGCAAGATCATCCATATTGATATCGACCCCTCGTCGATTTCTAAACGCGTCAAAGTTGATATTCCCATCGTCGGTAATGTCAAAGACGTATTGCAAGAGTTCCTGTCGCAACTCAGCACGGTCGAAACCAAGTCAAACCCCAAAGCGCTGGCCGACTGGTGGAAGCAGATTAATGAGTGGCGTAAGCGCGAATGCCTGAAGTTCCCGACCTCAACTGAGCTCATCAAGCCGCAGTCAGTTGTGCAAAAAGTTTGGGAAATCACCAAAGGAGACGCTTTCATTACGTCCGATGTTGGTCAGCATCAAATGTGGGCTGCACAGTATTACGGATTTGATAAACCGCGTCGCTGGATCAATTCTGGTGGTCTGGGCACTATGGGTGTTGGTTTGCCTTATGCAATGGGTGTGCAAATGGCGAACCCCGATGCGACTGTTGCCTGTATTACCGGTGAGGCGTCGATACAAATGTGTATCCAGGAGCTCGCAACTTGTAAGCAATATCATTTGACACCAAAAATTATTTTGCTGAATAACCGCTTCCTTGGCATGGTCAGGCAGTGGCAGCAAATTGATTATGGTTCACGTTACTCCGAGTCTTACATGGATTCCTTGCCTGACTTTACCAAACTGGTTGAGTCGTATGGTCATGTCGGTATGAAGATAGAAAATCCGGCAGATATCGATGGCGCATTGAAAGACGCATTCGCCATGAAAGATCGCTTGGTATTTATGAACTTCATTACGGATCAGACCGAAAACGTCTGGCCTATGGTCAAGGCGGGCGCTGGCCTGACTGAAATGTTGCTCGGTTCGGAGGATCTCTAACATGAGACATATCATTTCTGTTTTGCTGGAAAATGAAGCCGGTGCCCTGTCGCGCGTAGTGGGTTTGTTTTCAGCCCGTGGCTACAACATTGAAACCTTGACGGTAGCGCCGACGGAAGATGCGACCCTGTCGCGTATGACGATCGTCACTACTGGTTCCGATGACATCATCGAACAAATTACCAAGCATCTGAATCGCCTCATCGAAGTCGTTAAGGTCGTTGATCTGACCGAGGGGGCGCACATCGAACGCGAACTGATGCTGATCAAAGTCAGGGCAGTGGGTAAAGAACGTGAAGAGATGAAGCGCACAGCAGATATTTTCCGTGGACGCATCATTGATGTCACTGAAAAAACTTACACCATCGAACTGACCGGCAATAAAGGCAAGCTGGATGCTTTTATCGACTCCATCGACCGTACGGCAATCTTGGAAACGGTACGTACCGGTGGTTCAGGTATCGGTCGTGGTGAACGAATTTTAAAAGTCTAAAGCATCAAAAAATAAAGTAACACGCAATATCCACGGGCTTTTCCGGGCGAAAACGTGCCACAAGGCGCATGAATAGTGCGGATGCTGTTTCAAATAACTGAATTAAATTAAATAATTAAGGATACAAAATGAAAGTTTTCTACGATAAAGATTGCGATCTGTCCCTTATCAAAGGCAAAAACGTAGCCATCATCGGCTACGGCTCACAAGGCCACGCGCATGCGCAAAATTTGAATGACTCCGGCTGTAAAGTGACCGTCGCTTTGCGTAAGGGCGGCGCTTCATGGGATAAGGCAAAAAATGCTGGTCTGAACGTGGCTGAAGTGAATGACGCAGTCAAAGTCGCTGACGTCATCATGATCTTGCTGCCAGATGAAAACATTGCTCAGGTTTACGCTGAAAATGTAGCGCCGCATGCCAAGCAAGGTGCTGTACTGGCATTCGCGCATGGCTTCAACGTTCACTACGGTCAAGTCGTACCACGCGCTGATCTGGACGTCATCATGATCGCTCCGAAAGCGCCGGGTCACACAGTACGCGGTACATATTCTCAAGGTGGTGGCGTTCCTCACCTGATCGCTGTGTATCAAGATAAATCCGGCTCTGCCCGTGACATCGCTTTGTCATACGCAATGGCAAACGGTGGCGGCCGTGCTGGCATCATTGAAACTAACTTCCGCGAAGAAACTGAAACGGATCTGTTCGGCGAGCAAGCAGTATTGTGCGGCGGTGCAGTTGAACTGATCAAAGCAGGTTTCGAGACCTTGGTCGAAGCTGGTTATGCGCCAGAAATGGCCTACTTTGAATGTCTGCACGAATTAAAATTGATCGTCGATCTGATCTATGAAGGCGGTATCGCCAACATGAATTATTCGATCTCCAACAATGCAGAATATGGCGAATATGTGACTGGTCCTAAGGTTGTAACATCCGCAACCAAAGATGCAATGCGCCAATGCCTGAAAGATATCCAAACAGGCGAATACGCAAAGAGCTTCATCCTGGAAAACAAAGCGGGCGCACCTACTTTAATTTCTCGCCGTCGTTTGACAGCAGAGCATCAGATCGAAGAAGTCGGCGCGAAATTGCGTGCCATGATGCCTTGGATTGCTAAAAACAAACTGGTTGATCAATCCAAGAACTGATCTTTCGGATTGACGGGCACCATACTGCGTGCGCTGGTAAGTATACGTAGCTCGAAAACAAAAAATCGCCCGCAGGGGCGATTTTTTTATTTCTTCAAATTTATCTCAATCGAGAAAATTTACTTGGACGATTTATTTTGGAGCGTGTTGACATCCCGGATGTTACTTAGCAGGCTCGTGTTAGCGTGCAATTTAAAAATCGTCCGGCAATTCGGTTTGGGTGACTTTCTATAGCCTGACGCCGTTGAATTTCTAGCCAATAGCGGGATTCTCTACGTAATAGCTGACCTGAAAGTGGAGTAAGTCCAGAGGAAGGCTGGATTTTGGCAGCATGAAATGGATTTAATTGAGGTCTAATCGCGGTTATACTTTCAGCTTACTTTTATTTTATCGATTAACGCATGTCCTCTTTTAAACGACGTAAGCCCAAGGGTAGTTTTAAGCTTTTTCCACGTGGCGCACGCAAAAATCAACAAACAGAGTCGGGCGGGGCAGAGCAGTCCTATCCTGTTAAAAGAAGGCGTGGCATCTATCTGCTGCCCAATGCTTTTACGACGGCGGCTTTATTCTGCGGTTTTTATGCCATTGTGATGGCGATGAATTTACGCTTTGATCAATCTGCATTCGCTATTTTTGCCGCTATGGTGCTGGATAGTCTTGACGGTCGCGTAGCGAGGATGACGAACACACAAAGTGAATTCGGTGCCCAGTACGACAGTTTGTCCGACATGATTTCTTTCGGCGCAGCCCCTGCGCTGGTGGCGTATGAATGGTCACTCAGGGGGATGGGTAAACTTGGCTGGCTCGCCGCTTTTGTTTATTGTGCCGGTGCTGCTTTGCGTCTGGCTCGCTTTAACACCAATATAGCCGTTGTGGACAAGCGCTATTTTCAGGGTTTGCCAAGCCCTGCTGCCGCAGCATTGGTAGCGGGATTTGTATTGCTGATGACGGACTTGAATTTCAAAGGAAGTGATTTGAGCTGGAGTGCCTGGTGCATTACTTTGTTTGCCGGATTGACGATGGTGACGAATGTACCTTTTTACAGTTTTAAGGATGTCAATTTACGCCGCTCAGTGCCATTCATTGCGCCATTTCTGATCGTTCTGGCGTATGTTGCTGTTGTCAGTGACCCGCCTAAAGTGTTGTTTGGTTTGTTTGTTCTGTATGGATTGTCTGGTTATGTGGTCTTATTATGGCGCTGGCGTAAAGGGCGTCCTGTGAGTTTGGTGCAGACCACCGTTGAGACTCACGAGGAAAAATAAATCAGGATGTAAATAGGGAAGAAATACGGTGGAAATAGGGAAGAAATAGGTGAGCTGCGCGGTAAGAATACTGCGCAGCTTTTTTCATTTTTACCGAGAGAAGCGCTAAGAATTTTTAAAAAAATAGGAATCATAAAATCTTGCGCTTTGAGGTAATCGCGCTTATAGTCATTCGCAGGTATTTACTGCTCAAATTTTTAGCAATGTGGTCTCTTGCGGATCTATCAGATTTGCCAGCTTCATGACTGGTACGCTGACACCATGGCGTACTTATAACTCCACCTCACAATTTGCGTAGCTCTCACCCATGTGCACGGCAAGGGTGGACGAAAAGCATTGGCAGTATTGAAATCAAATAATCACATTTAAAAATCAGGAGCAGATCATGGGCGATAAGCTGATCATATTTGACACAACTTTGCGTGACGGCGAACAGTCACCCGGCGCGTCGATGACTAAGGATGAAAAAATTCGTATTGCACGGCAATTGGAACGTTTAAGAGTTGATGTGATTGAGGCTGGTTTTGCAGCAGCATCACAGGGTGACTTTGAGGCGATTCAGGCAATTTCTGCCGCGGTCAGGGAACCGATCATCTGTTCTTTGTCGCGTGCTAATGATAGAGATATTTCTCGCGCAGCAGAGGCGCTAAAGGATGCGCAAAGAAAACGGATTCACACCTTCATTGCGACCTCACCTTTGCACATGGAAAAGAAGCTGCGTATGACTCCGGATCAGGTGTTTGAGCAAGCGAAACAGGCAGTGCGTTTTGCGCGTCAATTTACTGATGACGTTGAATTTAGTCCGGAAGATGGTAGTCGTTCGGATATGGATTTTTTATGTCGCGTGATTGAAGCGGTGATCAATGAGGGAGCGACGACGATTAATTTTGCTGATACGGTTGGCTATGGTGTTCCGGGCTTGTACGGCAATATGCTGAAGTCTCTGCGTGAGCGTATTCCTAATTCCGACAAAGCGATCTGGTCGGTACATTGTCATAACGATCTTGGCATGGCGGTAGCGAATTCGCTGGCCGGTGTGATGATTGGCGGTGCGCGTCAGGTGGAATGTACGATCAATGGTCTGGGTGAGCGCGCAGGCAATACTGCGCTTGAAGAAATCGTCATGGCGGTGAAAACCCGTCGCGACCATTTCAATCTGGATTTTGGCATCGATACAACGCAGATCGTGGCAACCTCTAAGCTGGTATCGCAAATCACCGGATTTGCCGTGCAGCCGAACAAGGCTGTCGTCGGCGCAAACGCATTTGCACATGCCTCTGGCATTCATCAAGACGGTATCTTAAAAGCCCGTGATACTTACGAAATCATGCGTGCGGAAGATGTAGGCTGGAGCGCGAATAAGATCGTTCTGGGTAAATTATCCGGTCGTAATGCATTTAAGCAGCGTCTTGAGGAGCTCGGTATCAAACTCGATTCTGAGGCGGATATCAATGCCGCATTTGCGCGCTTCAAGGAATTGGCTGATCGTAAATCTGAAATTTTTGACGAAGACATCATGTCGCTCGTATCGGACGAGGAGCATGCTCACGATAATGAATACTATCGTTTCGTTTCTCTGGCGCAGCATTCTGAGACAGGGGAGAGACCTGCGGCAAAAATCGTATTTGCGATTGATTCCAAGGAGGTTACTTGCGACGGACATGGCAATGGCCCGGTTGATGCCATCGTTAACGCAATCGAGTCGAAAACCCAGAGCGGTTCCGAATTGTTGCTGTTTTCGGTCAATGCAATTACGACCGGAACGCAGTCGCAAGGCGAGGTCACGATGCGCCTCTCCAAGGCTGGACGTATTGTGAATGGTGTGGGAGCTGACCCGGATATCGTTGTGGCGTCGGCAAAGGCGTATTTGTCTGCCTTGAATAAGCTGCATTCCAAAGTGGAAAAACTGAATCCTCAGATTTAAGCTACGGTTTTGTCTAGTTTTATCCGGTTTTGCCATTAAGCACAGTTTTGATTGCAGGATAAATCTGTGCTATAGTCACGCGTCTTACCATTTTGGTGAGATTATTGTTATCACGATGCTAAGGGTTAGTTCTCTTTGCATCGCATGTTAAGGAAAATCATGTCTTTCGAAAAAAGTACTAAAGCCGCTATCGTTGCGGACAATGCCCGTGGCGCAAATGACACTGGCTCCCCAGAAGTGCAAGTCGCTTTGTTGACTGCACGTATCAATGACTTGAACGGTCACTTCAAGGCACATGCTAAAGATCACCACTCACGTCGTGGTTTGATCATGATGGTTAACCGTCGTAAAAGCTTGTTGTCCTACCTGAAGGGTAAAGACTTGAACCGTTATCGTTCACTGATCGAAAAACTCGGCTTGCGTAAGTAATTCATTGCTATATATTTATTACATAGCAAAAGTGTTGTAGCAGAAAGCCTGCCTCAGTTCGCTGTCGCAGGCTTTTTGTTGTTTGTAGCCGTTGTTTTGAAAATTTTTAGTAGTTGCAACTTGTAGTAAAGCGAATGAATTATTCGCTCGCGGTGAGGTGAACGACAGCGCCTGAAAATCTGTCGGCAAAATAGAAAGGACACATTGTGTTTAATAAAGTTACGAAAACCTTCCAGTATGGTCAACATCAAGTGACACTGGAAACAGGCGAGATCGCTCGTCAAGCTTCTGGTGCGGTCATGGTATCGATTGAAGATACTGTCGTACTGGCAACCGTTGTTGCAAAAAAAGATGCAAAACCCGGTCAAGATTTCTTTCCATTGACTGTTGACTACCTCGAAAAAACCTATGCTGCCGGCCGTATTCCCGGTGGTTTTTTCAAGCGTGAAGGTCGTCCATCTGAAAAAGAAACACTGACTTCCCGTTTGATCGACAGACCTATCCGTCCTTTGTTTCCAGAAGGTTATCTGAACGAAGTGCAGGTCATTGTGCATGTTTTGTCCGTTAATCCTGAAATTGATCCAGATATCGCTGCCATGATCGGCGCATCGGCTGCGATCTGTGTTTCCGGTATTCCATTCAGCGGTCCTGTCGGTGCGGCGCGCGTTGGTTACATCGAGGGTCAATACGTACTGAATCCAACGGCAACTCAGTTAAAAACGTCGGCAATGGATCTGGTTGTTGCTGGTACTGAGCAAGCTGTTTTGATGGTCGAATCTGAAGCGCAGCAGTTGTCTGAAGAAGTTATGCTGGGCGCCGTAGTGTACGGCCACGAGCAAATGAAGGCTGTGATTGACGCAATTCACGAATTAGTCCGTGATGGTGGCAAGCCTGAAGTTGAATGGGTGCCAGCTGCTAAGAATGAGCCTTTGATTGCTGCTGTCAGCGCAGTCGCAGAACCATTATTGCGTGCTGCCTATCAGACCAAAGAAAAACAAGCACGTACCCAATTGCTGAAAGATGCGACAACAACAGTGAATGCTTCTTTGGCTGAGCAAGCTGCAGCTAAGGGTGAGTCCGCTCCTGACTCATCTGAAGTTGGCAATATCTTGTTCGATCTGGAAGCGAAAATCGTTCGTTCCCAGATCCTCGACGGCGAGCCTCGTATCGACGGTCGTGATACCCGCACAGTGCGTCCTATCTCGATCCGTACCGGCGTACTCCCGCGTACTCATGGCACGGCTTTGTTCACCCGCGGTGAAACACAAGCATTGGTGATTGCTACTTTGGGTACGGCACGTGATGAGCAAAAAATTGATGCGTTGATGGGTGAGTACTCAGATCGCTTCATGCTGCATTACAATATGCCTCCGTTTGCTACTGGCGAAACAGGTCGTGTCGGTACGCCTAAGCGTCGTGAAATTGGTCACGGTCGTTTGGCGAAACGCGCATTGCAAGCAGCATTGCCGTCACCGGAAGATTTTAGCTACTCCGTACGTCTGGTGTCTGAAATTACAGAATCCAATGGGTCTTCTTCCATGGCGTCGGTATGTGGCGGCTGCCTGGCTTTGCTGGATGCAGGTGTGCCGATGAAGGCGCATGTTGCCGGTATCGCGATGGGTTTGATTAAAGACGGCAATAAATTTGCCGTGCTGACCGATATTCTGGGTGATGAAGATCACCTCGGCGATATGGACTTCAAAGTGGCTGGTACTGCTGAAGGTATTACTGCCTTGCAAATGGACATCAAAATCCAAGGTATTACAAAAGAAATCATGCAGGTCGCTTTGGCGCAAGCTAAAGAAGGTCGCGTACATATCCTGGCAAAAATGCAAGAGGCTGTGCCTCACGGTAAGGCTGAATTGTCCGACTTCGCACCACGTCTGATTACAGTCAAAATCAATCCTGAAAAAATTCGTGATGTCATCGGTAAGGGCGGTGCGGTAATTCGTGCCCTGACTGAAGAGACAGGTACGCAAATCGATATCAGTGATGAAGGCGTCGTTACTATCGCTTCCGTAGATGCAGCAGCAGGTCAAGAAGCCAAGCGTCGCATTGAAGAATTGACGGCAGAAGTTGAGGTTGGTAAGGTCTATGACGGCACAGTGTTGAAACTGTTGGATTTTGGCGCGATCGTTCAGATCATGCCAGGTAAAGACGGTCTGCTGCACATCAGTCAGATCGCCAATGAGCGTGTGAACGCAGTTGCTGATTACCTCAAAGAAGGTCAGCAAGTGCGCGTTAAAGTGCTGGAGACGGATGATCGTGGTCGTTTCAAATTGTCCATGAAAGCCGCCGTTGCTGAGGGTGAGCAGCCGCAACAGCAGCAACAGCAATAAATTAGTCAAACTCGTTTGACCTGCAAAAAAGCCTGTGTGAAAACGCAGGCTTTTTTTATCGGCTTACAATCATGCATCATGCAATTACACGAATTTTAAGTCAGCCAAATTTCACGCGAATGGAGTAGTCATGCGAGCAATTCAAATTACGCAATATGGCAAGCCAGAAGTATTGCAGTTATGCGAGAGACCTGTTCCGGAGCCGAAGACCGGTGAGGTGTTGATCCGCGTAAAGGCCGCAGGTATTAATCGTCCTGATGTGTTGCAACGCCTTGGCCACTATCCGGTGCCAGCGGGAGCTTCTGATTTGCCGGGACTGGAAGTTGCCGGAGAGATCATAGGTGGGAATTTGCAGAACTCAGGTTTTGTTATCGGTGATAGCGTGTGTGCGCTGGTGCAGGGCGGCGGTTACGCAGAATACTGTATTGCGCCCGTTTTGCAGTGCTTGCCTCTGCCTGCCGGGTTAAGTCCCGTTGAGGCCGCATCATTGCCTGAAACTTATTTTACGGTCTGGAGCAATGTATTTGATCGTGCCAGATTAAATGAGGGTGAGAGTTTGTTGGTTCAGGGAGGTACGTCGGGCATCGGTGTGACGGCGATACAGATGGCCGTCGCCCTGGGGCGCCGGGTATTCGCCACGGCTGGCTCGGATGATAAATGCAGGGCTACGGAGCAGTTAGGTGCCGAGAGGGGGATTAATTATCGTAGCGAAGACTTTGTAGAGATACTGAAATCTTTGACTGCTGGCCGCGGTGTGGACGTCATTCTGGATATGGTGGCAGGGGATTATGTCCCGCGCGAGATTAATTGTCTTGCTGATGATGGTCGTCTGGCAATCATCGCCTTGCTTGGTGGTGCCAAAGCTGAAGTGGATCTGGCTCAGGTGCTGCGGCGCCGGTTGACTATAACGGGATCTACGCTGCGTCCGCGTTCTGTGGCATTTAAGGGGGCAATTGCTGCTAGTCTGCGGGAAAAAATCTGGCCTTTGCTGGAATCTGGTCAAATAAAACCTGTCATTCATCAGATTTTCCCTCTCTCTGATGCTGCTGCGGCACATGCTTTAATGGAGACCAGTTCGCATGTGGGGAAAATTATGCTGCAAGTTTCAGATTCCTAATATTTCTGATATGTAGGGGCAAGATACTCCCGGTATTTTTAATAAAAACCTGGCTGAATGCGCTTAATAGTCAGGTGAGTTAGAAAAATACTGATGGGTAGTATCTATTTAGTGTGTGACTTAGAGGGGTGTTGACGGTGTTACTTTGTAGCTCCTCGAGAAATTTAATGTTGTAGTCCTGATTTGTCTCGGTAGGGGTTTGCCCCTTGTGCATAGAAGGGCTACAATAGACGGTTTATTAAATTTTTGGGCTGCTATGCGACGTAAATTGATTGCTGGTAACTGGAAAATGAATGGCAGTTTCGCTTCTAATGAAGCGCTGTTGTCTGAATTGCGTGCTGGTTTAAGTGCTGGCGCGGCTTGCGATGTTTTGGTTTGCGCGCCGTCACCATATTTGATGCAATGTGCGAATTTGTTATCTGGTAGTGATATTGGCTGGGGTGCGCAGGATGTTTCTGTGCATCTTTCGGGAGCTTATACTGGTGAGGTTTCTGCGCCGATGCTGTCAGACTGCTCTTGTACTTATGCAATCGTTGGTCACTCTGAGCGTCGTGCTTATCATGGCGAAACGGATGAGCTGGTGGCGCAAAAAACCTTGAGGTTGCTTGCGTCCGGCTTGAAGCCGATTGTTTGTGTTGGTGAGACGCTGGAGCAGCGGGAGTTGGGGCAAACCAATTCCGTCGTTTCTGCACAATTGCGGGCGGTGTTGGATGTCATTGATGTGGATGCGCTGACAAATCTGGTAGTTGCCTATGAGCCAGTCTGGGCAATTGGTACAGGTAAGACGGCGACGCCGCAAATGGCGCAGGATGTTCATGCGGTGTTGCGTCAGCAATTGGCGTTGAAAAATCCTCCGGTAGCGGAAAAAGTGCAGATTCTGTATGGCGGCAGTATGAAGCCTGAAAATGCGCAAGAGTTGCTGGCGATGCCGGATATCGATGGCGGCTTGATTGGTGGTGCTGCTTTAAAGGCGGCAGATTTCCTGGCAATTATTCAAGCAGCTTAATTTTTTTGCGACTTGTCATGGTAGGTTCGTTGGTTGATGTGATTAATGATGGGCCGGCATTTTTACTGGCTTATATTTAGTTTTAAAATTAATTAATTTAGGTGTTTTGAATGCATACTTTGTTTACGGTAGTTGTGGTTATTCAGGTTTTGTCCGCGCTGGCAATTATTGGTCTGGTGCTTTTGCAGCACGGCAAGGGCGCTGATATGGGCGCTTCATTTGGCTCAGGTGCTTCCGGTAGTTTATTTGGCGCGACGGGCTCGTCTAACTTTTTATCTAAATCGACAGGCATCGCCGCCGCAGTATTTTTTGGCGCGACCCTCGCTCTGGCATTCATAGGTGGCAATCGCACTAGCACTGGTGGTGTGCTGGATAATTTGCCTACGGCGGCAAAAGTAGTACCGGCGTCGGCAGCTGCTTCGGCCAGCTCGGTTGCTGCTCCTGCTAATGCAGCGGGTCAAGCTAATCAAATACCGAAATAAAACGGTTTTACTCTGCAAAAAACGTTGAATGTCTGCAATTGTGCGTTGAACAATTGCGCTAGACATAGTAGAATGCAGGGCTTAAGCCGACGTGGTGAAATTGGTAGACACGCTATCTTGAGGGGGTAGTGGCGAAAGCTGTACGAGTTCGAGTCTCGTCGTCGGCACCAAAAAAATACGACCAGTTTTCTTGCTGGTCTGGTCGGAGGGGTGGTGGTAATGCTCCTCTTGCTTTTAGAGTGAATCACTTCAATGTGGCGTTCAAATACAGGTAGCCTAACGTGAACCTCGAAAATTATTTCCCTGTTCTTCTCTTCATTCTGGTTGGTATTGCGGTTGGTGTAGTTCCGCAAATTCTTGGTCGCATTCTTGCTCCATTTAAACCGGATAGTCAAAAAACATCTCCATACGAATGTGGCTTTGAAGCCTTCGAAGACGCACGTATGAAATTTGATGTGCGTTATTACCTGGTTGCGATTCTGTTTATCCTGTTTGATCTTGAGACAGCTTTCTTTTTTCCTTGGGGCGTAGCAATGCGTGACCTGGGTTGGTCTGGTTTCTTGATAATGCTGGGTTTTGTCCTGGAATTCGCAGTTGGTTTTTGGTACATCTGGAAAAAGGGCGCCCTGGATTGGGAGTGATCGATTATGGCAATTGAAGGTGTATTGAGCGAAGGCTTCGTCACTACGACGGCTGATAAGCTAATTAACTGGACGCGCACAGGCTCGATGTGGCCAATGACTTTTGGTCTGGCTTGTTGTGCGGTCGAAATGATGCATGCAGGTGCGTCGCGATATGATCTGGATCGTTTCGGTGTGGTGTTTCGTCCATCGCCGCGCCAGTCGGATGTGATGATTGTGGCCGGAACGCTGTGCAATAAAATGGCGCCCGCTTTGCGTAAAGTGTACGACCAGATGGCCGAGCCTCGTTGGGTTATTTCCATGGGATCGTGTGCCAATGGTGGTGGTTATTATCACTACTCTTACTCCGTGGTGCGTGGTTGTGATCGTATTGTGCCAGTTGATATTTATGTGCCAGGTTGTCCGCCAACTGCAGAGGCTCTGTTGTACGGCATTATTCAGTTGCAAAACAAGATCAAACGCACCAATACGATTGCGCGCTAATCTGTTCAGTTCAAGCGAATTTAGGGCGGCACTTACACTATGACTACAAAATTAGAAATCCTCGAGGCAGCGGTAAAAGATGTCTTGGGCGATCGTTTGCTGCAATCCACTATGGCTTTGGGTGAGCTGACCGTTGTGGTCGCGCCTCAGGTCTATTTGCAGGTCATGCAGGATCTGCGTGATCACTCTTCCACTGCTTTCGAGGAATTGATTGATTTGTGTGGCGTTGATTATTCAGCATATGGCGATGGTGAATGGACTGGCGCACGTTTTGCTGCAGTGTCTCACTTGCTGTCGATTAAGCATAACTGGCGTTTGCGCGTCCGGGTATTTGCTGCTGACGATGAAATGCCAGTTTTGCCATCCGTAATCGACGTCTGGAATGCCGCAAACTGGTATGAGCGCGAAGCATTTGATTTCTTTGGTATTTTGTTCGACGGTCATAATGATTTGCGTCGCATTTTGACTGATTATGGTTTTATCGGTCATCCTTTTCGCAAAGATTTTCCTGTATCTGGTTATGTTGAAATGCGTTATGACTCTGAACAAAAGCGCGTTGTCTATCAGCCCGTTACGATAGATCCGCGTGAAAATGTGCCGCGTATCATTCGCGAAGAGCACTACGGAGTGAAATAATGGCTGAGATTAAAAATTACACACTGAACTTTGGTCCCCAACATCCCGCTGCCCACGGTGTCCTACGTCTGGTGCTGGAGTTGGATGGCGAGGTGATTCAGCGTGCCGATCCGCATATCGGTCTGTTGCATCGTGCGACCGAGAAGTTAGCTGAGCAAAAAACTTTCCTGCAATCGGTTCCATACATGGATCGTCTTGACTATGTGTCGATGATGGCCAATGAGCACGCCTACGTCATGGCAATTGAAAAAATGCTTGGCTTGGAAGTGCCTTTGCGCGCGCAATACATCCGCGTAATGTTCGACGAAATTACACGTTTGCTGAATCATTTGCTGTGGATAGGTGCGCATGCATTGGACGTCGGTGCGATGGCAGTATTTTTATACGCATTTCGCGAGCGTGAAGATTTGATGGACTGCTATGAGGCAGTGTCTGGCGCGCGTCTGCATGCTGCTTACTATCGTCCAGGTGGTGTATATCGCGATTTGCCAGAGCAAATGCCGAAGTTTACAACATCGCAATTAAAGAACGACAAAGCAATGCGTGCCCTGAACGAAAATCGTCAGGGTTCTCTGCTCGATTTTATCGAAGATTTTACAAATCGCTTTCCGACCTATGTTGACGAGTATGAGACTTTGCTGACGGACAATCGTATCTGGAAGCAACGACTGGTTGGTATCGGTGTCGTTTCTCCTGAGCGTGCTAAAGCAATGGGCTTTACTGGTCCGATGTTACGTGGTTCCGGCATTGAGTGGGATCTGCGCAAAAAACAGCCGTATGAAGTTTACGACTTATTGGATTTCGATATTCCCGTTGGTGTTAACGGCGATAGTTATGATCGTTATCTGGTACGCGTAGAAGAGATGCGTCAGTCAAACCGTATCATCAAGCAATGTGTCGAATGGCTGCGTAATAATGCTGGTCCGGTGATTACAACAAATCACAAAGTCGCACCGCCTTCACGTGTAAATATGAAGTCCAATATGGAAGAATTGATCCATCACTTCAAATTATTCACTGAAGGCTTTCATGTTCCGGCTGGCGAAGCTTATGCTGCGGTAGAGCATCCAAAAGGCGAGTTCGGTATTTACCTCATGTCTGACGGCGCGAACAAGCCGTATCGCTTGAAAATCCGTGCTCCTGGATTCGCACACTTGCAAGGACTGGATGAGATGGCAAAGGGTCATATGATTGCCGATGCGGTGACGATTATCGGTACGCAAGATATTGTGTTTGGTGAGATTGACCGCTAGATTACTCAATCAAAGCGTGTCAACAATAGAGGCAAAAGCTATGGTGTTATCAGAGCAGGCATTTAAAAAAATTGACCGGGAATTGGCAAAATTTCCAGGTGACCAACGTCAGTCTGCCGTCATGGCGGCTTTGGCGATTGCACAGGATGAAACTGGTTGGATCTCGCCGGAAGTGATGCAAACTTTGGCTGATTACATCGGTATGCCTGCAGTTGCAGTACAGGAAGTTGCAACCTTTTACAATATGTACAATACCAAGCCAGTTGGTAAATTCAAAATTTCAGTTTGTACGAACTTGCCATGCGCCTTGTCTGGTGGTGAGCGCGCAGCGCATCATCTGAAGGCAAAATTAGGTCTTGATTATAAAGATACCAGTCCTGATGGTTTGTTCACGCTTGTTGAGGGGGAATGCATGGGTGCATGCGGTGATGCGCCAGTCATGCTCGTCAATAACAAGCGTATGTGCAGCTTCATGTCGAATGATAAAATCGACTCACTGGTTACGGAACTCACAGAGGCGGGCAAATAATGACGAGTCTGCATAATCGCCATATTAATCCTTTAATTCTTGCCGGCTTGGACGGCAAAAACTGGCATCTGCAAGACTATGTTGCACGCGGTGGCTACCAGTCCTTAAAACGCATTCTTGATGAAAAAATTCCGCCAGAGCAGGTAATCGCTGAGCTGAAGGCATCTTCTTTGCGCGGTCGCGGCGGTGCAGGTTTTCCTACGGGTTTGAAGTGGAGCTTCATGCCACGTCAATATCCCGGGCAAAAATATCTGGTCTGCAATACCGATGAAGGCGAGCCCGGTACGTTCAAAGATCGCGATATTATCCGCTACAACCCACATGCATTGATTGAGGGTATGGCAATCGGTGCCTACGCTATGGGCATTACGGTCGGTTATAACTACATCCACGGTGAAATTTTCGCTGACTATGATCGCTTTGAAGAAGCGATTGAAGAGGCACGCGCCGCCGGTATGCTCGGTGACAAGATTCACGGTTCTGAATTTTCTTTCCAGTTGCACGCATTCCATGGTTATGGTGCGTATATATGTGGTGAAGAGACGGCCTTGCTGGAATCTTTAGAGGGTAAAAAAGGTCAGCCACGCTTTAAGCCGCCTTTCCCTGCGAGCTTTGGCCTGTATGGCAAACCAACCACCATCAATAACACCGAAACGTTTGCAGCAGTCCCGTTTGTCTTTGCCATGGGCGGTGAAAAATACGCAGCTCTAGGTAAGCCAAACAATGGCGGCACTAAGATTTTCTCCATGTCTGGCGATGTGGCTAAACCGGGTAACTACGAAGTTCCGCTTGGTACACCGTTTGCGACTTTGCTGGAGCTCGCGGGTGGCATGCGTGATGGAAAGAAAATTAAAGCAGTTATTCCTGGTGGCTCATCCATGCCAGTATTGACCGGCGACGTGATGATGGCAACAGATATGGACTATGATTCGATCGCTAAAGCAGGTTCGATGCTGGGTTCCGGTGCTGTGATTGTGATGGATGAAACCCGTTGCATGGTCAAGTCGTTACTGCGTTTGTCTTACTTCTATTTTGAAGAGTCTTGCGGTCAATGCACACCTTGTCGTGAGGGTACGGGCTGGCTCTATCGTATGGTGCATCGCATCGAACACGGGCAGGGCAGGGCAGATGATCTCGACATGCTGAATTCGATTGCGGACAATATTCAGGGACGTACTATTTGTGCCTTGGGTGATGCTGCTGCGATGCCAGTACGTGCCTTCATCAAGAATTTCCGCGAAGAATTTGAATATCACATCGAGCATAAACATTGCTTGGTTCCCGCTTACATTTAAGCCAGCTCAGGTAGCGTACTTCAGAGTAAACCATGGTTGAAATCGAAATAGACGGCAAAAAAGTTGAAGTGCAAGAAGGCAGCATGGTAATGGATGCTGCCAACAAACTTGGCACATATATTCCGCATTTTTGCTATCACAAAAAATTATCCATTGCGGCGAACTGCCGTATGTGTCTGGTCGAAGTGGAGAAGGCGCCTAAGCCTTTGCCTGCTTGCGCGACTCCTGTAACTGCCGGCATGATCGTGCGCTCTAACAGCGATAAGGCGGTTAAAGCACAAAAAGGCGTGATGGAATTCCTATTGATTAATCACCCTCTGGATTGTCCGATTTGCGATCAGGGTGGCGAATGTCAATTGCAGGATCTGGCAGTAGGATATGGTTCCACTAGTTCACGTTATGAAGAGGAAAAACGGGTAGTTTTTCATAAGAATGTCGGTTCATTGATTTCTATGGAAGAAATGAGCCGTTGCATTCACTGTACCCGATGTGTTCGTTTTGGTCAGGAAATTGCCGGTGTGATGGAGCTGGGCATGTTGGGTCGCGGTGAGCATTCCGAGATCACTTCTTTCGTTGGCAAGACCGTTGATTCCGAGTTGTCCGGCAACATGATTGATCTTTGTCCGGTTGGCGCATTGACATCCAAGCCTTTCCGTTATTCAGCACGCACCTGGGAATTATCCCGTCGTAAGTCGATTAGCGCACATGATGGACTAGGGGCCAATTTGATTGTTCAGGTGAAGAACAACAAAGTGATGCGTGTCGTACCTTTGGAAAACGAAGCGGTCAATGAATGCTGGATTTCCGACAAGGATCGCTTTGCTTATGAAGGTTTGAATAGCGAAGAACGCCTGACTAAGCCAATGATTAAACAAGGTGGCCAGTGGCAGGAAACTGACTGGCAAACAGCCTTGGAATATGTAGCGCATGGCTTGCGTAACATCAAACATGAACACGGCACTGCGGCTATTGCGGCAGCAGCCACGCCAAGTTCGACCTTGGAAGAGCTCAGTTTGCTACAAAAGCTTGTTCGTGGTCTGGGTTCTGATAGTGTGGACTTCCGCTTGCGCCAGTCTGATTTCTCGTTAGAGAGCAAAGTAGTACCTTGGCTGGGTATGTCGATTGTTGATTTTGCGCAATTGAAGAATATTTTTGTCATTGGTTCCTTCTTGCGTAAGGACCATCCTTTGCTAGCGGCACGTTTGCGTCAGTCGGTCAAAATGGGTGCTAAGTTGAGTGTCCTGCATGCGACAGACGATGAGTTGCTGATTAAATTGGCAAACAATGCCGTGCTCGCGCCGTCTGCCTGGTTGAATTTCCTCGCTGAGATTGCAGTTGCTGTCGCTGTTAAAAAGGAAATCGCAAAACCGACTGGCTTTGAGCAAGTCCAAGCTTCTGAAAAAGCAGCATTGATTGCTGATGGTATCTTGAAAGCTAATGCGGGCGTATTCTTGGGCAACGCTGCTGCACAGCATCCTGATGCGGCAAAGCTACACGCTTTGTCACAATGGATTGCGCAGAATGCTGGTGCAAGTTTCGGTTATCTGACCGAAGCCGCGAATACGGTTGGCGGATATCTTGCCGGAGCTGTGCCAAATAATGCGGCGAATGCGCAAAACTTATTTGCACAAGCAAAAAAAGCATATGTGCTTTTGCATGCAGAACCTGAATTAGATTGTGCTAATCCTCAGCAAGCAAGGTCTGCCTTGGATCAGGCTGAAATGGTTGTTTCTTTGTCTGCCTACAAACACGGTTTAGATTACGCTGATGTATTGCTGCCAGTATCGCCCTTTACGGAAACTGCCGGTACTTTCATTAATTGTGAAGGTCGCGTACAAAGTTTCCATGGCGTTGTGAAGCCGCTGGGTGATACCCGTCCGGCTTGGAAAGTATTGCGCGTGCTCGGCAATCTGCTTGACTTGCCTGAGTTTGAGTTCGAAACTTCCGAGGCAATTCGCGATGCTTTGCTGGGCAAGGATGTCGCGACGGTAGTGACAAGCCTCAATAATATGGGTACTGCTGGCGTTCCTGTGCTGGCGGGTGATGCTATTTCTCAGGGCCTGGAACGTATTGCCGACGTGTCGATTTACAGTACGGACGCCATTGTCAGAAGATCTGAGTCCTTGCAAAAAACCAGAGATGCAAAGACGCCTGAAGTTCATCTGAGTGCGGCGCAGTTTGCAAAGTTAAGTTTAAAAGACGGCGATTACGTTAAGATCACTCAAGGTCAAGGTTCTGCAGTATTGCCAGCGGTTTTGGGTAAAAACTTACCTGATAATGTAGTCCGCCTTGCTGCAGGTCATATCTTGACTAAGTCATTAGGTCCAATGTTTGGTGCAGTTACTGTGGAGCGTGCGTAATGAACTTATTACTCACTATTCAGACATACGGACAGCAATATCTGGGTGCCTTATGGCCTCTGGTATGGACTCTCGTGAAGATAGTCTGCATCACTTTACCTGTAATGGGCTGTGTTGCTTACCTGACCTTATGGGAACGTAAGATGATAGGCTGGATGCATATCCGTCTTGGCCCGAATCGTGTGGGTCCCGCTGGCTTATTGCAACCAATCGCTGACGCACTGAAATTATTGCTTAAGGAAATCATCGTTCCTGCCAAAGCCAATAAAGTATTATTTATTCTGGCTCCGATCATGACGATTATGCCGGCATTGGCTGCTTGGTCAGTGATTCCATTCGGACCGGAAACAGTACTGGCAAACGTTAATGCCGGTCTTTTGCTAGTAATGGCGATTACTTCGATGGAAGTCTACGGCATCATTATTGCTGGCTGGGCATCCAACTCAAAGTATGCTTTTCTCGGTGCGATGCGGGCGTCTGCGCAAATGGTTTCGTATGAAATTGCGATGGGCTTTGTACTGGTCATCGTACTGATGGTCTCTGGCAGTTTAAATTTGACAGATATCGTGAATAGTCAAACTCATGGCTTTGCTGCCAGCCACGGGTTGAATATTTTTTCATGGAACTGGTTGCCTTTATTGCCAGTATTCGTAGTCTATGTCATTTCAGGTATTGCTGAAACGAACCGTCATCCGTTCGACGTGGTTGAGGGTGAGTCAGAGATTGTTGCTGGTCATATGGTGGAATATTCAGGGATGTCATTTGCAATGTTTTTCCTTGCTGAATATGCAAACATGATCTTGATTTCTGCAATGGCCTCTCTGATGTTCCTTGGTGGCTGGTCTGCACCGCTAGGTTTCTTGGATTTCATTCCAGGCTGGATCTGGCTTGGCATCAAGACTTTCATCGTAGTTTCCATGTTTATCTGGGCACGCGCATCTTTCCCTCGCTATCGCTATGATCAGATCATGCGTCTGGGCTGGAAAGTATTTATTCCGCTAACCCTAGTGTATCTGGTGATTGTCGCAGCATGGATGCAAACTCCATGGAATATTTGGAAGTAAGAGGCTAAAAAAATGGAAGCAATCAAGGATTTTTTTGGCAGCCTGATGCTGCGCGAATTACTAAAGGGACTGGCTTTGACTGGTCGCTATATGTTCGCACGCAAAATTACAGTGCAATTCCCAGAAGAAAAAACACCGCAATCCCCACGTTTTCGTGGCTTACATGCCTTACGTCGTTATCCGAACGGAGAAGAGCGTTGTATCGCCTGTAAGTTGTGTGAAGCAGTTTGTCCAGCAATGGCAATTACGATTGAATCTGACCAACGGGAAGATGGTTCACGTCGTACGACGCGTTACGATATCGATTTAACTAAATGCATTTTTTGCGGATTTTGCGAAGAATCATGTCCGGTAGATTCGATTGTAGAAACTCACGTATTGGAATATCACGGTGAAAAGCGTGGTGATTTATATTTCACCAAAGAAATGCTGTTGGCTGTAGGTGATCGCTACGAGACAGAAATCGCTGCCGCCCGCGCCGCTGATGCGGCTTACCGTTAATTCGGTATAACTAGGATTTAGCTCGCTATGGAATTTACCACTGCTTTATTTTATGTGTTTGCTGCGATTCTGATTTTCGCATCGATTCAAGTTATTACCGCACGAAGTCCGGTACATGCTGCATTGTTTTTAGTTCTCGCTTTTTTTACTGCTGCAGGTATCTGGTTGTTGTTGAAAGCTGAATTTTTGGCGATTGTACTGGTTCTGGTGTACGTTGGTGCTGTGATGGTGTTGTTCCTGTTTGTTGTGATGATGCTTGACATTAATATGGATAAGTTACGTCAGGGCTTCTGGAGTCATTTCCCTCTTGCTGCTTGTGTGGGTGTAGCTATTGTTCTGGAAATGTCAGCAGTGTTATGGCGCGGATTTTTGCGCCCTGATAATCATGTTCCTGCTGCATCAGACAATATTGGCAATACCAAGTCATTAGGTATAGAAATCTTTACTCATTATATGTTCGCTTTTGAGGTTGCTGCTGCGATCCTTTTGCTAGCGATCGTAGCCGCAGTCGCGCTGACTTTACGTCGTCGTAAAGATAGTAAATATTTTGATCCTGCCGAAGCCGTCAAAGTTAAGCGTAATGACCGTGTTCGCATGGTCAGTATGGTTGCCGATTCTGACCGTGCCCGCGACAGAGCTGGTTTGGGCGTAACAACAGAACAGACAGAGGCGTAAATGACTTTAACATTGACACATTACCTGATATTAGGTGCGATTTTATTCGCGATCTCTATCGTCGGTATTTTTCTGAATCGCAAAAATATTATCGTTCTATTGATGGCAATCGAGTTGATGCTGCTTGCTGTTAACATGAATTTCATCGCGTTCTCGCATTATCTTGGTGATGCAGCAGGACAGATTTTTGTATTTTTTATTCTGACCGTGGCTGCTGCAGAATCTGCGATTGGTCTGGCTATCCTAGTGGTGATGTTCCGCAATATGGATACCATTGATGTAGAAGATCTGGATGCGCTCAAAGGATAACGAGTTTTGCCGGTTGCCTTGTTGTGATCTTTGGACACAACGACAACCAGATTAAACTCACTGGCGATTTAAAAAAAGTAATAAGCTAACAAAGGGTCATCATGGCGGGGCAACTTAACCCACATTTACTACTGGCTGTACCATTGGCACCTCTTGCGGGTTCTGCCATTGCGGGTCTGTTAGGTACAAAATTTTTTGGCAATCTGGTAGGTCGTAAGGTATCTCATACTGCGACTATTTCAGGCGTGTTGATTGCGTTCATTATTTCTTGCATGACTTTGTCAGCAGTGGCGGATGGCGCAACTTATAACGGTACTTTATATCAGTGGATGCAAGTCGCAGGTTTGAAGTTGGAAGTCGGATTTTTAGTCGATAGTCTGACTGCGATGATGATGTGTGTCGTCACTTTCGTTTCTTTGATGGTTCACATCTACACAATTGGTTATATGCAGGATGACGAGGGCTATAACCGCTTCTTTTCATATATTTCCTTATTTACGTTCTCGATGCTGATGCTGGTCATGAGCAATAACTTCCTGCAGTTATTCTTCGGCTGGGAAGCGGTTGGTCTGGTCTCTTACTTGCTGATCGGTTTTTGGTATACCAAACCAACTGCGATTTACGCAAATATGAAAGCCTTCCTGGTGAATCGCGTCGGCGACTTTGGTTTCATTTTGGGAATTGGTTTGTTGTTAGCCTATGCAGGTTCGATGAACTATGCGGAAGTGTTTGCTAAAAAAGAAGAACTGGCGAAGGTTTTATTGCCGGGAACAGATTGGATGCTGATTACTGTTGCGTGTATCTGCTTGTTTATCGGTGCAATGGGTAAATCTGCGCAATTTCCTTTGCATGTATGGTTGCCAGATTCCATGGAAGGTCCCACGCCAATTTCTGCCTTGATTCACGCTGCAACGATGGTGACGGCAGGTATTTTCATGGTATCGCGCATGTCGCCGTTGTTTGAATTGTCTGATACCGCCTTATCCTTTATTTTGGTCATCGGCTCGATTACCGCGTTGTTCATGGGATTCCTGGGTATCATCCAGAATGACATCAAACGCGTCGTGGCGTATTCAACTCTGTCGCAGCTAGGCTATATGACCGTTGCTCTGGGTGCTTCCGCTTACTCCGTAGCTGTATTTCACCTGATGACTCATGCGTTTTTTAAAGCGTTATTGTTCTTAGCCGCCGGTTCCGTGATTATTGGTATGCACCATGATCAGGATATCCGCAACATGGGTGGCTTGCGTAAATATATGCCAATTACCTGGATTACCTCTTTGCTTGGTTCCTTAGCATTGATTGGGACACCGTTTTTCTCTGGTTTCTATTCCAAAGATAGCATTATTGAAGCGGTACAGGCATCCCATTTGCCAGGTGCAAGCTTTGCGCAATTTGCGGTACTTGCCGGTGTGTTCGTGACCGCTTTTTATTCTTTCCGTATGTATTTCCTGGTGTTCCACGGGAAAGAGAATTTTGGTCATGTGCATCATCATGACGATCATGAGGCAGATGCGCATGATGACCATGATCATCATCACGGTTTGGCGCCGGGTCAAAAACCACATGAGTCACCAATGGTTGTCTGGTTGCCCCTAGTCTTGCTGGCTATTCCCTCTGTCCTGATAGGTTTCCTCGCGATAGAGCCAATGTTGTTTGGTGAGTTCTTCAAGGGCGTTATTTTTGTTGATGAAGCGCATCATGCGATGGAAGAGCTTAAACACGAATTCCATGGCCCGGTAGCAATGGCAATACATGCACTGACATCTCTGCCATTCTGGTTGGCTCTGGCTGGCGTGGTGACTTCTTATGTGTTTTATATGGTTAAGCCATCAATTCCTACGGCGATTAAAAAGAACGTCGGTCCAATCTACGCTCTGCTTGACAATAAATATTACATGGACAGATTCAATGAGATCGTCTTTGCTGGTGGCGCACGCTTACTGGGTGGTGGTTTGTGGAATGTCGGCGATAAAAGCTTGATTGATGGTCTAGTCGTTAACGGCAGTGCCAAACTGGTTGGATGGTTGTCTAAGGGAGTGCGTTTGTTGCAGACTGGTTATCTGTACCACTATGCGTTTGTGATGATTCTTGGAGTATTAGGCTTCTTGTCTTACTTCATGTTTCCCTTCATGTTCCCGTTAGCTAAATAAGTAATTCATAAAAAAGAACTCATGATGCAGTCAACTTCTTACTTACTCAGCCTCGCAATCTGGTGTCCCATTATTTTTGGACTCTTTGTGCTGGCATTTGGTCGCGATAGCAATCCCGGACTGACACGTGGTGTCTCGTTAATCGGCTCGCTAGCCAGTTTGCTGGTAACCATCCCTCTAATTGAGCGCTTTGATAACGCAGCGCATGGTATGCAGTTCGTGGAAAAGAGTGCCTGGATAGAGCGCCTGAACGTCTTCTATGCATTAGGCGTTGACGGTATTTCATTATGGCTGGTGCCATTGACTGCCTTCATTACGGTAATTGTTGTGATTGCTGCCTGGGAAGTCATTGAAAAACAAGTTGCGCAATATATGGGGGCTTTCCTGATATTGTCCGGCCTAATGATTGGTGTTTTCTGCGCCACGGACGGATTGCTGTTTTATGTATTCTTTGAGGCGACTCTGATACCGATGTTTATCATCGTTGGTGTCTGGGGTGGTCCAAATCGTGTGTATGCCGCATTCAAGTTTTTCCTCTATACGTTGATGGGTTCTCTGTTAACTTTGGTCGCGATTATCTACTTGTATTTTAAGGCAGGGAACAGCTTCGATATTTTGGCCTGGCACCAGTTGCCATTGCCATTGTCAACACAGATTATGATTTTCCTGGCTTTCCTGATGGCGTTTGCGGTCAAAGTGCCAATGTGGCCAGTGCATACGTGGCTGCCTGATGCTCACGTAGAAGCGCCAACCGGTGGTTCGGTTGTTCTGGCAGCCATCATGTTGAAATTGGGTGCCTATGGTTTCTTGCGTTTTTCTCTGCCGATTGCACCGGATGCGAGTCATTACTTATCTGGCTTTATTATTACCTTGTCCCTGATTGCCGTTATCTACATTGGTTTAGTGGCACTGGTACAGGCAGATATGAAAAAACTGGTGGCGTATTCTTCGATCGCTCATATGGGTTTTGTCACACTAGGTTTCTTCATGTTTAACGACATGTCGGTACAAGGTGCGATTGTTCAGATGATTTCACACGGCTTTATTTCCGGAGCAATGTTCTTGTGTATCGGTGTCTTGTACGATCGCGTGCATTCTCGTCAGATCGTTGATTACGGTGGCGTTGTGAATACGATGCCTAAGTTTGCTGCTTTATTCGTTCTCTTCTCAATGGCAAATTGCGGCTTACCGGCGACATCGGGATTCGTTGGCGAATTCATGGTGATCCTTGGTGCGGTCCAGTTTAATTTCTGGATTGGTATGCTAGCGGCGACCGCGCTGATCTTCGGTGCTGCTTACTCTCTCTGGATGGTGAAGCGGGTTGTGTTCGGTGCGATTGTGCATGAGCATGTCGCACAGTTGGCAGATCTTAATAAACGCGAATTTTTCATGTTGGGTGTTTTAGCGATCGCGGTCATTGCAATGGGTTTGTACCCAGCGCCATTCACTGATGCAATGCAGGTTTCTGTTGCAGACTTATTAAAGCATGTCGCAGCGACAAAAATCACACCCTGAGTACGTTGAATAATTAGCTGGACAATGAATTGAGCGATTAACTGAGCAATAAGCCGGATGATACGCTTAGAAATAACAAAAGACTGAATTGTGAGCGGGCATACAAAATGCTCGTGCAACTACAGATCGATGCTAGTACTTAGTACAAACGAAACTATATGAACCTGATACCACTTTATCCTGAAATCTTTTTGCTCCTGGCGATCTGCGTGATTTTGTTGATCGACATGTTTTTAGCAGATGATAAACGTAACGTGACATACGCACTGAGTATCTTGACTCTGGCGATATGTGGCGTGTTGACGGTGATGAATCCTAGCGGAGATATTTCGGTTTACCTAAGTAATAAAATGTTTGTGTCCGACCCGATGTCGAATTTGCTTAAATTATTTTCCTATATCGCAGTCGGTTTGACATTGATTTATGGCCGTCAATATGCGGCTGATCGTGGCATGACAAATGACAAATTAGGTGGTGAGTTCTATGTACTTGCCCTGTTTTCATTGCTTGGTCAGATGGTAATGATTTCGGGGAATAATTTCCTGGTCATTTATCTTGGTCTGGAATTGATGTCTCTGTCTCTTTATGCCTTGGTTGCATTGCGCAGAGACCATACTGTATCAACAGAAGCGGCGATGAAGTATTTCATTCTTGGCGCTCTAGCATCCGGTTTCCTGTTGTACGGTATATCCATGTTGTACGGTGCAACTGGATCGCTGGATCTGGCAGAAGTAGCTAAGGCTGCTGCTTCGCCTGCTGCAAACAAGCAGATTCTAGTATTCGGTATTGTCTTCCTGGTCGCTGGTCTGGCATTTAAACTCGGTGTTGTACCGTTCCATATGTGGGTGCCTGACGTTTATCAGGGATCTCCTACCGCAGTCACGCTCTTGCTGGGTGGTGCGCCGAAGCTCGCTGCTTTTGCTATCTGTTTTCGCTTGCTCGTTGAAGGACTTTTCCCACAAGCGATAGACTGGCAGCAAATGCTGGTCGTATTAGCTGTGATGTCCATGGCCATTGGTAATATTACAGCGATCGCTCAGACAAATCTGAAGCGCATGCTTGCTTACTCAACGATCTCCCAGATGGGATTTATGCTATTGGGCTTGTTGTCAGGCGTGGTGGGTCACAATACAAGTTTTGCTGCCGAAGCTTATAGTGCCTCTATGTTCTACAGCATCACTTACGTGTTGACGACACTGGGTACTTTTGGCGTGATCATGTTGTTGGCACGTTCAGGTTTTGAAGCTGAAAATCTCGATGATTTGAAAGGCCTCAATAAACGTAGCCCATGGTTTGCACTGGTGATGTTGTTATTGATGTTTTCACTGGCTGGCATCCCGCCAATGATGGGTTTCTACGCGAAATTGTCTGTATTAAAAGCTGTGCTGGCAACTGGCCAGGTATGGCTCGCTGTGGCAGCGGTTCTGTTCTCATTGATTGGTGCTTTCTACTATATTCGCGTAGTGAAATTGATGTACTTTGATCAGCCGGCAGATCAACATGCGATCATCGCTAGTACAGATATGCGTATTGTTCTTAGCATTAACGGTATTGCTGTTCTGGTGATGGGCTTGATGCCAGGTTCTTTGATGTCGGCTTGCACCAATGCGATCATCAAGACCTTAGCGTCCTGATGTATTTTCCGGATACTCTTTAGTGGAAGTTTCTGCATCTGCCTGGCTGGTGATTATCTTGGCGATAATCGCGGCCAATCTGCCGTTTTTCAATGATCGCCTGTTTGCAATCATTCCATTGTCTAGCTGGCTCGCAAAGCCCTTTTGGTTCCGTTTGTTTGAGCTAACGGTCTTCTATTTCTCGCTTGGGTTCATCGCCAGCCTGCTCGAATCTAAAGCAGGTAATCGCTTTCCCCAGACCTGGGAATTCTATGCGATTACTTCATGCCTGTTCATTGTTCTTGCGTTTCCGGGTTTTGTATATCGTTATCTGAGAAAACAGCATGGATAAGCTGACACTGAGCCCGGATGCGAATCCTCATCTTGCTGAGATAAAAGTGAGTGGAGAACTCGCCTACTCAGGTAGTTTTCTCAAAGTCGAAAAAGATATAGTTCGTTTACCTGATGCTAATCAAGTTACCCGTGAATATATAAAACATCCTGGTGCGGTCGTCATTTTGCCATTGCTTGATGATGGTACTGTGCTGATGGAACGTCAGTTTCGCTATCCACTCAATCAGGTGTTTATCGAATTCCCGGCCGGTAAAATTGATCCTGATGAAGATGCCCTAGTTTGCGCTAAACGCGAATTGCTCGAAGAGACTGGGTACACCGCAACCGAGTGGCGTTACCTTTGTACGATTCATAACGCAATTGCGTACTCAGATGAGCATCTGGATATTTTTCTTGCCAAAGGACTGGTTGCCGGAAAAGCGCAGTTAGATGAAGAAGAATTTCTCGAAACGTTTACTGCGACTATTCCTGAACTTTTAGACTGGGTGAGGACAGGAAAAATCACGGACGTAAAAACTGTTATCGGCAGTTTTTGGCTTCAAAAAGTACTTTCTGAAAACTGGTGATTCTTTAATAGTCATCAGAAAAATTGATAATGTAGGTTGAAAATCTACATCAAGATCAAGCCAGCCACTTTGAGGAAAAGTGGCTTTTTTATTGTTGTGGTAAAAGCAGACGCAAATCATTTTTACGTCATGTTTATATCTTGAGCGGACCTTTTTAGAGAATCTTTACCGCGCTGGTGCTATCTTGGAATCACCACAACAACCCGTGTTAATTCCATGAATCGCATTACCTCAGCATCTAGTTCTTCGCGCTTTTCTTTGGTTTCCGCATTTACTTCAGCGAAGACTCTCTCATCGGATGGTAGCAACAGTAACCCGTCTCTCGCAAAACCAAAATACGCGTCAACAACAGTTACTTTTCCCAAGGTATCTTATCGCATTCAACGACAAGTTATGTCGCCAGAATTTATGATGCGGATTACCGTCGATAGTGATTGCGCTACCGAATTAAGGCATCTGATATTAAATCGTTGTGGCAAGTTGGTCACCTATATTCGCATGCAGCCTGTAGACCACGCTAGTCGCATGATCGTTTGGTTGTGCCTGGCAAAGCCAGCAGTTGAAACCATTATTCACGCAGTCATGATGGCTTTACCAAGTGCTGAGTTTGGAAAAATTACGCCATTATCTCCGACGCTTGTCCGCTAAGTTTTAGATCTGATCAGTGAGAAGAAGAGAGACTAAAAGCTTAGCCCCATCTCTTAATCAATCCCTCTTGTATCGATGAAAGAAAACGATTATGACTACATTTGATGGTATTTGGGTGCCCTTGGTCACGCCTTTCCGACAACAAAAAATTGATTTGAGAGCCGCGCAGCAACTCGCTCTGCAAATGACTGATGCTGGTGTCAAAGGTCTGGTTGTTTGTGGTACTACCGGCGAGTCAGCGACCCTTGATGATGCAGAACAAGCGCGATTACTCGCTGCGATTCAAGAAGCGGTTCCCGCCAATTTTCCTGTTGCATTAGGTTTAAGTGGTAGTGGCACGCATGCAATGGTGGAGCGCTTGACGCGCTTCGGTATTACGCCAGCGGCTTATCTGATTTCTGCACCAACCTATGTCCGTCCATCGCAAGAAGGCATACGCTTACATTTTGAGGCCTTGGCCGCAGCGAGTGACCGTCCCATTATTTTATATAACATTCCTTCCAGAACTGGCGCCAATATTGACTTGGAAACAGTCGCCACACTTGCTGCTAATCCTAAATTTGTCGCGATCAAAGATTGTGGCGGTCAATTAGACCAGACCAGCGCATTACTCAGTCAGGCTAGACTCAATGTTTTATGCGGTGACGACGCATTGATGTTTGATGTATTTGCCATGGGTGGGCATGGTGCTATTTCTGCATCTGCACACATACGCCCAGATTTATTTGTCCATTTGTTGCATTTAATAGGGCATTCAAAAACGCGAGAGGCCTTAGTCTTATTCAGCCAATTATTACCATTGATTAAAGTCTTGTTTTCGGAACCAAATCCGGCACCGGTCAAAGCTGCTTTATCTATGTTGTGGGGTACAGAAGACAGTATGCGTTTGCCGATGACACCTATGTCCAATAAGGGAAAACTCCAGTTAGCAAAAGCCCTTGAGCAAGTAATGGCCATACCTAGTCCTAACGTATCAAATTTTAGCTCGCTGAAAATATCACAGCGCGAATTGGAATTGCAATTAATCACCGAGACGACATTTTCTCCTAAGTGTTCTGCTGAGCTTGCTTCAGAACCCAGTAAAGAACTAGTTCATTAAATCCCGATTAAAGCAGAGTTTGCAAAAAAAGAACATTATGATAATTACGATTGCCAATCAAACTGGCGGCACCGAAAAATCCATGCTGGCAGATAGCCTTGCTGCCTTGCGTACTCAGACCGGACGTAAGGTATTGCTGGTGGATAATGATCCTAAACAGTCGTCCTTATGCTGGTGTACCGAGCGCAATGCCAGTGGTATTAGTCCTGCGGTCATGGCGCGAGCTGTTAGCGGTAAGGGAATGCAGCCAGAGTTGGAAAATTTAGGCTACCGCTTTCAAGATATTGTCATTGATACCGAAGCTCGTGATTCTCTGGGCAGCAGGTCCGCATTGATCGCTGCACGCTTGGTAGTCATTGCGTTGGATTCCGATCAATTTAATACAGATAGGATTGATTCTGTAAATTCAAATTGCTTTAGCGAAGACAAACTGACCGCAAGAATCGTCGCCGCTCGTGAATTTAACCCTAGTCTGCGTATTCTTGTTGTGATTACCTACCGTTCTACCTATCCCACATCTGACTGTTTAGACGCCGCCAAACAATTTGTTGCAGGCGTTCCTTTTGCTGAGTTGTTTACTAGACCAATACATGCAGATGCGGTTTTGCATGCGGCCTACAAGGAGGGACTGGCAATCAGCGAATGTGCGGACAGGCAAACAGCGCAAGAGATACAAGATTTATACATTGAAGTTTTTGGTGATTAAGTGATCATTCAGCGCCGCTATGTCATTTACCTTTTCATTTTTCATTGTTTTACTTTTAGTACTTAATTCCATGTTAGGCATGTCGCCTCAGTTGATCGTAAATTCTCAGTCCGATTTGTTAACGACGTCGGGAGTAAGTCCGGGAGTAGCGTCCTCACCAAGCAATAACCAGATTTTCATGGCGTGTACTTGCTTGTTGTTGATACTGCTTTTGCTCTCATTATTCGGACAATCGTTTCGATATTGGGTACCAATATCAGTAGCCAATAGGGCTAGCCTGCAAGTGAGCGCTGGATTGATCTTATTGTTGGCTGCGCTGGGAATGGTATTTTTTTCTAAGACAAAGAAAATATCTCAGCGCACTAATCATCAAGCCAATCAAATCCTTGATCCGTTTGATGATAAGCGCTGGTCTTTGTTGCGGCTTTTTAGCCCGACTGCAATGATGACAGTCTTGTTGTTAAGCGCGATACAGCCAGAGCACATGCAGCAAATTGTGGCTGCTTCGGCTGCCGCCACGGTGGTGCTTACCGTCCTTCTCGTTACGCTAAAAAATGTACAAAACTATCGCAGATTCGCATTAGTCGCTAATGGCTTTCAGATCTTGTTAGGTTTGATTCTGGCGGTGATTGCGATCGATAGAATGTTGACTGGTCTCCATCTGTATTTTCAGCATTGATGGGACTCCGATGATTTTGACCATGGTGGCTGATCCCTCTCTGCATTCAATGCGCGCAAGCGCCACGTTGGCGAAGGCTGTTGCACAACAGCGGGCAGATGCTGGTAGAAATGTACTGCTGGTTTCTCAGCAGTCTGATACTGAGCTTGGTTGGAATGCGATCGAGCTGAAAGCTGGCGCGGCATTGCATTCAATTTGTGCCGGTAGTCTGGCAGCCAAGCTGGAAACGACTTACTGCGCTTATCACACAACCTTGATTCATTTATATCAGGATCAAGACCGGCATCAACATCTCGAACACCATGCGCTGATGGCGTCCTGCGATGTGGCTGTATTCCATTTGCATGCGGCACATTTTGATAGCCGGGCGCAGCAGCGTTTACTCACGCAGATTGCCGCGGTGCGCCTTCATCGTTGGGATCGCCCGGTCCTGTTGGCGATTGAATCTACGTCGGCCAGTCTTGAGCAAATTGCCAGTCTCATCGCAATGGAGAAAAATCTGCAAATCAAAATCGTTTTGCTACCAGCCGGGGCAGATAGTCCTGATAGATGCAAGAGTCTGTATCGAGCGCTATTTCTTTGACTTCAGCTGTTTTTATATATTCTGAGTAACACTGATTTTAATGAGTCTCTAATATGAAACATTTAATATGCTTTAGCATTTGCATCTAATAGTCATATGGACACCTGATATATTCAAGTCGGCATTTTATTGTAGAAATAATTTGCTATGCGAGGTATTACTAAGTAGCTTGAACCTTGATGTCGCAAAATAATTCAAGGAAACCGATAAACGACGTAGATATAAACTGCATACAAAAAAACCACGATTTTTCGTGGTTTTTTGTATTTATGTGAAAGCAAACAGGCAGCGTTTTACATACTCGGATAGTTAGGACCACCACCACCTTCGGGAGTAACCCATACAATATTTTGTGTCGGATCTTTGATGTCGCAAGTTTTGCAATGGACACAGTTTTGCGCATTGATTTGCAGGCGGTCTGCGCCTTCTTCCGTCTTCACAAACTCATACACGCCAGCAGGACAATAACGGGACTCTGGCCCGGCATAGGTCGCCAGATTGATGCCGACCGGGACGCTTGCATCTTTTAAGGTTAAATGAATCGGCTGATCTTCGGCGTGGTTCGTATTTGAAATAAATACCGACGACAGGCGGTCAAACGTCAGTTTGCCATCCGGTTTCGGATACACAATCGGCTGGAATTCGGACGCAGGGCGCAAACATTCATGATCGGCTTTTGAGTGATGCAAGGTCCATGGTGCCTTGCCTCGCAAGACAACCTGATCCAGCCAGACTAGCGGAGAACCATAGGTTCCCTTTTTCAGTAAAGGCTTTACATTGCGCGCGGTATGCAATTCCTCATGTAGCCAAGACTGTTCAAATGCTGTTGAGTAGGCTGTCAGTTCATCGTGCTGACGTTGTGCACCCAATGCATCAAAAGCGGCGGTCGCTGCCAGCATGCCTGTTTTAATCGCGGCATGGCTACCCTTGATACGGCTCATATTCAAGAAGCCAGCATCACAACCAATCAAAGCGCCACCTGGGAATGTCAGTTTAGGCAGCGATTGCAAGCCGCCAGCAGTAATCGCACGTGCGCCATAAGAAATACGCTTGCCACCTTCAAAGAAGCCGCAAATTGCCGGATGCGTTTTGAAACGCTGAAACTCCTCATACGGTGACAGGTAAGGGTTTTCATAGGCGAGACCAACAACATAGCCGACGGCAACTTGATTGTTTTCCAGGTGATACAGGAAAGATCCGCTGTATTGATCCATTAACGGCCATCCTGTCGTGTGAACCACCAGACCTGGCTTATGTTGCTTAGGATCGATTTCCCATAATTCTTTGATGCCGATACCGTATGACTGTGGATCTTTACCTTTGCTCAGATCGTATTTTGCGATTACTTGCTTGCCCAGGTGACCACGCGCACCCTCGGCGAATAAAGTGTATTTTGCATGCAGCTCCATACCCAGCTGGAAGGCCGGAGAGGCCGCGCCATGACGGTCTACGCCCATATTGCCTGTCGCTACGCCCTTAACCGATCCATCGTCGTTGTACAGCACTTCAGCGGCGGCAAAGCCTGGAAATACCTCGACACCCAGCGCCTCGGCTTGCTGACCTAGCCAGCGAGTGACATTTGCCAGTGAGACGATATAGTTGCCATGATTCTCAAAGCAGGCTGGCAACATCCAGTTTGGTGTTTTGTACGCTTTTTTCTCGGTCAGAACGAGGACACGATCTTCGGTGACTTCGGTATTTAACGGCGCGCCCATTTCCTTCCAGTTCGGAAATAATTCGCTTAGCGCTTTGGGATCCATGACGGCACCGGACAGGATGTGCGCACCAGGTTCTCCGCCTTTTTCAAGAACGCAGACCGACACTTCATTGCCTTTTTCTGCAGCGAGTTGTTTGAGCTTGATCGCAGCGGACAGGCCGGCAGGGCCGCCACCGACGATGACGACGTCATATTCCATCGCATCGCGCGGACCGTATTGCTCTACTAGGCTTTGTGTCATGGTGATTATCGCTTTCAGAAAATTTACGAACGAACGTGCTTATTTGTTGTCGGTATGTTATATGCTGTGACTTTATTCTGCAAGCTGAGCATCTGTTCTAAAAATTATGTGATGCCTGCTTTTATTGTGGGTGAATTATCGCAGAGCACTTGGCAAGATGCAGCATTTTCATGCTTTTTCTCTCTTCAGTTTGAGAAAAATAGTCGTGAAACCGGGAATTTATAAAACACAAACATGGTGACTATGTCATCATAGCGGCACATTTAGAGTGGTACGCTTACTCAAGCTTTTAGCAGGATTTCGATTACAGTTTTTGGCCGATATTTTGGCAGTATTTTCATCCGGAGAATCAAATGGGTATTGAAGTTAATTTTGAGGGAAAAATTGCATTAGTCACAGGAGCGTCCAGCGGCCTCGGTGCCCGGTTTGCCAAAATTCTTGCGCAGGCTGGTGCTCAGGTAGTGCTGGCATCGCGTCGTATCGATCGCTTAAAAGAATTGCGTGCAGAGATCGAGGCAGAGGGCGGTGCTGCCCATGTTGTCGCGCTTGATGTGACAGATTATGCGAGCATCAAATCGGCGATTGCTCACGCAGAAACCGAAGCGGGTCCGATTGATATCCTCATCAATAACTCCGGCGTTTCAACGACACAGCGTCTGATTGACGTGACGCCAGAAGATTATGCGTATGTGATGGATACCAATCAACGCGGTGCTTTTTTTGTTGCCCAGGAAGCTGCTAAACGGATGATTGCACGCTATAAAGGTGATCCAAAAAAACAACATCGCATCATTAATATTGCCTCGGTAGCTGGCTTACGAGTCTTGCCGCAAATTGGCATTTACTGCGTCAGTAAAGCCGCAGTCGTGCATATGACGAAATCAATGGCTGTTGAATGGGGTAAGTTTGGTATCAACGTCAATGCAATTTGTCCGGGCTATATTTCTACAGAAATTAATCAAGATCATTTCAGCAGCGAGCAAGGCCAGAAACTGATCGACATGTTGCCGAGAAAACGCGTTGGCGTGCCGGAAGATCTTGATGGTTTATTGTTGCTGCTGGCTGCAGAAGAGTCGCGTTTCCTGAACGGAGCGATAGTGACGGCAGACGATGGAATGAGCGCGCAATGATCGATCAGAAAGTGCCTGATAAAAAATTGGTTTATACCGTGACCATTCCTATTCGCTGGGGCGATATGGATGCGATGGGTCATGTCAATAATACGGTGTACTTTCGCTACATGGAGCAGGCGCGTATCGAGTGGCTGACGATGCTGGGCTGTTTGCCTGATGACAAAGGTAATGGGCCAGTGATCGTGAATGCGCATTGCACTTTCAAGCGTCCTCTGAAATATCCTGACCAGGTCGAGGTCTGTACTTATATCGGTGATGCCGGGCGTAGCAGTTTTGAAACAATTCAAGAAATGCGCAGCGTAGGTGACGGTTATGCTTTGTACGCCGAGGGCGGCGCCAAAGTTGTCTGGGTAGATGCGCAAACGCAAAAATCGACGGCATTACCCGAGGCGATCAAGCAAAAACTGACGGAGTTAAAATCAGCTGCCAAGCCACAGCGTCGCGCCAGAGCTGCGTAACTGCCTTGAGGTGATATTTGCTGTCGTAATTAATGTGGTATTAGCTGACGATACGTAATAATTTGTGCACCAGCTCACTTGAGGTCGATGCTGTAAATTTGCGCATCAGCTTAGCCCGGTGCATTTCCACCGTTCTGGGACTGAGTCCGATTTGACGAGCGATCAGCTTACTGGTTTTACCCTCAACGAGTAAGGCGGCAATCTCTCTTTCGCGTGGTGTCAGTTCGGCGGTCACAGAACGTTTTGAGCTCAGATCTTCAAAGGTCCATATGCCAGCGGCATGTGCATCTTCTTTGTGTAGCCCACGTCCTGATACGTGGCACCAGAAGAGTTCTTGATTGGCGCGCTTCATGATGCGTTCGTCGGAATAGTAGCCTTTGCTGCTCATGATCGGTGTGATGCGGGCACCTGTCCGTTCGAACTCATCTGGAGTCGGGTAGAGTACGAGAAATGATTGGCCGAGCAACTCTTCTTTTTGATAGCCAAACATGTTCGCTAAATCATCGTTGCAGGCGCGGATGATGCGGTTTTGAGAGACGCACATACCGACGGGAGCCTGCTGAAAAATAGTTTCAAAATTGATGGCCTGCGCTACATTCATAGTGAGTAATCTGGTCTCGAATGGGTATGGGAATTTCGTCTTCGCATCATGGGCGCTGTCATTGCTTTTGTCTGCGCAGCCATGATTGATCAATGACATAAAGGTCAAAAAAATTAAATAAAAATCAGGTATTTTTACGGTATTGCGCGGCATAGAGTAGCATCTTATGCTGTGTGTATCATAAGAGATGCGCATTAAAAAAAGTATAAAAAATTTCCGTCTGGACGGAATGCGTGTGACGAGACGTTTTCATCATTAAAAAGGGACAAAATGAATAAGGTTTATCCTGACGCTGCCTCGGCTCTGGCAGATATCGTCAAAGATGGTCAAACCATTGCGGTCGGCGGTTTTGGACTCTGCGGTATTCCCGAGGCGCTGATTGCCGCCTTGCGCGATTCTGGTGTTCAGAACCTGACAGCGATTTCGAATAATGCCGGTGTGGATGGCTTTGGCCTGGGGCAATTGTTGACTACCCGTCAGATCAAAAAAATGATCGCTTCTTACGTTGGTGAAAATAAAGAGTTTGAACGTCAGTATCTGGCTGGCGAACTGGCACTTGAATTTACACCGCAGGGCACTCTCGCTGAGAAATTACGTGCAGGCGGCGCGGGTATCCCCGCATTTTTTACGAAAACTGGCGTCGGCACGATTGTGGCGGATGGTAAAGAGATCCGCGAATTTGACGGACAGCGTTATGTGATGGAGCGTTCTCTGGTTGCCGATGTATCGCTGGTCAAAGCCTATAAGGCCGATAAGTCAGGCAATCTGGTCTATCGCAAAACAGCACGCAACTTCAATCCGAATGTCGCTATGGCAGGCAAGATCACCGTGGTTGAAGTGGAGCAATTGGTAGAAACAGGTGAGATTGATCCTGATGACGTTCATACGCCAGGCATTTTTGTTCATCGCATCGTTGTGAATGCAACGCCTGAAAAACGCATAGAACAGCGCACTGTTCGCCCAGCAGAATAAGGAGAACAAGATGGCTTGGAATCGTGATGAAATGGCTGCACGTGCGGCAAAAGAATTACAGGACGGATATTACGTCAATCTGGGTATTGGCTTGCCAACCCTGGTTGCGAATCATGTGCCGCAAGGGATGGAAGTCTGGTTGCAATCTGAAAATGGCTTGTTGGGAATCGGCCCGTTTCCGACGGAAGCAGAAGTAGATCCCGACATGATTAATGCCGGCAAGCAGACCGTGACGACATTGCCTGGATCATCGATATTCAGCTCGGCAGATTCTTTTGCGATGATACGCGGTGGCAAGATCAATCTTGCTATTTTGGGGGCAATGCAGGTCAGCGAGCATGGCGATCTGGCGAACTGGATGATCCCCGGCAAGATGGTCAAAGGCATGGGCGGTGCGATGGATCTGGTTGCCGGCGTTGGTCATGTTGTGGTCTTGATGGAGCACGTCGCAAAAGGTGACACGCACAAAATCCTGAAATCCTGCAATCTGCCTTTAACCGGTGTAGGTGTCGTGAATCGCATCATCACTGATCTTGGCGTGATCGATGTGACACCGGCAGGATTGAAATTGATCGAACTGGCGCCCGGTGTCAGTATAGAAGAAATTACTGCGAAAACAGAAGCCGCATTGGATATCAGCGCATGTAGCTGATGAGATTCTGCTAATCCGGTCGTGTTAATGCAAAACGCCAGCAGATATTGCTGGCGTTTTTTATTTAAAGAGGTGATTCCGGTCTAATGGTGAAAATGGTGAATCCAGATTGAATATACTGGATGGTGTATAGGGGATAATGCCTTATTTCTCTATGATTGACGGGCACATTCGGGCATTTGAGGGCGATACTCCCTGTTTTTTTAAAAAATTGAAGTATTTTTACTGTTTTTTCTTTGCCATCTCGCCGACTGGTTTGACATCGCCACAATCAGCTGACAACCACTTGCCTTTGGTTTCCATATGTTGACTGATAGGTTTTCCATGAGTAACCCCTTTAAAGTCATAGGTCGATTGCATTGCGCTATCTCCGCTATACATGCCTTTGACCGTTCCTGTGCCCTTCATGTCGGGACTGTCGCAGATCAGATCCATCGACCATGTACCCCCGCTGTTTTGGATGTTTTTGGGCTGGCAGGAAGCATCTTCTTTTTGCCCCGTGCCGGGGTGATCACGCTCTGCCATTTCCTTCGTGATACAGACCTGATGTGTCATGCCACCATTTTGCATCATGGGTATTTTGATGCCCATTTGCTTCATTTTCTCTAGCTGTTCTGGAGGAATCGCCGGCATATTTTTCATCGTATCCGACTGCATGGTCATCTCCCACAAGCCAGGCTTCATTTTGCCTGCGGCAAAAACAGCAGGAGTTGCTGTAGCGATGAATAAGCCTAGTAAAGAGGTCAGGATGACAGATGTCGGTTGTGTGCGCATAGCTTGCCTCATGGACAGATAGTGGAGCGAAGGAGCATCAATATGACTGACGAAAAAACCAAGACCTCTCACCACAGTGACACAGAGGCGCTGTGACGCAGAGACACAAATACAAGGCAGGGGTAAGCAGTTCCATAGGATGTCGGTTGAAGAATTTTTAGAAGTTCCTCAAATGAATCCGTAAGCCTGATGCGCCTGTTGGCGCAAAATGTCTCTGGAAGCCGCACCCAGCCTGCGGATTCAATATGACTAGTGGCAAGCAAATGTCGTTTTGCGAAAGTCCCGATCAGCTAAACAGATGATGAATTATTAATATAGTTCGCTAAGGGAGAAATTCAAAGTTATTTCGCCCCTGATCCGTTCAAACTCCCGCCCTTTTTTGCTATAAGCCGTTATTGGGCGACCCAGCCACCATCCATATTCCATGCCACGCCGCGTACCTGATTGGCAGCGTCGCTACAGAAAAACACAGCAAGAGCACCTAACTGTTCAGGCGTAACAAATTCGCCTGAGGGTTGTTTTTCAGCGAGCAGGGCTTTCTTGGCGTCATCATTACTCAGCTTGTCGGCGGCTGCGCGCGCATCGACTTGCTTCTGGACCAGTGGTGTCAATACCCAGCCCGGGCAAATTGCATTACAGGTGATGCCTGTATGGGCAGTTTCTAATGCCGTAGTTTTGGTAAAACCAACCAAGCCATGTTTGGCGGCGACATAGGCAGATTTCTGTGCTGACGCGACCAGACCATGGACTGAGGCGATATTAATGATGCGACCCCAGTTTTTGGTTTTCATGCCAGGTAAGGCCAGGCGTGTCGTATGGAACGCTGAACTCAGATTAATCGCAATGATGGCGTCCCATTTTTCGACCGGAAAATCCTCAATGTTCGCCACATGCTGGATGCCAGCGTTATTCACCAGGATATCGACGCCGCCAAATTGACTCGTCGCATAATCCATCATTGCCGTGATCTCGGCGGCTTTACTCATATCGGCATTGTGATAGGCCGTTTTTACCGAAAATTCTTGAGCCACAGCAGCTTGCAGGGCCGCTATTTCCTGCGCATCTCCGAAACCATTAAAAATAATATTGGCACCGGCTCCGGCAAACGATCTGGCAATACCCAAACCAATACCGGAGGTTGAGCCGGTAACCAGTGCTGTTTTACCTTTGAGTGAATGATTTTGCATCGCGACCCCTTGTATATGTTTAAAATGATGGTTGTAGAACTTACCTATGTTATCCGGCATACCCTCGCTATGAGGCCGGTAGATGACGTGAACCCTAAGCATTCAAATGACGTCAATGATTTTAAGCGCTAGCCTAGTGAAATAGTGCGACGACTTGATGACATAGTAATACTACTAGAACTCTGCTATTGATATTCTTCGTATCCTCTTCGCTGCGCTCATTCTTGAAAGGTGCTCCTCATGTCAGCCCAACGCAAGTCAGTTCAATGTTTGTCTCCTGCTGGATTGCATCGGGTCTCGTATAAGGAGTGGGGCGACCCCCGTAATTCTCGCGTGCTGTTATGTGTGCACGGTGTAACGCGGGTAGCAGACGATTTCGATGCGCTGGCCGAGGCAATGTCTGACACTTACCGCGTGGTCTGTCCTGACATTGTCGGGCGCGGGCAATCAGACTGGTTGCGTAATCCACAGTTTTATCAGATACCGCAATATGTCAGCGATATGGTGACATTACTGGCGCGACTGGATGCGGATGTGATTGACTGGTTTGGTACTTCAATGGGCGGTTTGATCGGTATGGGGATGGCGGCGCTGCCAGATAATCCGATCCGGAAATTGCTGCTCAATGATGTCGGTCCCGTACTCAATCCCGCAGCGATTGCGCGGATTGCTGATTACATCGGACAAGATATGCGTTTTGCCAGCTTTGATGAAGGCGCTGCTTATATTCGCCTGGTATCTGCGTCATTTGGTCCGCATACGGAAGCACAGTGGCATAAGTTGGCCACTGATGTTTTACGTCAGAATAAAGAAGGGCAGTGGATACGCCATTATGATTTAAATTTATCCATACCGATTAAGGCGACCACACCGGAAATGGCATTGGCCGGTCAGGCCATGTTGTGGGCGACCTATGATGCGATTCGGTGCCAGACACTGGTCGTGAGGGGCGCTGACTCCGATTTGCTGAGCGCAGAAACAGCGGCAGAAATGCAGCAACGTGGACCACGAGCGAAGGTGGTTGAACTGGCAGGAGTAGGGCATGCACCGACTTTTGTCCAGCCTGAGCAAATCGCTATCGCCAGAGAATTTTTATTAACGTAAACTGTTTGGGCGAGTGCCCGCAGTCATGTTGTTATCAACTAGTTTTGCTGTCATCAGGAATGCAATGAGCTTACAACGTTTTCATGTCGGACAGCGTCTGTCCGAGACCGCTATTTTTAATAAAGTAATTTATCTTGCCGGACAAATTCCTGAAGATACGAGCAAGGATATTATCGGCCAGACCGCTGAAGTATTAGGGCATGTTGATCGCTTATTGGCGGAAGCCGGCAGCGATAAATCGCGCATTTTAATGTGTCAGATTTTTTTATCCGATATCCAGCAAATTGGCGGCATGAATCAGGCATGGGATGCCTGGGTTGCGTCAGGTAATGCGCCGCCACGTGCGACAGTTCAGGCTGCGCTGGCAAATCCTGCATGGTTAATTGAGGTTGTCGTCACAGCCGCACAGAATTAAGTATATGGTTTCCATTTCGGCGACAGGGTCGCAATCTCAACTACTTGAGGGTTTGTCTGAAAACGAGTGTGATCGCGTCATGGCGGCACTGGAATTCATCACACCTTTGTATGCACATCGTCAGGTTGTTACTGAACAAAATGCATTGCAGTTTGTTCAGGGCGTCGTCGCTACTCTGGCGATGTTGCGTACGGATGTCGATACCCGGATCGCAGGTCTGTTATTTGAATTGCCTGAGCTGAGTCCTGTCGCCGCCGAACAGATTGAATCAAGGTTTGGTAAGGAAATTGCTGATCTGGTCAGCGGTATCCGTCGCCTGATGCGTCTACGTGAAGCCGCATTGACGCAGCATGATGTCGGACGCGGTAAAGATGCCGCTGAAAAAGCAGCAACGCAAATGGAGACGCTGCGCAAGATGGTTCTGGCGATGGCGACCGATATGCGCGTAGTGCTAGTAAGGCTGGCTTCGCGTGTCACGACCTTGCGTTATTTTGCTGATTGCAAGCGTGACGACGGGGCTGCGCAGCAATACGCGAGTGAGACCATGGATTTGTACGCACCGCTGGCGAACAGGCTAGGGGTGTGGCAATTAAAATGGGAGTTGGAGGATTTGTCATTCCGTTTTCTGGAGCCAGAACAATATAAGCGTATTGCAAAAATGCTCGAAGAGAAGCGACTCGAGCGCGAAAGTTTTGTGGTCTCCGCTATCGCTCGCCTGAACACAGAATTGAGGGCGGCTGGTGTCAAGGCAGAAGTGTCTGGTCGCCCCAAACACATTTACAGCATTTGGAAAAAAATGCGTGGCAAGGATGTCGATTTTGACGAGTTGTATGACGTGCGTGCTTTCCGCGTCGTCGTTGATGATATTCGCGACTGCTATACCGTATTGGGAATCGTCCATAACGCCTGGACGCCCATTCCCAAAGAGTTTGATGATTATATTTCCCGGCCTAAGCCGAATGGTTATAAGTCACTGCATACAGTGGTGATCGTCGAAGATGGTCGTCCGCTTGAAGTGCAGATCCGCACACGCGAAATGCATCAGTTCGCCGAATATGGTGTCGCGGCACACTGGCGCTATAAGGAGTCTGGCGGATCGAATTTTTCTGCGCAGGAATATGACGAAAAAATCGCTTGGCTGCGGCAACTGCTGGCATGGAAAACCGAGGTCGCCGACGTCGTTGTCGGACAAGAAGAATTGCAGCGTGAATGGGTTGAAAAAATCAAGGCAGCAAGCCTGGACGACCGAATTTATGTGCTGACACCGCAGGCGCGCGTGATTGAATTACCGAGTAATTCAACCCCGGTCGATTTTGCGTATCACTTGCATACGGATGTCGGACATCGTTGCCGTGGTGCACGTGTCGATAACGTAATGGTGCCTCTGAATACGCCGCTGAAAAACGGCCAGACGATAGAGATCATTACACTCAAAGCCGGTTCTCCGCAAACCGGACCGTCACGTGACTGGCTCAATGCAGAGTACTCGGCAAGTACCAGAACACGCAGCAAGATCCGCGCGTGGTTCAACGTGATTGATCAGCAAGAAACCTTATCGAACGGTCGTGCCCTGGTTGAAAAAACCTTGCAGCGAGAAGGAAAGACGGCAGTTAATCTGGAAGACCTCGCACACAAGCTGGGCTTTGCCAGTGTCGATGAATTATTTTTATCCGTTGGTAAAGACGAATTCAGCTTACGTCAGATTGAAAATGTCTTGCGCGAAAACGTAGAGGTTGTCGATCCGGACGAAGTCAGTATCACCAATAAAAGCCGGGCATCAAGTGTGACGCAAGGTGCTAAGTCAGGTGTGCTGGTAGTAGGCACCGAGGGGTTGATGACGCAACTTGCGCGCTGCTGTAAGCCCGCGCCGCCTGATGAAATCGTCGGTTTTGTGACGCGAGGCAAAGGCGTTTCCATTCATCGACTGAACTGCAAAAATTTTGCAGAGATGCGTCATAAAGCACCGGAGCGCGTCATTCAGACGACATGGGGCGAGCACGGCAAAGAAACGGTTTATCCGGTCGATATTTTTGTCCTGGCGCAAGACAGGCAAGGCCTGCTGCGGGATATTTCTGAAGTATTTTCTCGTGAAAAAATCAATGTGATTGGCGTAAATACCCAAAGTGCAAAATCGCAGGCAAGGATGTCATTTACTGCCGAGATTGGTGGCACCGCACAATTACAAAAAGCATTGACCGTGATTCGCGAAGTCAGTGGCGTACTTGAGGTTCGCAGGCAGTGATGTGTGTTTGCAAGCGGATTTACTCTCTTATTGAGTCCGCAATGTGAACGCGCCTTCTGGCAGTATTTGGTGCCAGGAGGCGCATGAATACTGGGGTATGTCTGTCGCGCTCTGAAATAAACCTTGAGCGTATTGCGTCAAGGCAGAGCAACTTTTTTTCGCCCGATATCTCAATTTACTTTTTCCAGACTCTGTCTGGCGACAGTTCAACTGTAATCGTCTACACCCTCATCTTCTGCCATGCCTGGCGCTTCTGCCTGCAAGGTGATGTGATCAATTTTATGTTTTTCCAAGAGCATATTTTTGACGCTTTCAAGGATGCGTGGCCATGCACTCAGATCGTCAATTTCTAAATGCCCGATCAGTGCAGGGTAGCCGGGCGACATTTCCCAGACGTGTAAATCATGTACGGAAAGTACGCCGGAAATAGCTTCCAGGTCATCGCCAATCTGCACATAGTCGATATGGTGCGGAACGCCTTCCATCAAAAAATGGTATGACTCACCTAAGACACCAAAGGTCGATTTCAAAATCAGAAGAGAAACAAAGATCGATAAAATAGGATCGATCTGCATCCAGCCAACATAGTAAATGACGGCGCCGGAGACAATCGCTGCAACAGAGCCAAGCAAATCCCCCATGACGTGTACCAGTGCAGCTTTTGTATTCACGCTTTCTTTGTCGTGGGACAGTACCCATGCCACTACGATATTGATTGCAAGACCAATACTAGCCACCAGCATGACAGCGCCACCTTGAACCGATTCCGGATGTGACAGTCTTTGTACTGCCTCAAATACGATCCACCCCACGACGGCCAGCATCACCAGGCCATTGACGAACGCTGCCAGTGCTTCAGCCCGGCCGAAACCGAAGGAGTTTTTGGCAGTAGGCGGACGTTTGGCAATCATTTGGGCGAGCAGCGCCAAGCCCAGAGCAGCGGCATCCGTTACCATGTGTCCTGCATCTGAGATCAGCGCCAGAGAATTTGACCAAAAGCCAAAGCCGACTTCAACCCCCGCAAAACTTAAAGTGAGACCAAGCGCCCAGGCGAGGATTTTTTGACTGCGGTTTTCAAAAAAGTGCTGATGCTGTGCATCGCCGCGACGATGTGCATGCAGGTGTTCGCTTTTCTGTGTAGATGTTTTTTGATGCATGAGTAAGAGAATGATAAATACGATGACTATCGTCAGTGTAATCGTGATACGTGACAATGTGGTGAAAGCCCGTAAGAGATTGAGGGGGACTGAGGGTTGGCTGGTGGTCTTATCTCGGTGAAACTTCCCCAAGAATTTTACAAAATCAATAAAAACACAGAAAAGGTGTTTACGTTTTCGTCTTGGTTTGCTATAGTCTCGGCTCTTCGGGCGGTTAGTTCAGCTGGTTAGAATACTTGGTCGACATCCAAGGGGTCGCAGATTCGAATTCTGCACCGCCCACCAGAATTTTTATCATGCAATGCTAGCATTGCTACATAGGTAAGAGCGAGAAAGGCAGCATGGTTATGACACCGCGAACTACGATCACAGCAATTTGTGAGCGACGTTAGTCGAGGGTCTTTTTCGTTTGTAATTTTTGAAAAAAACGCGGCTAGCCCGCGTTTTTTTTCGTCCGCGTTTTCTGCTATTTTTTTTGAACGTTGTAGGTATTCGGCAAATATTGCCGGCATGGAGACTTAAAATGGTTTCAGTTCGACTTCCCGATGGTTCGCAGCGTCAGTTTGATGCCCCAGTCACTGTTGCTCAGGTGGCGGCAAGCATTGGTGCGGGTCTTGCCAAGGCGGCATTGGCTGGCAAGGTTGACGGTAAATTGGTAGATACCTCACATTTGATTTCTTCCGATGTGGATCTGGCGATCGTGACAGACAAAGATGCGGATGGTCTTGAGGTCATTCGTCACTCGACAGCCCATTTGCTGGCATATGCAGTGAAAGAGTTGTTTCCTGAAGCGCAAGTCACTATTGGTCCAGTCATCGAAAACGGTTTTTACTACGACTTTTCATACAAGCGTCCATTTACTCCGGATGATCTGGCTGCGATTGAAAAGAAGATGCAGGAATTGGCTAAGAAGGATGAGCTGGTTACTCGTAAGGTCTTGCCGCGTGATGAGGCTGTTGCTTACTTTAAATCGATTGGTGAAGCCTATAAGGCGGAAATTATTGAATCGATTCCGGCGGATCAAGATGTGTCGCTGTATTCAGAGGGTGGCTTTACCGATTTGTGCCGTGGCCCGCATGTGCCTTCAACTGGCAAGTTGAAAGTATTCAAGCTGATGAAACTGGCGGGCGCGTACTGGCGAGGCGACTCTAAGAATGAAATGCTGCAACGGATTTACGGTACAGCGTTTGCAAAAAAGGAAGATCAGGAACAATACCTGCATATGCTGGAAGAAGCTGAAAAGCGCGACCATCGTAAGCTGGGTAAGGCACTTGATTTGTTTCATTTCCAGGATGAGGCACCGGGCCTGGTGTTTTGGCACGCTAAAGGCTGGACGATCTGGCAGCAAGTAGAGCAATACATGCGCAAGGTGTATCAGGAGTGCGGTTATCAGGAGGTGAAGGGGCCGCAGATTCTTGATAGTAGCTTGTGGGGTAAGACTGGCCACTGGGATAATTATAAAGACAATATGTTTATCACTGAGTCGGAAAACCGCTCTTATGCGTTAAAGCCGATGAATTGCCCTGGTCATGTGCAGATTTTTAATTCTGGCATGAAGAGTTACCGCGACCTGCCGTTGCGTTTCGGCGAATTTGGACAGTGTCATCGTAATGAACCTTCTGGTGCTTTGCACGGCATCATGCGTGTACGCGGCTTCACTCAGGATGATGGGCATATCTTCTGTAGTGAAGAGCAGATTCAATCAGAAGTGATCGCATTTCATCCGCAAGCAATGAAAGTGTATAAAGACTTCGGTTTCGAGCACATTCAAGTCAAGCTTGCTTTGCGTCCTGATAATCGTATTGGTAGTGATGCAGTCTGGGATACCGCGGAAGAAACGCTGCGGGCTGGCTTGCGTGCCTGTGGTCTGACTGATTGGGAGGAGTTGCCAGGTGAGGGCGCATTCTACGGACCGAAAATCGAATATCACCTGAAGGATAGCCTCGGACGTCCTTGGCAGGTAGGTACTATGCAGGTTGATTTCTTTATGCCTGGTCGCCTCGGAGCTGAATATGTGGCGGATGATAATAGCCGTAAAGTGCCGGTAATGTTACATCGTGCTATTGTCGGTTCGCTCGAGCGTTTTATTGGAATGTTGATAGAAAATCACGCTGGTGCGATGCCGGTATGGCTGGCACCAGTACAAATTGCGGTCTTGAATATCTCTGAATCACAGGCCGAATACGCTAAATCCGTTGCGGAAAACCTGAAGAAACAAGGGTTTAGGGTGCACACAGATTTGCGTAATGAGAAAATAACCTATAAAATACGCGAGCATTCAATGCAGAAATTACCTTACATCATCGTGATCGGTGATAAGGAGCGGGATGCAAACACAGTGGCTGTGCGTACACGTGGCAATCTGGATCTGGGTGTAATGACCCAAGATGCCTTCTTGGAACGTCTGAAAAATGACATCGACACCAAGGCTTAACCAGAACTGTTACGCAAAGAAGCACAGCCAAATTATTTAATTTTTGAAGGAAACTGCAATAGCTACTGACAAGTCACATCGCATCAACGGTGAAATTACAGCGCCAGAAGTGCGCTTATCCGGCGTTGAAAACGAGCCGTTAGGTATCGTTAAACTAGTTGAGGCCTTTCGCTTAGCGGAAGAGGCCAATGTTGATTTGGTGGAGATTGCGCCTACTGCGCAACCCCCGGTTTGCCGTTTGATGGATTACGGCAAATTCAAGTACCAGGAACAGAAGAAGGCGCACGAAGCAAAGCTGAAGCAAAAAGTCATTCTGGTCAAGGAAGTAAAATTCCGCCCTGGTACAGATGATGGTGATTACAACATTAAGTTGCGTAATCTGACCAAGTTTTTGGATGATGGCGACAAAACCAAAATTACTTTGCGTTTCCGTGGTCGTGAAATGGCGCATCAGGAAATTGGTATGCGTATGTTGGAGCGTCTGAAGCTGGATCTGGAGCCGTATGGCCAGGTTGAACAGTTTCCTAAGATGGAAGGTCGTCAGATGATCATGATTCTGGCACCGAAGAAAAAGAAATAAGATTTGCGAGAATCATTGATGCAAGTCAGTGGTTGTTGCGATGAGTATGGACTCGATTTCATGCTCCAACAAGTGAGAGTAGGCATCCAAGTGCATCGTAATCGTTGCCACCTACAATCATGTTAAAAAGGAACTGTCCTAAACAGACAGGTGTTTTATGCCTAAAATGAAAACAAAAAGCTCTGCCAAGAAGCGCTTTCGCGTTCGCCCAGGTGGAACTGTTAAATGTGGTCACGCTTTCAAACGTCATATCTTGACTAAGAAAACAACCAAGAACAAACGCCAATTGCGCGGTATCACGAACGTTAATGCAGCAGACGTAACATCAGTCATGCGCATGATGCCAACAGCTTAACCTCTACTCACTATTTAAGGAGTTACTATGCCTAGAGTAAAACGTGGGGTTACAGCTCGTGCCCGTCATAAGAAAGTTCTCGATTTAGCCAAAGGCTATCGTGGTCGCCGCAGCAAGGTATACCGTATTGCCAAGCAAGCAGTTATGCGCGCTGGTCAATATGCCTACCGTGATCGTCGTAACAAAAAACGTGTATTCCGCGCTTTGTGGATCACGCGTATCAATGCAGCTAGTCGTCAACATGGCCTGACATACAGCGTGTTCATGAATGGCCTGAAAAAAGCCTCTATCGAACTGGATCGTAAAGTCCTGGCCGATATGGCAGTGACTGATAAGCCAGCTTTTGCTGCGATTGTCAATCAAGTTAAGGCCAACCTGGCAGCATAATTGCTAGGTGCGGTTTGCCTGGCAGATATAGGTCGGGCAATATCGCAAGATGAGCGGGGCAGAGGTTGAATCCTGTGCCCCGTTTTATTTTCAGTAATCAAATTTCAGCTTCCCTGTCGGGAATAATCGCATGAACCCCTTAGATCATCTTGTAATTCAAGCGCGTGCAGACTTCTCTGCCGCACAAGACGCTGCTGCACTGGAAAACGCCAAGGCACTATATCTTGGAAAAACCGGACAGATAACAGAGCAAATGAAAAGTCTGGGCAAGTTGGCGCCAGATGAGCGCAAAGCGCAAGGCGCGATTATCAATGCTGCAAAAGAACAGATAGAAAATTTATTGACAGAGCGTCGTGACGCTTTGTCGAACGCACAAATGCAATCCCGCTTAAATGCTGAGGCGATTGATGTGAGCTTGCCTGGTCGCGGTCGTGGCATGGGGGGTATTCATCCTGTTATGCGCACCTGGCAGAGAGTCGAGGAGATTTTTCGCTCGATTGGTTTTGATGTGGCCGATGGTCCTGAAATCGAAAATGACTGGACTAATTTCACTGCACTAAACAGTCCTGAGAATCATCCTGCGCGCTCAATGCAGGACACTTTTTATGTCGAAGGTAACGATAGCGCAGGTAAGCCACTACTGCTGCGCACCCATACCAGCCCTATGCAGGTACGTTACGCTCGCATGAATCAGCCGCCGATCAAGGTGATAGCACCCGGCCGTACTTATCGCGTAGATAGTGATGCAACACATTCCCCTATGTTTCATCAGGTTGAAGGTTTATGGATTGATGAGAACATCAGTTTTGCCGACTTAAAAGGTGTGTACCTGAATTTCGTCAAAGCTTTTTTTGAGACTGATGATTTGCAAGTACGCTTCCGTCCTTCTTATTTCCCGTTCACAGAACCCTCTGCTGAGATCGATATTGCTTTTGGCAGCGGTCCGCTGAAAGGGCGCTGGTTGGAGGTGTCCGGCTCAGGTCAAGTACATCCTGCAGTGATCCGGAACATGGGATTGGACCCCGAAAAATACATAGGTTTTGCCTTCGGTTCAGGCCTTGAGCGCCTAGCGATGCTCCGTTATGGAATTAATGATCTGCGTTTATTTTACGAAGGCGATCTGCGATTCTTAAAGCAATTTAATTAATGTAAACATCTATAAATCCAATTCTCGGGCGCATATCTTCATTACAGAGCCTCGCAATACCGACGTATTGCTACGTTTTGCGCCTCAATCTGCATCCCGATAATTGAATTTCTAGACGCTCCATTTATATTGTTTAGACTGTATTAAATTTCCCGTACTGCAAAGTACACCATCAACATCACGGTTGAATTATGCAATTTTCTGAAAACTGGCTACGCACTATGGTTGATCCGAAGATGTCTTCGGATGAATTGTCTCATCTACTGACGATGTCAGGATTGGAAGTTGAGGAAGTGGAGGCGGTTGCGCCACCTTTTAGTCATGTGGTTGTCGCCGAAGTTCGCGAGATTGCCAAGCATCCGGATGCTGATCGCCTTAATGTGTGCCAGGTCGATGTCGGTATTGGGACTTTGCTCAATATCGTATGCGGCGCGCCAAACGTTCGCGTTGGCATGAAGGTTCCTTGTGCAATGGCAGGTGCTATTTTGCCACCAGGTCCAGATGGCAAACCTTTTGAAATCAAAGTTGGTAAATTGCGTGGCGTTGAATCGCAAGGCATGCTGTGCTCTGCACGTGAATTGAAATTATCTGAGGATCATGGTGGCCTGCTTGATTTGCCTGCCGATGCGCCCGTCGGTCAGAATTTCCGTGATTATTACCAACTGAATGATCTGAAATTCACTATTAAACTGACACCTAACAAAGCCGATTGTTTGTCTGTTCTGGGCGTAGCACGCGAAGTGTCTGCACTAACTGGCACTGTTTTGGTGACGCCGGAAATTAATCCTGTCGCTGTAACTTTGCAAGAAACGCTCAAAGTAAAAATCTCAGCCCCTGATTTATGTGGTCGATTCAGTGGTCGCGTTATCCGTGGTGTGAATGCAAAAGCGGCGACGCCTGACTGGATGAAGCAACGTCTGGAGCGTAGCGGTCAGCGCCCGATTTCGGCATTGGTCGACATTTCTAATTATGTGATGCTGGAGCTAGGGCGTCCAACCCATGTATTTGACCTTGATAAAATTCATGGTGACCTGGACGTTCGCTGGGGCAAAGCTGGCGAATCTCTCAAACTGTTGAATGGTAATACAGTCAGTGTTGATGAGTGGGTTGGCGTCATTTCTGATGATAAAGAGATCGAATCGTTGGCCGGTATCATGGGTGGCGACTCAACCGCTGTGAGTCTGGAGACACAAAATATTTATCTCGAAGCGGCGTTCTGGTGGCCTCAGGCAATACAAGGCCGGGCCCGTAAATATAATTTTTCTACCGATGCGGCACATCGCTTTGAGCGAGGTGTCGATTATGCGACGACCGTCGAGCATATCGAACGCATTACCGCATTGATCGCCGAAATCTGCGGTGGCTCTTCCCAAGTGAAAGTGGGGCCAGTGGATGACCAGATCGTTAATTTGCCTCAGCGTCCTGCCGTGCGTTTACGTACTGCGCGTGCCGTAAAGATTATTGGTGTAGCACTGGATGACGCACAAATTGCCGATATTTTTACTCGCCTTGGATTAGTCTTTACCCAGACACCGGGAGAGTTTCTGGTGACGCCGCCTAGCTATCGTTTCGACATTGAGATTGAAGAAGATCTGATTGAAGAGGTCGCGCGCGTTTATGGCTTTGAGAATATTCCGACCCGGCCACCAGTTGCCGCTAATGCGATGTTGATTGCGCCGGAAAATCATCGTTCCTTATTTACTTTGCGCCGTCAAATTGCGGATCTCGATTATCAGGAAGTCGTCAATTACAGTTTTGTTGAGGCCGCATGGGAAAAGGATTTTGCCGGCAACGATGCGCCGGTTAAATTACTGAATCCAATTGCAAGTCAGATGAGCGTCATGCGCTCGAGCTTGATCGGTAGTCTGGTTGCGAACGCTCGTTACAATCTGAATCGCAAACTCAACCGTATTCGTATTTTTGAAATTGGTGCGGTGTATCTGCGCGATGTGTCGATCCCCGATGGGCCCTTGACCGTTGCTGGTTATGATCAGCCTAAGCGTCTCGCTGCCTTGGCATATGGTCCTGTCGCAGACGAGCAATGGGGGCAGGCAACTCGTAATGTTGATTTCTTTGATGTTAAGGCTGATTTGGAAGCGCTGTTTGCGCCTAAAGTTTTGCGTTTTTCTAAAACCGAACACGTCGCTTTGCATCCGGGACGCTCAGCGACTATTGAATTTGAAGGTCAATTCGTCGGCATGATCGGTGAGTTGCATCCGCGTCTGCAGCAAAAATACGACTTGCCTTTAGCGCCTGTCGTTTTTGAAATCAGTACGAACGCTTTGCAAGCGATTCAGCTACCTGTTTATAAGGAAATTTCAAAATTCCAGATGGTGACACGCGATATGGCATTGCAGGTAAAACAGTCAGTATCGGTGCAAGATTTGATGGATGTATTTCATCATGAGGCGGCAAATAACGAAACATGTAAAATCTTGCAAGCCGTTGTTTTATTTGATGAATATCGCGGTAAGGGATTGGAATCTGACGAAAAAAGTCTTGCTTTCCGCTTTAGCTTGCAAGATACTCAAAGTACGTTACAAGACGATAAAGTTGAGGCAGCAATGGCCGCTTTGCTTGCTGCTGTAGCTGCTAAATTCTTCGCTAAATTACGTTAACAATTTGGTGCAATTCAGTTAAATAAATAAAAATTATCATGATCATATTTTGCATAGAAGCTTAAAATGATTGGGTATGTTTTCAGTAAGTAGGATACAAATATAATGAATGATCTGACTTCCGCAGAACTGCAATCGGTTCTTGATGCAGATTTGAATCGGGCGATGCGAGAAGCCAAAGCGCGCTCACAAGCGGAAAAAGAGCTGCCAACTCTGACGAAGGCTGAGCTGGCAGAACTCTTGTTTGAACAAGTCGGTTTGAACAAGCGCGAAGCCAAAGATATGGTGGAAACCTTCTTTGACGAAATCCGTGATGCGCTGGAGCGAGGTGAGGCGGTCAAGTTGTCTGGCTTTGGTAATTTTCAGTTGCGTGATAAACCTCAGCGCCCCGGTCGTAATCCTAAAACTGGTGAAGAAATTCCTATTACCGCACGTCGTGTAGTTACTTTCCATGCGAGCCAAAAACTCAAAGGTATGGTCGACTCTGTTGGTAATCAACCCCTTGCACATGCAGCCTGAATTCCCTTATGAGTGAAATCAAGTTAGACGCGTTTGTGTTGCCTCCCATCCCTGCGAAACGTTACTTTACGATTGGTGAGGTGAGTGAACTGTGTGGCGTCAAGCCGCACGTACTGCGCTATTGGGAGCAGGAATTCACTCAACTAAAACCCGTGAAGCGGCGTGGTAACCGTCGTTATTATCAACATCACGAAGTTTTACTGATACGTCGCATTCGTGAGCTCTTATACGAACAAGGTTTTACGATTAATGGCGCACGTAATAAGTTAAATATGCATGCAGCAGTCATCGACGAAGTTTCTGATATCGAAGTAGCGCCGATTAATTTTTTGCGGATTCGTAATGAATTGAATGCTGTATTGACCCTGCTGAAGCGCTAAGGCCACTAGGCATCTCATTGACGCCATGCCGGATGCTCCTGAGCATGAAAAAAGCGATGATTGTTCACTCAATCATCGCTTTTTTACTCCTGTCTACTAAGTTATGTCGATATGCCCATTGAACGATATGCTCATGTTAAATCATGTGGCGAGTTAATTTGAGAACGAACTATTCGCTTGCTGGTCTGAGCGGTAATGGCCTTCGCCAGTTGCTTGCAGCGATGACTTCACCGTACGCCTTGTATCCCTCATTCAGCCTCATTCTCGCTTCGGTTGCAGGTGCTCAGATATGAATTCTTAATCTGTCGTATGATGAATTCCGTTGCTATTCACTTTCTAGAGTCGCAATAATTAATTGAACAAACACGCATCGACACAGTCTATAAAGATTTGGAGCGAATCAATGAATACAATGAAATCTCAATCAATACAAAAATTACGTCGTTTGATCATTTTGGGTTCGGTCATGTTCGCCACATTCCATTATTCAACCGCAATGGCGGCTGAGGTAAACAGTTTGGATGCGGCGATTAATGGCAATTGGCGTTCGGATGAGAATCGTGCCCGTGATCCATTTCGTCATCCAAAGCAAACGCTGGAATTTTTCGGTATTAAAGCGGATGCGCGGATCATAGAAATCACCCCCGGTGGTGGTGCCTGGTATGGAGAAATTCTTGCGCCATATCTGAAAGATCGCGGCCAGTACATTGCAGCTAATGCGGCTAGTGAAAAAGCACCGGCTAGCACGATGACTTATTACAATCGTGTTAAAGCGACTCAGGAGAAGAAGTTTTCAGCGGATCCGGAGCGTTATAGCAAAGTCCAAACTATTAGTTTTGACCCATCTGCGCCGCAGTTTGGGGCTGTAAGTTCGGCAGACTTTGTACTGACTTTCCGTAACGTACACAATTGGGTCGCCGATCACAATGAGGCGATCATCTTTAAAGCCATGTTCGACGTGTTGAAGCCGGGTGGTGTGCTTGGCGTTGTTGATCATCGTGCTAAAGCTGGTAAAGTGCTCGACGCTAAACTCATCGACTCGGGCTATTTGCCTGAGGATTATGTCATTACGCTGGCTCAGCAAGCTGGATTTAAATTACTGGCAAAAAGTGACGTCAATGCGAATCCTAAAGATAGCAGCGATTATCCGAAAGGTGTCTGGACTTTGCCTCCAACTTATGCCGAAGGTTTGAAGGATAAAGAGACATATGCGGCAATAGGGGAGAGTGATCGCTTCACCCTCAGGTTCGTTAAGCCAAATTAATAATGTCTGTATGATTTTGCCTTATCGGTAAAAAGAGTGATGCCCACAATTGGCACTCTTTTTTATTTTGCATATGACGTCGGCATTGACTAATGTTGTCGCCATAAAGAAAAAGGTCTGACTAAAAAATTAGTCAGACCTTTATATTTTGGCTCCCCGACCTGGACTCGAACCAGGGACCTGCGGATTAACAGTCCGTCGCTCTACCAACTGAGCTATCAGGGAATAGAAGAAATGATGATCTTCGTTAAACTATTTTTGCAGCTGATGCTGCGTACTTCAAATTCTGTGGCTCCCCGACCTGGACTCGAACCAGGGACCTGCGGATTAACAGTCCGTCGCTCTACCAACTGAGCTATCAGGGAACAGAGACAAAGATTATATGCGCTTTTGCCCGAGCTGTCAAAATTTTTCTATTGGCAAATGCCTAAGCTCGCGGTATCCGGCACGAAAACGGCAACTTACTCCGCTCTCATACCGGCTACTTATGACTACTTAAAGCACGTTGGCAATCGCGTCGATGACCGCGTCAATATTACGGTTGTTGAGTGCGGCAACACAGATGCGGCCTGTGTCTACAGCGTAGATAGCGTTGTTGTCGCGCAGTTTTTCTACTTGTTCCTTCGTCAGGCCTGAGTAGGAGAACATGCCGCGCTGTTGCGTAACAAAATCAAAATTGTGAGCAGGTGCCCGAGCTTTCAGTTTTGCAACAAACGCCGTGCGCATTTCACGGATGCGTACGCGCATGCCTGCCAGTTCTTCTTCCCATAGCTGACGCAGTTCTGGTGTTGCTAACACCGTTGCAACGACTTGTCCGCCGTGGGTTGGTGGATTTGAGTAGTTAGTGCGAATGACGCGTTTGAGTTGCGACATGATGCGTGCGGCTTCCTCCGCACTGGAGGCGGCGATGCTCAGAGCGCCGACGCGCTCGCCGTACAGGGAGAAAGATTTAGAGAATGAGTTGGAGACGAACAGCGCACCACCTGCTTCAGCGAAGCGGCGTACAACTTTGCCATCGGACTCGATGCCGTCGCCAAAGCCTTGATAAGCCATATCCAGAAACGGCACCAGCTTGCGCTCAGTGACTACCTGGATCACTTTTGTCCACTGATCGTCGTTCAGGTCGGCACCGGTCGGGTTATGGCAGCAAGCGTGCAGTAACACGATAGAGCCTTCCGCCATAGTTTTGAGTGCGCCCAGCATGCCGTCAAAATTAACGCCTTTAGTGACGGCATCATAGTACGGATAGGCATTCACTACGAAACCTGCAGACTCAAACAAAGCGCGATGATTTTCCCAGCTTGGGTCGCTGATCCAGACCTGCGCATCAGGTGCGAAGCGTTTTAAAAAATCTGCACCGAGTTTCAATGCACCTGTGCCGCCAATTGCCTGCGCCGTGATAGCACGTTTTTCCATAACAACAGCGCTATCAGCACCGAATACCAGCTCTTGTACGGCTTTATCGTATGCGGCCAGACCTTCGATCGGCAAATAAGTGCGTGGGGCATATTTTTCCATCAAAATAGCCTCTGCTTTTTTGACGCATTCCAGCAGAGGTACTTTGCCGTTGTCATCGTAGTAGACGCCAACGCCGAGATTAACTTTTGCAGGATTTTTGTCTGCGTTAAAGCCTTCGGTGATGCCTAATATCGGGTCGCGTGGCGCCATTTCGATGGCGGAGAACAGGGAGGAAGAAACAGGAGCGTTCATCGTGATAATATGAAAAATTAGCCGTCAATTTTCTGACAGTGAGGTTGGAATAATGCCAATTGGTAATAATCTGGTAATGCCTTAAATTTCAACCATCCATTCTAACAAAGGTAAGCGCCTCATGGCTGTAGCATCGACAATTTCTGCTGAAAATAATAGCAACGCCACTATGCTGGACGAAGCGAAGTTTGTGAGCTTCCCCGATTCGCCGTTTCAGTTATATCAACCATTCCCGCCTGCGGGTGATCAGCCGACTGCTATCTCGAAACTGGTTGAAGGCGTTAATGACGGTTTGTTTTTTCAGACCTTACTTGGTGTAACGGGGTCTGGTAAGACCTACACGATGGCCAATGTTATTGCGCGCAGCGGTCGTCCGGCGATTATCTTTGCGCCGAACAAAACATTGGCCGCCCAGCTGTACAGCGAGTTCCGTGAATTTTTCCCGCGTAATGCGGTGGAATATTTTGTTAGCTACTACGACTATTACCAGCCGGAAGCCTATGTACCGCAGCGCGATTTATTTATCGAAAAAGATTCGGCGATCAATGAACACATTGAGCAGATGCGTTTGTCCTGCACCAAATCGCTGATGGAGCGACGCGACGTGATTATCGTTGCGACTGTTTCAGCCATTTACGGTATCGGTAATCCTAACGAGTACCACAAGATGATCCTGACCTTACGTGCCAAGGACAAGGTCAGTCAACGTGAAGTGATTGCCCGCCTGATCCAGATGCAATACACGCGCAACGAAATCGATTTTGGACGCGGTACGTTCCGGGTTCGTGGCGATACCATCGACATCTTTCCCGCGGAGCATGCCGAGCTTGCCGTGCGCGTTGATATGTTTGATGATGAGATTGAAAATCTCCAATTGTTTGATCCGCTGACAGGCCGCGTCAAACAAAAAATTCCTCGCTTTACCGTCTATCCCGGATCACATTACGTGACGCCGCGTGAGACCGTATTGCGTGCGGTAGAAACGATTAAAGAAGAGCTGCGCGAGCGTCTCGAATTTTTCCGCAAAGAGAATAAACTCATTGAAGAACAACGTATCGAACAGCGTACCCGCTTCGATCTGGAGATGATGGCAGAGATTGGTTTTACTAAAGGGATTGAAAATTATTCGCGCCATCTTAGCGGTGCCAAACCCGGAGATCCGCCGCCGACACTGGTTGATTACTTACCCGCTGACGCACTGATGTTTCTGGACGAATCGCATGTGCTGACAGGGCAGCTTAATGGTATGTATAACGGCGACAGAGCACGTAAAACTAATCTGGTTGACTATGGTTTTCGCCTGCCGTCCGCACTTGATAACCGGCCGCTGAAGTTTGCCGAGTTCGAGAGCAAGATGCGCCAGACTGTGTTCGTCTCGGCGACGCCGGCTGAATATGAAAAGCAACATGCGGATCAGGTGGTTGAACAAGTCGTGCGGCCAACCGGTCTGGTAGATCCGCTGATTGAGGTGCGTCCCGCCTTGACTCAGGTAGATGATCTGATGAACGAGATCACGCTGCGAGTCAGTAAGAATGAGCGCGTTCTGGTCACGACATTGACCAAACGTATGTCGGAACAACTCACGGATTTTTTGAGTGATAACGGTGTCAAGGTTCGTTACCTGCATAGTGATATCGATACGGTGGAGCGGGTTGAAATTATCCGTGATCTGCGTCTAGGAACATTCGATGTGCTGGTCGGTATTAACTTGCTGCGTGAGGGTTTGGACATTCCTGAAGTCTCGCTGGTCGCTATCCTCGATGCAGATAAAGAAGGCTTTCTGCGTTCAGAGCGCAGCCTGATTCAGACCATCGGTCGCGCTGCGCGTAACCTGAACGGTATGGCAATATTGTATGGCGATAAGATCACCGATTCCATGCGCAGGGCGATGGATGAAACGGAACGTCGCCGCACCAAGCAGGTTGCCTTTAACCTGGCAAATAACATCACGCCAGTCGGTATCAAAAAGCAGATCAAAGAGTTGATTGATGGGGTCTACAATCCGCAAGAAGCCAAGCAGGAGCTAGAGGTCGCTCAGGAGCATGCGCGCTACGAAGTCATGAGCGAAAAACAAATCAGCCGTGAAATTAAACGTCTCGAAAAACTCATGCTCGATCACGCCAAAAATCTCGAATTCGAAAAAGCCGCTCAAGTCCGCGATCAGTTATCGCATGTGAAAGAATTGGTATTTGGTGCCGGTGGCAGTGACAATGTGTTGACGCTGAATCCAAAATAATCAATTCAGTCGAACTTGCGCTACATCAGAGAATGGGTTCTCTGCAGACAGGGTTTTTAGAAATTTTCCATAGAGAGTTTCTGAAAACTCTGAGGGCGATACTCGATGGAATGGCATACTCCTGTCTATTCTCTGCGCTTTAGTGCCTCAGTGCTTCAGTGTCTCTTTGGTGAGAGCTCTTGGTTTTTGCGTAGGCCCAATGGGTGTAATTTTTAATGGGAGTTTTTTAGAAATTTCCGAAAAGTCTACGCAATGTTTGTGCGCCTCTTAGACCAAAAAGCCTCTGAAAGCCGCACAGACATTGCGGGAGGCTGTTTGACTATGTAAATATTTCAATATGTGAAGATACAGAAATTACTTATTTTTTCGACTTTTCAATATCGCAATGCTTGTCCAGAAACCGCAGCGCGCCGCTAAAGGTGTTGTCCCAATCGTCGAGCAGATAAGTGTCGGCTTCTTGTACGAAATCAGCCCATTCTTCTAGCAGACTCTCTTGCTTTTCATGCGGTGCTGCATTGTTGATGAAGTCGATGGCGATGTCGGGATGGAAACCATCTTTGCGAACTTTTTTGACCAGCGTCCTGGCGTTGGCTTCCGTGATGACGGTCTTTGGCGTGCCACCTGCGGCGATACAAAAAAACAGGGTGAGCAGGGCGTAGACATCGGTCTTGCCTTTAGTGAGCTTTGTCCATTCTTTCGACACCAGCGCATCATATTCGGACGTATCTTCCATCTCGTAATCGCGGATGAAATAACGGTCCTTGAGTTCAAACACGACCGTATCTAGAGGCATGGCGGTATTCAGGATTTTGGGTAAATCATGGGCTTGAATTTCTTGCGAAATCCGCTCGGCGATGGCTTGATAATCGTCTGGTATGGCGTCGAGCGAGTCTTTGCTTCGTTTGTTGATTTTTCCTTTTTTACGTACTGCATCAACCAGCTTGGCAAACTCGACCTGATTGACTAAAGTTTCGTCAGATTTGCCCAGAATGCGTAGCAGCATGGCGGTACGGATGACTGAGCCGGCATCCGCATCTTGCTCTTGCAATGAGGAGCGTGAGACATCCAACTGATCGCCAAACCAGTACGCCGCAGCGATCTCCACTGCATTCGCCTGACGTTGTGCGAGTACATTCAGGTAATCGGCATCACCGTCTTTGCGTGACCAGATATCTAGAAAATCTTCAACACGACCTTTTTCTTCTCTGCCGAGCAGCGCATATTCTGGCATGGCGAACAGCGCTTTGAGTAAACCTGAGCCGCCGCGTGACAGGGTCAAGAAGGTATTGTCAGCGATCATCTTGGCCGCCAGAGCAAGGTCACTTTGCGTGGTTTGCTTCAGGTATAGGCTGACCAGATTGACGATACGTTTTTGCGCCATGTCGATTTCTGGTCGTAGATATTTACTGCCAAAGGCTTCAGCGATTTGTACCATGCCTTTGGGGGCTTCATTCTCGATCGCAGTGATTTTTTCGGGTGTGATGAGACCTTGCTGCACGCCGTAGCGCAACGCGCTTTCAAAAAAAGAGCGATTGTCTACGGTGGCGACTTGAAATGAATTGTCTGACATAGATTTCTATTAAATTAAGAAAATGAACGTGCCTGAATCGTGCGCAGCTACCGGTTAAAGCGCAGACTCTTCGTCATCATCCTTGTCATCGCCATCATCATTGTTTGGCTTGTCCTGCTCGTCATCTTCATCCTCCTCAGCCAGTTCGGCCGCGGCGAATTGCAGGCTGGCTTTGTAGCGGGCGCGCAGCTTCATCATCACTTCGCGGAAAATTTCTGGCAATTCATAGCGCAGCAGGTAGGTGACTTCCATCCAGTCGTGATCGACCAGATTTGCCATGTCTGATGAGGCGCCACGCGGTTCTTCATCACGGCTAAGATTCATCAGGTCGTCGTCAATCGCCTGGACCTTGGCATCGTCACCGTAGTGAAACAGGTCGAATGTCGCATAGCGATAAAAATGCTCAACCATTTCCACTCGGTCATAGAGGTAGTCAACCAGCGCATCGTAGCCGCCGTCGACTTCGGCAATCTCGTACAAAAATTCTGCCGGATCGCCACCTTCGCGAAAGATCACGGAGTTGACCATGCTGCGTAATTGTTCATGCGTCTGGTCGCCATAACGACGTTCCAGCACGACGGCCTGGGCGAATTGTTCCGGCGTCACCAGCAGGTTCACCAGCGATTCTTTTGATGCATCGTATTCGCGGATAATCGCCAGCAAATCTTTGGCCGGAAATTCATCCAGCGCAGCAACCAGGGCTTTGTCGCCTTCGGTTTCTGCGAGTGTCGCTAGTGCCGATTCTGCACCGACGATATCGCCGACTTTGACCAGATTTTGTGCTGCAATCAGTGCCGGGTAATGCATTTTTGTATTGTCCATCTTCATTAGTCCTTACGGTCAAAGCCTTGTTCTGCCAAAAAGTCTGCGCCTGCTTCTTCCAGATCGTAGCCATCTTCGCTGTCGCCGTCATCCATGTCGTTGCGTACACCGTGTACGTCATGTACGCCATCGTCTTCGTGCTCGGACTCGTCATCCTGATCATCATCTGCTACGGATGGACTGCTTGCGCGTGATAATTTGCTCTTGTTCAGGTACTCGAGCGCGGCAGCAATCACCATAAATTGTTCGCCATCGGCATGTTGCAGTACAGTTTTGCTCAAGCTTTCTGCCCACGCCTCTAAGCGCAAATGCTTGGATAGCTCAGCCCAGGGCGTTAGTTGTTGCAGGGGCTTGGACAGCAATAATTCGATTTTTAAAGGATTGAGATATTTAAATGCATCGTGAAAGGCGACCGCGACCATTTCGGGATTGCTCTTCATCATCGGCAATAAAAATGGTACTTGTTCGCGTTTTTCTTTCAGCCGATGTCGCAAAATATCCTTACCTTCGGAATCACTGGTTAAATCTTCCAGCTCGGCGTCATATACCGACTGAAGTTCTTGAAAATACTGGGAAAGCTTCACTGCAATACTCCTGATAAATAATTTTTCCAGATTTCGCTGGCAGTTTCCAGCGGATCATCGAGCAAATTACGACGACGGTTTTCATCATAAGCAGTGCGTGCTGCTTCATCGGATAAGACGTCGTAGGCTTCTTTGCATTCGTGGAATTTTTGTGGCGCCAGGGCTGAGCTGTTGCGGTCCGGATGGAACTCAGCGGCCTTTTGACGGAAAGCTTTTTTTACCTCGGCTAGTGTCGCAGTGGTCGCGATCCCAAGAACAAAATAGTAATCTTTCATGCAATCTCGTGTTGGGTAAGGTGGGTGCCAGTATGTCCCGCGGGACACAATAAATCACCTCTGGTAAATAACCCTACATCATACCATTTTTGCCGGGTAACCCTGTTTTAGCGGGGTTTTAGCTGGCCCTGGCCGGATTTGTACCCTGGCTAGGTTCGTTGTCGGATAGTTAGTGGAGCTGACCACCTGTTTCAACAAGATCGGTGGTGGTGTCGAGTGTGGTCTTGATGGCTGTCTGTATGCCTTTGATCATCGCGTCCAGGGACATGCTGGGCATGCTAGCTATACCCAGTGTAGTCGTGCTGGCCATAATTTGCGTCGATAAGTAGGGAAGGTGGATGAAGCCACCGCGTACCGGAGCTCGTTTTTTTGCTGCTCTGGATGGGCGGTTTTTCTGCCCAATGATATGCATCAGTCCGAAGAAGACATGGTTGCAGACAAACGTGCCTGCGGTGTTGGAGACCGAGGCGGCAATACCGGCATCATTCATCTGGCGCACGATTGCTTTGATCGGCAGGGTAGAAAAATAGGCATCCGGTGCCCCGGCAATGATGACGTGATCAATCGGTTGTTGGCCTGCATTGTCAGGGATCCGGGCGTCATCAACATTGATTGCGACCCGCTCAGGTGAGATGTCCGGCCTGCCGCCTGCCTGCCCAAGACAGATAACGATTGTGGGGGCAATATCGTCTATCGCCTGTTGCAGATCGCTGATTGCCTCATGAAATACGCAGGGGAGCTGGCGCGCTATGACAGTCAAACCGTTACATTGCCAGCCATCCAAGGCACTTGCAACTTCCCACGAGGGATTAATCGTCTGGTGCTCAAAGGGCTCAAACCCGGTCACCAGGATGTGTGCAGGAGATGCTTTGGCTTTGGTCATGGTGACTTTCTCAGGATAAATCTGGGACTGATACAAAAACAAAAACAAAAACAAAAACCACAACCTCTCACCACGGAGATACTTAGGCACAGAGAAAGACAATCAGAAAAGCAGGAGCACTGTCTTTCAGCGAGTATCGATACAAAATGAATTCGTAAGCAGAATGCACCTGTTGGCACAAAACGCCCCTGGGAGCCGCATCCAATTTGCGGATCCAATATCTAAGGTGATAAGCAATTTGTATTTTTTGTATAAGTCCTGGTATAGATAAAACCGGGGTCAATAATCCGTCATCAGAAAAAAAGAGCTTAAACGCGGTAGACGTTTAAGCTCTTTTTTAGTTTACGCTTTTTTTATTCCGATCATACAAAGAATCCAATGAATCTCTGTTTGAGGACTGGATTGTGATATCCGTTTTAAGCAGGTTTCTTTTCACGTGCTACATAGTAGAGCAGCAAGACGATTAAGGCATACGGGATCATCGACAGCGCGTTGGCGTTGACGCCTTCGAAGAATGGATTGTTCGCTGTTGCCCAGTCATTCAGTGACTTGTCGAAGTTCGTCAGAATACCGGCGCTGAAAGCGATGACAATGCCTGCCAGTGCGCCACCGGCAATATAGCCGGACGACAGCAATACGCCGGAGCTGCTGTCGCCAGCTGCTTGTTTTTCTTCTTCCGTCAGGTTCTTATTATGTTCGAGTTTGTTATTGCGGCGATCGACCAGCCAGCGGATCATGCCGCCGACAAACAATGGTGCTGAAGAGGACAGCGGCAGATAGACGCCGACAGCGAATGCCAGTGACGGAATGCCAGCCATTTCCAGGATGATGGCAATCATCACGCCGAAGATGACCAGGGTCCAAGGCAATTGCTGATCCAGGATCCCTTTGATGATATAGGACATCAAGACAGCTTTCGGTGCGTCAAATTTTTTGACCTTGGTGCCATCTGGCAAATCTGTGTAGGTGCCGTTGATGCCCGGGTCCACCATGTAGACGACTTTGCCAGTCTGATCGACCAGATATTTCCCTGCAGGACCGCCGACGGCATCGCTCTTTTGCCAGACTTTATAGGTGGCTTTGTCGCTATCGGCTTGCGGACCGCTGAGTTGCATGGTGCTGCTGAGCTTGGTGGCGTCTGTGGTCAGGTTAGGGGCAACTTGCGCGGCAGGTACGAAGGTCGTTGCGCTCTCGTTCAGCTTCAACAGGATCGGGCCGAGGATGAGAGCCGATGTGAGCGCGCCAGCCAGAATCGCGAACTGTTGCAGACGTGGCGTGGCACCCACCAGATAACCGGTTTTCAAGTCTTGTGAAGTAGAGCCAGCGTTACTGGAAGCGATACAGACAATCGCACCGACCGATAAGGCGGTGACGTAGTATTGACCGCCAGTCCAGCCCATGATCAGGAAAATCAGGCAAGTGAATAGCAGAGTGGCGACAGTCATGCCAGAAATAGGATTGGAGGATGAACCGATTTCTCCTGTGAGGCGGGAGGACACAGTTGCAAACAGGAAGCCAAATACCAGAATCAGGATCGCACCGAGGAAATTCATGTGCAATGGCGTGGCAGCTGTGATGATAGCGATAATTGTCAGCGCACCGATAACCACCCACTTCATCGGAATGTCTTTATCTGTTCGCAAAGTGGACTGCACAGTACTGGCGGTATTGCGCATGCCAGACAAACCGGCGGTCAGGCTGCGCCAGATCGTTGGCATCGCACGCAACAGGCTGATCAGGCCACCAGCAGCCACAGCGCCGGCGCCGATGTAGAGAATGTAGGCACTGCGGATGTTACCAGGGCTCATCTCGCTGATGAGTTTGGTGCCTGGGCTGACCGGCACACTCAGCGCATCACCGAAAAATTTGATCATCGGGATCAGCAACAGATACGACATCACGCCGCCGGCAGCCATGGTGGCCGCGATACGTGGTCCGATGACGTAGCCTACACCGAGCAATTCAGGAGAGATTTCAGCGCCGATAGAACCGGCTTTGAGAGGCGCGCCAAACGTCGCTTCTGGCGTATCTTTCCAGCCGCGCAGGGCGACGTTGGCGATTTTGTAGATCAGGCCAACGGCAAAACCACCGAAAATGATTTTCGCGCGTTTTGCTGCTTCTGCATGGGCGTTAGGGTTATTTGCTTCACCGGCGGCTTCGCGTGAGCTCTGGTCTGCGGCGGCTTTTAAGACTTCAGCGCAGGCAGTGCCTTCCGGGTATTTCAATATGCCGTGCTGTTCGACAATCAGGGCGCGACGCATCGGGATCATCAGCAAGATGCCGAGTAAACCACCGAGTACACCGACCAGCATGACGCGCCAGATTTCCAGATCAAAACCCAGAATCAGGATCGCTGGCATGGTCACGCCAAGACCAAACGCAATCGACTCGCCGGCAGAGCCAGCGGTCTGGGTAATATTATTCTCAAGAATCGTGGAGTCTTTACCCCCAAGTTTTTGTGTCAGGCGGAACAGCGTGATCGCGATCACCGCAACCGGAATAGACGCACTGACCGTCAAGCCGACTTTCAATACCAGATACAGCGACGATGCACCGAAGATCATACCGAGTATGACGCCCATTATCAGAGCACGGACGCTCAGTTCAGGGAGATTGGCCGAAGCGGGAATATAGGGCTTGAATGCGGGCTTCGAAGCGGTTGATGACAATTCTTTTGGCATTTGTTGTACCTTGTGTTTAGTCAAAAGTAAGCTGGCAGCATTGTGTGCCGCTGGCCGTGATGAGGTCGTAGTCAGCAATAGTCATTGCTTGTGAGCGTAGATTGTTTGCTAATCGGGCATTATGCGGTGAATTCCTTCCGCGGCGCAATGGGCGCAGCGGAGAACGAGGTGCAGACAGGGGTTTAGGCGTCGTGCCTGTTTAAATTTGGCAACACCGTGATGCCACGGATGATGGGATTGCGCCATGCCAGGACTGTCAGGATCAACGCACTGATTCCTGCAAATCCCAGTGAATATCGCAATCCCAGGTGCTCGCCCATCCAGCCGCCGATCAGTGCACCAGGACCAGCAGGCAGTAAAATCAGCCAGCGCATCGTCGATGTCATGCGCCCCAGCATCGGTTCCGGTGTCACCGCCTGACGCAGAGCCAGAAAATTAATAAAAATCAGGACGCCGCCGATCGAGAAACAAATCAGCATAAAACCAAATGCGGCGATGCCCCAATGATTCAGTGGTGCAATGGCGAGTAGAGACCAGCCCACGCCGCAGATGGCGATTCCTACGACCATACAGGGACCGGGACCCATGCTCCGGCTAATCCGGTTGCCATAAATACTGGCGATCACTGTGCCTACGCCCATCCCCATATAACTCAGACCCACCGCCTGCTCGGATAATCCCAATAGCCGGGTAGCGAACAGAATTTGCACCACCAGCGCTGCGTTGTAGCAAAGCTGCCAGCCGCCGACTGTCAGGGCCAGCACAATCAGGAGTCGTTTGTTGGAAACGAAACTGACGCCAGCTTTCAGGTCGCGCCAAAAATGTGCATCTGCTCTGACCGGACGAATTTCATTCACATGAATGCCGCGCAAAATACCGGCTGAACTCAATAGTAAAAAAGCGTCAGTTAACAAAGCCAATGGCGCACCCATCAAATTGATCAGTCCGCCAGCGGCTGCAGGGCCCGCGACCTCCGCTCCTGAGGTCGCCAGCGCATTTTTTGCATACGCCTCGATCAGGCGTTCTCTCGGCACGATCTGCGTCAGTACAATCTGCGCCGCCGTACCCGCAGTCGTATTGACTGCGCCGATGACGAAGCCGACCATATACAACCAGACCATCGTCAGCGAGCCCAGCCACCAGACCAGAGGAACGCTGGCAACGGCAATCGCCAGCAAGGTTTCGCCGACAAAGTACACCGGCAACTTGCGTACCCGATCTAGCCATACACCCGATGGCAGCGACAGGATGACGAAGGGGAGTGTTTCCATGAAAGTCAGGATGCCCATTTGTGTCGGACTCGCATGCATCAGGACGGCCGCTGTCAACGGCAGCGCGAGCATGGTGACTTGTGCCCCAAATGAGCTGATCAGAATCGATGTCCAGAGGCGACGATAGACAAGGTCACGCAGCAGATCTTTAGGGTGTAGCGTGAATTTGTCGAGCAAGTTTTTTATCATTTTTTATCGTTGCAGTGCATCTTGTGGAGCTACTGCACATGCTGATCAGGCGATTGCCTGACGCCTGACGGCTTATTTTTTTAGGTGTGTTGTTCAGTATGTTTGCACTGGCGACTGAGTGTGCTTTGTGGTGTCGCCAACGATTATTCACCAATTGCTTACTGACTGTCCCAGCACAATCAGAATCACGCGAATCATGACGCGGTTTACAATGAGCGAATCAGCTCATGCATCTTACACAGATTTTTGTCTTAAAAGATGGAGTCCAGAGCAAAAAATTAGTTCCCGAAAGCAGGTAAAAAAATGTTTGAAAAACCGATCGTCATGCTGGATTTTGAAACCTCCGGCATGAGTCCCGAACAAGGCGGGCGTGTCACTGAAGTCGCTGCATTACGTATCATGGGCGACCAGATCGTTGACCGTTACGTCTCACTCGTCAATTGCAATATCCGTATCTCCCCGTTCATTACAGAATTAACCGGCATCACACAATCGATGGTCAACAGAGCGCCGCCTGCATCGGAGGTCATTCCAGAGTTGGTCGAGTTCATCGGAAGCGATACCCTGGCAGCGCACAACGCCAGCTTCGATGAAAAATTTTTACAGGCGGAAAGTGATCGTCTGGGATTGTGGCCAAGTTATGACGGCGTTGTTTGTTCGGTTAAATTGTCGCGCCGGGTATTTCCCGGATTGAGTAGTTATTCGCTGGGGCGACTGGCATCGGATTTAGGTATCCGCTTCCATGGTGCAGCGCACAGAGCAGAGGCGGATGCCGAAGTATCTGCGTATCTGTTACTGCGTATCGCGGAAAAATTGCATCAGGATTATGGCATCCATCACGTTGATCCGCGCTTGCTGCAAGAAATTAACAAACTGACTGCTGCCAAGGTACCGGCATATCTCAAAAAACTCACGGCAAAACCCGTCTTGAAATCTCCCGGAATAATTGAATCTGCCAACCAGTCAAACGCGATTCCTGCCGTCAAGCGCTATCGGCACTACAAGGGCGGTGTCTATGAGTTTATCTGCGAGGCAACCCATGAGGCGGATTTGACACCCGTCATAGTGTATCGCTCTCAAAATGGCAGTGTCTGGACGCGTAACCGAGAGGTGTTTTTTGAAGAGGTCGATCTGGATGGCGTGATGACGCCGAGATTTGCTCTGATCGACGAGGGCAGTTGCTGACATAATGGGTATTGTATGCTGGCCAGCATCAGTATCAGTATTTGTTAGCATTCGTTACATCGTGTTTGTTCGTATGATTAGCCGACTGCGGCATCAGAAATAGGCGCGCTGTTTTTCCGCAGAATAGATGAAGATTTTTCGCTAGATGAATCGCTATAGTCCTGTCAGACTCCGAGATAAATTTACGTCTTTTTCTGCGCACAATCAGACAAAGGCAAAACGTGCGAGAATAAAAAATCTTACTGGTCTTCTTCTTTACTTTCTATCAGAAACTTCTATGTTGAAAAATGCGCCTAGGGCTGTTCTTATTGAACGAGCAGGCATGTTCTTTCAAGGCAATATTGAATATGCTGACTGAACAGATGAGCGTGGCTGAAGGGCAAAAGAAATTCGCGGAATTGGAAGTCAACGGGCCGTTTGATGCTTTCCTTCCTGTAAGAGATAAGTAGTTTCAGTAAAAATCCAGTATGCGTTGTAGATAGTTGTAAAAGGCGTGAATCAGTCGTAGCGGTGCCGTGCTAAAAACGGGTCAAATTGACACAAAATACAATCAGGGAGACAAAGATGAGTATCGGTTTTAATATTAATGGCAAGTCAGTATCGTCAAGTTCTGAGGTGGACACGCCGCTGCTCTGGGTGATTCGTGATGAACTTGGTCTGACCGGAACCAAATTCGGTTGTGGTGCCGCATTGTGCGGTGCGTGTACCGTACATCTTGACGGTGTACCGATTCGCTCATGCCAGACACCTGTTTCCGCGGTTGCGGGTAAAAAAATCGCCACGGTTGAATCGCTGTCTGCCGACAATACGCACGTATTACAAAAAGCCTGGATCGCGCATGATGTGCCGCAATGCGGCTACTGCCAGTCAGGTCAGTTGATGAGTGCCGCAGCCTTGCTCGCTGCGAACAAAAATCCTAGCGATACTGATATCGATAACGCCATGAGTGGCAATATCTGCCGCTGTGGTACCTACAACCGTATTCGTGCCGCGATTAAGTCTGCCGCTGCCGAAATGCGTAAATCAGCTTAAGGAGCGCGCCATGACAACGACAAGACGTGATTTCCTTAAAACTTCGGTGCTGGCTGGTGGTGGACTGATGATGGGAATCAGCCTACCTGCCGCAGTGGGTGTGAGCGAAGCTCAGGCCGCCGGTACGGTGTACACGCCAAATGCCTGGGTACATATTGCTGACGACAATACGATTACGTTGATCTCTGCGCGATCTGAAATGGGGCAGGGTGTCTATACATCCATGCCAATGCTGATCGCAGAAGAGCTCGACGTTGATCTGAAAAAAATCAAGGTCGATATTGCACCGCCAGATGCCGTGTATGTGAATGCATTGTTAGGCGCACAGATCACCGGCGGCTCGACTTCCGTACGTGATGCTTGGGAAAAGCTGCGTATTGGCGGTGCTCAGGTCCGCATGATGCTGGTATCTGCAGCAGCCCAAAAATGGGGTGTCGATGCCAGTAAACTGACGACCGCCAACGGGATCGTCAAGGGGCCGGATGGCAAGCAAGCCAGCTATGGTGAATTAGCCGCTGCCGCCTCTAAATTGCCGGTGCCTAAGGATGTCGTTCTGAGAGATCCTAAAGATTTCAAGATCATCGGCAAAGCGACCAAGCGTCTTGATACACCGAATAAAGTCAATGGCAAAACCCAATACGGTATTGACGTGAGCTTGCCAGGAATGGTGTATGCGTCACTAGAGCAATGTCCGGTGATTGGCGGCACGGTAAAAAGTGTTGATGCGACCAAGGCACGCAGTATGCCCGGCGTGATCGATGTGGTGCAAATCCCCGATGGTGTCGCGGTGGTTGCAAACAGCTACTGGCGAGCCAAAAAAGCTCGTGAAACTTTAGTCGTGCAATGGGATGAAGGTAGCGTCGCTAAAATCAATAATGCCAATATGATGGACGGCATTCGCGCGGCAGCGGCGACCGGTAAAAAAATCAATATCAAGAAGACCGGTGGTGATGTTGATGCCGCGATCAAAGGTGCGGCGAAAATGGTGCAAGCTGAATATAGCTCACCCTTGTTAGCACATGCCACGCTGGAGCCGATGAACTTTACGGCGGATTTTAAAGATGGTAAATGTTTGCTGATCGGGCCGACGCAATTCCAGCAAGGTGCGCAAGGCGCAGTGGCTGCTGCACTGGCGATTAAGCCTGAAGACATCACGCTAAAAACTACTTTCCTTGGCGGTGGCTTTGGTCGCCGCCTGGAGCTGGATTTTATCGTACAGGCAGCGCAAATTTCGAAAGCCGTCGGCAAGCCGGTCAAATTATTGTGGACTCGCGAAGATGATACGACCCATGATTTTTATCGTCCTATGGCTTTAAATCGTTTGTCAGCTGGTTTGGACGCGAGTGGCAAGCCGGTTGGACTGAAGTTTGAACTGACGTCGCAATCGGTAACGCAGCGCGCTTTTGGTTTGCCGAAAGATACGCTGGATCCGTTCATGGCGGAAGCCTCTGTCGTACCGTATGACATCCCGAACATGACGCAAGATATGTTTATCCATGATGCGGGTTTGCGTGTTGGCTACTGGCGCTCGGTAAGTCATGCATTGAATGCTTTCCCGAACGAGAGTTTTGTCGATGAGATGGCCAAGGCTGCCGGTAAGGATCCATACAGCTATCGCATGTCCTTGCTCGATAAGCAGCCACGTTTCGCGAATGTACTGAAGCAGGCTGCTACCAAGGCAGGCTGGGGCAAACCTTTGCCGGCTGGACACAAGCATGGCATCGCGCTGATGGAAGGCTACGATACCTATATGGCACAAATTGCTGAGATCTCAGTCAATAAAGCAAACGAGATCAAAGTGCATAAAGTCACTGTCGTCGCTGATCTTGGCCATATGGTTAATCCGGATACGGTCGAGGCACAGATTCAATCAAGTATTGCGTTTGGTCTCACCGCGGCTTTGTATGGTGATATTACGCTGATTGATGGCCGGGTTCAGCAAACTAATTTTCACAACTATCCGGTCTTGCGCATGAATGAAATGCCAAAGATCAATGTCACGCTGGTTCAGAGTAACGAAAAACCTGGCGGCATCGGTGAGCCGGCAACGGCACTGATCGGACCTGCGGTAGCAAACGCTTTATTCGCCGCGACCGGCAAGCGTTTGCGCAGTTTGCCTCTGACCCCGGAGAAAATCGCCAAGGCATGATGATGTCGTAAAAACGCTCTCTGTAAAACTCCCGGGAGCGTTTTTTCTGAACACTTCGTATGTGGAATTTTTAGAAGTTTCCAACTTTAACCACGTAGTATTGATGCGGCTTACAGCGCCTTTTTGGCCTGTAAGCCGCATCAATACTGCGGTATCTGCTTGAGTAATTATGGATAGCATCGATTTAGAAGTCCTCAAAGCATGCAATCGCTGGACACAAGCAGGGCTGAAATGCCAGCTGGTGACAGTGATTAAAACCTGGGGCTCCAGTCCGCGTCCCGAAGGCGCAATGCTGGCCATCTGCGAAGACGGGCAGGTAGTCGGATCAGTCTCGGGCGGTTGTATTGAGGACGATTTGATCGAGCGGGTCAGAAACGAAGGCATACAAAGAACCTTGCCTGACATAGTCACTTATGGGATTACCGCCGATGAGGCTCATCGTTTTGGTCTGCCTTGTGGCGGAACCATCCAGCTCGCTTTAGAGCCCTTATCCCCACAAAGCCGGATTAAGGAGTTATTGGAGCGCCTGAGTGCGCATCAGCTCGTTGCACGCCGGCTCGATTTGCAAACAGGAGAAGTCCGGCTTGATCAGGCCAGTTCTGGTATGAGCTTGCAGATTTCCGTCACTGCACTTACGACCATACATGGTCCGCGCTGGCGCCTGCTCATCATTGGCGCAGGACAATTGTCGCGCTTTCTGGCTAGCATCGCCGTAGGGATGGATTACCACGTGACGGTATGTGATCCTCGTGAGGAATACAGGAAAGGTTGGCAAGTCGATGGCGTCCAAGTCGTCCATGCAATGCCGGATGATCTGGTTATCGAAATGCAATTAGATAGTCGTAGTGCGGTTGTTGCGCTGACCCATGATCCCAAACTGGACGACCTCGCCTTAATGGAGGCACTGAAGTCAGACGCGTTTTATGTCGGTGCCATCGGATCCAGATCCAATAACGCTAAACGCCGCGAACGGCTGAAAGAATTCGACGTAACAGACTCAGAGCTGGCAAAACTACACGGACCGATCGGCCTATATATAGGCAGCAAAACCCCCGCAGAAATAGCAATCTCTATCCTTGCCGAACTGACTGCCGTAAAAAATAATATTCATCTGCCAGTTGAGGTGCAGGTGGAATATGCGAAAGAAGTTGCATCTCAGACTGCAACGGTACCTGCTTGTGGAGTGGAATTACCTTAGCTTTACGGTTTGTTGACGTCCACGATACGGTTAAAAATCGAATTTTCATAACAAATTCGCGTAAAATCTTACCCAAAATCAAACAAAGGCTCTTCTGCTGATTCAGCAAAGAAGAAACCTTTCACTAAGGTAGAGAATATGAGCATCAAATCAGACAAATGGATACGCCGCATGGCGCAAGAGCACGCCATGATCGAGCCTTTCGAGCCTGGTCAGGTTCGTACTCGCGGCGAAGAGAAAATTGTCAGCTATGGCACCTCTTCATATGGTTACGATATTCGGTGTGCGGATGAGTTTAAAATTTTTACAAATATCAACAGCACAATTGTTGACCCTAAGAATTTTGACGAAAAATCCTTTGTGGATTTTAAAGGGGATGTTTGCATCATTCCGCCCAATTCATTTGCGCTGGCCAGAACCATGGAGTACTTCCGTATTCCTCGCAGTGTGCTGACGATTTGTCTGGGTAAGTCGACTTATGCCCGTTGCGGCATCATTGTGAACGTGACGCCGTTTGAGCCTGAGTGGGAAGGCTACGTGACGCTGGAATTCTCTAATACGACACCGTTGCCAGCAAAGATTTATGCAGGTGAGGGTTGTGCTCAGGTCTTATTCTTTGAGAGTGATGAGATTTGCGAGACATCCTATAAGGATCGCGGCGGTAAATATCAGGGACAGCACGGCGTTACCTTGCCTAAGGCCTGATCTAAATAAACATGCCAGTAATCAGTAATTGTGCTGGCATGTTTTTCGGTTTTTATACTTTGTTTTTTCAGTGATAGTGCTGAATTAAATCTATCAATTTACCATTCTTGAGAATGGTGTCTATTGCTTTATTTACCTCGTCTGCCTTCACATTGCCATTCTTTGAAATGGCACATTGTGTTTTGAATTCTTTGATGGTTAGTGGTGCATGCAATGGCAGCGAAAAATCTTTTTGCATGGTCTGTGAATGCAGACCCGCTGCCGTAGTGGCTACGTGGTCGAAGCGGCCTGTCGCTAATTTACGCATAGAGGATTCTATCGATGGTGCATCATCACGTATAAAGTTTTCACCCAAAGCTTTTTCCAGATCAGGATAGACAAAGCCGATTAAGGTGCCAATTCTTTGCCCTTTGAGTTCAAGTATGCTTGCGGGTTTCTTTGCCCGTTTTGCCGTGACCACAATTTCTGCTACTGGCAGGAAGGGTTTGCTCCAGTCAAAGGCGCCTGGTAGCCAATCTGGTAAATAGCCGCACAGAATATCGCCTTCGCCTGCCTCTAGCGCCTCAGCAAAACGTTTGCGCGGCAAATCGAGATATCTGACCTTACGATTCATTTGTTCTGCCAGGGTTTGACCTAGTGCGGCTTGAAAGCGCAAGGGCGATGGTGTAGAGGAAGATTTTTGCTGTAGTTCCTCCTTTTGCATGACGATCAGTTCCGCTGCGTCTGCGTTGAGCAAACGTGCAAACAAGATCGCTATGATGAGCATGAATCGCAGAGCGGTGAATTGTCGGCACTGTCTCATCAAGAACAGACCTACTGAAGCGCTCGCTGCGAGGAGTCACAGCCTAATGATTTTAATTCGTTCTCGGTATTGCGACGCTGTTGGCTGAGAGTGTCCATGGTGCCAGCGCTACCGCCGGATTTTTGATCGAGCCGGGCAGTGGCTAACTGGTTTTTGAGCAAATCACATTGCATGCGTTTGCGTGACGCAGCATTCGTTGTATTTGTTGTGTCGTTTGTATTACTAATTGGCTTGTCCTGCTCTGCGTTTGCGGTTGCCCGCTGGGTGGCAGCACGTGCCTGACCCGGTATATCTTCATCTATTCTGGTGCCAAATTGCTGTGCCCGTGCTTTTTCAGCCATACAGTCATTTTCAATGGCACTTCTGACGTCGCCGGAATTGCCACGGATGGCATACACATCTGCGATCAGTTTGCGGCGCTCACTGGTACTGGCTTCTGCCATTAATTTATCTTGTAATGCGCCGCCCTCACGCATCCAGATGATTTTTTTTGCCTCTTCACCGCGACGGGTACAGCTCAGGTCTAATGCCGGTTTGTCTGATGGGCCTGGCGTTTTGATGGTGCCAATGACTTTTTGCTGACCGTTTTCACAAGGCTTGTCCTGAAAGACGCTGCCGCACCGGTACATTGTCTGCGCTTGCACCGATATCAGTGAGCCTGACGTAAGTGTCGCAAATAAGGCCAATGCCAGTGAGGAGCGATGGAGTGACGGGCTGTAGTTCATTGGAGGTAAGTCGATACGCTAATGCTTCACTTTATCATTTTGAGAAAGGCTTGTGATGCGCATTCTGGCATTGCCAGGCTTCTTTATTTCTTAGACTGTCAGAACTGTGGCAATTGGTTCACGAAATGAGTGATTCTTAACAGGCTCTTGTTCATATGCTAATCTGTGTGCCCGTTCCAGATTTGAGAAGCTATGCCCGCCATTCATTCACCTGATTATCAAGATATTCTGAGCACGATTTATCACGAAGTGCAGCCACTGTTATCGCAAGGCAAAGTTGCGAGTTATATTCCGCAATTATCCAAAGTGTCACCTCAGCAGTTCGGAATGGCGGTGTATTGTCTTGACGGGCGTCAGTTTTCGATTGGTGCTGCTGGAGTGAAGTTTTCATTGCAGAGTGTGACGAAGTTATTTGCGCTGGCGCTGGCTTTTTCACGAGAGGGCGATGCGATCTGGACTCGTGTTGGCCGTGAACCATCTGGTAGTCCATTTAATTCTCTGGTGCAGCTCGAATACGAGCGTGGCAAACCGCGCAATCCCTTCATTAATGCTGGTGCGTTGGTGATCAATGATATTTTATCCAGTCGTTTTGTTCAGTCAGATATTGCGATTTTGCAGTTTGCACGTTTGATTGCGGATCAGCTGGATATCGATTTTGATGTGACGGTCGCTCAGTCAGAGCGTGAGACTGCGCATAGAAATTATGCGATTGCGCATCTGATGAAGGATTTTGGAAATCTGCATAATCCGGTGAAGACGGTGATCGATAGTTATTGCCGTCAATGTTCTATCACGATGACATGTGCGGAATTGGCTAAAGCAGGAAGCTTTCTGTCTCAACATGGAACGATTCCCTGGAGCGGTCAGCAGATTCTTGATGCGAGCTCGGCGAAACGTCTGAATGCCTTGATGCTGACTTGCGGTACTTATGACGCCGCGGGTGATTTTGCATACCGGGTTGGTTTACCTGCCAAGAGTGGTGTTGGCGGCGGCATTCTGGCGCTGGTGCCGGGAGAACTCGCTGTCGCAGTCTGGTCCCCGGGCTTAGATCCGACCGGTAATTCGCTGGCTGGTACCTATGCGTTGGAACGTTTTACAACCTTGACAGCACGTTCAATTTTTTAGTGAAAATCCATACCTGTACTTAAGATTTTTCTGACGAATTCCAGCTTATGAATTTCAGGTCATGAATCCTAGATTACGATTGGTGAAGTTTGTAATATTCGGGAATACGTCGTTGATTTGTGTGGTGCTAAGACCAAACCAATTTGCCAGCGTTGCACCATATTGATCTACTGAGAATTGCGGTAATAAACTTCCGGAACCTACGTCCTGGTCATGTTTGAGACCGGTGACAGGGAAGGTGCCATAGATGTCCTTACCTTTGACTGCGCCACCGACAATAAAATGGTGAGAGCCCCATCCATGATCGGTACCGTCGCCGTTACTCGTGAAGGTACGACCGAAGTCAGATGCGGTAAATAGAGTGACTGAGTTACGCACGTCAGCACCCTGCAGGTTCCCCATAACACCATCGAAATAGGCAATTGCGTGCGACACTTTTGCTAGCAAATCCGCTTGTGAGGTCCGCTGGAAATCGTGTGTATCGAAGCCGCCCATGCTGACAAAAAACACCTGACGCTTCGCGCCCAATGCACTGCGTCCCGCAATAATCCGCGCGACAGTTTGCAATTGAACTGCTAGTGAGTTGGTCGCGAGTGCACCGGTGTTGGGGTTCGTGTATTGAGTTGGATTAGGAACGCCGGTGCCACCTGCCGGTGCCATCGATGGACTGAGCAAACTTTGCGCATTGATGGAGCGACTGGTAACGACGGCATGTTCTTTCTGAAGTAAATGTGGTGAATCTGCGGTGATGATTGCTTTTAAAGGATTGGCACCGGCACTGGATCCGAATAAGGCGCCGCTGAGGCCGCCAATCGGCACTGCGCCGGATGCATTGACCTGATATTGATTGACCGTTCTGCCCGCCAGAAATACGGCATTACCGGAAGCAGAAATCGACGTGAAAATCGGATTACTGTTATTGGCTGCCATTAAGTCACCCATGCGGCCACCCCAGCCATAAGCGGCGCCTTCGGGTGCATAGGCTTGCCAGAGTGATTGCTGATCGTTGTGTGAGAATAGTTTCGGTGGAAGCGGCACACTGGCGGCTTTGTATTGGGCGAGTGTCGTTGGTACGACCAGAGGTCCGACGTTACTGATAACCGCCGCACGACCGTTGTCGAACAAGCTTTTTAACTCAGTCATGCTTGGATGCAAAGCAAACGTACGTCCTGCTTGCGTCGAATTTGGCGTGATAGGAAGAACACCGCCAGCTGTACCGACGGCGGGCAAAGCAATTGAACCAGCTTCGTTAGTCGTGCGTACCGACAAATATTGTGACCAGGATGTACTGTCGGTTGCTAACACGGTATTCGCATGATCATTCGCACCAAACATAAACAGGCAGACCAATGCCTTGTAGTCGTTCGGTACAGTTTGTGCGGCTGCTGACGCCATGGTTGCCAGATTCAGCGCAAAAGGCGCACCGGCAGCGCCCACGACGGACAGGGCTGAGGACATACGCAGAAACTCGCGGCGTGACGCATTAATTTTAGAAGTCATCTTATTCTCCGGATTATTTTTGCGTCAGGTATTCTGGTGATGCCATCGTCAGGAAGATACTGAGATAGACACGATTTTTTCTGGCCGCATCGGCATTAGTCGTGCTGTTGGTCGGTATTGCAACCGAATTTACGGCAGTCAGTATCTGATTACGTAGCGTTGCGCTCATCTGATTTGCGGTGAGTAGCAGGCTGATTTGATCCAGTAATTTGTCGGGCGTATCTGCCAGGGCGATCAGGTTTGTGTAGTCAGCCTTGACGTCGCGTGTTGAGGTACTACCGCTCTGGACAACACCACTTGATGAGCCTACACCATTAGGGATCACGTCACGCATGAAATTGAGATAGCCGACCACCGACGTCTCGCCTGTAATTTGAAATTCCGGTGCAACCAGATTGGCACTGGCAATCGTGGTATTTGGTGGTACGTAACCGGGGCGGTAAAAATTAAATACGGTAGGCGACCGCATCGGAGTCTGGCTGATCGCGCTCAGTGGATCATCCAGATTAGTCAGTAGGAATCGTGTCGTCGTTGATTTTGCACTGAATGACCTCATCCAGTTGGCTAAACGTAGAACAGGCTCACGTAGTTTTCCTGCACTTGTTGTTGTAGCACTGGCATCTGTTCTAGCCTCTGTATCCAATAACACTGCCTTGATGACAGCCCTCATATCGCCACGAACACCTTGTCCGTTATTAGCAAACGCGGCGGCAACCCGTGATACATACTGCGGGCTTGGATTGCTTGTGACCAGACGTTGAATTAACTGTTTTCCAATAAAAGGGCCGACATTCTCATGATTATAGAGTTGGTCTAAAGCAGTTTTTAAACTGGCTTCAGGATTGGCTGCTGTTTGAGCGGGTATCGTCACTCCCAGAAATGTTTTGTCGGAAGTTGAATGGTATTTGGGATAACTCTGCATAGGCTTCCAGTCCCGGTCGGGATCTGCATTACCACCAAAGAAGCGGTTATCGCTTTTATCTGGGCCAGCCCAACTCCATCCTGTGAATACTTTTGCCAGGCCGGTAATGTCTGCATTGGAATAGGTTTCCAGTGGTTTGCCGTTATTGAGTTTAGGTGTGCCGTCCTGATTTAGTTGTGTCAGGCCGATCGTGAAAAGCTGCATCACTTCCCGGGCATAGTTCTCGTCCGGGACACGCGTTCCAGATTCCTTTTGGTTACGCAGGGATGTCAGGTAAATTCCCATCATGGGATGAAGCGAGACATTTTCCAGGAGTACACGAAAATTTCCAAAGGCACCGCTGGCCAATGTGTCGTAGTAGGAGGCTACGCCGCGAGGATAATTATTGACAGTGCTATCTTGGAACGACACAACAAATATCTGCGACAGAGCATACGTGACCCTTTGACGCAATTGATCGTCTCCTGTAATAGCTTGTTGCCAGAACGACTCAAAGAATTGGTTTTGGCTAAGTGATGTACCTGTAGGCAAAGTCGCACTAATCGTATCCATATAGCTACGGTGCATTTTTTGCGGTGCATTAAATTGTGTATCGATCCAGCTACCGTAACCACTGGCAACGACTTTGTTGATGTCGTCACTTGTTACGCCAAAAGTGGTCTGGCCAAGGAACCTTGCTGCCTGCGTTGACGTCAATGGTACGACAGGATCTGGCGTCGGCGTCGGCGTCGGGGTTGGATTCGTACTACCGGTACTGCCACTGGCAACCGCACCGGAAGAGCCGCCGGAACCACCGCCACATGACGCCAATAACGCGATGATCGATGTAATAACAAAAATTCTGATCAGACTGGACGACATTATTTCTCTCCGCGAGGTTTTAGCAACACTTAGGCAAAATGATATTGAGTAGTTTTACAGCATGACTGGCCTGACTACGCTGTCACACCGTTGATTTATCGCATCGATACAGCAGACAGCAATCAATATCACGGCACTCGAATTAACATATTAAGGGTAAAACTTTGTGTCGAGAAACTCTTGAAGTGTAATAAATGGTAAGTGCGATGTGCTTGCGACAACAGGTTTATTCTGTCTCCGCAAGCGTCTGATGAACAAACGCCGACAGGATTAACTTCGCTTGAGTCGGTACGTCGATAAACTCAAATCCATGGCGGTACTCATCGCCTGTTTCAGTGGGGCTGACAGAGCGCAATATGACTTTTAAAACCAGGAACTCATCGTTGCCTGCGGCATTAACTTTAAATTTTATTGTGCCGATATCATTCTTTTTGCCGAGTGGTTTTTTAATCACGCCAGAGGAACCGCCCATGCTCAGATCGCCCAGCGTGGCAGCCGCTGTTTGCTCTGGTTCGCCAATGGTTACTGCCGCAATGATTTTTACAGTGGCGCGCGAATTTTGGCGAATTGTGGTGGAGCGTACCTGTTTGGGATACGTTAAATGTAAGTAGGCATGCGGGCTAAAAACAGATTTCACTGCCGATGCAGTAAAGGCGTAAGCTCTTTTGCCCGGGAAGGCTCTGACAATAAATGTTTGACCATCTCTGATGAGCGCGCCTTTACCATCGATCATGGGCGCGGTGACCAGAATTGATTTGTTTTTGACGAAGCCTATCAGGCGAACGGTATAGCGTAAATTGGCATTGTCATGCACTTGTAGATAAAAAATTTCTCCTACATGCCAGCGTACGCTGTCGAGCTCAATCATTGCTTCTTTATTGAGTTCGGATGTTGGTTTTTCAGGAGCTGTTTCGGGTTTGCTATTGACCGCGCTGGCTACCGCAGTGGTGGTTTTTTTTCCGACGTCAGTCCAAAGGGTATCTGAACAATAGCCGTTTTCTAACAAATCATTGAGTTGTGCTTCGTTTGACACGATGCCGCCAGATTCCAGCAATAAATTTCCCCAGGCATCGTACACCGGCCACGGGACTGCCTGACCAATTTTGACTTCAGCTTGATTGACGGGAGTTAACGAGGACAATTCATTCATGTATCAACTTTGACGCTTATATAGAATTGGATTTCATTGTATCCTGAAATTAGCAGTCTTATGACAGCATAGGTTTGACAGGTGTGTATAAAAAAAGCACTTGTACACACAAGTGCTTTCTTGTTTGCGTTCTGGTCATGAGCTATCAATCACAGAAATAATCGCACGAGTTCAATCTGCAGTTATGCTGCCAGTTCTGCACCCAGTTGCACGCAGTCGACAAAATAACCTCGCTTACCATTTACTTCTGCCTTGACCAGGCCGTGACAGTCCGTCTCGAAGCCAGGGAATTTTTCGTTGAAATCACGTACAAAGCGCAGGTAATCAACGATGGTTTTATTGAAGCGCTCACCTGGAATCAGCAACGGAATACCTGGTGGATAAGGTGTCAGAAGGATTGCTGTCACACGGCCTTCCAGCTCTTCAATCGCTACCCGTTCGATCTCTTTATGGGCCATTTTTGCGAACGCATCCGATGGTTTCATTGCGGGTTGCATGTCTGATAGGTACATTTCTGTCGTCAGTCGCGCCACATCGTGCGATTTATATGCTTCGTGGATGTTCTGGCATAAATCGCGCAGACCCATGCCTTCGTAGGTCGGATTCGCCGCCGCGAACTCAGGCAGAATGCGCCACATTGGCTGATTCTTGTCGTAGTCGTCCTTGAACTGCTGCAGCGCAGTCAGCAGCGTGTTCCAACGACCTTTAGTGATGCCGATCGTGAACATGATGAAGAAAGAATACAGACCGCATTTCTCAACGATAACTCCGTGTTCTGCCAGATATTTCGTGACGATTGATGCCGGAATCCCGGATTCCCCGAATTTGCCTTCTAGCGATAGACCCGGGGTGACAATGGTTGCTTTAATCGGATCTAGCATGTTGAAGCCAGGAGCGAGCTTGCCGAAGCCATGCCAGTCATCTTCTGCGTGGATCATCCAGTCGTCACGTGAGCCTATGCCATCTTCTGACAGCGCATTTGGCCCCCACACCTGAAACCACCAGTCTTGCCCCCATTCCTGATCGACCTTGCGCATGGCACGGCGGAAATCGAGCGCTTCCAGGATCGATTCTTCGACTAATGCGGTGCCACCCGGTGCTTCCATCATCGCTGCTGCGATATCGCAGGATGCAATAATCGAATATTGCGGGGAAGTCGAGGTATGCATCAGATAAGCCTCATTGAAGCTATCTCTGTCCAGTTTAACGGTCTCTGATTCACGTACCAGAATTTGTGATGCCTGTGAGATGCCTGCCAGCAATTTGTGTGTCGATTGAGTCGAAAAGATCATCGACTTTTTGGCGCGTGGCCGCTCTTTGCCAATCGCATGCATATCTTTATAAAAGTCATGGAAAGTCGCATGCGGCAGCCACGCTTCATCGAAATGCAGGGTGTCGATTTCGCCATCCAGCAGCTCTTTTAAGGTCTCAACGTTATACAGCACGCCGTCATAGGTCGATTGCGTGATCGTCAGAATACGCGGTTTTTTATTCTTGGCTTCACGTGCAAACGGATTGGCCTCGATCTTTTTACGGATACTTTCCATGGAAAATTCTTCCAGCGGAATGGGTCCGATGATGCCAAGATGATTGCGGGTTGGCATCAGGAAAACCGGGATTGCACCGCACATGATGATGGAATGCAAAATCGATTTGTGGCAATTGCGGTCAACTACGACGATGTCCCCCGGCGCTACCGTGGAATGCCACACCATTTTGTTCGAAGTGGACGTGCCATTTGTCACGAAGTAGCAGTGATCTGCATTAAAAATACGTGCCGCATTGCGCTCGGATGCTGCTACTGGGCCGGTGTGGTCAAGCAACTGGCCGAGTTCTTCTACCGCATTGCAAACGTCGGCACGTAACATGTTTTCGCCAAAAAATTGGTGAAACATTTGTCCGATAGGTGACTTCAGGAACGCGACGCCGCCTGAATGCCCGGGGCAATGCCATGAGTAGGAGCCATCATTGGCGTAATGCACCAGTGCACGGAAAAACGGTGGTGCCAAGCCATCCAGATAAGACTTTGCCTCGCGGATGATGTGACGGGCGACGAATTCTGGCGTGTCTTCAAACATATGAATGAAGCCATGCAATTCGCGCAGGATGTCATTTGGGATGTGGCGCGAGGTACGTGTTTCACCGTACAGATAAATAGGAATGTCGGCGTTTTTGTAACGGATTTCTTCGACGAAGGCGCGCAGGGATTTTAGTGCGTAATCGGTTTCTTCGGTCGAGCCGCCACCGAACTCTTCATCGTCGATAGATAAGATAAATGCGGAGGCGCGTGATTGTTGCTGGGCGAACTGCGACAGATCACCGTAGCTGGTGACACCCAGCACTTCCATGCCTTCCTTTTCCATTGCGTCAGCAAGTGCGCGGATGCCTAGGCCAGAGGTATTTTCAGAACGGAAGTCTTCGTCAATGATGACGATGGGGAAGCGGAATTTCATGAGGTCTCCAGAGAGCTTGTTACGAGGGAGACGCCTGGGCAAGTGAAGCCGGAGATAAAACAAGTGCCGACTTAGATCAACCGCTTGCGCGCCGAAAAATTCAAAGAGCGAATTTTCTCAGATATGGGGGCGAAGATGTGAAAAAAAATCCTCAATCATGGGCGATGGACGAAAATTTCATCCACGCGTCATATTGAGGACTCGTATTGTCAGCCTGGAACCACGTTAGAAGCGGTAACTTGCTGCTGAAAAAATGGTAACGGGTGTTTTTTGAAACACAAAAGGGCTCTTGGCAGCATCACCGGTTAGGTATTTAACCGAGGCGCCTGTGGTCAGTGACCAGTTCGAATCGATACTCCAGTTCCAGCTTGCGCCTACCTTGACGTCTGTCAGACCTGCTGTCGGCGTGTATTGATTGTATCCACTCGCCGCAGATTGTGTTGCATTCACGCCAAAATAGGATTGTGCAAATGAGGTGTTCGCCCAGTTTGCACCAAAGCTTGCAGATAAACGATGTTGCGTATTCAACGACGTCGTTGCTCGTCCGCCAAGACTGAGTTGTAGCCCGTTGTGGTCAACACCGGAACCGTAACGGATAGACGAGGTGAGTGAGTAGTTCTGATTAACGATGTAGTTCAGGAAGGCTCCTGGCTCAATTGCAGTACCTACATCCCCAAGTCCATGAAGGCGGTCTGAACGGGATTCATCACGGGCAGCTTCGACCGTCATTCTGAGGCCGTATTGCAGGCTGGGGTCTTTTGAAAAATTGTAGCCGATGCCAGAAATCGTACTGGCAAAAGCACCGTTTCTCCATTGGGCATCGAGCAAAGGATAAGCAGCAAGCCGGCGCTCATCAGAGCCGGTATAGCGGGCGGCAGAAAAAGCAGCCGCACCTAGCGAAAAATTCACATCTTTCGGTAAATAAGGACTAGGAACCAGTTGTGCATACTCTGAGGTCTGTGCGTGAGCCGCAAAGCTGGTATAGATGAGTAGCAAGGGTAGGAGTTTTTTCATGTTATGCCCTGAATCAATCGCTTAGATATGTAACCAGGCCAGCACTGCCAATACTACACCTACTCCAGCAACGCCATATGAGGCAAATTGTAACCATTTCTTTTTGGTCAGCAAGGTGATTGCCGCCAGTGAAATGGCAATTTGTACACCGGTCATTGCTTGTGCCCAGCGATGATGCTGATGCAAGGCACCCTCGGATTTGTGATCCCATTCCTGCGATTCTGCCTCTAATTTTTCGGCATTGACCTTGATGGTTTCTTTTTCGGTCTCGTATCTCGCGACCTTTGCCTTGTATTTTTCTACATCAGCACCGGGCAAGATCATCGCTAATTCGGCTAAGTTTTGCTTACTCGATTTAGCCTGGTAAAAATTCCATTGATTAGCTGCCTCAGTCTTCTTGATGGCCGCTTCGTTTTTGAACATCGCCGCGTCGTTTTGCGTGGCGCCGCCCTGGTAGCCAAACAAGGCACCGACAGTTGCCATAATGGCGGTCATAACCGCGATTTTGCTGGCGAAATCATCGTTACCGTGTGCTGCATGCTCAAGTTCGTGATCATGGGGGCCGTGTACGTGAAAACCTTCACTGGACATAATGGTAATTCCTGTTTGTAATTGTTATTGACGTTATTTATTGCTGTTGCTTATGGGTACGAATTGCTTAGGTTAATTTTCAGGACAAACTACTGGCGCTGATAAGTAACAAAAGCATAAGCTAATTGATTCTTTTCTGACACGAATTCTTCTCTCGTCACTTCTTTCCATTCTGCGCGATTGATTGCCGGAAAAAAAGCATCACAATCAAAAATTTGTTGTATTTCCGTCACGATCAGACAATTTGCCAAGGGGAGCGCCTGTTGGTAAATTTCCGCTCCTCCGATAATAAATGCGGATTGTCCTGCCACCAATGCCTGTGCCGCTGCCAATGACGCTACGGATTCGACGCCGTCATGCTGCCAGTCAGGATTGCGGGTAATCACAATATTGCGCCGGTTTGGTAAAGGCCTGCCGATCGATTCAAAGGTCTTGCGCCCCATCACGATAGGGTGACCACTGGTGGTGCGTTTGAAATGGGCAAGATCTTCTGGCAAATGCCAGGGCAGGGCGTTATTGATGCCGATGCCATTCTGGCGATCCGTCGCTACGATAATGGTGAACGATGACATAGTGATGAAATGAACTGAGTTTGACTGCAGGCGGCGCGAATCTAGACTGCAACCGGCGCTTTGATATGCGGATGAAACTGATAATCGATGAACTCAAAATCATCAAATTGATAGTCAAAAATAGACTCTGGCTGACGTTTGATCTTGAGTTTTGGCAATGGCAAGGTGTTGCGTGACAATTGCTCTGCTACCTGATCCATATGATTCGAATACAGATGGCAATCACCCCCTGTCCAGATAAAATCTCCCACATCCAGCCCTGTTTGTTGAGCAACCATGTGCGTCAGCAGCGCATACGAGGCAATATTAAACGGTACACCAAGGAAGATATCGGCACTGCGCTGATACAGCTGGCAGGATAATTTGCCGTCAGCAACATAAAACTGAAACAAAGCATGGCAAGGTGGTAACTTCATCTGAGGAATGTCCGCGACATTCCACGCAGAGACTATCAGGCGGCGAGAGTCGGGATTGCTTTTGATCTGAGCGATTAACTGACTGATCTGATCGATATGTTGACCATTCGGCGCGGGCCAGTTGCGCCATTGCGAGCCATAGACCGGTCCCAGATTGCCGTTCTCATCTGCCCATTCGTCCCAGATTGAGACACCGTTTTCTTTCAGATATTTTGTATTTGTCGAGCCTGCCAAAAACCAGATCAGTTCGTGAATGATGGACTTCAGATGAAGTTTTTTTGTCGTCAGCAGGGGAAATCCTTCCTGCAGGTTAAAGCGCATTTGATAGCCAAAAACGGAGACGGTGCCGGTGCCGGTACGGTCGGTTTTGGTGGTGCCATGTTGTTGCACATGGCGCATAAAGTCGAGATATTGGCGCATGATCAGCTTTGGAAAAATTTGTGAGATTGTAACGGGTATTCGTGTGCTTGGTGCTGTGTCGAGGGTGACAGGCTAATAGTCGGCGATGAATTTACGGTGAATTGGCGATCAATTAGAGATGAGTTGGTTGTGACTAAGCCGTGACTAAGCGGTGATTAGGCAGTGAATTTTAAATACTCCCCTAAATATTAAGAGGAATACCCACTTATCCGCTTATTTTATATAGGGATTGAAAATATACTTGGTGGGAGTATGTTTAGTTGTTGAGTAAAGGATCTTGCGACTCTATTTGCCCCGGAGCTGTCAGCGGAATGCTGATTTCAAAGCGTGCACCCTGACCAGCGGTGCTGGTCACACGGATTTCTCCGCCCAGTACATTGGTGATGATGTTAAAGGTGATGGAGAGACCGAGACCGCTACCGCCCTGGCCGAATTTTGTCGTGAAGAACGGTTCAAAAATACGCTTGATAATCTCTGGCGGAATACCTTTGCCGTTATCTTCAAACACGATCAGTACATGATCGCCCTGGCGCTGTGCCATGCAGCGCATGTGACCTTCGTTACATCCATCCAGACCGTGTGATACAGCGTTATTGACCAGGTTTGTAAATACCTGACCGAGCGGGCCGGGATAGCTGTCGAGCTCAATATCTGCCGGGATATCCAGCTCTAGCGTAAATGGTGTTTTACGTAAGCTCGAATTCAGCAGGGCGGCAAGCTCTTGCAGCATGATCAGCAGGCCAAACTGGCGCCGTTGGGCGCTCGACTGGTCAACCGCGACCTGTTTAAAATCACCAACCAGACGCGCTGCATGTTGCAGACCGCGTAACAATAATTTAGTCGATTCACTCGCCATCGCCGCATAACGGGTCAAATCCGATTTGCGCATGCCGCCTTCGTCCATCATGCGGTTCAGATGCCTTGTTTCTTCTTCCAGTGTACTGGCGACCAGCAGGCAATTGCCCAGCGGCGTATTCAGTTCATGCGCAACACCCGCCACCATCGATCCCAGTGCCGCCATGCGCTCAATGCGTGCCAGTTCGTTTTGGGCGCTGTTGACGTTGGTCAAAGCTGTTTCCAGTGTCATATTCACAGTTTCAAGCTCTTGCGTGCGCTGCCTGACTTTAGATTCCAGCGTGCCGGAATACTCAAGCAACTGCTGATTCTTCACTTCTAGTTCGGAGAAAGAGCGTTGCAAGGCCTGCCTGGTCGCTTCCAAGCTCAAGGCCAGGTGACCTAATTCATCTTCCCGTTTGAGCGAGATCGGCTCATTGAGCTGGCCGTTAGCGAGCCGGTCCGACTCGCCCATCAAGAGTTTGATCGGTTCAACCAGGCGCCACTGCAATACCATCAAAATAAATACCACCGCAACGACCAGAGAGACCAGAGCGGAACTGGCATAACGCTTAAATTCCGAGGCAAGATTCTCACGCAGAATATCCTCTGCGAGAGTCAGCTCGACTTCGCCGATGATCTGTTCACCATGCTTGATCTCGCGTTTTTCGACTTTGAACGGACCTTCCTGTGTCTTTCTGCGGATATTGTTTTTGATAAATTCTTTATGATCGGGCAGGGTAACAACGCGAATTTCTGCGACCCGCGGATCTGAATACACTACTTCGCTAGAGACATTCGCAATTTCTGGTGTGATTTGCCACAGTGGCTCGCTTAAGATGACCGCAAGAATATCGGCCAGCCGCTTGTGATCTGCATCGGTACGTTCGCGTGCGACGTGTTCAATACTGGTTTGGTAATACGGAATCAATACAACGAAGGGGGCAAGAAGGCCGAAGACGACAGCAAGGATGATGGCAAGCCTGAGCGTGAGCTGGCTGCGGATTGCAGATAGTAGATGTCGAAACTGCATTGCAAGATCCTTGTACATCACTTCTTGTTAGCGAGTGCTGGAGGCGTTTCTCGTAGCGTGGATGACGTGTCAGCATCAACCCGGAGCGCGCAAGACTGGCGTGCGTCTACCCTCCATGCCGGGCAATACAAATGCCGCTTTGCAGCAGATATATCAAAGGCTTGTTGATATTAAAATATTTTTTGCGCTTAGGCAAGACGCGAGTTTGATCTCCGCGGTGTTTTGCGGGTTTTCACAACTGGCAGAGAATTATCTGGCCTCTTCTATCCATGCCATTTGTATGGCTTCCAGAATTTTTTCACCAGAATGATTCGGATCATCATCAAATTCATCAAGCTCGCAGACCCAGCGATGCAGGTCGGTGAAGCGTATCTTCAGCGGATCGACATCAGGATATTTGTCGTACAAGGCTTCTGCGATTTGAAAAGTGTCTATCCATTTCATACTCGTCTCCTGATGTTGCTATGAATCATTGCGTTCTAGTGATTCTCGCGCGCGTGATTGATCGTGTATTTAGGGATTTCGATCGTGATGTCCTCTTTGCCCAATTTTACCTGGCAAGACAGACGTGAAGTCGCTTCTAAACCCCAGGCGGCATCGAGTAAATCTTCCTCATCATCTGTAGATTCGTTCAGTGATTTGAAGCCTTCACGAATGACCACATGGCAGGTAGTGCAGGCGCATGACATTTCGCAGGCATGTTCGATTTCAACATCACTTTCGACCAGTGCCTCGCACAAGGATTTACCTTCAGCAGCGTCGATCACGGTTCCCTCAGGACATAAAACCGGGTGAGGCAATACGATAATTTGTGGCATGGTTATCTCAATTCTTTCTTCATTCAATCTGCATCATCCTCTGATGCGCCATTACTTAACACGTCGACAGATAGATGATTCGTATCTGACCTCATTCATTCCTGGCGTTCCTTACCTCAGGTATGAATGAGCGACACTTAAATATCATCCAGTTTTTTACCTGCCAGAGCAGTACGCACGCTTTGATCCATTCTGCGGGCGGCGAATTCCTCCGTACCATCAGCCAGCGCGCTGATTGCTGCTTTCAGGCGATTGTGGTCATTGCCTTGCATCTGCTCGCGCACGGCTTGCATCAGGCCAGTAATACTCGCGTGCTCTGCGTCACTGAGTAATGCAGAGTCACCATCTAATGCCGATTGTGTCGCTAATAAAATTCGTTCGGCTTCCACTTGTTCTTCTTTTAGTGCGCGTTGTTGCATATCCTCAGATGCTGACGTAAAAGAGTCTTGCAGCATACGCGCAACCTCATCATCACCCAGTCCATACGACGGTTTGACGCTGATTGATGCTTCAACGCCGGAGCGTAATTCACGAGCCGATACCGATAACAGTCCATCCGCGTCAACCTGATAGGTAATTCTGATACGGGCGGCACCTGCTGCCATCGGCGGAATGCCGCGCAGTTCAAATCGCGCCAGTGAGCGACAGTCGCTGACCAGTTCGCGCTCACCTTGAACAATATGAATCGCCAGCGCTGTCTGACCGTCTTTGAATGTCGTAAATTCCTGAGCGCGAGCGCAGGGGATAGTCGAATTGCGGGGGATAACTTTTTCTGCCAGACCGCCCATGGTTTCTACGCCCAAAGACAGCGGGATTACGTCCAATAACAGCCAGTCGTCGCCAGCGGCACGATTGCCTGCCAGCAGATTCGCCTGTATCGCGGCTCCAAGAGCGACTACCTTATCCGGATCAATATTGGCCAGCGGCGTAGTCTGGAAAAAATCGCCAACCGCCTTGCGCACATGTGGCATGCGGGTTGCGCCGCCGACCAGCACTACACCGTCGATATCATCGGCAGACAATTCCGCATCGCGCAGCGCTTTGCGGCAAGGTGTAATCGTTTTCACGACCAGATTCTGCGTCATCTCAGAGAACGCGGCGGCACTGATTTGCAGATGAACGCTTTCGCCTGAGCTTAATTTGGCATCGATGAAGGTTGACGGTTTGCTCGATAAAATCTCTTTGGCTTCACGCGCCTTGACCATCAGCAGGCTGGTATCTTCATCAGATAGCGGCGCTAATCCGGCTTCCTGCAAGATCCAGCAAAACAGGCGATGATCAAAATCATCACCGCCAAGTGCAGAATCACCACCTGTCGACAAGACTTCAAAAACACCTTTGCTCATTTTCAGGATCGAGATGTCAAAGGTGCCGCCGCCGAGATCATAGACTGCATAAGTGCCTTCCGATGCATTATCGAGACCGTAGGCAATTGCTGCCGCCGTCGGTTCGTTGAGCAAGCGCAAGACATTGAGTCCTGCCAGTTTGGCAGCATCTTTGGTTGCCTGTCGTTGAGCATCGTCAAAATAGGCAGGGACGGTAATGACAGCGCCAACCAGATCATCGCCAAGCGCATCTTCCGCTTGCTGGCGCAACGTTGCCAGAATCTGAGCAGAAATTTCGACCGGACTTTTAAGACCTGCAATTGTCTTGATCTGTAGCATGCCCGGTTCATCATGAAAATCGTAAGGCAGATTTTCTGCGTAGGCGATGTCTTTCAAGCCGCGCCCCATAAACCGCTTTACGGAAACGATGGTGTTCTTAGGATCATTGCTTTGTTCCGCCTGTGCCTTGAAGCCGATATGTGCATGGCCATTGGGCAGATAGCGCACAATCGATGGCAAAAGCGGACGACCCTCTTCGTCGTTCAGGACTTCGGGAATGCTATTGCGGACGGTCGCTACCAGGGAGTTGGTCGTGCCTAGGTCGATGCCTACTGCCAGTCGATGTTGGTGCGGGGCGGTGGACATGCCCGGTTCAGAAATCTGCAGTAATGCCATGATGGTATGGTGATGATGGCGAGCCATCGAAATAGAGCAATAAAATTGCCGGGTTATTCGAAATTACTTACTTGAGTTATGTGTGTTGATTGCTTTAGGTCGCATTCGACCGCATTAGTTACGTGCAGACACGGCAGAGTTGACAGAGATCAGGTGATGAATCAGCCAGTTAATCTTCTAAGGCGGCAATGTCAGCGATATCGGCGATGAATTTTTCCAGAAACATGCAGGCGCGAATCTGTTGCGCTGCCAGATTAAAATCATGCGCATCCAGCGTGGCGCCAACCAGAACAAGTTGCCGTTTTAGCGCTGTGCGTAGTTCGTTTTCCAGTTTGTCCATTGCTTGCACATCACTTGCCTGCCTCGCATCATCGAACGCTTCGCGCCATTCCATTTGCTGCATTAGGAAGGCCGCGGGCATGCTGGTATTCGACTCCGTCTGTAAATCAACGCCTTGCAGTTCACACAAATAGGTCGCACGCTTTAACGGTTTTTTTAACGTTTGGTACGCTTCATTTGCGCGTGTTGCCCATTGCATGGCAACACGTTTTTCTGCATCGCTTGCCTGCACAAATTTATCGGGATGTACTTTATTCTGTACCTCGCGGTAAGCGGCATTCAGCTTGTCCTGATCTATGGTAAATTGTTGTGGCAACTGGAACAGCTCGAAATGATTCTGCATCCGCTATCAACTTTCTATTGCATTAGCTTAAAACCAGATTAAATACGGAAGCTCTCGCCGCAACCGCATTCGTCCTTGACATTGGGGTTGTAGAACTTGAAGCCTTCGTTCAAACCCTCGCGTGCAAAATCGAGTTCGGTACCGTCGATGTAAGGCAGGCTTTTAGGATCGACAAATACTTTTACACCATGCGATTCAAATATTTGATCATCGCTGCCGATTTCATCGACGTATTCAAGTTTATACGCCATGCCGGAACAGCCGGTCGTACGCACGCCAAAGCGCAGGCCTATCCCTTTGCCACGTCTTTCCATATAGCGGCTAACGTGCTTGGCCGCTTTTTCTGTCAATGTGATTGCCATGATGGCTCCTGTACTTGATGCAAAAATCAGGCGCTTTGTTCTGTGCCGTGCTTGGTTTTGTAATCGAGTACAGCGGCTTTGATCGCGTCTTCTGCCAAAATCGAGCAATGAATTTTGACTGGCGGTAATGCCAGTTCTTCAGCGATCTGAGTGTTCTTGATATCCAGCGCCTGATCGAGCGTTTTGCCTTTGACCCATTCTGTTACCAGAGAAGAGGAGGCAATGGCGGAGCCGCAGCCGTAGGTTTTAAACTTAGCATCTTCGATGATGCCGTTTGCACCGACTTTGATCTGTAATTTCATGACGTCGCCGCAGGCTGGTGCGCCGACCATGCCAGTGCCGATAGTGTCATCACCTTTGTCGAACGCGCCGACATTGCGTGGATTTTCGTAGTGATCCAATACTTTTTCTGAGTAAGCCATTTTGATGCTCCTGACAAATCTGTTGATGCAAATATAAATACAAATAAGTGCAAATGGTGCAAATGAAGCAGACTACATCGCCTGCACGAAATCAATTGCGTAAATTAATGTGCTGCCCACTGGATAGTGCTGATGTCTATTCCGTCTTTGTACATATCCCATAGCGGCGACAGTTCGCGCAATTTTGCGACTTTAGTTTTCAGCAGATTGATCGTGAAATCAATATCTTCTTCTGTCGTGAAGCGGCCAATAGTAAAGCGAATCGAGCTGTGCGCAAGTTCGTCGCTGCGGCCAAGAGCACGCAATACATAGGATGGTTCCAGACTCGCTGATGTACAAGCGGAACCGGAGGACACAGCGATATCTTTAATCGCCATGATCAGGGATTCGCCTTCGACATAATTAAAGCTGACATTCAGATTGTGTGGGACACGATGTTCCATGTCGCCATTGACATAGGTTTCTTCAATATCGCTTAAGCCTTTTGCCAGACGGTCGCGCATGCTTCTGACGTGAGCCAGTTCGCTGTCCATCTCTTCTTTCGCCAAGCGGAATGCTTCACCCATACCGGCGCATTGATGTGGTGCCAATGTGCCGGAGCGGAAGCCGCGTTCATGTCCGCCACCATGCATTTGTGCCTCAAGGCGTACACGCGGTTTGCGGCGGATATACAGGGCGCCGATACCTTTAGGGCCATAAGATTTGTGGGCAGAGAAAGATACCAGATCGACTTTGGTATTTTCGAGGTCGATCACCACTTTGCCTGTTGCCTGTGCCGCATCCGAGTGAAACACAATGCCTTTTTCGCGGCACAATTCACCGATTTCGGCGATAGGCTGGATGACGCCGATTTCATTATTAACCCACATCACGGATACCAGAATCGTATCCGGACGGATTGCTGCTTTGAGTTGTTCCAGCGTAATCAGACCATTATCCTGGGGTTGCAGGTAGGTCGCTTCAAACCCCTGACGCTCCAGCTCACGGACTGTATCCAGCACGGCTTTATGCTCAGTTTTTACCGTGATGATATGTTTGCCTTTGGATTTGTAAAACTGAGCGGCACCTTTGAGTGCGAGGTTATTGCTCTCCGTCGCGCCTGAGGTCCAGATGATTTCGCGTGGATCGGCTTTGACGAGCGCTGCTACGTGGCCGCGTGCTTCTTCGACGGCTGCTTCTGCATCCCAGCCATACATGTGGCTGCGAGACGCAGGATTGCCGAATTGCGCACGCAAGAACGGAATCATTTTGTCCGCAACGCGGGGATCTACTGGCGTGGTCGCCGAGTAGTCCATGTAGATAGGGAAGTGCGGTGACCTGATTGTATCAATCAAGCTTTTTTCCAACGGGGCATTCATGCGTTACTCCAAAATGGCAACATGGTTAAGACGAATAATTTAAGAAGCTATGTGCAGATTCGGTACAGTTTTATGCTGTACCAGCACGACATTTTTTTCTGCGTTTCTCTGTTGTTGCTGATTCACTAAATCTTGTAAGGACACAGAATCCAGATAGTCGACCATCTTCACATTCAGGGTTGCCCATAATTCATGGGTCATGCAATGAATGCCGTTACTGTGATCGCTGCCGTGACAAGAGCCTTTGCCGCCGCATTGCGTGGCGTCCAGTGGCTCGTCAACGGCGATAATGATGTCTGCTACGGTAATTTTTTGGGCTTTGCGTGCCAGGGTATAACCGCCGCCAGGGCCGCGCACTGATTCGACGATCTCGTGGCGACGTAACTTGCCAAACAGCTGCTCAAGATACGATAAGGAAATATCCTGCCTCTGGCTGATGCCTGCCAGCGTGACAGGTCCTTTGTCCTGGCGTAATGCCAGATCAATCATTGCTGTCACAGCGAAACGGCCTTTAGTAGTCAGGCGCATGAGTGGTTTGCTCCAAGCGAAAATTCACAATACCCTGAGTGGTTGAGTATTTTATTCAAGTATAGCAAACTTGAGTGATTCTGTCAGGTATAGGCCAAAAGCGAAACTTGCGGTAGCGAGGCCCGGAGGCTTGACGTAGTGAGGAAGGAACTTTTTAGAGGTTTCTAAAGAGTAAGACGCATATTGTATGCGCCTCACGGAGTCATTATAGCCTGAGAGCCTTATGGGTGCTGCGGTAAGAAATGTTTGTGAGCAAACTGAGGCGCGCTCAATTTGCCGACTCAACTACTTCAGCGCTCGCCTGAGTGTAGATACATCTGTTCTACTTTTTCTCTGGCCCATGGTGTTTTGCGTAAAAATTTCAGGCTGGATTTGATACTGGGATCAGAGGTGAAGCAGCGAATGTTGACCTGCTTGGCCATTTCTTCCCAGCCATGTAGCGCGATCAGATGAGTCAGGATCGCTTCGAGGGTGACGCCTTCAAGTGTCGGTTTTTGTTTAGTCTGGTTCATGATTGCTGATCAAATGCCTGCATGCTGAGATAACCGGTTTGCTGTTCTACCCTCTGTAACCAAGCCCTGATTGCCGGATACGCATTCAGATCAAAGCCTCCCTCATGGGCGACGTGCGTGTAGGCATACAGGCCGATATCTGCAATGGTGTAGCGCTCCGCGACAAAGAACTGATGTTGTTTCAGATGTTGCTCCATGACGTCCAGAGCGTGATAGCCTGGCGTCATTTTTTGTTGCAGGCGTTCTTCGTGTTCTGCCGGACGTCTAAGATAGCGCACGATGTAGCGGGCGGTCGCGATATAGGGCTCATGACTGTATTGTTCGAAGAAAAGCCATTGCAACACTTGCGCGTGGTACAGGCGTTCTTCTGGAAGCAAAGATGAGCCTTCGGCCAGATAATGCAAAATCGCGTTCGACTCAGAGAGGCAGGTACCGTCGGCGAGTTCGAGCAAGGGGACTTTGCCATTCGGATTTTTTTGTAAAAAACTGTCGGTCTGCGTTTCATTATTCAGAATATTGATGCTGACCCAGTCGTGCGGAATCTGAAGTTGCGCCGCCGCCAGTTTAATTTTGTAGCAATTGCCTGAATAAATGTCGCCGTAAATTTTAATCGTCATGATGAGAGCGTGAGTAAATGAGCTTTGCGTTCGTTAGTGTAATCCCACCATGGCAAGGCAGGAGCACCCTCCATGAATCGGACTGCTGAAATAAAAGTATCGATCACGCAGGGATCGTGTCTGACATTGGTCAGAATACAGAGATCTTCATGCATCGCGTAGGGATCGCGACCTTTGAGTTGCGCTGGCTGATGGATGCCTAGCAAGCGTAAATCTGCTGCGCAGGCTTTGCCAATATTAGGAATCTGTTCGAGCTGACGGGCGTCCTGGTATTGTGTCGCTTTTTTCATTGTGAGTAGTCGTGCTTGAAGGCGTGTTTGAGTTAGTTCATTTCGCGTCAGGGTGATACCAGAGTTCGGGCCGATTAAAAGGTGCTTTGTCAGTTTTCAGCAAAGGATTGTGTAGCTCAATGACGGTTCTTTGTTTGATGCCTGCGTTTTTTAACGGGATACCTAAATGCTTCTGAAAAGTTTTTTCAAAGCTGCCATTCCTAATCATTTCTTCGAAGCCGTTTTGTAAGGCCTCTGCCATTTTAGGCTCTCTTGGTGTGACGAAAAAATACATTGCTGAAGGATAGTGCAGGACAATGTTTTTATCGATGAATAAGTCTAAACCCGGGTGCGCATCAAACTCAGTTTGAATTTCAAAAATAGAGCGCGGAAAATAATCGAACCGGCCAGCTTTTAGCATGGAGAAAAGGGGTTCATAGGAGTTCGAGGTTTGTACGCGCAACCCGTTGCTTCTTAGTATGGATACGTCGGGCCAGTCGAAACCTTGTCCTGCTGAAAATCCGCTTAAATCTTTAAGCGACCTGACCTCATGCAGCAGGTTGATATTTGCTGTCGTGACGAGAGGAATGCGCCAGCCGATCAATCCCTTGTCAATGGGTACTTTGATGGCAATAAGCTGCGATTCCCTTTCATCGGTGGTCATGGTCCACATGATGTCAATACTGCCGAGACCTGACACCATTTCATAAATTGCCCGCGCTTGTTGCATGGGATCGTTATTGGGTACGAGCCGGTAAGACTGGCCGCTATATTTGATGGCGAGTTGTAGTAGCTCGACAATATATTCACCATGCGGATCGGCATTTACCGAGAGGCGTGGGTAGCGTATCTGTTTTGCTGTGTCGGCTGATACTTGCAAACACGTTGTCATACACAGCAGCAGTGTCGTTAATGACAATAACTTCCTGGTTTTCATCTCATGCCGCTTATGGTTGTCTTATTGTTCGTATAATTTTTTTGGGTTGGCACTATTAGTGTATGTCGTTCGTATAGTGATAGCGAATTATTTGTATTTGCTATTGTGGTTTTTCCATAAAAAAACCGCCAGCAGGGTGGCGGTTTTTTGTCCTCAATTAAGGTCAATCAATGTTAATAAATATTAATGAATATTAATGAATATCAATGATTGCTAATTGATGATGTTGGCTAAATATCAAAACTAATTCCCTGTGCGAGCGGCAATGCATTGCTGTAGTTGACGGTGTTGGTCGATCTGCGCATGTAGGCTTTCCATGAATCGGAACCCGATTCGCGACCGCCGCCGGTCTCTTTTTCGCCGCCGAAAGCACCACCGATTTCAGCACCGGAAGGACCGATGTTGACATTGGCAATACCGCAATCACTGCCGCTGTCGGACATGAAGCGTTCTGCTTCACGCATGTCGGTGGTGAAGATGGACGACGACAAGCCTTGCGGCACGTCGTTGTTCCAGTCGATTGCCTGTTGCAAATCAGTGTAGCGAACGATGTACATGATCGGTGCAAAAGTTTCGTGATGCATGCTCTGGGTTTGCGTTGGCATTTCTATCAGCGCTGGCTTGACGTAAAAACCGCTTTCACAACCCTCGACGATCACGCGCTCACCGCCAAATACTTGCCCTTGTTCGCTGCTCGCTGTCGCTAATGCGGTTTGCATTGCGTCAAATGCGGCGCTGTCGATGAGTGGGCCGATCAGGGTGGATTTGCTGCCTGGATTGCCGATAGGCAGGCCAGCATAGATTTTTTTCAGACGCGGTACCAGCGTGTCATAAATGCTGTTGTGGACGAACAGACGGCGCAAGGTAGTGCAGCGCTGACCGGCGGTGCCGACGGCGGAGAACGTGATGCCGCGAACTGCCATCTCCAGATCGGCGCTGGCTGTCACGATCATGGCGTTGTTGCCACCTAGTTCAAGAATGGTACGCGTGAGGCGTTTCGCACATGCTTCTGCTACCTGGCGACCCATGCGGGTGCTGCCTGTTGCGCTGACCAGAGCGACGCGCTTGTCATTGACCATTTGCGCGCCGGTATTGCGGTCACCGATGATCAGTTCTGCCAGACCTTCCGGGGCATCGCTGCCGAATTTAGCGACGGCTTTCATGAATAAAGCATGGGTTGCTAAGGCGGTCAGTGGCGTTTTTTCCGATGGCTTCCACGTCACACTATTGCCACAAACGAAGGCCAGTGCTGCGTTCCAGGCCCATACGGCAACCGGAAAGTTGAAGGCGGAGATCACGCCGACGACGCCGAGCGGATGCCAGACTTCCATCATGCGATGGCCGGGACGTTCAGAGGCAATCGTCAGGCCGTACAATTGGCGTGACAAACCGACCGCGAAATCGCAGATGTCGATCATCTCCTGTACTTCGCCCAAACCTTCCTGAAGAATTTTTCCGGCTTCCATCGTGACCACCAGACCAAGCGCCTCTTTGTGCTGACGCAATTCTTCGCCGAACAGGCGGACTAATTCACCACGGCGTGGTGCCGGGACATTGCGCCATTGTAAAAACGCTGCTTGTGCGCGGGTAATTTTCGCGTTGACCTGATCGGCATTGTCAGCGCGCAAAGTCGCGAGAGTTGCGCCGTTGACCGGCGATACGCTAGGGATGTCCTGGCCTTGGTAATCGGCGAGATTGACGCCAAGCTGGCTCAGGATGGTGGTGATATTCATATTTTCCATATTGGTCTCCAAAATGGTCTGTCTGGTTCCGGCAGCGTATCTGGATAAGATGTGCTGAGTGGAGTGATTGTTGTGATTATTAAGGCGCTTGCTAAACTTTGATGGCTTTGGCATATCAAAGAAACGCTAAATAAGCAGGGTGAGCATTGTCAGACAGTGCTCACCCTTAGCGACAATATTGTAATCGTTAACGACTCGTTGCTTGTTAGCTTGCTCCCTAGTTCTTGCTGTCAGCCGACTAAAGGGAGCCAACCACCGTCGTTACTTATACAGCGTAATATTGTCCGAAACGGTTTGCCAGGAAATCAGCCAGATTGGCTTGTTCCTGACGGACCATGCCATGTTTAGGCAGCTGACCGTTGACAACCATATCGACCATGGCGCAGATACCGGATGCTGTGGTCAGCTGGATAGCGGACAGCAACTGACCGTTAACAACTTGTGCGTAAATTTTCTTTGCATAAGATTCTTGTTCCAGGCGACCATCGCGCATGCCGACGACGCTGACAAAGACTAATACCACGTCTTGCTTGGTCATCGGAATCGATGTTTCCAGCACGTCTTTCAAGATAGGACGACGTTCGAGTTTGCCCAGTTCCAGATCACGAATCAGCATTTTAACGATATCGCGGTGCCCTGGGTAACGCACGGTTTTGTAGTTCAGGTTTTGCACTTTGCCTTGCAGGCTTTCGCACAATGTGCCCAGGCCGCCGGAGGTATTGAAGGCTTCGTAGTCAATACCGTCGAGAGAGAAATGTTCAATTTCTTCCAGTGCAGCGGTTTCGCGCAATTGACCGTCAACAATCGCTTCGCATGGGTTGCAGTATTCATTGATCAGACCGTCGGTACTCCAGGTCAGATTGTATTTGAGTGCGTTGTTGGGGAAGGTTGGCAGCGCGCCGACGCGCATACTGACATCGCGCAGGCTGTCGAAACGTTTTGCGACATCATTTGCAACGATAGAGATGAATCCAGGTGCAAGACCACATTGCGGAACGAATGCGCAATCAGCGCCCTCTGCAAGTTGCTTGACGATGCGTGTGCTTTCTACGTCTTCGGTCAGATCGAAATAATGGGAATTCGCTGATTTAGCCGCATTCGCGATGATTGGCGTCAGGAAATAAGGGCAGGCTGACAAAGTGACCTGGTGACCGCGGATTAATTCTGTGACCGCATTTTTATCGCCAAGATCCAATTGTACGGTTTTAACATTTGGAAAGCCTGCCTGATCCACGTATTTCAGACGTTCGACATCGCGATCGGCTACGGTAATCAGATAGTCGCCTGTGTGGGACAGCAGGTTCAGGATGGCATCGCCGATTTTGCCTGCGCCTAGCAGAATAAGTTTGGTTGTCATGGTGTCTCCAGAGATTGTTGGGTTTAAGTCAAAACAAATCGATGGAGTGAGTTTAAAAGCAATTTTTGTCAGATAATAGAGTGTAAATTATCGTCATATTGAACTATGTAACTACATTTTGACTAAAAAATGCTGCAAATTGACTAAATGGTGAATGGATGAAGCCGACTCTGGATGAGATTGATAACAAAATTCTTGCGTTGTTGATGGATAACGCGCGATTGCCCGTCAGTACGATTGCCAAGCAGGTCGGGATTGCCAGAACTACCGTGATTGCCCGTATCGGTGCGCTGGAGAAGCGAGGTGTAATCGCGGGTTACGGCTTGAGACTGAGCCAGACTATGTACCAGCCTGCCGTGCGTGCTTATGTGGGCTTGTCAGTGGAGGCGCGCATGGCACCGGGCTTGATGAAGTATCTGCAGCAATTACCCGAAGTTGAGACACTTTGTGCGGTGAGCGGTGCGATCGACTATATGCTGACCCTGCGTTGCGCGACGACAGAAGTTCTGGATAAGTTACTTGATCAGATTGGTGCGCAAGACGGTGTCAGACAAACGTCGACATCGATTATTCTAAGTAAGCGTATAGACAGGGCGGCGTTGTAGCGGGCAATATTTATACTCACCCGGAGTATATTTTAATTGCGTTTATAAACAAGCGTGAATAAGCCTGTTTTTAGGAATTTTTAGGGGAGTATATGTTTTTCTGTCATATTCAGCGATTGGGTAAAACAAATATCAGCTAGTGTCACCAGCACAAGGAAGGCGCATCAAAACAGCACATCAAGAATTGTTTGCTGGTTTAAGCGTCGCTTTTTTATCTTCGCCAGGCAATTTCTTTGGTGGGTTGCTATCGGCAAAATGCGGTGAGGTTTGCTGCAAAATTTGCAAATGTACCGAGGCTCTGTCCATACCGCCACGCTCCAGCATCACCGATGATTGCGCGGAGGCACTCGTTGCCGAGCCTTCTTGCGCCTGACTGCTGGATTGCACTGTCGGCGCAGAGATCGCCATCGAGGCAGAATCCTGACTGAACGTGATGCCAGCCAAAAATGCCAGTGTTACAGCGCCGAAGTAAGTGATGTGTTTTAACATGATTGCCTACTATTTTAAATGAATTGCGATCAACAAAACGCCTCAATGCAAAACTTTGTTACTAAATTCTTTTTGATCTGGAATCCGCCAGAGATTAGACGGATTGCTGTATCGTTTTTGCGTACTTAGCTGCTGCCTGGCGTTGTGCAAGTGTATCTCTGTCCATCGCGAGCTTTTGCTCAGTATTCATGCGCTTGGCGGAGATCATGACTGTCTGGATGCCAGATGCTGATTGCAGATCATACGCGAGTTTTTCGTCGGCATTCAGGCGTTTCGCCGCAATTGTCACGGTTGGCATCGCTTTATCGCTGTTGCTATTGATCTCGCCAGGTGCCGGTGCTTTGTAAGCGGACGATACGGCCAGAACGCTGGCGATCACTGCGACGGAATAGATGACTTTACTGAATTGATTCAATGTGTTCATGGTAGTGCTCCTATGTGTGTACGTGTGAACTTGAGGTTAATTACTGAAATTGACATCTCGTGTTGCGATGTCATCACTTTAGGCAAATGCCCCTGTGCTTGCCAGTTGCATGCGATGAAATGCATAAACTCGGGGATAAAGCAGGGTAAAAGCATGCTGGATTGCGGCAGCTTCGTTGAAAAAAATGAATGAAAATAAAGAAAGCTGCAGGAATTGGGTCCAATTTTCTGCATTGATTTGTTTTGCATCAATCTTGTGAAGATCGTAATTAGTCTTCCTGGCAGAGGAGGGGAGTGACGCAATCTTCCCGCCAAATCTCTAAAAATCCCTGATGCAGGTCATGTTGTTCTAATTTTTAGATGCAATTGTTAATCGTTCTCATTTATAATTACGTCATCACGCCAGCCAAGAGATTCACTATCTAGCCAACAGACTCTTCTCCCAGCCAGCCATCACCTTGTTTATTGAATTGCTGAAATCGCTGATTATGAGAAAGATGTCCATGAAGTTTCCTGTCGTTACTCCCGCCCCCGCCTTGCGTTTTCGTCCTGCACTGTTGCCAGCTTTGCTTGCCAGTGTCGTCATTCCTGCTTTTGCACAAACTGCTCCGCCAGCGTCGGATACCGTGTTGCCTGAAGTAAAAATTACTGGTGCAGCAGAGCAAAAGTACAGCGTGAAACGCAGTGCTACCGGTACAAAAACAGATACCTTGCTACGTGATACACCGCAAGCCATCACAGTCGTGACCAAAGAACTGATGCGCGATCAGGCAATGCAGAGCATGGCCGATGTGATCCGCTATGTGCCTGGTGTGGTCACTGCGCAAGGCGAAGGTAATCGTGATACCGCTGTATTCCGCGGTAATAGTTCGACCGGTGATTTCTACGTAGACGGGATTCGCGATGACGTCCAGTACTATCGCGATTTTTACAATATCGAGAGCGTTGAAGCCTTAAAAGGCTCAAATGCGATGATCTTTGGTCGTGGTGGTTCCGGCGGCATCATCAATCGTGTGACCAAGCAAGCGGAATGGCGCAGTATCGGCGAAGCATCGCTGACGTTGGGGTCGTGGAACAATCGCCGTGCTACCGCAGACCTAGGACAGGCAATCAATGAAACAGCCGCTTTCCGTGTCAATGGACTCATTGAAAATTCGGATAGCTATCGCAATGGATTTAACCTGAAGCGCTCTGGTATCAATCCAACCTTATCGATACGGGCCGGTGCAGATACCAGCGTGGTACTGGGCTATGAGCATTTTAAAGACGAGCGCACAGCTGATCGTGGTGTGCCTTCATTTAACGGTGTACCTCTAAACACAGATCCGTCGACTTTTTTCGGTAACGCTGCTCTGAGCCAGACTTGGTCCAAAGCCGACGCCTTCACCGCGCTGATCGACCATGATTTTGGTAATGGCCTTAGCTTACGTAACCGCACCCGTTATGCGGATTATGACAAGTTCTATCAAAACGTATTTCCTGGTGCGGTGAATGCGGCTGGCACCAGCGTGGCGATCTCTGCGTACAACAATGCAACCCAGCGAACGAATATCTTCAACCAGACTGATGTCATGTTCAATCTGAACACAGGTTCGGTACAGCACAAGTTGGTCGCTGGGCTGGAACTGGGGCAGCAGACTACGGATAATTTCCGCAATACCGGTTATTTCCTGTCTGTCGGTACGAACGCGACATCGATCAATGTGCCGGTATCAAATCCGGTGACCAATGCCACTATTACATTCAAACAAGCGGCGACTGATGCGAACAATCACGGCACGGTGACGACCAAGTCAGTGTACATCCAGGATCAGATCGAATTTTCGCCACAATGGCAATTGATTGCGGGTGTGCGTCGCGATAATTTTGACGTCGACTTTACCAATAACCGTACCGCTGAAAATATTAAAACCACTGACACGCCGTTATCACCGCGCGTCGGCCTGGTCTATAAACCGATGACGGATGTTTCTTTGTATGCGAGCTACAGCATTGCGTTTGTACCGCGTGCAGGGGATCAGTTGTCTTCGTTGACGGCGACCAACAAAGCTTTTGATCCGGAAGAATTTAAAAATCTGGAAGTCGGTGCCAAATGGGATATCCATCCTGACCTGAGCACCAGTGTCGCGATCTATCAGCTTGATCGCAGCAATGTCGCGATTACCGATCCGGCAGATGCCACTAAAACGATTCTGGTCGACGGTCAACGCAGCAAAGGTGTCGAATTCGGCATCAGCGGCAAGCTCACACGCGAGTGGAGTGTCATGGGCGGTTATGCTTACCAGGACGCTAAAATCACCAAGGCACAATCTGCAACAGTGAAGGCCGGTGCGATTCTGGCACAAGTGCCTCAGCATAGCGCCTCACTCTGGAATCGTTATGATTTCAGCTCGGTCTGGGGTGCTGGCTTAGGTATCGTCTACCGCAGTAAAATCTACACCTCTACGGATAATACAGTCGTGCTCCCAGGGTTCACGCGTCTTGATGGTGCTGTGTATTACGTCGTGAATAAAAATATTAATCTGCAAGTGAATATCGAGAATTTGCTGGATAAAAAATATTATGCATCGGCGAACAGCAATAACAACATTACGCCAGGCTCACCGCGTGCTTTGCGTGTTGGCTTAAATATGAAGTTCTGATCGGGCCAGGTAGCTTGGCTCAGTGAGTTAGTTCACTGAGCCAGCTCATTAAGCCAGCTCGCTAAGCTAGGCCACTGGGTTGGCAGAAGTCCGGACTATCCCAACTCCGCTCCTAACTCTCGGCCCTCCCGTGTACGCGCGGGCTGTTTGTCCCATCATCCAAAACACGCCGGATAAAGTACAATCGGATCAACCCTCTTTGATCTCCGTTACTGATCCCATCATGAAGCGTCCCCGTTTTTTACCTGACAACATGACCTTGTTGTTATTGGCTGTAGTTTTGACAGCGAGTATTTTCCCTTGTACTGGCAACGTTGCCATCGGCTTTGACTACCTGACTACCCTGATGATCGGTCTGCTGTTCTTTATGCATGGCGCTAAGTTGTCGCGTGAGGCTGTCGTGGCGGGGATGACACACTGGCGTTTACATCTGACAGTGCTGTTGTTCACCTTCGCTGTTTTTCCTTTGCTGGGGCTGCTGCTGAAACCGCTGATGCTATGGATGATTACGCCCGAGCTATATGTTGGTATTTTATTTTTATGTGTATTGCCGTCGACTGTGCAATCGTCCATTGCCTTTACCTCGGTGGCGCGGGGCAATGTCCCTGCTGCGGTATGCAGCGCCTCAGCATCGAATCTCCTGGGTATTTTTTTGACGCCGATGCTGGTCAGCCTGATTGTGGTGGCGCATGGTGACAGTCATTCTTCGTTCGATGCAGTATTGAAAATCGTCTATCAATTGCTGGCACCGTTTGTGCTCGGCCAAATCGTCCGGCCCTGGATTGCTGCATGGATTACCCGTCACCAGAGTGTGCTGAAAATGGTGGATCAAAGCTCAATTTTGCTAGTGGTTTATGTTGCCTTTAGTGAGGCGGTAGAGCAAGGCTTGTGGAAGCAATTGCCACCGATGATGTTAATAAGCCTGCTCCTGATCAGCGCATTGCTGCTGGCGTTGATTATGCTAATGACGACCTATGCCAGCCGGCGTTTTGGCTTTACTAAAGAAGATGAAATTACCGTGGTATTTTGTGGCTCTAAAAAAAGTCTGGCCAGTGGCGTACCGATGGCCAAAGTTTTATTTGCCAGCCATGCAGTGGGTATGGTGTTGCTCCCCCTAATGTTATTTCATCAGTTGCAGCTCATGGTCTGTGCCGTTCTCGCGCAACGTTACGCGCGAAGACCCGTTGATCGGCCCGATCAAAATTTGACTAAGTCGAAGGAGTAAGGATGCCACGTTTTGCCGCCAATCTCAGCATGATGTATAACGAACATGCATTCATTGATCGCTTTGCCGCTGCTGCTAAAGATGGTTTTACAGGTGTCGAATACCTGTTCCCTTATGAGGTCCCAGTCGCGCAATTACGCCAGCAACTCGATGAGCATGGCTTGCAGCAAGTCTTGTTTAATCTGCCACCGGGCGACTGGAGCAAAGGCGAGCGGGGTATTGCATCGCTTCCCGGGCGGGAGGATGAATTTAAACAATCGCTGGATCAGGCATTGGCCTATGCCCGTGTGTTAGGCAATGATAAGCTGCATGTCATGGCGGGTTTGCTGGATGATGAGAATGACAGACAGCGTCATCGTGCCGTGTATTTAAAAAATCTCGCGTATGCCGCTTTACTCGCAGCCAAAGAAAATATCACGGTCTTGATTGAACCGATCAATACACGCGATATCCCAGGCTATTTCCTGAATCGTCAGGATGAAGCGCAAGAGATCTGCGCCGAAATCGGGGTGGAGAATTTGCAAGTGCAATTTGATATCTATCATTGCCAGGTGGTTGAAGGCGATATCGCGGTCAAGCTACAGCGCGACATGCAACGCAAACATGGTGGTATCGGCCATATTCAAATAGCAGGGGTGCCAGATCGTCACGAACCTGACCTTGGTGAAATCAATTATTCCTATTTATTTACACTGATCGACCAGCTCGCTTATCAAGGCTGGATCGGTTGCGAGTATCGGCCGAAAGCCGCGACATCTGCAGGGTTGGATTGGCTGAAACCATGGCTGGCCAAATAAGCTAACTGCTAATAAAAAAAGCCCTTACTCAGACGAGAAAGGGCTTTTTTAATTCAACGTACGATTGATTCAAGGCTTTAATTGAGCTGCAATTTTCGTATTATTCCTCACCGATCTGCAGTATCAGTTTGCCGAAATTTTTACCGTCAAACAGCATCATCAAGGTGTCCGGGAAAGTCTCTATTCCTTTGACGATATCTTCGCGTGTGTGGAATTTACCTTGTGCCATCCATGCGCCCATTTCTTTGACTGCATCGCCATAGCGTGCCGCATAATCGAAGACGACGATACCTTCCATGCGGGCACGATTGACCAGCAGAGACAGGTAATTTGCAGGGCCTTTGACCGGTGTCGTATTGTTGTACTGAGAGATTGCGCCGCAAATAATGATGCGGGCTTTCATGTTGATGCGGGTTAACACCGTATCCAGAATCTCGCCGCCAACGTTATCGAAATAAATGTCGACGCCGTTCGGACAATGTTCTTTTAAGCCATCTTTGACCGAACCGTTTTTATAGTCGATACAGGCGTCAAACCCTAATTCATTGACGACGAACTCACATTTGTCCTTGCCGCCGGCGATGCCTACTACGCGGCAACCCTTTTGTTTGGCGACCTGACCAACCGTCTGACCTACCGCACCGGCTGCACCTGAGACCACGACGGTTTCTCCTGCTTTTGGCATACCGACATCGAGTAAGCCAAAGTACGCCGTCATACCTGGCATGCCGAGAGCATTCAGATATTTAGGTAGCGGGGCGAGTTTTGGATCAACCTTGTAGAAACCTGCGTACTTGTCATCCGCCGCACCTACCCAATAGTTTTGTACGCCGATACTGCCAGAGACATAATCGCCGACCGCAAAGCGCGGTGATTTTGATTCGACTACCTTACCCAAGCCACCTGCACGCATCACTTCGTTGATCGCTACCGGACGGATATACGATTTGCCTTCATTCATCCAGCCGCGCATTGCCGGGTCGAGTGAGAGATAGATGGCTTGCACTGCGATTTCACCGTCGGCGATCTCGCGTACTGGCTCGGAGGTAAATGTCCAGTCGCTGTGCTTTGGCGTGCCTACCGGACGTGCGGCTAATCTATATTGCTGATTGATACGTGTTGTTGTCATGATGTCTCCAGATTGATGGCGCAAATAGAGTGGTCGGTAAAAAAACTCAATAAGTTGAGGTGCACTACTATACCTCAATTAGAACGGTCGTGCTTTTTAATTCTATTCTGGTTGGCTCATGCGACAATACGGTATTGGGTATAGCGATATTACGGCATCACCTAATCGCGTGTTTCCTGAAATGCACAAGATCATCAGGATCAATACAAAGCAGACATTGCTGTGATTGTGATTACCGGCAATGTCTGCGAGTGGTCGAACAAGAGGCTTATCAAGCCGCTCGTTGCCATCTCAGCTAACGTCAACAGATCAGGCATCAAGCCACACTCATTTATATTGAATTATTAACTACGCATTATGCACCCAGAATATATCCTCACCATCTCTTGTCCTGATCAACGCGGCATTGTTCATAACGTTTCTGGTTTCTTGGCGAACCACGGTTGCAACATCATCGATTCTGCCCAGTTTGGCGATGCGCAGTCCGCATTGTTTTTTATGCGTGTCCATTTCGCGGCAGAAGATACCAGCTTTGGTGACGCGCTATTGCGTACGGATTTTGCCGCATTGGGAACGCAGTTCAAGATGGACTGGCAATTGCATGATGCACGCCACAAACCCCGTGTGATGCTGATGGTGTCTAAAATCGGACACTGCCTGAATGATCTTCTGTTCCGTTATAAAAGTGGATTGCTGCCGGTCGAGATCAAGGCGATTGTGTCGAATCACACAGATTTTTATCAGCTCGCTGCCAGCTACAATATTCCATTTCATCATCTGCCACTCGCTACAGGTTCGGGTGCCGACGCCAAACGCGTGCAAGAACAAAAAGTTCTGGATATCGTCGATAGCAACGACATCGAACTGGTCGTGCTGGCGCGCTATATGCAAATCTTGTCGCCGGAGTTGTGTAACGCGCTCAAGGGCAAAGCAATCAATATCCATCATTCTTTCCTGCCGAGTTTCAAAGGCGCAAAACCTTATTATCAGGCGCATGAGCGTGGAGTTAAATTGATCGGCGCAACGGCGCATTTTGTGACGGGTGACCTTGATGAGGGACCGATTATTGAGCAGGATGTCGAGCGCGTTGATCATGCGATGGAGCCGGAAACCCTGACCGCTATCGGGCGCGATGTTGAATGCGTGGTGTTAGCTCGGGCTGTCAAATGCTTTGTAGAACATCGTATTTTATTGAATGGTCATAAGACGGTTGTATTCAAATAAGTTAGGCGTCACTGAGTTATGCGTCACTAAGTAATACGTCACTAAGTAATACCTAACTAAGTAATAAACAAATAAATCAGGGCTTACGCAAAACGGTCGATTCCTTATCTCCATATATATTCAACCCGCAGGCTGGATGCGGCTTCCAGAGGTTTTTCGTGCCAACAGGCGCATTCAGCCTGCGGAGTCGTTTTGATCTTACTGTTCTGCGGAATCGCATACGTCGGCCTTTGCTCTGTATGTCTTTGGTGAGAGGGTTTAGTTTTTGCGTAGTCCGCTCAGTAATGTTGTTTTTTTCGATGCGTATACAGTATTGCGCATCACTACCGGGGTGGTCTCCACCCTTTTGTTTTTTCTAATAAAGTAGAAGTTGCATGGCACTCAAATCCACCATTTATAAAGCCGATCTGAACATCTCTGACATGGACCGCGGCTATTACGCGGATCACAGTCTGACGATTGCACGTCATCCCTCCGAGACAGACGAACGCATGATGATACGGGTACTGGCGTTTGCTATCCACGCGAGTGAAAAGCTCAGCTTTGGTAAAGGGATCTCCGATACCGAAGAACCGGATCTGTGGGAAAAAGATTACACCGATGCTATTCAGTTATGGGTCGAAGTCGGTCAGCCTGACGATCGCCGCCTGCTCAAAGCCTGTGGCCGTTCCGAGAAAGTACTGGCTTACAGCTATGCCAGCACCAGCGACATCTGGTGGAAGCAAATGAACAGTCGTCTTGATCGCGCAAAAAATTTGCGCGTGATGAATGTGCCAGCCGCGGCCAGTCAGGCATTGGCAAAAATGGCGCAGCGAAATATGCAGCTTCAATGCACGATCCAGGATGGACAGATCTGGATGACAGCAGGTGAGGACTCGGTACAGATCGACCTGGAAACGTTCAAGGCTGACTAAGTCATGTCGAATCGCATGATGCAATTTCCACCTGTGACCACGTCGGAAGACGATGGCGTACGCTTTTTGCATCTGGGTACGCCGATGGTGCAGGGCGCAATGCGCTTGCGTAAGCCGGATGCGATTGAGCTGGAATATGTGCAGAACATGATGGTCTGGATGTTGTTTCAGCACGCTCCCTCAAATGTCGTGCAACTTGGTCTGGGCTCGGCCGCACTGACCAAGTTCTGCTACCGCCAGTTCACGCAAAGCAAGGTCACTGCCGTTGAATTGAATCCTGCTGTCATCGCAATATGCGAAACCATGTTTGCATTGCCGCAAAATGACGGGAGATTGCGCGTATTGAATGCAGACGCGATGGACTTTGTACTGGATCCGGCGCATCACGCTTGCATCGACATTCTGCAGGTCGATTTGTATGACGAAATTGCGAATGGCCCCGTACTCGATAGCCCGGAGTTTTATCAGGCATGCTTCGAATGCCTGACGCCGAATGGCATCATGACGACCAATGTATTCGGCAGTTACGACAGCTTTGAAAAAAACATTCTGGCAATGGAGCAGGTGTTTGATGCAGTTGTCTGGCTGCCCGCGGTGGATGATGAAAATCTGGTCGTGATAGCGTTTAAGAATGCTCCGCAAATGGATTTCAGCGAGCTGTATGAACGTGCTGGCATGATTAAGAAAAAATATAATCTGCGTGCCAAGGTCTGGGTAGATGGTCTGAAGCAGTGGATGAAATCACAATTGACTGAATAAACGGCGCGCTGTTTCGCGGGTGCGCTCATGCACTGGTCAGGCAGGCCTGGCCGGATGCAAATGCGCAATCAGCGTCTCGCTCACCAGACGATTTGACGGCATCAAGGTATGCATGACGGGTAACAGAATCTCTTTTTCTGCCCACGCTGCATAGGCTTCCGAAATCGAGACCACGCCGTCGTTATCTTCATCACCAAATGGACTATATTTACCCTTAATACCTTTGTTGCCGACGATGGCGATTGTCGGTACGCTGACGGCACCAATCGCAGACATGCGCTCTGGACTCGACAGCAATTGTCCGCAGTCACCACTAATGAGTTGGAACGGCAGGAGATTGCGGATGCGACCGGCGACTCGTGATGCTGTGACTGGCGAGCCCAGCAGAAATAATTGTTGCGGTTGACGAGTGCCCTCAGGCAGGGCGTTCAGAGCGGCGCGTAACAGGACGCCGCCGAGCGAGTGTCCAATCACGATGTAGTCACCTTTGGCCGCGATCGCGCTGATCTGCCTGACGAGCCGGTCTTTTATCGTCGCAAAACTTTCCAGAGCAACGAAATAGTGAAAGCCATATGTCTGCAAACCGTGGTCGCGCAATCGCGACAGCAAGGGAAATGCGGACAAGGGCGTGCGTCCCATGCCGTGGACAAACAGGGCTTGTAAGGGTTGGCTGACGGGTTTGTTCTCTGATGCGCTCATAGACTCGTATTCCGTACATGTAAAAATGCGGGAGTATATGTAAAAACATACCGATTCCCGCACTGTTTATCTAGGCATTTATAAATACTCTAGAGGAGTATGTGTTTCATCTGGAATGCCGGTATCTGCCTTGTATTCAGCTACTTATTCAGCGAATTAATGAACGAATTCATAAGCGAATCATGCGCTTAATACCTTCTTTAACCATGCGCTGATATCGTCGATTTCTTCCTGGCAGACCGAGTGTTGCATCATGTATTCATGCCATTCGACTGGATAGCCCAAGGTCTTGAGCAGATCACGTGATTGTTCGGCGCGGTCAATGTGAATCACCGGATCAGCACGGCCATGTGCCAAATAAATCGCTGTGTGCTGGTTGGCGGCATGGCGCTCGCTGGCTACCACATCGCGCAGAGGGACATAGCCAGACAGGCACAGCAGGCCGGCAAGTTTTTCGGGATAACGCAATCCGGTTTGCAGAGTCATCGCGCAGCCTTGCGAGAAGCCTGCGAGGATGATGCGGTTCGCCGGAATACCACGGGTTTTTTCGCGTTCGATCAACTGTTCTACGGCGACTTGAGAACTGCGCAAGCCTTTTTCGTCTTCGCGCCGGGCGATGTCCGTGCCAAGGATGTCGTACCAGGCGCGCATTACATAGCCTCCGTTGATCGTCACTGGCATGGTCGGTGCGTTCGGGAATACAAAGCGGATCGCCGGACAGCCTTTGAGATTAAGCTCTTTGACGATAGGCACAAAATCATTGGCATCGGCACCGAGGCCATGCATCCAGATAATGGCAACGGTCGGGTTCGGTGCGCTTTCGAGTTCTATGGTGTCGAGTAGTTGGCTCATGTTGGACTTTGGCGTAGTTTTGTTGAGGGGACGTTGTTTGATTTTGCCTGAAGCAGACGTGTTTATCTGTGCCTCAGCCGTAAAGGCAGTGCTAGCGCTGATACCGGCACCAAGACTGCCCAAGGCCAGAGCGGCAAGCCAGCGTCGTCTGGCTGGATTCAGACTGGTTTTGCTTTTCATGAACGTATCAGGCTTCGTGCTGGTTGCATGGCGTTATCGCGGATCGCGAGAGAATAATCGGAGTGAAAAATCGGAGCGAAAAATCGATGTCAGATTGCCGTATCGGATCGTTGTTTCAGATCGCCGCATCCTGCATCAAGATTTGTTGCGGATCGCCGCCTTTGGGCGAAACGCTTTGCAGATCGCTTCATGTGTTTCGATATACGGGCCGCCGATCAGATCAATGCAGTAAGGAACCGCAGCAAAGATGCCGGACACCAGTTGCTTGCCATCGGCGTCTTTTAAGCCTTCCAGCGTTTCTTTGATCGATTTTGGCTGACCTGGCAAATTTAGTATCAATGCCGCATGTTCGTCTGTCTCGCGGATCACCGCGACCTGACGTGACAAAATTGCCGTCGGTACAAACTGTAGGCTGATTTGACGCATCTGTTCGCCAAAACCGGGCATCTCTTTGCTTGCTACTGCGAGTGTCGCTTCCGGCGTGACATCGCGACGCGACGGACCGGTGCCGCCAGTGGTGATCACCAGATGGCATTGCGCCTGGTCGACCAGCTCAATCAAGGCTTGCTCTATGGCTGCGCGTTCATCGGGAATCAGGCGGGTTTCCATGCTCCATGAACTGCTTAGCGCATGCCCGAACCAGTCTTGCAGGGCCGGTAAGCCCTGGTCTTGATAAATACCTGCCGAGGCGCGGTCAGAAATCGATACCAGGCCAATTTTCAGATGGTCTGGTCCGTGGCTGTCTGCGCTGCTGCCAGAATCAGTCTTCATGCTGCTCGTGATCGCCGTCAACATCGTCAAACTCTTCTTCGTCATCGGCATCGTCAGTGTCGCCAGCATCACCAGCGGCTTTTTTCTGTGCGGCACGCTGGGCGACCTGAATTTCTTTCAGAATCTGAAAAATCTCACGATAGGCTTTTGGTGGCTTGTTCTCGGCTTGCTCTTTACGTGCATTGCGAATCAGCGTGCGCAGATGCTGTACGTCGAGTTCGGGATTTTGTTCCAGCAGCTCAGTCAGGGCTTTGTCGTCTGTCAGCAGCTTCTCGCGCTTGCGCTCCAGCGCATGCATGGCAGCCGTGTCGGATTTGGACTTGCCTTTCCAGCTATCGATGGTTTTCTGGATTAGCGCAACTTCGGCTTCATCCAGGGTGCGCATTTTTTTACCGACAAACTGCAACTGGCGGCGACGGCCTTCGTGATCCTTGATCGTCTGACATTCGAGAATCGCATCGCGTACATCTTCTGGCATCGGTACGCGTTTAACGCGGTCACGTGGCTGATCAATCAATTCTTGCCCGAGCTTTTGCAAGGCATCGCTCTCGCGTTTGAGCTGGGATTTTGATGGGCGTTCGTATTCTGGCTCGAATTCGCTGGATTGGTAGCCGCACGAGCCTCTATTTGGATTTGGCATAATGTATGCGCCTTTATTCTATAAACTAATGAAACGGCTGCTATGATACCCTTTTTATCTTCGACTCCAAAGAAACCCAGCCTATGAGCAAGCCAGTTTTTACCCATACGCAAGATCAATTAAAGCAAATTGCACAAGATGTTTTGCGCTTTTCCCGCGAAAAAGGGGCTTCTGACGCCGCAGTCGAGATCAGCGAAGGCGGCGGTTTGTCGATCAGTGTACGTAAAGGCAAGGTCGAAACCATCGAACAAAATCGCGATAAAGGCATCGGTGTGACGGTGTACATCGGCCAAAAACGCGGCAACGCGAGCACCTCTGATTTTTCCAGCGCATCGCTGCAAGCCACTGTCGACGCGGCTTACAACATTGCTCGCTTCACCGCTGAAGATGATTGCGCAGGTTTGCCCGAGGCAGACTTGCTAGAAAAGCATCCGCAAGATTTAAAGCTCTGCTACCCCTGGCTGATCAGCGCCGAAGAAGCCATCGAGCTCGCTGCCCGTACTGAGGCCGCAGCTTTTGCCGTGGATAAACGGATTACGAATAGCGAGGGCGCTGGCGTCTATGTACAGCAATCGCATTTTGTCGCCGCGAATTCGCGTGGCTTCATGGGTGGTTACCCTTTTTCACGTCACACAATCTCAGTCGCGCCGATTGCCGGTAAAGGCGCACGGATGCAGCGTGACGACTGGTATTCATCGCAACGCAATGCAAAAAAACTCGCATCGCCAGAAGCGATAGGACGGTATGCAGCGGAGCGTGCTCTGGCACGCCTGAATGCGCGCAAGCTCGATACGCGTAAATGTCCAGTCCTGTTTGAGGCGCCGCTGGCTGCAGGTTTGCTTGGTACCTTTGTGCAGGCGGTTTCCGGCGGTGCTCTGTATCGTAAATCGACATTTTTGCTGGATAGTCTGGGTACACAGGTTTTCCCGTCTCACATTGAAATTACTGAAGACCCGCATGTCATCGGCGCTGTAGGCTCGTCACCGTTTGATGATGAAGGCGTTAAGACGCAACGTCGCGATGTCGTGAAGAACGGTATCGTGCAAGGATATTTTTTATCGACCTATTCAGCTCGCAAGCTGGGAATGAAAACTACTGGCAATGCGGGCGGTTCGCATAACCTGTCGATGACCTCGGCACTCACGCAGCGTAGTGACAATTTTAAAGCCATGTTAAAAAAAATGGGCACGGGCTTGCTGGTCACTGAACTAATGGGCGAAGGCGTGAATTATGTGACAGGCGATTACTCACGCGGTGCCTCTGGTTATTGGGTAGAGAACGGCGTGATTCAGTATCCGGTCGAAGAGATTACGATTGCCGGCAATATGCGCGACATGTTCCAGCAAATTGTCGCGATCGGTGCCGATACGCTGACACGCGGCACCAAACAAACCGGATCGATTTTGATCGAAAGCATGATGGTCGCCGGGAATTAAACTCTTCACCTCGGGTCTGGATACAGTTCACAATGAATCCGCTAATCAAAAAGCCCAAAAGCCCTCGCGATGAGGGCTTTTTGATTATTTGCTCTGGAAATCTTAGTCTGGCTTTTGTGCGAATCACTTTGATGGCCAATTAAGATCCCGTCCCATATTTCAAAAAGACGGCAATGTCTTCTCTCCTTATGCAGCAGGGACCTATCTTAGCTAGGTTCAGGTAGCGGCTAGCTGTGTATCCATCCACGTGAAATGAGCGGAGCTAAGACAGCGCGATATATCTGCTCGCACCACTGAGTAAGCGGATCGCCGACTCTGCTCCATATCAGCTTAATGCCTATCCATGCGAGGCCGGAGACGACGACTGCTCCAAGCATATCCAAAGGAAAATGAACGCCCAGAAAGATGCGCGACCAGGCGACCAGTGTTCCCGCTACAGCGACTATCCATCCGGTCAGCGACCAAACAGAGGACAGTAAAAACGTCAATGCAATGGCGGCAAATACAGTTCCATGATCACTCGGGAAAGAGGCATCTGCTGTATGCGGAATAAAGCTGTGTCCCAGACTAATCATGAACGGCCTGGGGTGCGGCCAATACGCAATGATCAGTTGATTCATTCCTAATGCCGTTAGCGTTACCGCCGTCGACTTTAACGCCAGATTACGTGCTGGCGTATCACCTCTGCACCAAAGCATTACGAGCATCAATGGCACAAACAGAATAACGTAATCTGCAATAACACTAGCGATCGTTATTATCCAATGAGGTGTTGTGAGATCTGCGTTGAGATAGAGAAAAAGAGCTTGATTAAAATCTTCCATACGATGTTTATGATTTTGATAAATGTAAGCTAAGCATTACAGGGGTAAGGTTTCAAAAAACTGAGTAAATTAAACAGGATGATCAGAAGGAACAGAAGAAACAAAATTAATAGAACCAAATATTTTTTATCTGGCTAACCGGTAGCGGCGGGACCAGTAATCGTCGTAAAACTTGCCGTGATCAGCAAAATGATTCCGGCAACTACCATTTCCATCACAATGGATAATCTCAGTGTCGCAATGGCACTTTGTTCACCATGCCGTAACTGCGGCGTCAGCCGGAATTTATTCAAAGCCGCGAGACCTGATAATAGCGACACAGACACTAATTTTAGTATCATCAATTGACCATATTCAGCTTGCCAGGCTTTTGCAGAAAAACTCTGTAGCAGCCACAACAAGCTTGCACCAGCGAGTAGCAGAATACCGACGATGATAACGGCGAGCTTACTAAACTGATGAGCGATTGCCGCAACTTGTAAAGTGTTACGGTCATACGTGATGTGGAGTAACGGCCACAGTGCGCCAACCCAAAAGCTCACGGCCAGTACATGCAGCACAATGAGTAATTGCGCCAGAAGCCGGGTTTCTCCCTCTAATTCATTCACATGCCCAACTGCACTGAATGATGCGGATGTCAGAAGGGCAGCTAGTAATGGCAAGGCGGGATGTATGTTTCGCTCTCCGGCATGTGCCCATATGGCCAGCAAAAACAAACAGGGCAAACGCAAGCTCAGTGCGAGTCCTTCTTTGGATCCTAGTACCATGTGTAAAAATTGGATATCCCACATTCCTCTGAGATCATCGCTCAGCATGCCGCTCATCATAAAAATCCGGGCGATTGAGAGTGCCGCGGCGATAAGTGTCATGACGCCAGTAAAGCGTTTTATGGTGTGCACTTCAGCCGCATCCAGGTAAGCCGCAAAAATCATTAAAAAGAATACGCCTCCACTCATCGTCAAACAGGTGGCATAGGTAATGGCTTTGATCAGGATGGCGCATATTTGCCACCCATCGATACTGGCCAATAAATGCAGGAGTGTGGAATCCAATCTTATTTTCCGGTAATAGTAAAGGTGATGCTTCCTTTCATGGCGTGTCCATCACCAGACAAAGTACTCCATGTAGCAAGGTACTTCCCAGAAGTTAAAGCCGGTAGCGCAACAGAAAAGGTTTTTGCGCTTTGTCCATTGTCAGTAAGCAATGGAATGACCTCCTGGTCTTTAAGCAATTTCAACATAACCAACTTGGTTGGATGCCCAAAACTCAGATCGATTGTTCTTGGTGCAGCAGAAAGGACGGCATTATTAGCTGGTGAGCTACGTTCCAGCATCGCATGGGCATGGACTTGCCCTGAATTCATCAGACAAAAAGTGGCGATGACGATCAAGATGCGCTGTATCAATTTTTACTCCATTCAAGTTAATGGGGATTTGTTTTACGGTAAGGCCATATCTTTATATCGACCTTACCATACATGGTTTAAGTGCAAAAATATGATGACATCAAACTCAGCTAAGACGCCGGTTAATGCAATGAAACCGACGTCACTGGCGACTTAAACGTGATGCCTAAGCTGTTACAGCAATCTACAGCAAGCAGATTCCGCCAGCTAAGGCAAACGGTCGTGTGCTCATAAGGTAATTTTAATGACGATGCCCATGATGCAGATCAGGTGTATGAGGGTGCCGGTGCACTAATGATTCGTGTCTGTGTCGATGGCTATGTACCCCTTGTGGCATGACTTCATGCGTGTGCGTATGGTGGCCGTCATCATGAGTATGAGCATGTTCATGGTCTATATTGTCGTGCTCATGGTCATGCTCGTGTTCTTCCAACAGATGTAAAGCGACACCTGCAATCATCAATAGGACTCCGCCAATCAGTAGCGCACTGGTTTGCCTTTCGCCTAGTCCAAATGCGATGGCTGCGCCAATGAACGGTGCAGCGGCGAACATTGATCCCGTCCGCGCTGATCCGAACTCTCGTTGAGCCAGCAAATAAAAACGCAGACTCAATCCATAACCGATACCGCCGATCAGGAACAGGCCTACTCCGGCGTAAAGTGACACTACCGTTTGCCCCAGAGATAGCGCGATGAGTAGTGAGCAACTGGCACCCAGAACCGCTTTACCAAAAACAACTTGGCCGGGGTTGACATCAGCCAAAGCGCGCGACAGTGTGTTGTCAATTCCCCAGGCAATCGTTGCTGACATCACCGCCAATAATCCGATCACCTGCGATGCGTCCGTATCGGACTGATCAACGACTAACAGGGCGCCGCCAGCAGACAATAAAATAATGGCCAACACGACTCTCTTACCTATCTGCTCACGATAGAGTAAATACGATAGCAAAACGGTAAATACGGCTTCCAGCGTTAACATCAATGATGCCCCAACGCCGCTGGTGTGCTGCAATCCCCATGCAAGCGCCGCCGGTCCTAAGACAGCACCAAACAAAGCCATCAGAAACAATCTGGGCCAATGCTGTTTTTGTAGCGATGCTTCCGTCGTCTGGTCTGAGCGTAATAAAAAACCTGCCGTGGCAGCACCCGCATAGAGCAAGGCCGCCGTCATCCATCCACCAATACCGACGCCAATACCTTGCACGAACGGAGTGCTGGCACCGAACAGGATTGCCGCCAGTAGCGCGAATGTGGCGCCTTTGAGTGCAGGAAATTTTTTAAATCGCATAAGTTAATGTCGGCGGTAGAGAATGGTACTTATCGTAAGGGCTGATTTTGAGAGGAGACCGGTACTTATTTGGACTTACGCGATGACCAATGCAGATGCGTGATCAACCATGTATCACCTGATTTTTGCAGAAGTGCGGTTTCAGTACCCAGTATTTTGACAGCTTTCCCTTTGATCCTTGCCGTCGTTGCAGTCTCTTCCCAGATCATTGCGAGCTTGCCGTCAATTTGCTGACTATGCTGTAACACCGTACGTACCGATGTCTTAGCAAAAGCGATATCTTCCGGCAGATGATGCCAGGCATACTCTGCCCGAGTACGTTCGACGTAACCAGACTCATAAATCGTAACATCAGGGGCAAGCAGCTCCGTGGCTTTAGCCTGATCTCCTGCGGCCAATGCAGCGTAGAAAGCCGCGAGTGTTTCTTTCGGCTCGCTGGCATAGCTCAAGTTTGTCAGAAAAACTAAGATGAGCAGAGGTAACACTTTAGACATATTATTCATCTCCAGATTTTGGATAAATACCTCAACTGAGTTTGCACTGCCGGCGACTGAGGTGGACAAGAGTCACGGCAAAGAGTATTTCATGATTTATGTAAACGGTGAGTATGTTGCCATCGTAATCGATAGAATTTAATTGATCATCGGTGAAAGCGTAGAGACTTCGGCAGATTCAGCACAGCAAAAGAGAGATTGAATATTTGTCGCTTCTTCCATCATTAGTATGGGTATGTTGAGTGTCGTAGTTTGTGATACGTAGAAATACGCAATGCTAAACACGCAGTAATTTGTTGACGGTGCTCTTTTTTTCTTAAGCTGTTGAATTAATTGAGCTTTGTGTGACTTGTCAGGTACTTATAGGCAGTCAGGCCTTGAATGAAGTCGGTATTTGTTGCGTTGCAATATAAACATTGATTGCGGCTTAACGGTGACGCCCATAGAATGATTTTCGGTTTTTAATTTGCTATTTATCTGCATCTTATGGCCGGAAAATTGTCCGGAGTCCTTCTCACATTGGAGACAGCATGGAACGTCGTTCCTTTCTAAAAAAAGCAGCCGTAGGCGCATCCGTCGGAGCAGCAAGCCTGCCCGCACTCGCAGCAGATACCCCGACACTCAACTGGCGTCTGGCATCCAGCTTCCCTAAAAGCCTGGATACGATTTTTGGCGCAGCAGAAGTGTTTTGTAATCGTGTCAAAGAATTGACCGATGGTAAATTTAATATTCGTCCTTTTGCCGGCGGTGAGATTGTCCCAGGCACACAGGTTTTGGATGCGGTACAAAATGGTACGGTAGAGATCGGCCATACTGCGTCTTACTATTATTTCGGTAAAGACCCCACATTCGCTTTTGATACTGCGGTACCTTTCGGTCTGACTTCACGTCAGCAAACTGCGTGGATGATGCATGGTAACGGTATGAAGCTGATGCGCGAATTCTTTGCCGACTACAACGTAGTGAATTTTTTGGGCGGAAATACCGGTACGCAAATGGGCGGCTGGTTCCGTAAAGAGATCAAAACAGTTGAGGATCTTAAAGGCTTGAAATTCCGTGTCGGTGGATTCGCGGGCAAAGTCATGACCAAGCTGGGAACCGTACCGCAGCAAATCGCCGGCGGTGATATTTATCCAGCCTTGGAAAAAGGCACGATTGATGCTGCCGAATGGGTAGGTCCTTATGACGATGAAAAACTTGGTTTCTACAAAGTCGCCAAGGTTTATCACTATCCTGGCTGGTGGGAAGGCGGTGCCCAGTTGTCTTTCTATGTTGGTAAGAAAGAATGGGAGAAATTACCAAAATTGTTCCAGGCAGCGATTGAGGTAGCGAGCCTGGAAGCGCATCTGGATATGCAAGCTAAGTATGATGCAAAAAATCCGGCCGCTTTGGGACGCTTGTTGCAAAACAAAATTTCACTCAAACCTTTCCCGCAACCGGTAATGGAAGCCTGTTTTAAAGCAGCGCAGGAAACTTTCACAGAAGAAGCAGCCAAGAATCCTAAATTCAAAAAAGTGTACGATGACTGGGTTGCCTTCCGTAATAATCAGGGACAATGGTTTAATGTCGCTGAGCAGTCATTCGCACGTTTTAGCCTGGCACGCGCGATGAAATAGTGCTTGGTCTATAGGAATAAAAAAACCGCACCTGGCGTGCGGTTTTTTATTATCTAAACGATGACATGGACGGTGATGTGGTGTTTATTCCTGGTTGACCATGATCAGTTTTGATGTGTCGAAGCCGAGAGATTTTGCTTTATCGAGTAAGCGTTGTTGGAGTGCCGGATCAAGTCTCGGTGTACGTGATAACAACCAGAAATAGGACTTGTCCGGGCCGCTGACCATCGAGTATTGATAGTTCGGATCTAGGTCAAATACGATGTAAGAACCATAGAACGGGCCGAAGAAAGAAACTTTTAAAAATCCCTGATCTGCCTGTTGTACAAAGTAGGCTTTGCCTATGGATTCTTTCCAGACATTGTCCGCTGCATTAAAGCCACGGTTGAGTACCTTTAAACCGCCATCGTCACGCAAGCTGTATTCAGCACTGACTTTGCTCAGACCTTTTTCAAACGAATGTTCAAGTCGTGCAATTTCATACCATTTACCAAGATATTTGGCGGTATCGAAGTGCTCAACCGGCACGATATTGTCTGGCCGCGTGACACAGGCACTAAGTAAGATACAGAGCGAGAGTAAGAGTTTTTTCATGGGCAATAGTAAGCTGGGGATGCAGGTATGGGTTTGCTTAGATTACAGGAAACTCAACATAAAACATAGAGCCGACACTGACTTCTGATTCAAAGCCGATTTTTCCCTGCATTTGTTCCACCATGGTTTTGCAGATGCTGAGTCCTAACCCAGTACCGCCTTTTTTCTTGATATTTGAGCCATCAACTTGTGAGAATTTTTGAAAAATTTTATTATAAAAATTCTTGGGAATACCGCAACCCTGATCACTCACAGCGATTCTGGCAATACCATTCACGCTACTTAATGACACACTGACACTACCGCCTGTGCTTGAAAATTTGATCGCGTTTGAGATCAGGTTAATGATGATCTGCGTGAGCCGGTCTTTGTCTACATTGATCATGGAGTTTTGCTGGCTGGACGAATCTGGTTCCAGATGTAACGTCACGCCGTATTGTTCGGCAAATGAGATGCTGGCAGCGATACTATCTTGCAGAATCGGTTGTAATTCAGTAGGTCGCAGTTCAAATTCCATGCTGCCGGATTCGATTTTTTCAATATCCAGGATGTCGTTGATGAGCCGTAACAAGCGCTCTGAATTGCGAGATGCAATGGCGATCAGGTTCTTGGCTTTTTCAGTCAGCGCACCAGCTAGTCCGGCGCCGATCAGGCGCAGTGCGCCGTTGATTGACGTCAGCGGTGTGCGTAATTCATGACTGACTGTGGCGACGAATTCGCTCTTCATTAATTCAATTTTTTTTCTTTCGGTGATGTCAAATGTCATTGCATAAAAACCTTCAACATCACCTGCCTGATTTTTTGCCGGTATGTAGTTGAACTGGTAAGAGTGCGGGATACCACTCACAATACGATTACTTTCAAAACTCACTGCTTCACCACCTAGCGCTGCCTTGATGTGAGGTGAAAATTCTGCATAGCGTTCTTCCCCATTGATCTCACGCAGTGTTTTGCCTAGTAACTCTTCTGGCTGTGCATCGTACATCGTACTGATGTAGGCGTTGACAAACACATGACGCTCATTCGCATCAATATAGGTGATGATGGAGGGGAGATTGTCTGCGATGGCTTGCAATCTGTTTTGCGCGCTTTGTTGCTTGAGTAAAGACTGTTCTAACTCTTGCGCTTTTCTGGCGATTTCTCTGGTCCGTATTTCTACGGTCGACTCTAGTTTTTCGTTGATATCCAGAAGCGCTAGCCGGCTATTTTCCTGGGCTGTGACCATCTCGGATAAGGTCACGGATAATAAATGCGCCTCATGAAAACCATAGACGATGGGAATACTTGTGGTCAGTTGATTTGTCGCGCGGGCTTCTATGGCAGAACTCAGCAGATTCAGCGGTTTTGACAAGCGGCGCGACAGGAAAGAGGCGAGTGCTGCCATCATCAGTCCGAGCAGACCACCAAGCAACAAGATATTTTTTTGCAACTGGTATGAATTTGCCAGCGCAAGTGATTCGCTCTGGCGCACTAAGACGGTCCAGTTCAGGCTTGGGTAATTCTTGCTCTGACCTGTTTGTGCATAGCCAATCAGATAGTCTTTGCCATCGGCCCATCGTTCAGACGTGGTACCGGTTACTTTGGATTTGATATGAGCCAGGATGCCGGGACTGAGTTTGGTCTCTTCCATTGATTTTGGACCAAGGATCACAGCGCCATCCTCACGGATAATCAGGATATCTACGGCATATTGACTATCGACTGGTGCGAGCAGCTTGTGGGCAGTCTCTCTCGCCCATGCCCAGCTCAGATGAACGCCCATCACACCGCGATAGGTGCCATTTGAGTTGGTGATGGGAATCGATACATCGACAAATCGCCACGGCTCTACGCTGTAAGGCAACTTCTTTTCCAGTAGCAGCGCCGGGTGATAGTCGCCTGTGTAGAGAGATTTTTGGCCATTTTTAAACCAGGGGCGCTGGCTGACATCTTGATTTTCCAGTAGACCTTGTGTCGCGACCAGTACTGAGCCTTTAGGATCCGCCAGTCCGATCCAGGCATATGAAGGAAAAGTCTTTTGCAGATTGTTCAGAAGCTTTCTTGTCTCCGCCAGATCACGGACATCTTTTACCTGGCTGAGATTAGACAGTAATTGCACATCACCGACGGCTTTTTGCATGACCAGGTCAAGAGAGTCCCGCATTTGCCAGGCTAATTGCTGTAGTCGTTGTTCCGCTTCTTTTTGTGCGTAATTGAAAGTGAAATGGCTGACCAGAAGCAGCAACGAAAAAACCGTCAGTAATACGGTCGTAAAGATGCTGATCGTCAGCAAGGCTGGTAGGCGTAATAGTGGGAAAGATTTTTTGATCAACATAAAATCAGGTGCTGATGCCTTAGGGTATGTTAAGTAGTTCTTACTTTCCACTATAAAGTGTATGCAAACTGCTTGCTAGAGTTTGGCATGACGTTAGGCTTGAGGTCACGCCTATGTGACGCCAATATTCAGATATTCAGATGAACAGCATAGCATGCGATTGAGCACTTGCCACATCGATTGTGTATCCATTCGTTATTCATTATCTACTGTCGTTAAGCGATAAAGAAAAAACCCGCCGTAGCGGGTTTGAATATTCGGTGAGACTGTAGAAACTTTTATTTATTGCGTGAACTTCGGAGGTGGGGTCTCTTCTTGTTTTTCTTCTTCCTGATTATTGGCTCCCGGTGGCAAGTTAGTTACCTCACCGTTATCAACCGGTGCCTGAATATTCAATTGCACCTCTTCTTTCATATTCGATTTTTTATCGACGGAGACAATGCTAGGAAAGGAAATTATCAGCGATACCATGACTATCTGAGCAATCACGAAAGGGACGGCACCCCAGTAGATATGCGAGGTTTTAACTTCTTTCGGAGCGACTGAGCGCAGATAGAATAGGGCGAAGCCGAATGGAGGATGCATGAATGATGTTTGCATATTCACGCCTAGTAAGACGCCGAACCAGATCAGATCGATGCCCATTTTTTCTGCCACCGGACCGACTAGCGGCACCAGGATGAACGCTAGTTCGAAGAAATCAAGGAAGAATGCCAGCACGAAGAACATGATGTTGACCACGATCAGGAAGCCCGTATTGCCGCCCGGCAGGGAGGTCAATAAATGCTCAACCCACAGGTCGCCGTTGACGCCTCGGAATACCAGTGAAAACACGGTAGAGCCAATCAGGATAAACACCACGAAGCAAGACAGGCGTGAAGTCGAATTCATTGCCTGTCTGGTCAGATCCCAGGACAGACGACGGTTCATGATCGCCAGTACCATCGCACCAAACGCGCCCATGCCACCACCTTCAGTCGGTGTCGCAATGCCGACGAAAATAGTACCAAGTACTAAGAAGATCAATGCGAGCGGCGGGATCAACACAAAGACAACTTGTTCAGCCATTTTGGACAACAGGCCGATTTTTAATTTGCGATTGATCAGCGCCAGAATAAAGGCACCGGCAATTCCTATTCCTGCGGAATAAATACCGACTTCATCGGCTGCAGCTTCTGGATGTGTCGTTCCATAATATTTGGCAAACGCAAAACTTGCACCGACGCTGACCACAATCAAGGCCAGCAAGGACAAGACGCCGCTGTCCCCGTTTGGCTGGCGCAGATTGCGCGCTTCTGGTGGCAGGGCAGGCACCCATTGCGGCTTGACGATGGAGATGATCAGGATGTAAGCGGCATACATTACAGTCAGCAGTAAGCCAGGTACAAAAGCGGCCTGATACATATCGCCAACAGAGCGTCCTAACTGATCAGCCATCACGATCAGGACCAGCGAAGGCGGAATAATCTGCGCCAGTGTTCCTGAGGCTGCAATCACGCCGGAGGCGACTTTTTTATCATAGCCGTAACGCAGCATGACCGGTAAGGAAATCAAACCCATCGAGATCACCGAAGCGGCAACTACACCAGTGGTCGCTGCTAGTAAGGCACCGACAAAAATGACGGCATATGCGACACCACCGCGCAGCGGACCGAATAACTGACCGATGGTATCGAGCAGATCCTCTGCCATGCCAGAACGCTCTAAAATCAATCCCATGAAGGTAAAAAAAGGAATCGCCAGCAAGGTGTCGTTCGACATAATGCCAAAAATCCGGTTCGGCAAGGCTTGTAGCAACTCAGGCTTGATCAGGCCAAATTCAATTCCCAGAAAACCAAAAAATAAGCCGTTCGCCGCTAAAGAAAAAGCGACAGGAAATCCCGATAACAGAAAAATCACCAGAGTGGCGAACATGATCGGTGCCATGTTCGCAATAATAAATGCCGTCATTTTGTATTGTCTCCGCTGTGCTTTTTTATTTGAGATTATTGGCGGCTTTAATCGCCTCAATTTCTTCTGCTGGCGTACTCGCGTGTTTTTCGAATTCGCTGGCGTCGACTAAGCCTTGCAAGAAGCCGATACGCTTGATGAGCTCTGAAATACCTTGCAGCGTCAGCATCAGGAAGCCGGCGGGGATCAATAATTTTGCGGGCCAGACAATCAGGCCACCAGCGTTGCTTGACATCTCTTGATTACGTATTGACTCCATGGCGTAAGGTGCTGCGAAATACAGAATCAGGGTTGCCATCGGTAATAGGAAAAATAAAAAGCCAAAAATATCGATCCAGACCTGCGTGCGCTTGGAAAAGCGACCGGCAACAACGTCAATACGGACGTGCTCATTTCTGCGCAAGGTCGCTGAAGTGCCGAGCAAAAAAATCGCTGAGAATAAATACCACTGAATTTCCAGCCAGCCGTTTGAGCTGATATTGAAGGTGTAACGTATCAGGGCATTGCCCGTACAGATCAGCACAGCGGCCAATAATGCCCAGCTAACTGCCTGACCGATTTTTTCATTGAGCGCGTCAATGAGTCTCGCGAAAGCGATGAATAAGCGCATAAGGTGTCTCCCTTTAGTCTTTAAATTTTTATGGATTGCATGAGTTACTGCATCCTCTTATGGTCGGGGCAAGTATAAGACATTTCTTTTTGCAGACAAGCATCTGGTGCTCAGATGATGCATGTTTTGGGGATGAAAGAGACAAAAGCCGTATTTCTACTTAGAGCCTATTTAGGGTCTATTCAGAGTCTGTTCAGGATCTGTTTGAACGGTGTCCGTAGTTCGGCGTAATTCTTATTTCTGGCGCAAAGAAATTTGACTCTGCTGTGGCTCTGCTGAGACTCTGCTTATAGCGAGTTGATACGGGCGGCGCGGTGTGGAATTTGATGAACAGGTGTGCTTGGACTATTTGTTTCGCACACCTGTTGTGAGTGTGACTGGACGCAGCTGGTGAGGTTTGGGTTTGCGTCAGTGCTTTTGTGTCTGTTTGCTGTTGATTAACTCAATGATGCGAGCAGTTTGCTGCGAGCGCGTGCGATTGCTGCTTTGACCTGATTCGGTGCCGTGCCGCCAATATGGTCGCGTGCGGCGACCGAGCCTTCGAGCGTCAGTACAGCGAACACATCATCATCAATCAGGTTTGAAAAAGCACGTAAATCCTGCAAACTCATATCGCTCAGGTCACAGCCTTTATCGACACAGGTTTTGACTGCATGTGCCACTGCTTCATGCGCATCGCGGAACGGCAGGCCACGCTTTACCAGATAATCCGCCAGATCGGTTGCGGTTGCGTAGCCTTGCAACGCTGCTGCACGCATCGCCTCTGGTTTGACGGTGATGCCGCCTGCCATATCGGCAAAAATCCGCAGTGTGTCCGTGATGGTGTCGACTGTGTCGAATAACGGTTCTTTGTCTTCCTGATTGTCTTTGTTGTAGGCTAGCGGCTGGCCTTTCATCAAAGTTAGCAGGGCGACCAGATGGCCATTTACTCGGCCTGTTTTGCCGCGAGCTAATTCGGGTACATCAGGATTTTTCTTTTGCGGCATGATCGATGAGCCGGTACAAAAGCGATCCGCAATATCGATAAAGCCAACCCGCGGACTCATCCAGATCACCAGTTCTTCTGACATGCGTGAGATATGCGTCATGATCAGAGCGGATGCAGCACAGAATTCAATCGCAAAATCACGGTCGGATACCGCATCCAGTGAGTTATGGCAGACGTCGTCAAACCCCAAGGTCTTTGCTACCCGTTCACGGTCAATCGGAAAAGTCGTGCCGGCCAGGGCCGCGGCACCCAGCGGCAGGCGATTCACCCGTTTGCGGCAATCAATCATACGCTCGGCATCGCGGCTGAACATCTCTACATACGCCAGAATATGGTGGCCGAAGGTAATAGGCTGAGCGACCTGCATATGGGTAAAGCCGGGCAAAATCGTGTCAGCATTTTTCTCTGCCAGATCCAGCAGGGCAGAGCGCAGATCGCCGAGCAGGCCAACGATATTATCAATCGCAGCGCGCACATATAGGCGGATATCGGTCGCAACCTGATCGTTGCGCGAGCGGCCTGTGTGCAGGCGCTTGCCTGCATCGCCAACCAATTCGGTCAGTCGTTTTTCGATATTCAGATGCACGTCTTCCAGATCGAGCAGCCATTCAAACTTACCGGAATCGATTTCCGTCTGAATCTGCGCCATGCCGCGCTGGATATCGGCATAATCCTGTGCTGTAATAATTTTCTGGGTAGCCAGCATTTCGGCGTGAGCCAGAGAGCCTTGGATGTCGAAGGATGCCATGCGGTTATCAAAGAACACCGACGCTGTGTAACGTTTTACCAGATCAGAGACAGGTTCAGAGAAACGGGCAGACCATGCCTCGCTTTTTTTAGAGAATTGTGATGTCATAGCAGAAAGTTAATGAAAAGCGAGTCGATGTACATTCGACGGATATCCAGATTAAGGGCTTACGCAACACAGTTCCAGCAAGGAGCATCGACGAGGGCTATACGAAATATGTACGGCGAGGAGATGTAACGCGGCTGGGGTTTCGTGCGTGAACCCCGATTATAAAACACCGAGGCGGTTTTCCCTATGCATGAACAAACAAAGTACACGTCGGCAGATGTATTGATCCCTGATTGCTGCAATATCGGTATCGTATTCCGTGTCCTGATTGTCGTGAATGGTGCTGTATTGCTGGGTTTGCTGGCGCGTGGGCAAGGCTGGCTGCTGAATGTGCAGGAATTCATCGAGACCGCCATGCTGGTTGAAATGATCAGTCTGTTATCACTATTTGTACTTTGCGGCGTACGTCGTCTCGCCGAACTGGATCCCCAGCGCGATAAGTCGCCGGCATGGCTGCAACGCCTGGCATGTGGCCTGGTACCAGCGCTGGTCGCCGTGTTGCTGTTGCGTGCTCTGGAACCATTTGAGTGGTTTGTTTTTAGTTTTCCGCATCTGAGTGATGTTTTTACGGTCATTCTGTGTTTTATGTTTGGACTCGCGTTTCAGCATTATTTTGAATTACGCAGCCGCGCCTTCTCTCCTGCGCTAGGAGAGGCGCGGCTGCAAGCCTTGCAAGCGAGGATTCGTCCGCATTTTTTATTTAATAGTCTGAATGCTGTGCTCTCACTGATCCGCGCGGAGCCGCGTCGTGCCGAAACTGCCCTGGAGGATCTGGCCGATCTGTTTCGCGTCCTGATGCGTGATACCCGCGACATCACTACCTTGAAAGAAGAAATTGATTTATGCCAGCAATATCTCTCGATAGAAAAAATCCGACTCGGCGACCGTCTGCATGTGGAGTGGGATACTGTGAATCTGGCGCCGGAAGAATTGCGAGAGATTAAGATTGCGAGTCTGTTGCTGCAACCCCTGCTGGAAAATGCCGTGCATTACGGTGTCGAACCATCCCAGACTCCGGCCTTGATCAGTATTACCATGCAGCGTAGTTTAGATAAAATAGAAATCCGCATCAGCAATCCTTTTCATGCGGATCAGACAGTGCCCGGCGGCAATCACATGGCGCTGGATAATATTCGGCAGCGCTTGCTGCTGCTATATGATATCGAGGCACAAATGACGAATCACATTATCAATGATCACTTTGTCGTGCAATTGTATTTTCCGTATAAAAAATGACCAAGCCCAGCCTATTTATTGTCGATGATGAAGCGCCTGCACGACAAAGACTGACGACCTTATTGTCGGATATTCAGGCAGAGTGCCCCTGTGATCTGCTCGGAGAGGCCAGCACAGCGCAAGCTGCGCTGGATGGCATACAGACGCTCCGGCCAGATATCGTATTGCTCGATGTGCAGATGCCCGGCATGACAGGGCTGGAGCTGGCGCAGCACTTGCAACAACGAGCGCTGGAATCAAAAAAATCAGCATCCTCATTAGCGCCAGCCATCGCTTCGCCATCGATTATTTTTGTCACTGCTTACGACGAATATGCACTGAAAGCGTTTGAAGTTCACGCCATGGATTATTTGCTCAAGCCCGTGCGTGCGACCCGGCTGGCCGAGGCGATTCGCCGGGTCAGCGAATTGCGACGGGTCATCAACGCCTCCCCTGATGCTGTGTCAGCACAACCTGCACTCGTCTTGCCGACCAGACGGCAGGCATTTTCCGTACTGGAGCGAAATCGCGTTCTGCTGGTGCCGGTTGCTGATATTTTATTTTTAAAGGCAGAGCAAAAATACGTCACCATCCACACTAGGGCGCGCAACTACCTGCTCGAAGAATCGCTGACCTCGCTAGAGGAGGAAATGTCAGACCGGCTCGTCCGCGTACATCGCAATGCTCTGGTTGCACGCAATGCGATCATGGGCGTCGAACGAGCGACAACGATCGTCGATGCCGATAGCGAAAACGAAAAAATTTCCGAATCCTGGCAAGTGATCGTGCGTGATTGTGACGAGCGCTTACCGATCTCCCGCCGGCAATGGCCAGTGATCAAGGCGCTGGTACGGTAATTTTCTTCACTTATTTTTACTTAATCTGTGAAATTGAAAAGCCAATCCGCAAGCTAGATGCGCCTTCTGGCGCATTATTGGCCTGTAACCCGCATGAACAGTGCGGGATCATTTTAAATTCTTTTCTAAAAATTCTGACATTGCTTGATAGGCCGCTTCTCTGGCAACGGGGTTGCTGCCGGTAGTCACACCCATGCCGGGATGAGCGCCGTTGGGGATGTCTTTGCGCAAGCGGATAGGCTGATCTGGGGCATCAAAGTCATGATAGGAGTCCGGATAAATGCTCACGCTGAGCGGCGCCGGGGATAGTTTTCTTTGCAGGCTCTGGCACGCTGCCGGTGGCGTCCAGTCATCGAGCTCGCCGACCAGGATGAGTAGCGGGCTATTGATCTGATACGATTTTTTAAGGTAAGCACTGCAACCCGGATAAAAAGCGACGCCTGCTTTGAAGGCGGGCAGAGCGATATTCAGTTTATCTTGATGTTTTTGATTTAGGGTATTCAGTGTGCTGGATCCGCCATTGGACCAGCCAAGCAGGACGACACGATGTGGATCAACTTCTTTCTGTTGGGTTGCCCACAGCATGGCGCCTAGTGCGTCGAGACGACGATTGTCTGGTGTGATGTCGCGGGTTTTGTAGAGCGTCGTGCAAATCGAGCGTACGCCGCGAGCGGTGAAACTATCGACCAGCAAGACATGATATCCGCGAGCCTGCAATAGCTCGGCCATTGCCTGATGACGGGGATGAACGTCAGCCTCATGTCCTTTTCGTGCGCTGTACAGGCCGCCACAGCCATGCAGGGCAATGATCAGTGGGCGTACGCCGTCACTGTTAGCAGTATAGAAAATGCCGTTTAATTCAATCGCCGTATCGTCTCTGGTATCAAGACTAGGGAACTGCACCGGACGACCAGTGGTCGCGGCCATCAGCGATGTACTGATCAGCAGTAGCGTTGATAGTAGCGTCAGCAGAAGAGAGCGAGGAGGTGACATTGGCTTTCCTTGTGTGACCCATACAGGTCATCAAATTACATCGTCAAAAATGGACTGCCAGTGAGGTTTTCGGTAAGTTTCTCAATAAGGCTTCCAACATGGCTCCCAATTGCTTTGAGTTGCAATAAACGATCTCAATGGCCTTGCAGGCATGCCAGCTGGCAAACTCTTCGACGACTTTTGCTAGATCGTTCGCCAGCGCCTGACTGATGCGGATGCCTGGCTCTAGATGCAGTGCTTTGATCTCGAAGCGGCCCTCTTTGCGATGGGCTTTGGCATCCATTCTGGCAATCAGTGCACCATTGCGCAAAATTGGTAAGGTGAAGTAGCCGTATTGCCGCTTCGGTGCCGGCGTATAACATTCAAGCTTATAGTCAAAACCGAACAATTCGATGGCGCGCTTTCTATCCCAGACGACCGGGTCAAACGGCGACAGGATACGTGTATTGGTTGCTTTGAGCGTGCCTGCCGCCGCACGTTCCAGCAGCCCGGCGTGATCAGGATGAACGTACACCGGCTGGTCCCAGCCAGTGACGCTTGCCCTTAGTAATAATCCTTGTTCTGCCAGCGTCTCGGGATGGATGCGCTGATCCAGTTTGGCCATGCGGAAATAGTCAGCAACCCAACTAGCTTTTGCCATACCGAGTGCCCGCACGGCGCGCAGTACCTGCTGTTGACGGCAGTCCTGTTGTGACAGCAGATGCTGCTTGTCTTTCCAGGTCGGATGAACACGCTCGCGTAAGTCGTAAATGCGCTGGAAATTATGTCGCCTGGCGACCATGACGTCGCCCATGGTGAACAAGACTTCTAAGGCGCGTTTCTCTGGCTTCCATTCCCACCAGCCACCCGCCTTGCCGTCGGTGCGTTCAAAGTCGGCGGAGCGGGTTGCGCCGTTTTTTTTAATATGCTGCTTGACGCGGGTAACCTGATCCTGATTTTCACTGAGCCAGCGCTGATTGTATTTCCAGCCCATTTTATGCGGCGAAATCATCTGATGCCGGTACCAGCCGTAATCTTCTATCGGTAAAAAACAGGCTTCATGGGACCAATACTCAAAAATCTTGCCTTCTTCGAGTAATTCCTCCAGCCAGGTGTGCGGGTAGTGACCAAGTCTGCTCCACAGGACCAGGTAGGGGCTGCGGGCGACGACGCTGATGGTATCAATCTGTAGCGCCGACATACTGCGAATTGCTTGCAATACATCTTGCTTTGTTGCCGGTTGACGTCTTGGTGTCAGCAAGCCCTGTGCGGCGAGATGCAGTGCACGTGCGGATGTCATGCTGAGATTGGGGAGCAAATCCTGCGGCAAATCTGGCAGTAGATCCGGTAAGCGACTGGCGGGCGATTTTGTCATGCAGAAACGTCCATAAAAAAAGCAGGACCGCTATTCGCGTATCCTGCCCGTGTCATTGCTTAGAAGTGCTTCAGACCGATGGCGGCTTTGACTTCGTCGGTAGTCCTTGCCGCGACTTCCCTTGCTCTTTCTGTTCCTTGTTTCAGGATTTGCAGCACTTGTCCGCGGTCCTTGGCAAACTCTTCGCGGCGGGCGCGTATCGGTGCCAGCATATCTTGCAAGATACCTTCGAGACGAGCTTTGACTTTACTGTCTCCCAAGCCGCCCCGAACATAATGATCTTTCATTTCTTGCAGAGCGATTTTATCGGTATCGAAGGCGTCGAGATAGATAAAGGCGACGTTACCTTCCAGATGTCCCGGATCTTCTACACGCAGATGCAATGGATCGGTATATACGTTTTTGACCGCCGCTTTGATTTCTGCTGCGGTGGCGCCGAGGTTGATGGTGTTGCCGAGTGATTTACTCATTTTGGCTTTGCCGTCGATACCTGGTAAACGACCGATTTCTGGCACCAGGGCCTGGCATTCAACCAGAATGTCTTTTTTCGCCAGGCGATTAAAGCGGCGTACGATTTCGTTGGTCTGTTCGATCATCGGAATCTGATCATCACCGACCGGCACCAGACTCGCTTTGAATGCAGTGATGTCGGCAGCCTGACTGACAGGGTAGGTCAGAAATCCGGCGGGAATATCACGCTCGAAATTACGCAAGACGATTTCTTGTTTGATCGTAGGATTGCGTTCCAGACGTGCCACTGTGACCAGATTCAGGTAGTAGAAAGTGAGCTCTGTCAGCTCAGGAATTTGTGACTGAATAAAAATCGTGGATTTAGCCGGATCGATGCCTACCGCCAGATAATCCAGTGCGACTTCAAGTACATTGTTATGCACTTTTGCGGGATCATCCATATTGTCCGTCAAGGCCTGCGCGTCGGCCAGCATGATGTATTGCTGATATTCATGCTGATATTTGACACGGTTACGCAAACTGCCGACGAAATGACCCAGATGCAAAGGGCCGGTAGGGCGGTCGCCAGTCAGGATCAGATGCTGTTTGCCTGCTTCGAGTACGGTACTGCTTGAATTTTCTGCTGTTTGATTGATATCGCTCATAGTGTGCTCTGTTGATTCTGTACGGTTTCTTGTTTGATTTTTGCTTGATTCTTGCTTGATTTTTGTTTGACTATAGCGAACAGTTCTTCCGCTTCGTTTGCGCATAAAAAATGCCGCGGATCGGGGCGACATGGTGATGGACTGTAGGCCGTATGCGCTCGGAGCAAATTCTCTTTATCCCTGTCGCGCTGCTTTAACAGATTACCTGCTGTTAGATTACTTACTGTTCGATTGCCTGCCGTTAGCTTACCATATCGTGGGGGGTATATTTGTCGCATCATCACGCTGCCAGCCTCAATATTTTGTGATGTTACTTGCTTCTTACGCCTGATCCGGTTTGTGAATGATTGCCTGAGGCTGTTTTAATCCTTAGTCTTGGTGATGCCGGCTACTTCACTATCCGGATCTGATCACGGGTAATGCGCATGATAAAATTCAGCACTATTTTATTGAAGGTTCTTGTCTTGAACGCATCTCACCCTACCAAATTAGTTATTGCTTCCCGTGAAAGTCGTCTCGCCATGTGGCAGGCAGAACATGTCCGTGATCGCCTTGCCGCGTTGTACCCTGATTGCGAGATTGCCATTCTTGGTATGACAACGCGTGGCGATCAGATTCTGGATCGTGCTTTGTCCAAAGTCGGCGGTAAGGGTTTGTTTGTCAAGGAGCTTGAAGTCGCGATGGCAGAGGGGCGTGCCGATTTGGCGGTGCATTCGCTGAAAGACGTGCCGATGGATCTGCCTGAAGGTTTTGACCTGGCGGCGGTGCTGGAACGTGAAGACCCGCGTGATGCCTTTGTGTCTAATCAATATGCCGGTCTGGAACAGTTACCGGTAGGGTCGGTAGTCGGCACCAGCAGCCTGCGTCGCCAGGCACTGATTGCAGCTCGGTTTCCACATTTGCTTATCCGCCCTTTGCGCGGCAACCTGGATACGCGTTTGCGTAAGCTCGATAGCGGTGAATATGCCGCGATTATTCTGGCGGCGGCAGGCTTAAAGCGTCTGGGTTTGCCTGACAGAATTCGTGCTTATCTGGAGCCAGAGCAAAGTTTGCCAGCAGCAGGGCAAGGTGCTATGGCGATTGAAATTCCTGATCATCGTCCGGAATTAAAAACCTGGTTGGCTGCCTTGAATCATGCAGAAACGGAGCAGGCGGTCAGTGCCGAACGTACCGTGTCAAAAGCGTTTGGCGGTAGTTGCCAGATTCCATTGGCGGCATTTGCGACGATAAGCGACGGTGTGATGCAGTTGCGTGCCATGGTCGCGTTGCCTGATGGCAGTCGTATTGCGACTGCTGCGGTTAGTGCTGCGGTTCACGATGTAGCTAGCGCGCAAGCCCTAGGTGCGCAGGTTGCCGAGGCACTGGCTGCACAAGATGCAGCGGCGATTTTAGCTGCCTGTAAAGTGGAACCACTTGACACCGCTGGCTGAACTTTCCTCCTCTATGCCGAATCCTGTCGTTCTTACCCGACCTGTAGCGCAGGCGGCTGATTTTGCTGCGCGTATCGCTGCCAGCGGACGAATCGTGATTCCTTTTCCGTTACTGGAAATTCATGGCCTGGCGGATTACAACCTACTAGATGGGGTTCTGGCGAACTTATCGGATTTTGGCCTGATTGCGTTTGTCAGTCCGAATGCGATTCGTGCGGTTTTTTCTCGTATCCCTTGCTTACCTGTTCAGCTTCCTGTGGCAGTCATGGGACAAGGGAGCCTGGCGACGCTTGCTGAATTTGGGATCCGTCCGGCTGCTGCGATTGATGAAGGCTGCGGAAGCAATCAGCACGAGAGAGTGATTTTTTATCCACGCAATCCTGAACGTACCGATTCGGAAACCTTGCTCGACGAGCTGGATATTCCATCGCTGCGCTTAAAAAAGGTGCTGATTATTCGCGGCGAGACCGGACGCGAACTACTGGCAGATCGCTTGCGAGCGCAAGGCGTTGACGTCACGCAGGTAGCCGCTTACCGCCGTGCAGCCCCTATTTTTACTTTGGAGCGGCAACAACAGTTAGCGCAACTACTTGAGTCCAGCAATGACTGGCTTGTGACGAGCTCCGAAGCCTTACACACAGCGCTGAGCTGGGCGCAGCAGTCAGGCGGACAGAATTTCGTGGCAAAATTGCAACATCAACATTTGATCGTACCGCACGTCCGCATCGCTGAAACTGCGCAAAAATCAGGATTTCAATCGATAACTCTCTCAGGTTCTGGCGACGAACATCTACTTGTCGCGTTACAATCTCGTCTATGAACGATACGCACTCATCATCTGACACTACATCGATGGATAAAACGCCTGAAACACTTACGCCACAGCCCTTACCTCAGGTTCAGCCTGACGGCACAAAGGCGCTTGGCCTGACCCAACCAGCCTACATCGTAGCTGGCGTGCTTGCCGTTTTGCTGGCCGCTAGCTGGTGGTCATCGCAAAACCAGATCAGTGCCTTGCGCGAAGAGGTCGCCAAGCGGCTGCAAACAGCTGATTCGACCAGCAGCGAGACCAAAGTGCTCGCTAAGACAGTACAAGAAAGCAGCAAAGAAATTCAAGCTAAGGTGACTTTGCTTGAAGGTAAACAAACTGAAGCGCAGGGACAACAACTGGCGCTGGAGCAGCTTTATCAGGATTTGTCCAAAAACCGTGATGAATGGGCACTGGCGGAGATTGAGCAGGTGCTGGCGACGGCGAGTCAGCAACTTCAGCTGGCGGGTAATGTGCAGGGCGCGTTGATCGCGTTGCAAAATGCCGATAGCCGCTTGGCTAAATCTGAAAAACCCCAATTTATTACGATACGCCGTGCTATCGCTAAAGACATCGAGAAGCTGAAATCCTTGCCCATCCTTGATTTGACGGGCATTGCCCTGCGCCTTGATAGCGTGATTGCTCAGGTCGACCATATTCCTTTATGGGCAGATGAAAAATCAGTGGTCTCGGCAACGCCACCTAAAGCACCTTTACGGGTTTTGCCAAGATCCGCTAATGTAAATAAAAACGGTAAAAAGACGGCGGAGGAAGAGATTCCCGAAAACACCTGGAGCATGCGGGCTCAGGATGCCTGGCAGAGTTTTTCCAGCGAGATGTGGAACGAAGTCAAACAATTGATACGCGTTCGTAATGTCGAATCGCCGGATGCTTTATTGCTGAATCCTTCGCAGAGTTATTTTGCGCGTGAGAATTTGAAACTCCGTTTGTTGAATGCGCGCCTGGCACTTTTATCCAGAAATGAAAGCACCTTCCGTAGCGATATGATTGCCGCGCAAGATGCCATTACCAAATATTTTGATACGCGCGCTAAACAGACGCAAACGGTGCAGGCTTTATTGAGACAAGTGCAGGGCAGCAATCTGTCGATCGAAATGCCGACTCTGGCCGATAGCCTGAACGCGGTTCGTAATTACAAAGTGAAGCCTTAGGGATCGTTGAGAATATGCGTCTTTTTATCCGGCTTCTGATTTTATTTGCACTGGCAGTTGGTCTGGCTGTAGGTGCCCGCTTTAATCCCGGCAATGTGGTGTTGTTCTATCCGCCTTACAGGATAGATTTGTCACTGAATTTCTTCCTGTTCCTGATGCTGGTCTTGTTTGTGGTGATTTATCTGGTCATCCGTACCATCGTCGCGACGCAAAAAATGCCACGTAAAGTTGCGGCGTATCGCCAGAGCAAGCGCGAGCGCGACGGCAACAAAGCATTGAGAGAATCGCTTAAAGCCTTATTTGAGGGGCGTTTTGGTCATGCCGAAAAAGCCGCTTTACGTGCAATCGAATTGCCAGAAAATTCTGGCGTGGCGTCTTTGATCGGCGCGCGTGCAGCCCATCATATGAGCCAGTTTGAGCGTCGCGACTCCTGGTTTGCAAGTATCGAAGACGATATTCCGCACAAGACGGCTCGCTTGGTCAGTATGACAGAACTACTGGTCGACGAGCATAAGGCAGAACAAGCCTTAGAGGCAGTGAAGGAGCTGAATGCAAGCGGGACACGCCATATTCAGGTATTACGCTGGGCATTAAAAGCGAATCAGCAAGCCAAAAAATGGCCTGAAGTATTGAAGCTGGTCCGGACTTTGGACAAACACCATGCATTGCATCCGGCACTGTCAAATCGCTTGCGCGAACTCGCTTATGAAGATTTGCTCAAAGATCATGGTCATGATGTCGAATCCATTCGCCGCGTCTGGTATGAAATCCCTGCCAATGACCGAAAAAATCGCTTTGTCGCATTCACTGCGGCAAAAACATTTAATGCCCGCGGTTTGCACGAAGATGCGAGAGCCATTGTAGAAAAAACCTTGGCAGAGGAATGGGATGATCGCTTGATGCGGGTCTATCGTGATGCCTCTGCTGCAGAGGGTTCCGCTGCCTTGTTGTCCCAGATCGATCATTGCGAACGCTGGACCGAGCAGCGTCCTACTGATCCTGAGCTGGCGCTGACTTTAGGTACCTTGTGTCTGAAGCAAAAATTATGGGGCAAGGCGCAGCGTCACATGGAGCAGGCACTGTCCGATGCGATTGAATCCCGAACGGTACGCGAAGCTAATCTTAAGCTTGCGCAGCTCCATGAAGCTCTGGGGCAGACTGAAGAAGCAGCGCAGCATTATCGTCAGTGTGCGATTGCGACTTTGTTATAAGGCATGTTGGCGAGAGATGTTGTTACGCACAATTTGACACAAAAATCGTGCTTGAAAGCAGCTATAATCCAGCCCCATCACATTTTAATTTTTACTTTGAGAGAGCACTATGAGCTTGAATAACGTTCCTGCCGGCCGCGACTTGCCGAAAGATTTCAATGTCATTATTGAAATTCCGATGAATGCTGATCCGATCAAATATGAAGTCGATAAGGATACTGGCGCGATTTTTGTCGATCGTTTTATGGGTACGGCAATGCACTATCCGTGCAACTACGGTTATGTGCCGCAAACCATTGCAGGTGACGGCGATCCAGTCGATGTTCTGGTGATTACACCTTTCCCGCTGATTCCGGGTGTTGTTGTACGTTGCCGTGCAATTGGCGTGCTGAAAATGACAGACGAGGCAGGTAACGATGCCAAAGTGCTGGCAGTTCCTGTCGATAAAATTCTGTCAATCTATTCTCACTGGCAAAAACCGGAAGACATGAACGAATTGCGTTTGCGTCAGATCCAGCATTTCTTTGAACATTACAAAGATCTGGAAAAAGGTAAATGGGTCAAAGTCGAAGGCTGGGGCGGACCTGATGATGCACATAAAGAAATTATGGATGGCGTCGCTAACTACAAGCCGTAATCTTTAGTAATGTAGCGACTTTTAGCATCAGTAAGCATCAGCATTTGTGTTTGACGGATGCTGAATGCAGTGAAAAAGCACAGATTTCTGTGCTTTTTTTATTGGTCGTGCAGCCTATTTCAGTGAGTAAGCTGCCACCAGACCTATTGCTGCAATCAGCGCAAGCCAACTGATCCAGGAGATACTCGGCTTATCATCGTTGCCGACATCACTACTGTCTTTGCCACCTTGTTTGCGCTTGCGTTTTAAGCGTTGATCCCGCTCCAGGACTTTTTGTAAGGCATGCGCCATTTCTGCCGCACTTGCATAACGATCCGCAGGATTTTTCTGCATCGCTTTTGAGACAATATTCGACAAACTTACGGATACGTTCGGATTTAGTTCTGACGGCGGCTTGGCTTGTTTATGTGCGATCTGGTTTAGCAGCTTATCCAGGTCGTTTGACTGAAACGGCTTTTGTTGTGTCAGCATTTCGTACATCACTGCACCCAGTGAAAACACGTCGGTCAGATGATTAACCTGCTGCCCCATTGCCTGCTCGGGCGACATGTAATTCGGCGTGCCCAGAATATTATTGTTGAATAGGGTTTGCTCAGGATTGTCTGGATTCATCAGGATGCGATTCGGGGCACGGGCAATACCAAAATCGACTACTTTCGGCTGCTTATTCGGCAAGATGAAAATATTCGCGGGCTTGATGTCGCGATGTATCACGCCATTGTCATGTGCATAGGCTAGCGCTTCGGCGATTTTATGGATGATATTTGCTGTCTCTATGCTGTCAAAGCGCTTGCCGCTAGCCAGCAATTCACGCAGATCCTTACCTTGTAAAAATTCCATCGCGATAAACGTCGTGCCTCCCTCGCTGGAGGCATCAAATATGGTGACAATATTCTGATGAGAGAGACGGCCGGCGGCGCGAGCTTCATTAATAAATTGTTGCTCACGTTGTTTTTTATCTGCAATGCCATGGCTAGTACCAAGGATTTTGATCGCAACAGCACGATCAATGACAGGATCATGGCCTAAAAATACGGCGCCATTCGACCCTTTGCCTAACTTGTCTGTCAGATAAAAGCGGCCAATTCGGCGCACAGGAAGTCCTTGTGCCGAGCTTTGCGCGCTAGATGGGGTCGTCGATGAAGATGTCATTGATACAGCATGCCTTGGACCGGGAAGAAATTCAAGTGTTTACAGAATTCATTCTTTTTTTGCCTTTACCCGTTCAGGCTTTTATCCGCATTTTTAAAGGGTATACGATCATTCAGCTCGTTGTAGTAATGGGCGATTCCCTCGGTTTCTCTCTCCAGGAAATGAGCAACCGCATCTGAGAATTCCGGCCGTGCTAAAAAATGTAGTGAGCAGGTTTTTTGCGGTAAAAACCCTCTCGCCATTTTATGTTCGCCTTGTGCACCGCCTTCAAATATACCGATGTTGTTTGCAATGCAAAACTCAATCGCCTGATAGTAGGCGGTCTCAAAATGTAAACAAGGAACCTCTTCAATGCATCCCCAATAGCGGCCATACAGGCGCGCGTCGTCATACACCAGTAGTGACGACGCAATTCTTTTGCCATGACGTTCAGCGAAGATAAGATGAAGATGTTCAGGCATGCTTGCCCCGATCCGCTTGAAAAAATCGAGATTCAGGTAAGGTGAGGAATGGTGATCAGCATAGGTATGGTCATAGCAGCGTTTAAAGAATTGCCAGTCCTCCGTCTGCATATCTTTGCCTGCGATATGTTGGAAAGTCACCCCGGCATCCCTAACCTTGCGTCGCTCGGCACGAATATTTTTTCGTTTTTTTTGTTCCAATTGGGAAAGAAATTGCTCAAAATTGAGGTAATCTCTGTTTGTCCAGTGAAACTGAATGCCAGTCCGAAGTAAATAACCCCTGGCTTGTAATAACTCCGCCTCTGATTGAGCAGGAAAAAGTATATGCGCTGACGAGTAAGCGCCGCTTACCATATGCTTTTCAAGCGCATCCAGTAGCGCTAGCCGCGCATTCTGATCTTGAGCAAGCAGGCGATTGCCGGCAACAGGAGTGAATGGAATTGCCGACAGTAATTTAGGATAATAGTGAAAACCATGTCTTTGATAGGCATCGGCCCAAGCCCAATCAAATACATACTCTCCGTAAGAATGCATTTTTTCATATAACGGCATAGCGGCAAGTAAATGATCTGCATCCCAAATCGTCAGATATTGAGGATGCCAGCCAGTGTTAACTGATGCGGATCCGGATTCATGCAATGCATGCAGGAACGCGTGTGACAGAAATGGATTGCCGTCAGCTTGCTGGTCAAGTAAGGCATCCCATTGGTTTGCTGATATCTCTGACAACGAATCGAGCACTCGCGTGCGATAATGTATCTGTTTCGACATGTTGTCTGTGTTATTCATAGTTCAGCATCAATTCAAACTCAGTTTTCATCACTCATTTTTTTCAAAAGTCAGACCAGGTACCATGACAGTAAAAGTTGCAATCGCCCAGATGAACAGCGTGGTTGGTGATCTCGCCGGTAACGCTACTCAGATTATCGACTATGTTCAGCGCGCTTATAAACAAGGCGCTGATATCGTCGTCACGCCTGAATTATCGCTGGTCGGTTATCCGCCTGAAGATTTATTGCTGCGCAGTGCATTCTACGCAAAAACTCAGGAAACATTATTGAGTCTTGCGACAAGTCTGGCCAGCATGCCGGATGTGCACGTGCTGATCGGCTATCCGGAAGAGAATAACGGTGCGCGTTATAACGCGGTGGCGGTTCTGTGCAACGGTATTGTCGCAGGCCGTTACTGGAAACATGACCTGCCAAATGACATGGTCTTTGACGAGAAGCGGTACTTCTCGTCCGGTAAAGATACCTTGGTGTTCGATGTAAAAGGGACTCGTTTCGGCGTCAATATTTGTGAAGATACCTGGTATCCCAATGCGCCTGGTCTGGCGCGCCAGGCGGGTGCAGAGGTATTGCTGGTACCGAATGGTTCGCCATACCATATGAGCAAACAGCATCAGCGCTACGACGTGATGCGTGCCAACGTTACGGATCAGGGAATGTCCCTCGTCTACGCGAATCTGGTGGGTGGGCAAGATGAGTTGATTTTTGACGGTAATTCTTTTGTCATGGATGAGCATGGTGCATTGCTGACCCAGCTAAAACATTGTGAAGAAGATTTGCAGATCATCGAATTTCATGGGGCGACACCTAAGATAATTCATGCTGAGCAAGCAGAACAGAGTAGTCCGCTCAGTATAGAGGCACAGGTATATCAGGCGCTGGTGCTGGGCGTTCGTGATTATGTCAGTAAAAATGGATTTCCTAGTATCGTCCTCGGTTTATCTGGTGGCGTCGACTCCGCGCTGGTGCTGGCGATTGCCGTTGATGCTCTAGGTGCCGATAAAGTCAGGGCGGTCATGATGCCATCCCCGTATACCGCAGAAATTTCCTGGCTGGATTCACGTGAAATGGTCGATGGTCTTGGTGTGCGCTACGACGAAATCTCAATTGCAGACTGTTTCAGCGCATTCCGTACCACATTGAGCCAGGAATTTGCTGGCTTGGCTGAAGACACTACTGAAGAAAATATTCAGGCACGGATACGTGGCACCATTTTGATGGCCTTGTCGAATAAATATGGATCCATCGTTCTGACGACGGGTAATAAGAGTGAAATGGCGGTAGGTTATTGCACTTTATACGGTGATATGGCGGGCGGTTTTGCAGTGATCAAAGACATTGCTAAAACCTTGGTATATCGTTTATGTGCTTACCGTAACAGCCTTTCACCAGTCATACCTGAGCGCATCCTGACCCGTGCGCCATCTGCTGAATTGCGGCCAGATCAGACGGACCAGGATTCTTTGCCGCCGTACGAGGTGTTGGACGGCATCATGCAGCGGTATATGGAAGAAAATCAAAGTCGCGCGGAGATTGTCGCTGCCGGTTACCGTGAAGAGGACGTTGAAAGAATCACACGGTTGATTAAAATCAATGAGTACAAACGCCGCCAGGCCCCAGTCGGCATCCGGGTCACGCACCGTGCATTTGGCCGCGACTGGCGTTATCCGATTACGTCAAAATTCCGCGATTGAGTCAGTGTCTTTTTATCGATCATATTTCAAACTATAAAATTCAAGGATAAAAAAATGAAACAAATTACTGCAGTGATTAAACCTTTTAAGCTCGATGAAGTTCGTGAGGCGTTGGCAGAAGTTGGCGTCACCGGATTGACTGTAACGGAAGTCAAAGGATTTGGCCGTCAAAAAGGACACACCGAACTTTATCGTGGTGCTGAGTATGTTGTCGATTTTTTGCCGAAAGTTAAAGTAGAAGTCGTTGTTGATGACAATGTATGCGATCACGTTGTTGACGCTATCATTAAAGCGGCACACACCGGTAAAATCGGTGATGGCAAAATTTTTGTACAAAATGTAGAGCAGGTCATCCGTATCCGTACGGGTGAGACCGGTTCTGACGCTGTTTAACCCCAATTAAACAGGTTGATTATGCAAATTATCCGTCGACGCTTGTCACGCTCTCTGGCGAGCCTTTTATTACTCGGCGTAACGGCCTCTGCGGTTGCAGAGCAGGGCGTTACAGAACAAAAGATTATTCTGGGACAATCGGCTGCGTTCTCCGGCCCCGCAGCGCAGCTAGGTATTCAGCTACATGCCGGTGCAAAAGCCTATTTTGATCAGGTTAACTCAACTGGTGGCGTGCATGGCCGTAAGATCGAGATCATCAAAATGGATGATAAGTATGAGGCCGAGCTTGCTGCAGCCAATACCAAAAAATTGATCGAGAACGAAGATGTCTTCGCGTTATTTGGTTACGTCGGAACGCCGACCAGTAATGCTTCGCTACCGATTTTTACTGCAGCAAAGGTACCATTCTTCGCTCCGTTTACTGGTGCACAGTCTTTGCGTGAACCGTTAAATCGCCAGATTTTTAATATCCGAGGTTCTTACTTTGATGAGACGGAGCATCTGGTCGAGCGTCTGGTCAGAACCGGGATAAAAAACATTGCCGTGTTTTATCAGAACGATGCTTACGGCAAAGCTGGCTTGGCTGGCGTTGAACGTGCTCTGAAAAAAATGAACGTACAGATGGTAGAGACTGCAACGGTGGAGCGTAACAGCACCGATGTCGCCAAGGCCATTGAAAAAATCTTACCAAAGCGTCCGGACGCGATTATCCAGATCAGTGCGTACTCTTCATGCGCTGCCTATATCAAAGAAATGCGTAAGGCGGGTTATACCGGTCAATTTTACAATGTGTCGTTTGTAGGTAGTCAGGCGCTGGCAGATGCTTTGGGCAAAGAAGGTCCGGGGATTGTGATTTCTCAGGTTGTCCCTTTTCCCTGGCATGCTGCGACACCTGTCGTCGCTGAGTACACCAAGGTCATGCAAAAGGCGGGCATTACCGATCTTAATTTTTCTAGCTTGGAGGGCTTTATTGCGGCCAAGGTCTTCGTTGAAGGATTGCGTCGCTCAGGCCGTAACCTGACACGTGAAAAACTGATTTCATCTTTAGAATCTATCAATAGTGCGAACTACGATGTTGGCGGCTTTGATGTGAATTTTTCACCGACGAGCCACAATGGGTCAAAATATGTCGATATGACCGTGATTTCTAAAGACGGTAAATTCCGTAATTAAATTCAGGCAAAGTTCCACTGTGTCGGTTTGAATCGGCACGGTGATAGCACGACGCAGTTTTTAGCTGGATTTAAGCAGTACAATCAAAGCGCCGGAACCACCATCCGGCGCTGTCGCTTGGCTAAATGCCAGTACCTCATCTTTTTGTATCAACCAGTTTTTAACCTTGTTCTTTAAGACAGGTTCTTTATTGACTGATCCCAGACCTTTGCCGTGAATAATCCTGACGCAGCGGTGTTCATTGCGCAAGCATCGACGTAAAAACTCACCAAGACTATCTCTGGCCTGATCGCGTCGCATCCCGTGCAGGTCAAGCTGTGCCTGTATCGTCCAGTGACCAGTGCGGAGTTTTTTTGCGACATCTATCCCGACACCTGCCCTTGTATAGCTCAGGCCGTCATCGGTATCTAGCAGGCTGCTCGCATCGAATTCGTCGGATAACGATTCCTGTAACGCTGCGCGCTCGTCGGCAATGTGCTGAAAGGGAATGGGTTGAGGTCGGACTAATGGAGCAGTGTGCTTGGCGGCCGTCTTCAGCGGCGCTACCTCGCCCACACTATTGCGGAAAATATTTGCTTCCAGCTTCGCCTGATGCTCCCGCTTAGCGCGTTCAGCATCTTCTTTTTGACGAAGCTCTTCTTGTTGTTTTAACTGCTGACCTAAGTTCTTCAGGTCAGCAAAGTTTTTTAATGAAGCAGGCATGGATTGATACGATTAACTGGATTAAGTTTCCAGATAGCGTTGCGCATCCAGTGCTGCCATACAACCCGTACCGGCGCTGGTGATGGCCTGGCGATAGATGTGATCCTGCACGTCACCGGCAGCGAATACGCCAGGGATGCTGGTCGCTGTTGCCATGCCTTCTAGGCCGGTTTTGGTTTTGATGTAGCCGTTATGCATATCGAGCTGTCCATCGAAAATACCGGTATTAGGTTTGTGTCCGATCGCAATAAACACGCCATGTAAAGTCACGTCGCTGATGTTGCCATCTGCGGATTTGATCTTGATGCCAGTCACGCCGGAATCATCGCCGATGACTTCTTCCAGTGTGTGATTCCACTTGATCTCGATTTTGCCTTCTGCGACTTTGGCCATCAATCTGTCGATCAGGATCGCTTCTGCACGGAATTTATCGCGGCGATGTACTACCGTGACTTTGCTCGCGATGTTCGATAAATACAGTGCTTCTTCCACCGCCGTATTGCCGCCGCCAACGACGGCGACTTCTTTAGCACGATAGAAGAATCCGTCACAAGTTGCGCAGGCAGACACACCTTTACCCATGAATGCTTGTTCAGACGGTAGGCCGAGATATTGGGCGGACGCACCTGTGGCGATAATCAGTGAGTCGCAGGTGTATTCGGCCTGATCGCCGATCAGGCGGATTGGTTTTTCGTTGAGTTTAGCGGTATGAATGTAGTCGAAAATGATTTCAGTGTTAAAGCGCTCTGCGTGTTGCAAAAAGCGTTGCATCAATTCCGGTCCTTGCACCCCCATAGGATCCGCTGGCCAGTTTTCTACATCGGTCGTCGTCATTAATTGGCCGCCTTGTTCTACGCCGGTGATCAATACCGGTTTCAGGTTTGCGCGTGCCGCATACACTGCTGCTGAGTAACCTGCAGGGCCAGAGCCAAGGATCAAGACATGAGCGTGTTTTGGAGTAGTGGTAGTTGACATAGGCTAGCCTGAAAATGATGTTGGGATGACGTGCTATCAATAATAGCGTAGTAAAAAGTGCTTACAAAACCTGCCGGAAGTTAATACAAGATACCGATAATTTATTTGTTAATGTCATTTGGAAATGGCGCTAAACAGCATAATTTCAAGATAAATCAGTGATTTACATTCCTGTGATAAAGCCGGGCAGTGACAAGCCAAGATTATAGTCGATTACGGCGCGACGGACTTTTCGCTCGTTTTTTTCGGAAAGGTATTTAGATGTTGTTTTAATGCTAAATCTGAAGAATCGTGTAAGAAGCGCAGTCAGATTTGGCGACACTTATCAAGCATGCTATCTTATGGTGGTTTTCCACTTGATTGCGTCTGGCTGTTTACCCTGAAATATGACTACTAACAATAACGAAGCCTACACACGCAACCGCAATAAAACGCCAGCACCGCCTCTGCCGAACCGTCTGGTGATTTTATTGACCGAGGCGCGCTGGATGGTGTTTGCCGCTTTGTGCGTTTATCTGGTCTTGATTTTGTTCACGTATAACAAACTAGACCCGGCCTGGTCACATGCCAGCGTGGTACCCAAAATTCATAATCTCGGTGGCAGGGTCGGTGCCTGGTTTGCAGATTTGTTCCTGTTCATTTTTGGCTTGTCTGCCTGGTGGTGGTGTATCGTCTTGATCCGGCTGGTGTGGGAAGATTATCGTCAGTTAAGCAAGCGATTTTTAGTAGAAGCTGATCAGGAAAAAGCACATCAGTACGAAAAATTCATTCAGGCTGCGGGATTTACCCTGCTCATGATTGGCAGCATGGGAATTGAATACCTGCGTATGTATTCCCTGAAAACACCACTGCCGCGAGCGCCGGGCGGAGTACTTGGTGAATTGGTTGGCGGCGCAGCCTTCAATGCTTTCGGCTTTACCGGATCGACCTTGTTGCTACTCCTGTTTTTTGCGCTCGGGCTGAGCCTGTATTTTCATGTCTCGTGGTTGCAGATCGCCGAAAAAATTGGTACCGGTATTGAGGGTATGTTTAGCTTCATTCAAAATAAATATGCTGCACGTGAAGACCGGCGCGTTGGTCAGACTGCGGCTGTCAAGCGTGAAGAAATTGTCGTTACCGAGCGTGCCAAGATCGTTGAAGCGCCGCCGATTCGCATTGAGCCGCAAGTCGTATCGGTACAAAAATCCGAGCGGGTCGAGAAAGAGCGCCAGGTCTCTTTGTTCAACGATATGCCAGATAGTCATTTGCCACCGCTGTCATTGTTAGACGAAGCCCCGCCAGCGCAAGAGACAGTCAGTATTGAAACGCTGGAATTTACCAGCCGCCTGATCGAGAAAAAACTCTCGGACTTTGGAGTCGATGTAAAGGTGGTTGCCGCTTATCCGGGGCCAGTCATTACCCGCTATGAAATTGATCCTGCCACTGGCGTCAAAGGCAGTCAGATTGTTGGCCTGGCACGAGACCTGGCGCGCTCTCTGTCGTTAACTTCCATCCGTGTCGTAGAAACGATTCCCGGTAAAAACTACATGGGATTGGAATTGCCTAATCCTAAGCGCCAGATAGTACGTTTAACAGAAATCCTTGGCTCCAAGGTCTATAACGACAGCGCATCCAGTCTGACGGTTGCTTTGGGTAAAGACATTGGCGGACACGCCGTGGTAGCTGATCTGGCCCGCATGCCGCACTTGCTGGTTGCCGGCACTACAGGCTCCGGTAAATCCGTCGGTATCAATGCCACGATTTTGTCACTGCTATATAAGTCCGATCCGAACGATGTGCGCATGATACTGATTGATCCTAAGATGCTGGAAATGTCGGTGTATGAAGGCATCCCGCATTTGCTGGCGCCGGTCGTCACTGATATGCGTCAGGCGGGTCATGCCCTGAACTGGGCAGTGGCAGAGATGGAGCGCCGCTACAAGCTGATGTCCAAGTTAGGTGTACGTAATCTGGCAGGTTATAACACCAAGATTGCGGAAGCGACCAAGCGCGAAGAACATATTCCAAATCCGTTTAGCCTGACCCCGGATGCTCCGGAGCCGTTAGAAAAATTACCGACGATTGTCATCATCATTGACGAGTTGGCCGATCTGATGATGGTAGTCGGTAAAAAAGTTGAGGAATTAATTGCCCGTATCGCACAGAAAGCCCGTGCCGCCGGTTTGCATCTGATCCTGGCAACTCAACGTCCATCGGTTGACGTGATTACTGGTCTGATCAAGGCGAATATTCCTACCCGTATCGCGTTTCAGGTCAGCAGTAAAATTGACTCAAGAACGATTCTCGATCAGATGGGTGCAGAAGCCTTGCTGGGTATGGGCGATATGCTATACATGCCGCCGGGTACTGGTTTGCCTATTCGTGTACACGGCGCTTTTGTGTCGGATGAAGAAGTGCATAGAGTGGTGCAGCATCTGAAGGCGCAAGGCGAGCCAAATTACATTGAGGGCATCCTTGAAGGTGGCGTGCTGGAGGAGGCTGGAGAGGCAGGTGCCGTAACGGGTGAGGGCGGTGGTGAAGCCGACGCACTGTATGATCAGGCGGTTGCGATCGTTCTCAAGAATCGTCGTGCTTCGATCTCATTAGTACAAAGGCATTTGCGTATAGGCTACAATCGCGCCGCGCGTTTGCTGGAGCAGATGGAGACCAGCGGCGTCGTCTCTACAATGCAATCGAACGGTAATCGTGAGATCCTGGTACCTGCCGGTAATACAGAGTAAGTTTTAACGGCAAATATAAAGCAAGTTCAACATACGTTGTCCGCGGCACTGGCAAAACAGCACCGCACATGAAATGGAATCATCGTGAAAAACCAAGTAACAGGCATTAAAAAGGGCACTCAATCAGGTCGCTGGCTGGCAGCAATCGTATTCAGTTCAATCAGTACTCTAGCATTACCGCTCTTTGCACAAGCGTCAGCAATAGAACAATTTAAATCCTTCGCCGCCGGAAGTAAAAGCGCCAAAGGCGAGTTTGTCCAGCAGCAGGTTAAGCTGGTCGACGGGAAGCCTAAAGTGACTAAAACCTCGACTGGCAACTTTGTATTTGCACGGCCAGGCAAGTTTATCTGGACCTACCTCAAGCCATACGAACAAACCTTGCAGACCGACGGTGAGCAGCTCTATATCTACGACAAAGACCTGAATCAGGTGACGATCAAAAAGATTGGTAATGCTTTGAGTGCGTCTCCCGCAGCGATTTTATTTGGCGGCGGAGAAATAGAAAAAAGCTTCACCCTCAAAGAGATCGGTAACAAGCAAGGACTGGACTGGCTGGAAGCTGTGCCAAAGGAAAAAGATCCCAACTTCGAGCATATCGGCATCGGTATGAAAGATGGCGTGCCCGTTGCACTGGAGCTGCGTGACGGCTTCGGTCAGGTGTCCTTGCTGACACTAAAAAATATAGAAAAGAATCCGGCGATCAAAACAGATCAATTCAAGTTTATCGTGCCTGCCGGAGCCGATGTTTCTCGTCTATGAGTGCACCACGTAAAAATCCAGTGCCGCTGGCGGAGCGCATGCGACCTGCCAGTCTGGATGAAGTCATCGGTCAGCAACATCTGTTAGGCGAAGGCAAACCGCTGCGCATGGCGTTCACCTCCGGTGATCCGCATTCAATGATCTTATGGGGTCCGCCAGGCGTTGGCAAGACCACGCTGGCACGCTTGATGGCGAACGCATTCCATTCAGAATTTATCGCGTTATCGGCAGTCTTGTCGGGTGTCAAAGACATCCGTGAGGCGGTTGAGCGGGCGCAAATTTTGCAAGCCACATCGCAGCGTCGCACGATACTTTTTGTCGATGAAGTGCATCGATTTAATAAAAGCCAGCAAGATGCTTTCTTGCCGCATGTGGAGAGCGGTTTGTTCACCTTTATCGGTGCAACGACAGAGAATCCCTCGTTTGAAGTCAATAGCGCTTTGTTATCCCGTGCTGCCGTCTACGTATTGAAATCCCTGACAGATGCCGATTTGATGTCGATGGTTGATCGTGCCTGTGAGCGCGAGCTTGGTGGACTGACATTTCATCCCGATGCTAAAGCCAGCCTGATCTCCAGCGCCGATGGTGATGGTCGCAAACTGTTGAATAATCTGGATATCGTCGCGCGTGCCGCTGCGGCAAAAGGTTTGCAGGAGGCCGATACAGCGCTGCTGGCGGAGTGTCTGGGTGACGCGTTACGTCGCTTCGATAAAGGCGGGGACGCATTTTACGATCAGATTTCTGCTTTGCATAAGTCGGTGCGCGGCTCTAATCCCGATGCGGCCTTGTACTGGATGGTGCGCATGCTGGATGGAGGCGCAGATCCACGTTATCTCGCCCGTCGTATCGTGCGCATGGCGAGCGAAGATATCGGCCTGGCCGATCCACGCGCGTTACGACTTACTTTAGACGCTGCGGAAACCTATGAGCGCCTGGGCTCTCCCGAAGGGGAACTGGCGCTTGCGCAAGCCGTGGTTTATCTGGCCTGCGCGGCAAAATCGAATGCAGTCTATAAAGCCTATAACGCGGTACGTGCTTTCATCGCGAAAGACAAGTCACGCGCAGTCCCGGAGCATCTGCGCAATGCACCGACCAAGCTAATGAAGGAACTGGGTTACGGCAAACTGTATCGCTACGCACATGATGAGCCTGATGCATATGCAGCGGGTGAAACCTATTTGCCAGAGGGACTAGAGGGGGAGTCCTGGTATCAGCCGGTTCCGCGTGGGCTGGAGATTAAAATTGCCGATAAGCTCGCGTACTTGCGTTCGCTTGATGAAGAGGCTGGATCCGGTTCTTGACCGGCGTCAGCTTGAGAATCGGCGCTGTCAGTCAGCTTGGCGACATATAGCTATTTCGGCCGGGCTAAGCCCGCTTAATTTAACCCTAGATTGAATATACTCCCTCATAGTATTTTTTAATGCACTAATAAGCGTATGCGGCTTAGGGCATATTTTTAAAAAACATAGGGGAGTATATTGCTATGGATAACTTAAAACCTGTTTGCTGCTGATAACCTTACGTTGCTCCATGAAGCTGATAACCGAATCCACCGTAATCGTATCTATCTGTCCGGCCATGCGACGATCAAACGGATGATCGTCGAATGCAACGTTTGCCCGGAACATCCGCGCACCTAGGCGTGTCATCGATGGAATATTCAGTGTCCCGGCCCGATAATTTGCCATACTCAGCCAGCTTTGCGCCTGCTTGCGATCACCGATGTTGACATCGTTCGAGCTTGCGGCGGCTAACAATTCCAGGATCCATTGATTCGAATTCTGATACATCGTTGAATAAGGAAAAGCCAGCATGTTGTAGTGCGGCTCATGCAGCTTTCTTGGTGTATCAGATTTCAGCAAGGCTACTAACTTTTGTTGTAGCGCTGCATCTGGCAATACGATCAGAGTCTCATATGCAAAGGGTGTGTCCATGAAAAAATTACCTAAGCCCTCATCGTACAATTGCGAATTCGCGGTGCCACATTGATTTAATTCATGGACCACCAGCCACTTGCCATCGGGATGGTCGCGCCAGACGATGCCCATGTGCGAGTAGCGCAACTGGTATTTCGATAAATCTTGTCCGACACGCGCAATCATTGCGATTTGTGCACCGCTGGCATCGAGCGCGTTGCGGGTTTTTAGCGCCAGTTCCATCCCTTTCATCAGCGTGCTCGGGTCAAGCGCTTTTTCTTCGCATGAGCGACCTGCGTAACTGCTGGCGGACGTCAGTAAAGCGCTTGCCAGCAGAAGGCTAGCTGTCAATTTGGCGAAAATATTCATGGGTGTGATGAATGTGGTGGCTGTAATGAGAAGGCGTTTGTCGTGTGTCTGGACTGATATTAATGCTGATCGGCTGCCTAAACGCAGTTATCGTGCAACGGAATGGTGGACCAGGCTGCGACCGATTTCATTGGGAATATATGCAATAGCTTGACCCGATACGACCAGCATCGTGCCTGCAGACAAGGCTGTGACCTGCACCACCGTGCCTGCAACGACCGAGACGTTACCTATGGCTTTTTCAGTCAACTTGACTGAGTACCTGGCGCCATCCGAGACGCCTTTAAAAACGACGATGACGCCATCGGCTATTTTTTCAACGGAGACGGCCAGTAAAGTCCCCGATGCTTGTATGCCCTCGGCGGATCCTTCAATCAACACTGCGCCTGACAGAGCCGACAACAAAGATAGACCGGATGCGCCGCAGGAAGGGCAGGACTCTGCCTGTGCAGCCTGAGTCGTCAAGCCGACAGTGCTGCAAGCCAGCATCAACGCCACTGCGCTGGTACGTATCATTGATGTGATCTGCGATGTGAGATGTGTCATACGAGTTCCTGTCAGATGAGCGAGGCAAGTGCGTCTATTGACGATTCACTATTCGCGGCTTGCCCGCAGCCTGTTGTCTGTCGTAAAAAATTTACGCATTCAACAACAAGTCAGCGCATTATTGGTTGCGGAACTTGCCGGGTCAATTTTGATTTGAGTAGCGGCGCTTTCATCACCTTGAGGTGTCGTATTTCGATACTTGCTGTATTTTTACGATGGTCGGTATTCATTGGTATTGAATCTTTCGCTGCTTGACTGCCTGATTTCTTATGCCGATAGTCGGGTGCTAAGAATATGAATGATCCTCGAGGTAACGGTGGAAGTTTGGGGAATCAAGCCCGCCTTGGTACAATATGCGGCTAATTATCTTTGCATTATTTTTGCATCTACCTCCTAACCTGGCTTAAGCATTCCATGATCGACATTCAACTCCTACGCAAAGACATCGACACCGTTGCCGCCCGTCTGGCGACGCGCAAGTTTCAACTGGATGTAGCGACTTTTAATGCCCTCGAAGCTGAGCGCAAGCAGATACAGACGCGTACCGAAGAATTGCAGGGCAAGCGTAATTCGCTGTCTAAACAGATTGGTATGCTCAAAGGTAAAGGCGAAGATGCCTCAGCGCAGATGACCGAGGTTAATAGTATCGCTGATGAGTTAAAAGCCTCTGAAGTACGTCTGGGTGAAGTACAAGCGTCCATGAGCGAGTTCATGTTGACGATTCCGAATCTCCCAGATGAGTCCGTGGCTGTCGGCGAAGATGAAACCGGTAACGTCGAAGTCCGTAAAGTCGGTACGCCGCCAGCATTTAATTTCGCCGTCAAGGATCACGTCGATATCGGCGCTGGCCTTGGCCTGGATTTTGAAGTGGCGGTTAAGTTGACGGGCTCTCGCTTCGCCCTGCTAAAAGGCGGTATCGCTCGCTTACATCGCGCACTGACGCAGTTTATGCTCGACACCCAAACACTGGAGCACGGTTATACAGAATGCTACACACCGTATATCGTGAACGCAGACTCCATGCGCGGTACCGGCCAGTTGCCTAAGTTCGAAGCAGATTTATTCGCAGTTAAAAAAGGCGGGCAAGAAGGCGAGGGCGAGACGCTGTATCTAATCCCGACGGCCGAAGTGTCACTGACCAATACCGTGCGCGATGAGATCGTTAGCCTGGAAAGTTTGCCCATCAAAATGACGGCGCACACACCATGCTTCCGTTCCGAGGCCGGCAGTGCGGGGCGCGATACGCGCGGCATGATTCGTCAGCATCAGTTTGATAAAGTCGAATTGGTACAGATCGCCCATCCTGAAAAATCGGCGGAAGCGCTGGAAGACATGGTGGGTCATGCCGAAGCCATCCTGAAAAAACTTGGCCTGCCTTACCGAGTGATGAGCCTGTGCACTGGCGACATGGGATTTGGTTCGACCAAAACCTATGATCTGGAAGTCTGGTTGCCCGCACAAAATACGTATCGCGAGATTTCATCGATTTCGAACATGGGTGCTTTCCAGGCACGCCGTATGCAAGCGCGCTTCCGCAACGCCCAGGGCAAGCCCGAACTCGTACACACGCTGAACGGTTCAGCCCTGGCGGTTGGCCGTACGCTGGTTGCGGTGCTGGAGAACTATCAGCAAGCGGATGGCAGTGTGGTGATACCGGAGGCACTGCGTCCATATATGGGAGGCGTAGAGGCTTTATTGCCCGCAGAAAAATAAAGCAGATTAGTACGAATGACTGTGCGTAATGGCATGTAATGAGCGCTCAATAAGCGCTCAATAGATAGTCCATTAATGTTCAATCAGCAGTCATAAAATTTCTCAAAAAAAGAGCCTGGATGCGCAATCATCCAGGCTCTTTTTTTTCGTCACTCCAGCATATTTCTGATGCGGGTTGAACGTATTTTTACTGAAAGGGGCCCCTTGAATAGTCGATTAATTCCATGTGAACAGACCTTGCTACGGGCATTAGAGTTTTTATACTAATGATGTTTTTATTAAGCCGTTTGCCTATGCGCACCAATGAAGAAGCGTCGTTTTTTTACCTCATATTTTGTTGCGTTGCAAATTGACAATGACGTCTGCTCATTCAGATACTGCGCTCCGGTCAGCTGATGTGCATCTCAACTTCGCTGATTAATTTGTTCCCGTTTCTGCGTCATGGTTCTTAGGTGGATTTACTTCAAGTGGTTTTACTTGTCCATGTTTTATTCGAGGGGATGTAAATGGCGAAATTATGTAAATTATTTGCGGCAGTGTTATTTCTGTCGTTGAGTGCGATGTCCAGCATTGCCAGTGCGACCAACTACACCTTATGGGTGAATGGTCGTACCGGTGGTGGTGTGGTCGGCGATTACAACAGCTTCACATACTGGGGCCCATCATCCACGGCAGCGGGTATCAACAAAAAATCGGTTAACTGGGACGGCTACAACAGTATCTCTTCCCAGAACGGCAAAATCCGCGATGCGCTCGATTGCTTCTGTACTGGTTCTAACTGGTGCTATGTCGCGACGCACAGTGCCGGTGATTTGATGATGGGTTACACCATGGCGAATTATGGCGGATCAACCCGGACCGTCAAAAATGCCACGGCCAATTCATCAGGCCAGTGCGGTGATGCAGGTAGCGGAACCCAAGTCGGCTGGAATATTAAATGGGTGCGTACCGCATCCGGTGCCGGTGGCGGATCAGAGTTATCTGATGCCGGCTCCTGGACAACGTCAGAGCCTTTGGTGAAAGACCTGAAAACTACCACAGCACGTGCCATGTACAACCATAATGAAACCCGTAACGTTTGGTTCTACATGTACGCCGGTGCTAAAGGTACTGTTTATTCTGGCATCTTGCCAGGTCAGGACGATGAGGCGGTGGCCTATCATAGCTCTGGCGGTGTATCCGGCTCTTCCGGTGCCGCGTTCTGCAATCCTAGCGACTGGTTTTGCAATGATTTAACGATGGGTACTGCAGCGAACGAAGGCGGCAGCACCAAGTGGAGCTATCACTCGGTTACCTTCCGCGATGATGCAGAGGCCTATAACCACTACTCGAACGGCAACTGGCAAGGCATTATCTCCGTAGTACGAACGGCGATGGTCAGCACTGCGATTTAAACCAAGCGACACGTAATCTATTTGATGAGACTTGATTAAATTCGATTGAAATAAACGCGATTGACATCATGCGATCTAAAAAAAACGGCTCCGGGCAGAGATCAAAACAAGGATCTAAGCAAGGATCAACATCAAAGCACGGAGCCGCTCTTGAACCATTCACTGACAAGCGTCCCTGGATGGCACGTCATTGGCGTTCATCATTGATTGCACTGACCCTACTGGTGCTGGCAGGCGTCTGGTGGTTTTCTGCCGGCATGGAGTCGAGTCTCGCTAGCACTGCGCCCAAACAAGCCAGTTCCACCTTCTTAAACATGCCAGAAGGGAAGGGCGACAGCGGTCAACTGATATCCGCGGCAGAGCGCGAGCAACGTCTGGCCGCACTAGCAAAACAAGTAGAGCTGGCAGACCATACTTTGTGCAGCTATCGTAAAGGCAGTCAGTACCCGCAAGAATCCCGGCCAATCGCCGAGCATCCTGATCAGGTCTATCCTAATCAGCCTGTCGAAGAACGACATGCAATGCGTAAAGAAAACGGTCAGGCCGACAAGCATGTTCAGATCCAGACATCGCAATCCCACATTTTTTTAGCCAGCCGTGAGAGCGTGGTTTTCTCACTCAAAGCCAGCGATGAAGACGGAAAGATGTTACCGATTTTTGTCACGCGCGCCGTGGCTCGCGGGCTGGCTTTTCAGGGTAGCAGGGAAGCGCCGCAAGTACCGGTCAGCTTTAGTGATGATGGCAATAACGGCGACCTGGTTCCCGGTGATAACACCTACACAGGCACCTTGTCGCCTGCCATGACAGGCTTTGCACAATTCAATGGCACGATCAGGCTAGAGGTGAAATATAACGTCGGTGACCGTGCAGGCCTCGTATTCTTCGACGTGATCTATTCACCAGAAATTCCCGCTACCTGGGCCGGGTCTATTCGCGAAGCCGTAGAGCAGGGCTCCCTTAATTTTTATATGAAAGCCGATATCCGCCAGGCCGGACGCTATGTCGTCAGCGGCAGAATCGATGATGCTAAAGGAAAACCATATGCCCTGGCCACTTTCAACGACGTTTTGCCGCAAGGTGTCACCGAAGTGAAGCTCACCGTCTTTGGTAAATTAATGCGAGATCAGGAGCCAACTTTTCCTCTCACTCTCAGGGATATTGACGCGTATCTACTCAAGGAGAACGCCGACCCCGACCGCGCCCTGATGTCACGCATCATCGGTCCGGCATACACCTCCAAGACCTACAGCACAAAAGCCTTCTCCGACGCCGAGTGGCAAAGCCAGGAGCGCTCCCGCTATCTGACTGAATTTACTAAGGATCTGGATCAGGCACAAACCGCCATGCTGGAAATGAACCCCGCAATGACAAAAGCCGCATTGCCACGCAGCGATTGCACCGTTGCACTGGACGCGAAACGCTAAGCAAAGCGCGACCGAACTATTAAAACCAAAGTTTCTTTGCTATAATCGCATGCTTACTTTTGACCATCAAAGTAAAACGGAGAGGTGGCAGAGTGGTTGAATGTACCTGACTCGAAATCAGGCGTACGTGCAAACGTATCGGGGGTTCGAATCCCCCCCTCTCCGCCAGTATTCATGCGGGTTTCCGCAGATTTAAGAAGATCGCTAAATGCGGTCTTTTTTGTTTTCCTCTGGTAGAAATCTGCCATTCGTTCCAGACGTTGTAAATTACCTTTATCAGGCTCCGTCGGCAGATCGCTGTATCGCTTTGTAGACCGTACGCTTTTGTGACCGAGCACTCCAGCTAATGTAGATAAATAACCCCGCATTAATCATTTTACTGGCAGCGCTATACCCCATTCGTAACGTATATTTGCCTCGTGTCTCTAAGGTCCCATTCAACTTTGCTGCAATATAGACATTTTGTAAGGCTTTATTTTTCTCTGATAATTTTGGCTTGTTTCTCACTAACCCCAAAATGGCATAGTCGGAGAAGTTGAGCATGCGGATTAGCTTCGCCACATCCAGGGGATGTTGCCTGCTAGTGCGTTGTTCGTCGCTCAAGGTGTATATTCTTTTGTCTAAGTTCGGCCGTCATGTTTATCATACGATGTTGTTCAAGGATGACCGTGAGAATTACAGATCCTTAGTGGTGTCCTATTCGTATGCTGATGACTTTGTTAGTCAATTTCATTGAATCAGGAGTTATACATGACTGAAGAAACATCAATCCTGCAAGGTTCTTGTCACTGCGGTGCTGTGCGCCTGACCTTACCTTACCTTCAATGCCGGAGACGGCAATAAAATGCAACTGTTCTTTATGCCGACGCCTAGGCGGTCTGTGGGCGTACTATCCGTTCGGCACGGTACAAATTGTGGGTCATCCTGAAAATACAACCGACTACGTCTGGGGAGACAAGACCCTGAGAACCGTCCGATGCAAAACCTGCGGATGTCCAACGCATTGGGAGCCTATTGAAGGGAAGCTAGGGGATAGGCATGGTGTGAACTTAAGCAATTTTACACCTCACCTGCAAGAGTCGGTCCAAGTGCGCTACTTCGACGGAGCGGATACCTGGACTTTTATTGACCGTTAACGTCTGTTGACAAGTGGTTGATCCTCTGAGGCGTTCCTAGGCCTCAGATTCTTCGTGGTCGCAAGATAGTTGGTGCAAGTGTGTCCCTGGTGCTAGGTTAATTTATTTTTTGTCATTCAACTAAATTGGCAGAACTACAGCGAGTATATAAATAAAAAAATCCATTCAAAATTTGAATTTATTTTGCCTTTTGCGGTGTATCGGGCAAATCAAGATTCTTATTTAATTCTCCTGCTTTTCCTGCGGCCTTCGTTTCTGCTGTTACTTCGGCACGTGTTTTTCCGGTATTTTTATCCGTTTTCATTGGAATCGGATCGAGATCCAGATTCTTGGTCGCTGTGCCACTCTTCACCGCAGTGCGAGCTTCTGCTTTCACCTCTGCACGTGTTCTCCCCGTAGTTTTATCTGCTTTACCTGGAATCGGATCCAAGTCTTGGTTCTTATTCAATTCTCCAGATTTTCTTGCTGCTTTGATTTCTTCTTTGACTTCGGCTTTGGTCTTTCCTGTTGATGCCGTTGCCACACTTGCGGGGGCAGTTTGTGCTGATACTGCCGATACAAAAATAGCGAGTGGGAGCGCTAATACAAAAATAGTTTTATTCATTTTTTTCTTCCTGGATGGTTGTGGACTACGACAAAACAGTGATTTCCTGAGTGGCTGACTTTATTTAAGCGACCTATTATTTATATCTGGTTTTTGTATTGATTTATGTGCGCTGTGCCACAGAAGAGAAAATTCTGCTCACTGCCTTATTCTCTGTTAAGCAAGTGGTTGCTATGATTTTTGCGTTTTGAGGAGGCTAAAAAACGTATTGGCTTGGATGAATTAAATTGTCTCATTTTCTACTTTTGTTATGCCAATGACGTGTAAAATAGGCAATAAGTTGAGTATTGGCAATGTTTGGTTTTGTACAAATCGGCGATTGCCCTTGTAGCGCTGGGAGTGGTTCAAATAAGACTGAAAATTTTTTATATTCAGAACATAGGGACATGGTCGGCAATGACTGCATCGAAATTCCAGCTTGAGCCTGGCAAGGCGTCAGGCGTCACTTCAACCGGTTTGATACGCCTGAGTCATTACGAGATTCGTGCTTGTCTCGGGGAGGGCGGCTTCGGTGAGGTTTATGAAGCCTGGGATAGCAAACTCTGTCGTAGTGTCGCAATCAAGCGGTTAAAAAACCTGTCAACGGATCAGCATCCTGAAGGTTTGATCAAAGAGGCGCGTTTAGCGGCTTCGTTACAGCATGCTGCTTTTGTCAAAATTCATGCAATAGAAGAAGACGGTGACAGCCAGTCCATTGTCATGGAGCTGGTACCAGGTATCACGCTCAAGGAATGGGTGCAGACACAAGGCGGGCGTCAATTACAGGATCAACCGGCTGCATTGGAATTGGTACGCCAGATTGCTGAGGCCATGCAAGAAGCGCACGCCTCGGGGTTGATTCATGGTGATTTAAAACCCTCAAATCTCATCATTGAACCTTCAGGCAAGGTGCGTATCCTCGACTTCGGTCTGGCCAGCAAAACCGATCCACAAGCCACTAGCTCGCTCAATCAACTTGATCCGCAAGGCACCATCGCCTATATGGCACCGGAACGCTTGCTAGGCGCGCAGCCAGCTCCGCAATCGGACATCTATGCGCTGGGTGCCATTTTGTATGAGCTACTGACAGGCGCGCGTCCTTACGCAGCACTAAGCGGCCTGGCACTGGCAGCGGTGCATATGCAGTCGTCATCCGATAGCTGGAATTATCCTGACACCATTTCTCCCGCACTGGTTAAGCTGATCCGTGCAATGACAGCACGCCAACACGGGCATAGGCTGCATAGCATGCAAGAAGTTTGCATTCAGATAGCTGCCCTCGGTTCGTCAGATAAGTTGCTGATACCCGGACGTGCTACACGGCTAGTGCATCGGTTGCAGCGACTGATTAAAAAACAGCGCATCGTTTTCGGCGCAATGTTGATCTCTCTCTTGCTTGTTACCGGTATATGGCAACTTACCCCTTATATAGCGACTTTACAAAGTTCGCTGATACCTTATTCACAAGCGCTGGAGATGAAGAATGGTTTGGCCGCACTCCGGCTTTTTGACAGACCGGGCAGCCTGGATGCTGCCAGCAAGAGCTTCACCACCATACTGGAACACAGCCCGGATAACGCAGCAGCGGTGGCAGGTCTATCCATGGTGTACAGTTTTCGGTATCTGAGCGACGGGCAGGATGAGATCTGGATGCAGAAGGCTGATGCAAGTGCGCAGCAGGCTCTGAAATTGAATGACCAGTTGGCATTAAGTCAGATTGCTAAGGCTTGGGTGCTGAATAACCAAGGGAACAGTGAACTCGCACTCTCCGTGATAGAACGGGCGCTAGCCCTGGATCCGGAAAATATATTTGCATGGTATGGTAAAACGGCAGCACTGACAAAATTACGTCGCTTCGAACAAGCCAAAACGATTGCGAGGCTGGGCTTGCAGCAGTTTCCGCAAGAGCGAGTCTTTGCAGATGAGTTAGGCGCTATGTATTACGAAGAGGGTGAGTATGCCGCTGCGGAACAGGCCTTCCGGCTCAGCATACAGATACAGCCGGATGCAGTCTTTGCTTACGCTAATCTCAACGCGACATTATTACGGCTGAATCGTACTGAGGAAGCTTTACAGGTCTTGCAACAAGGTTTGCAAATACGTCCTAGTGCCCGGCTTTATACCAATTTAGGCAATGCCTTGTTTGTACGTGGCGATTATCTCGCAGCCGCTACTGCGTTTGAAAATGCGGTGTCACCCGACAAAGGAAATCCGGAAAAATATGTAGGCTGGGCTAATCTGGCCGATACCCTATTGTGGATCCCCGGTCGGACTGAGCAAGCGCGTAATGCTTATAACAAAGCCAGAGAATTACTGATGCCGCGTTTGGAGCGCGCACCCAATGATGTGACCTTGGTGTCACGGATGGGTTTGTATTCGGCCAGAGTGGGCGATAAATTAAAGTCTGAAGAATTGATGCGACGTGCAGTGCAACTAGCGCCGAAAAGTGCCGACGTACACTTCCGGGCAGGGCTGGCATATGAATTGCTGGGAAACAGAAAACTAGCTTTGGCAGAAATTGCCAGGGCAAAGTCTCTTGGCTATCCAGCCAAGTTAATTGAGGCCGAGCCTGATCTGATAGAGCTCAGACGCGATCCCTCTTATTTTTAATCGCAGGCATTTTTTTGGGACTTTATCATGATTGCATATCGTTTTTTAGTCGACTTATCTATTGGCGGCCCTACGCCACCCTATCAGGTGATTAGCGGTGATTTTCATTTGCCGGCGAACACCATGCCTCCTTTGTTTAATCCGGGTGATAGCTTGCAATTTGAATTTATCGGACGTAATACTCAAGCGTGCAAGCTCTATGCACGTCCTCTGGAAGCTAGCGAGGAACCGGCACCGTTTAAAGACGACCAATGGAGTATCAACCTGGAGAATGGGCAAGTGGTCACCATAGGTAAACGTTTGGGTTTTTGGACCTTTACCATCGCTGGCACCTACGATGCAATCATCACTACTGGATTGCTAGTGAAAATGCCTTTCCTGGTCGATCCCGAATGTGAGGTTGGTTCTGGTATCCGGGCATAAACTTGTTGAAGTCATTCATGTTCAGCGCTGCTAATTCATTCGAAACTTGTCAGAATGGGGTAATGAAATTAGGCGTCACACACATTAGTCATATACGTGACAAGTGACACAATTCTGGTTCAATAAAGCCACGTATGAAAAATGAAGTCGTCTCATTCACTATGCTGTCAGGCGCAGTTAAGTGTTATCTGAGAAAGGTACTTTTTGAAGGTGACTGACAGTCTTGAATGGCGGATCAAACGGGATCAGGTGGCTTTACTCCAATAAGCCAAGTCCGCGCAAATGACGCCGTAAAGCTTCACTCGGTGTTCTTAGCATTGATGCACAGCGTTCTACAACGCCAGCGTTGGTCTCCAGCGCCTGGCGTATCTCTTCTTCCGGAATTTGTTCAGCTCGTCTGATCTGCGTGTGTGTTTCAAGCAGTTTGTACATTGAAGGACGCGAAATTCCTAACTCTTGTGCTGCGGCCTTGATGCGCCAATCGTTATGTTCCATCGCAGCCAAAATCGTTTGCTCACCGAGTTCGGCCGGTTTTTTATGATGTGCTTTGGATGCCGGCATCGGGGGTGCCGGCTCTGATTTTAATTCGCGGCTATCGCTACGGCTGCGCTCTGATTGTGCCCTCACTAAATTGTCAAAACTAACGGCCTCACCCATTTGTAAGGCAAGGACAGCGCGCTTCAGGACATGGGCCAGTTGGCGTATATTGCCTGGCCAGTCGTAGTTGGCCAGTTGCGTAATTAAGGATGTTGGTAAGCTGATGGCGGCGTCTGCAACTTGCAGTGGCACGCTGGAATTTAACAGGTGCACAATCAACACGCCGATGTCTTCACGTCTGGCACGCAGGGGCGGCAGGTGAATGACAAAACTTTCTAGCCGTCGTAACAGTGCTTGATTAAAAGACCCGCTATCAAGATCTTGATCCGTGGCGGCAATGATACGCGCGCTTGAATGTTGATCCTTATGCGCACCCAATGGGCGGTAATCGCCACCTTCCAATACTCTCAGCAACATCGGCTGCACCGTGGATGGTGTATTGCCGATTTCATCAAGAAATAAAGTTGCGCCCTCCGCTTCGGCAAACAAGCCTTTACGCGTTGTTTGTGCTCCGGTGTAAGCCCCTTTTACTGCGCCAAATAAATCTGCTGCTGCCAGTGATTCATTCAGCGCCGCCATATTGACCGTCACCAAATCTGTCGATGTGCGTTTGCTGAGCGCATGAATTGCGCGCGCGGCGATTTCTTTACCTGTCCCTGTTTCACCCAATAGCAAAACAGGGACATCCGTCGCAGCAACCTGATGGATTTTGTCGCGCGCCATGATCGCCGCGCTGCTGACACCGAGCAAACCGCTGATAGGATTATTTTTGGGCAGACAACGCATCCAATGTAAGCACACAAGGATGGTTCTGCCTAGTCCAAGAATCTGACCTGCCGCTATATGTTCTGCACTCAGGTAGCGTGTCTCATGGATTTCGCTGCCATTAAGCTCGACCACCATTCTGCTAGCCGGCAGGAGTATCTCTACGCCATTTGTATTGTCGCGCACGATGCGGATGGGATCGCGTGAGACACCGCTATGTCCTAGCGCTAAACCATCTTTGCCAGGTTTACAAAATAAGGGCAAGAAGCGACTAAGTTCAATAAGTCCGGCACTGTTACCACCCACAAATTGCTCGCCAATACGACTCTGATCCGTATGCCACACGATGGTCAGACCCAATAAAGGATTAGCTCCTTTGCTAATGACTTGCATAGGGGAGGTGAGAGTGAAATCGGTGTCTGTCATAGGGGGGCTAGTTACCAATACTACGTAATGAAACGATTTTGCAATGCTGCCAAGCCAGTTATTCCACGATTTAGCCCTTGCGCTTCCGGCGCTGCCGGTGCGCCAATTTGCTTACCAAGGATAAAAATGCAAATGAATTATTTACATGTAAAAAAATCACTATTGACATGTAAATAGTTGCTCATCTTACACAAAATTGACCAAAAATTCATAAAAACCCGTGTTTATCTGTTGGCATGTGATTTGCAAACATAGCTATAAAAAATAGCAACGGAATGTTTTCAGATAAGTACGGGCTAAGACTCAATTTTTTGATTCAGGCACGTAGTTCATCTGGAAAGCAGGAATGCAAATGACCCTCGGTCAAAGCCTGCCCAATTTGTCGAATGAATTTCTCTGGAGTCACGTAGTGAATAAAAATAACCCTCACTTGTCGCCGTTGCCGAATACCAGCAATCACGGCTTACTACACGGCTTCGACGTCATATGGCAAATGACAAAAGGCACATCTGACATCTGTGTTGCGGTACTGGATGGTTCCGTCGATCTCACGCATCCTTGTTTTGCCGGTGCCAATCTTGAAGTCATCGAGACCATGGCATCTGATTCTAGTCATACGACTCTGGCATCGGAACATGGTACGCATACAGCCAGCATCATCTTTGGCCAGCCTGATAGTCCGGTCGTTGGTTTTGCCCCGCATTGCCGGGGTTTGATTGTACCTATCTTTTCAGATGCGCCTAATGGTGGTCTTGTGCCTTGCAGTCAAATTGATTTGGCACGCGCTATTACACAAGCGGTTGAGCATGGCGCGCACATTATCAATGTCAGCGGCGGTCAGTTATCTGACACCGGAGAAGCGGATGCACTACTGCTAAATGCAATCAATCTTTGCAAAGAAAAAAACGTTTTACTCGTTGCCGCCGCCGGTAATGATGGTTGCGAATGTCTGCATATCCCCGCATCTATATCACCAACTTTGGTTGTTGGTGCATTAGATCAAAGAGGGAAACCGATGAGCGTTAGCAACTGGGCTAAAGGCTATCAGCATCGCGGCATTATGGCTGTCGGTGCCAATATCCTGGGCGCATTGCCCGGCGGTCGGACCGGATTAAAAAGTGGCACTAGCTTTGCCACACCCATTGTGTCGTCGGTCGCAGCACTGCTGTTGAGCCGGCAACCCCAACATGGGGATCGCCCTGATCCCCGTGGCGTTTGCGCTGCACTCTTGCAAAGCGCAATACGTTGCAACACTAACGGTGATATCGACTGTCGCCGCCTTTTGACGGGGACATTACATGTTCTTGGCGCATTACAACTTATCCTTAGGAGGAAAATTATTATGTCTGAAGAAAACTTGGTTGAAGCAAGCGATACCTTGAGTAGTGTTGCTGCATCCGAATACCACAATCCAATAAACATCGTCGCCACAGAGGTGATGTCATCTGCAGCGGTGGCATTCAATCCCGGCCAGGCTTCCCTGACGCCAATTCAGTCAGTGATGCCATCAGATTGTGGTTGTGGCGGAACCACTGCCACCACTAAATCCGGCCCAGCCCTGGTCTACGCTTTGGGAACAATTGGCATCGACTTCGGAACCGAGGCGCGACGAGATTCGTTTGCGCAAGCGATGCCTGCTAATGCAAATAATCCAAATGATCCCAACCAATTACTAGATTTTTTGGCTAAAAATCCTTACTACAAACAGTCTCTGATCTGGACGCTCAGTCTCGATGCCACACCAATTTATGCGATTGTCCCGACAGGACCTTATGCACTTGATGCTTATGAAAAATTATTCGATGCGTTGACTGGCACGATCGGTCCGCTCAAAAACATCTTGATGAATTCTTTTCCAGGCGTTGTTCTTGGTAGCGTGAAACTGATGTCCGGCCAAGTCGTTCCTTTAATTGAGCCCGCCGTGCGTGGCATTTTTAGCTGGAATATCGATGAACTGTGCCAAATGGTTTTTGGCGCCTCGCCCGCAGCAGGAGATGTCGCGTTCACAAAATATCAGGTCGATGTCACACGAATGACAGATTACCTGAACCGTATTTATTACAGCTATCGCAATTTGGGTATAAGCGGTGCCGACCGCGCCTTAAATTATGCTGCGACAAATGCGATACAAGCCGCTTTGGTATTCGAAAAAACCGGTGACATGGAATTGGATGCCATCACGGTTGAAAAAAGTCCTATCTGTCGGCCAGGTTCAGAGTGCTACGACATTGTCATGAGATTTTTTACTCCCGCCAACATGAACGTTGCTCGCGTAGCGATGCGTTTCGGTGTCGACGTCAGCGATGTCATTCCAGTGACTGTCGGCACTATACGTCACTGGTCCGAACGCTGACATAAGCGAGCTAGCCCGCTTCATTGGGTTACCTCAACTTCTTATCGAATTATCGAATTGTTGATGTGCGTGAATTGACATTAAAAAATGTACTCACGTATGTCTGCAAACGGTCGTTAGCGGGAAGCGATCTCTATCGTACCGGTTGGTACATTCACATCAATTGCCGTCTCCCGCAGCGGCTATATTCGAAAGAGAACTGAAATGAAAAATCTGCCACTTCAAGCATTGCCTGTGCAACGTTCTATCAGCACATCGAGTATCAGTCAAAGCGTCGCTCCTTCGGGCATCGCCTGCACTATTTGCCAAACAGGCTGCAGCCTCTTAAGCGGTTTAGCACAAACCATTTGTATGGCTGGCTGCGCAGCGACAGTTTGCTAAAAATGTCGCGTTTTTAGTATCAACTTTGGCGATGCTGAACTAAGTCAGTATGAGAAGCGAATTCGCTTTTTACCCTTTCCTCATTTTGCATTGCCAATAAAAACTGAATAAGCAGAAATCACAATATTTTATGAGGTTAAATTATGTCAACCGTTCAAACAACCAATATCAACGTTAACATTATCAATTTTCAAGACGCCTATACCTCTTTAGGAATGGGGACTATTCCAGCAGGTACTAGCGTAGCGAATGGTGTCGCTGCCATCGAAAAAGCATTGATTGCTAATCTGATGTCCAAATGGCCTGCAAGTTATCCTGCATCCGAGCCGAATCAAGTGGATGACGGCATTATGGAGCCCTGGAGTAGTAACGTTGCCGGTACTGCACCCGTATGTCTGGTGAACCAAATTACTACGGATTTTAATAGCTGGCAGCTTCCGTATAACAGCGATCTCCTGATGCAGATGGGGAATGAAATTACTACCGAGATTGCCGCTAACGGAGGTCAGACAGGATATTTTTATGGACAAACCTCTCTGGCAGGTAGCGAAAAAATATACTGGGGTGTTGCTTACACGACTGCGGTTGTCATTGGTCCGCCAAGCAATGCTACCGGTGTGATTTACGCTTTTTCTGCGGTTCTGGGACTTAACTGATGACGACACATATAATCCTTTGAAAGATAAATTTCTTCCTAGGAATCGAGTCTAGTCAATAGGTAGTCAATAGGTAGTCAATGTGCTGACCAGTCGTCTTTACGATAAACCGAGATGATTAAAGCGTATCAAATACTTCCTGTATTTTTATGAAAATGGTTATCCAAAAATCGTTGGCAGGAAGCTTTTTTCTTTTTTTTCGGGTAAGCACAACATTTTTTTTCGTCACGCAAGACGGTCAAACAGAAAAGAGAATTGAAATGAAAAATTTACCAACTCAAGCATTGCCAGTACAACGCTCAACTGGCGTTGCCAGTGTAAAAAATATGATTGGTGCTGATGGTTATGGCGGTATTCTGGCAGCGGCATGTGGTCCTGGTGCCGTCGGTCAGGGACAATGCTTCGATCAGAACGGCCCAATCGGTGGACCAACTGCTTTTAATTGTGCAGCTTGTTGCGCTCTGCGTACGTCGACACACTGGCAAAATGCTGCCGGAGCGTTCGCAATCTGTCATTGAGAAAACATCAAGTACATCCGGAGTGAACAGAACAACTGGAAGTACTTGATGCCATTGAACAAACCGATTCGTAAATGCGCTTATATGCGTCTATATAGCCTCAATGACTGAGATACAAATTATGATCGAAAGCCATCTGCGTTAACTCGCTTTTGAGTTTTAGCGACTACCCTAATTGTGCTGATGATTCTCTTGGTGTGCGGGGGCATTGTTTACTTTGGTTTGCGTGAGTAAATATCTTTGATACTTTCCTCAAAATGACTCGCCAGGTTATTACGTTTTAGTTTGAGCGTTGGCGTGATCAGGGTGTTTTCTATTGTCCATGGTTCCAGACTAAGGATGACTGCTTTGGGTTGAGCATAGTAAGGGAAGGACTCTGTCAATCCACGTATGCGCTTGAGTACGGCATCAATAGCCTTAGGTGATCGTAGGCTCTCGCTGTCGTCAGGATTTAGGCCTGACGAGTTTGCTAATTCGATCCAGTAACGTCGATTCAGAACGACGGCGCAACTGATGAAGGGATGATTTTCTCCAAAGGCATAAGCTTGCTCAAATACAGAGTCGTTGGTGATCGCCAGCTCCAGATCGACCGGAGCGATTTTTTCGCCAGTAGAAGTCACGATGATTTCTTTCACGCGTCCTAAAATGCGTACCCGGCCGGACTCGATGGCTGCCTGATCCCCTGTACGCAGCCAGCCATCGATGAAGGTTTTTGCGGTGTCTTCATCACGCTTCCAGTAACCACGCATGACATTAGGACCCCTTACCAAAAGCTCGGCGTTGTCACCGATTCTGACTTCTACCTCCGCAACGGGGCGTCCAACTGTTGCCGGGTCGTTGTCGTCAGGGGCATTAAACGCAACTACCGGTGCAGTCTCAGTCATGCCATATCCTTGAACAATCGGAATGCCCAGTCCGAGGAAGCAATGTGAGATCGCCGATGATAATGCAGCACCGCCGCTGACGGCAACCCGTAGGCGCCCACCGAACTGCATTTGTAATTTTTGCGCAATTAATTTGTCGAAGATGATCCAGGCAGAGGCATCGATCGCGGCGTTGAGCGAACCATCCGATAAGCGGCCCTGAGTGCGACAAAATCTGCGCCAGCCTACACTCATTGCGGTATTGAATAACCAGGATTGTAGCTTTGATAAAGCGAGTTTATTTTGTATCGCACTGAAGACACGTTCGTAAATTCTCGGTACGGAAATCAGGATAGTCGGACGTACTTCAAGCAAGTCCTGTGGCAGTTGTTTGGTCGAACGCGAAAATGCTACACAGGCGCCGGCAGCGATGGGTAGGTAGTAACCTGCTGTTCGCTCAAAGGTGTGAGAGAGCGGCAAAAAGGAGAGGAAAACATCGGTGATGACCGGCGCTACACGCTGTACGACAGCTTTGACATTTGACATCACGTTTGTGTGGGTCAGCATCACGCCTTTGGGCTTACCTGTGGTGCCGGATGTGTACACAAGTGCGGCAAGCTCATTCGCCACCGGCGTTTGCACTAAAGCGGTGTTATTGCTGCCGGATGCCAGCCATTCGTCTAAGCTTGTTACGGGAACTGAGGACATGACGACAGGTATCGACGATTTTTCGAGGACGACGACCTGGCGCAATGCAGGTAAATCGAGACCTGCTGAAGCAATATCTGCCCACTGCCGATCGCTTGCGGCAATCAAAAAAGAGGCGTCGCTATCGCTCAGAATGTAAGCAATACTGGCGGGGTTATCAAGCGCATGCATAGGTACAGGCACATACGCAAGCGCAAGACTAGCCTGATCTATGCAGACGGCATGCAGGCCGTTCGGTAGCAAGATCGCTATACGAGATCCGGATACTAGGTTTAATCCGGAGAGCGCTTTAACAAACCCGGTTACGCGCTCACTGGTTTGTTGCCATGAATAGCTCTGCCATTGCGCATTGGCCTCATCGTATTGTCGATACGCTTCAGCATCAGGTGTTTGTTGTACGCGCCATGAAAATAATGCTGGCAAGGTCTGAAGCTCAGAAAACTGAGTATTTTGCATATGTAAATTTGAGTTTGACATAGGTTTGTCAGAAAAATGAATTGAATTGGGACGTAACAGCGACGTAATAGCGAGAACGTGTATCGCTTGCAGGGTGTTACACCGCTCATAATTCGTTACTTTACCAGTTCGCTCTGCATCGGTATTGTGCGTAATTAAATGAAATGCTGGCAGAACTGGTGGGTTGGATTTTTTTGCAGTGCCTTAATAGGAACAGATTCAGGACAGAGTTACGATGGATTTACAATAAATTCACCATAGATTAAAAAGATTTATCAGATTTAATAAAATTATCGTTGGTGGAAAGGGCTCGGCGCGAAACATTATGGTTTTTATTTACTCCGGCCTGATTTCCAGCAGTTCCGACTAGACTTTCGTCCTCCTTGAGGCAACAATCTGGGTTCGATTTATGCCGCAACACTACTCGTTTAAGGCTGCCTATACGGGTCACTGCATACTGTGTGCGTGTACGCGCGGTGTTTATTTGTTTTCGCCTGCTAAACGACCGATATCAAACGAAAGCACTACCCCATTTCTAACGGAGATCAGATGCAAACGCTCAAAAAAATACAGTTATGCAGCGCTTTATTCTTCACTTTATGTAGCGTAGCAAGCATCGGTGCAGAGGCCGGTAAAGACGTCGCGGATGCCAAGAAAAAATGGGATGTGAATGCGCCTGCCGGTACAGGTTCTACGGTCAATATTGATACCAGAACGGGTACCTGGATGAGTGTCGATGTGAGCCCGGACGGTAAGCAGATTGTTTTTGATCTCTTGGGGGACTTATATCTGCTGCCCATCGAGGGAGGAGAGGCGAAGGCATTGACTCACAGCATTGCCTGGGAAATGCAGGCAAGGTTTTCGCCGGATGGCAAACAACTGACCTATATGTCTGACGCTGGCGGTGGCGACAATATCTGGATCATGAATGTGGACGGAACAAACGCCCATGCACTGACCAAAGAAGAGTTCCGCTTGCTCAATAATCCGGTATGGCATCCGAACGGCCAGTACATTGCTGCGCGCAAGCATTACACGGGTACCCGTTCGCTGGGATCTGGCGAAATCTGGTTGTATCACGTTGGCGGCGGCGCGGGAGTGCAGTTGAACGAAAAGCCTAATTGGCAGAAAGATCTGGGGGAGCCTGCATTCTCTCCTGATGGGCGCTACGTCTATTATTCTCAGGACACGACCTCGGGCAATTCATTTGAGTACAACAAAAACTCGAATGCACAGATTTATCAGATTTTTCGTAAAGATTTAAAAGATGGTAAGACCAAGGCTTTTGTGAGTGGCCCTGGTGGTGCTGTACGTCCAACGCCATCGCCAGATGGTAAGTATCTGGCATTTGTGCGCAGAGTGCGCAACCAGAGTACCTTGTTCTTGAAGGATCTGGAGACTGGCGAAGAGAAGGTCGCATGGAGCGAGTTAGAACGTGATATGCAGGAGACCTGGGCAGTGCATGGCGTGTATCCGTCGATTAGCTGGCTACCCGGAAGTAAGCAATTAGTGATCTGGGCAAAGGGTAAGCTCTGGCGTGTTGATCCATTTGCCAAGTCTTCTAAGGAAATCGCATTCCACGTAAAAGATACCAGGGAGATTCGTCCTGCGTTACGGTTCGACACCGCGGTAGCACCGGATAAATTTGATGTGCATCAATTACGATGGGTGAATGTCTCGCCACAAGGCGATAAAGTCGTGTACTCGGCGCTGGGGCAACTGTATATCCGTGACCTGCCGAATGGTACGCCGCAACGGCTGACTAAGCAGCAGGATCATTTTGAATTCTTTCCGTATTTTTCACGTGATGGACGCAGCATTGTCTTCACCACCTGGGATGATGAAAAACTGGGATCAGTCCGCAGTATCGATATTCGCAGCGGTCAGGAAACCGTTTTGACGAAGAAGCCAGGAAAATATCTCTCACCACAATTCTCTCCCGATGGTAAGCAAGTGACCTATGAAAAGTCGCGCGGTGGTTATCTGACCTCGCCATGGTATGGGCTGGAAACAGGTATCTTTGTTGTGAATGCTGATGGAAAATCAGCACCGCGCCTGCTCACTGATGACGGATCCTCGCCGCAATTTGGTAAAGATAATGATGTCGTTTATGTGTCTAGGATGCAGCGCTCCGGCGAGGTCGATTGGAGTACCTCATTGGTCAGGATCGATATCAATAAAAACGAAGAGCAAGCAGTCGCCAAGGGGGAATTCGCCAGTGAGTTCAGTATTTCTCCGGATGGTAACTGGCTGGCGTTTGGTGAGCGTTTTCATACATTCGTCACACCCTTGCCAATGGCAGGAAAACCGGTGACTATCGGCCAAAAAATGGATGGACTGCCAGTCAGACAATTGGATGTGAATGCAGGTGACTACGTGCATTGGTCCGGTGACAGCAGCAAGATTCATTTTGCGCTTGGCGATGAATTATTTAGTACCGAATTAAAAAACGCCTTCACGTTTTTACCGGGTTCACCAAAAGAAATCAGCAAGCCTGCAGAGACCGGTCTGAAAATTGGTTTTCAGGAAAAAGCCAATAAGCCTACTGCAACGACCGTCATTTCAGGTGCGCGCATCGTGACCATGAAGGGGGATGAAGTCATTGATAACGGTCGCATCGTCATAAAAGAAAACCGGATTATCGCCGTTGGCAGTGCCGCCGATATTGCCGTGCCGTCTGGCGCGATGCAGATTGACGCGGCAGGTAAAACAATTATCCCCGGCATTGTGGATGTGCACTGGCATGGTGGTATGGGGGAGAGTGAAATTATCCCTCAGCAAAGCTGGATTAACTACGCCTCGCTGGCCTTTGGTGTCACGACTTTGCATGATCCGTCGAACGACACATCAGAGATTTTTAGCCAGAGTGAATTGCAGCGCGCTGGCAAAATTGTTGGTCCGCGAATTTTCTCTACTGGGACGATTTTGTATGGTGCCAAGGCAAATATCAGTGCCGTAGTCAACAATCTTGATGATGCTTTAACGCACCTGAAACGCTTGAAAGCTGCAGGTGCTATTTCAGTGAAAAGCTATAACCAACCGCGTCGCGAGCAGCGTCAGCAGGTCTTGGAAGCGGCGCGTCAGACCGGCATGATGGTCGTGCCGGAGGGTGGCTCCCTGTTTCAGCACAATATGAGTATGGTGATTGATGGTCACACCGGGATTGAGCATGCGATTCCGGTCGCGAATGCTTACGATGATGTAAAACAATTGTGGTCGCAGACGAAAGTCGGCTACACGCCGACCCTGATCGTTGGCTACGGTGGTCTTGATGGTGAGCATTACTGGTATGCGCGTACGGATGTCTGGAAGCATCCTCTACTGTCGCGCTATGTTCCGCGTACTGTGCTTGAGTCACGCAGCGTAAGGCGTGAAACAGCTCCCGAAGAAGATTTCAATGTCTTTAATATCGCAAAGACGGCGACCGAGTTGCAGCGTGCAGGTGTGCCAGTCAATCTCGGTGCGCACGGTCAGCGCGAAGGTCTGGGCGCGCATTGGGAAATGTGGACGCTGGCACGTGGCGGTATGAGTTCACTTGAAGCGATCCGTGTCGCGACGCTGAACGGTGCAAAATACCTAGGCATGGATAAAGATATCGGCTCACTGGAGTCCGGTAAGCTGGCTGATCTGGTGATGATCGACGGTGATGTGTTGAAAGATATACGCCAATCCGACAAAATCTCCCATGTGATGCTGAATGGCCGTTTGTATGACTCGGCAACGATGAATGAGGTCGGCGCGACACCTAAGGCTCGTAAGCCGTTTTTCTTCGAAGGAAAAGATGGAGCAGGTATGCCAGTCGACACATCAGCGCATACTGACGGTCACGGGCACTGATGAGATGAGCTTCGATATCGATGTGGCAGGCTTGGTTTTTTTGCCGCTTCGATGACAAACGGAAGAATAAAAAAAGCCGCAATCTGCGGCTTTTTTATTTGGAATGGATTTCCAGATGATGTCGGTATTTTATTGCCTGAATTAATTATCTGAATTAATTATCTGAATTAATCAGTTTTCCTGCCTAAAATTGAATTCTAAAACCTTGGTTTGTGGGCTAGATATCGGAGCGTATTTCCATTGCGTCACCGCTGCAATCACCTCAGGAGGAAAGTGTTTGGCTGGCTTTGCCTGAAGAATATCCACGCTGGATACTTTACCGTCCGTTTCAATGTGGAGGCGGGCGCTGACAGTACCTTCAACGATGCCGAGTTTCTCCGCACTTTTAGGAAAACGTGGTTGCACGCTGGACAGTAGCTTGAGTGTGACAGGCTCGGGTGCCGGTGCTGGCTTAGGTGCTGCGACCGCAACGATAGGTGCAGCTGCAGGGACTTCGACCGCTTTTTGTACGACCGCCGGTGTCTGAGCGATCGTTGTTGCTGCTGCCTTGACCGAGTCGCGGGAGTTGATGGCTGTTTTTGCTGCCAGTGCTTTGGCTTCTGCTGCTAGCTTGGCATCCTTAGCGTCTTTTGCCTGCTTCTCTTCTAATGCGATCTGGGTTGCAGTTTTGGTCGATGCCTGATCCATCCATTTAGTAACATCAGCGGTCTCTTCGGTATGTCGTATCGCATTTTTGACCAAGCCTGTTGGTTGCGATGAGATGGGTTCTGCGGCTGAGGGAGGCGTACTTGCTGCCTCTTCGGGCGGTGAAGTTTTCTGGCATGCGGTGATGAACATGCTGATACAAAATAAATTGAACAGCAGAACACAAAATTTTCTTATTTCGTTTTGTACTACCTTATTCATAGCGCCCCTCATGAAAAACGGATAACAATAGATAACAGCAGATAACTAAAACCAAGTTGCCTAACACAATTACTTCCGCACTCAAATGATGCAAAAAAACAAAAAATCGCCCCATTAAAATGCGCTATTACATTGCCAGAAGCTAAGATTACCACTCAAAATGTTTCAAAGTGTAAATATTAATGCTGACACGAGTAAGCCGGTTTAGCAATATCCAGATTACAAAAACCTCGCTAAGCGCAGGCTGGATGAGTAAGGTGACAAGTCTTGATAATACTTGCCATGCAGGAACTGTGCCAAATTTTTCTATTTACTTTTTTTCGCGTTTATTCGTGGTGTAAATGTAAATTTTTTATTCAATTGGTAGAATTTTTTGATTTGACTGAAGTGATTTTTAGTAAACTCAGTCGGGTATTCTCAATTGCCATTCTGTCTGGCGGGCTAAATCCATTACAATAGAGGGTTACATATATACAGTCGCACAAAGAATTTCTGATAACTGCTAAAAATTGATATCCGGTATGTCGTACGGATAACGAATTGTTAAAAATTTCTGTAAATTCATTTGCGACGAGCCGTACATCGACTAGGAAATCCTCATGAGCATGTCAAATACCCAAGAAATCGTTGAAGAATTGCGCGCAGGTCGCATGGTCATACTGGTCGATGAAGAAGACCGTGAAAACGAAGGCGACCTGGTATTGGCTGCCGAGTTTGTAACGCCGGAGGCGATTAATTTTATGGCGAAATTCGGTCGTGGCCTGATTTGCCTGACGCTGACAGAAGAGCGGTGTGATGAGTTGAATTTGGCAATGATGTCGAGTCGTAACGGCACCGCCTACGGAACTAACTTCACGGTATCTATCGAGGCAGCCGAGGGGGTAACGACGGGTATTTCGGCAGCAGATCGTGCGCGCACAATCCAAGTCGCTGTAGATAAAAAAATGACGGCAAATGACATCGTTCAGCCTGGTCATATCTTCCCCCTGAAGGCGCAAAAAGGCGGCGTGCTGATGCGTGCCGGTCATACAGAGGCAGGTTGTGATTTGGCGGATCTGGCTGGCTTGACTCCGGCAGCGGTGATCTGCGAGATCATGAAGGACGATGGCACCATGGCGCGCTTACCGGATTTGATGGAGTTTGCCAGAGAACATGGATTGAAAATTGGTACGATCGCCGATTTGATTCACTACCGTAGTCAGACGGAGAGTATTGTCGAACGCGTTGCCGAGCGTGAAATGCAAACTGTCCACGGCAGCTTTAAGGCCGTTGTCTATCGTGATAAACCAAGCGGTTCGGCGCATCTGGCTCTGGTACATGGTCACATTACACGCGATAAAGAAGCATTGGTGCGGGTACATCAGCCAGTCTCGATACTTGATCTGCTGGAAAGTAAAATTACTACGCATTCATGGAATGTTGCCGCAGCGATGGCCGCGGTGCAGGCCTCTGACTCAGGCGTCATTGTCTTACTGAATTGTGAAGAAACTGCGGAACAGATGTTTGATCAATTCAAAGCATTGAACACCCCGGATGCACGTCCACAAGGTCGTGCGGCGCGGATGGATTTGCGTAACTATGGTATCGGCGCACAGATTTTGAAAGATGTTGGAGTCGGTCGTATGAAGCTGCTAGCGAATCCGAGAAAAATGCCCTCAATGACGGGCTTTGACCTTGAGGTGGTCGGTTACATGGACAAGCCTTGATACCGCCGGTATCAACTAAAAAAGCCAATCAGAACTAATGTAAAAAATATCCGGGCGTCAGTTTGTCGTCCATACTTGAATAATGACATAGCAGCGCACAAGCGCAAAAAGGGAAGATCATGACTGTAGGACATTACGAATCAAATTTGGACGGCACTGGTGTGCGCGTAGGTATTGTGCAGGCTCGCTTTAACGAAACTGTGGGCAATGGCTTGTTGTCTGCTTGTCTGGCTGAATTGACGCGTCTGGGTGTATTGAACGAAGATATTTTGCACGTCACCGTACCTGGCGCACTGGAGGTGCCGCTTGCATTGCAAAAGTTGGCTGAGACAAACCAGTTTGATGCGTTGATTGCTCTGGGTGCAGTGATTCGCGGCGAGACCTATCATTTTGAGCTGGTTTCTAATGAGTCCGGTGCCGGCATTACACGCGTCGGTTTGGATAGCGGGATCCCGATTGCGAATGCGATTCTGACCACAGAGAATGATGCGCAAGCCGAAGTACGTATGGCGGAGAAGGGTGCCGATGCTGCCCGTGTTGCCGTTGAGATGGCAAACCTGACACTGGCGCTGGAAGAACTGGCCGAAGCCACTGAAGATACGGGTTACGACGCGTAAGAGCGTCACCCAATTAAGTAGAGATGACTATGACGAACAAAACCCTGCACGCTAATCCCAGCAAAAGCCGCTCGCCCAGACATCGTGCGCGTGAATTCGCCTTACAAGGTTTATACCAGTGGCTGCTGAATAACGAAGACTCAGGTGTAATCGACGCCCACATTCGCGAGGCGCATGGCTTTGATAAAGCGGATCGTGAGCATTTTGATGCCTTGCTGCATGGCGCGATCAACCAGTCAATACAGTTGCGTGAAGAAATCACGCCTCTGATCGACCGTACGATTGCTGAGCTGTCGCCAATTGAGCACGCGGCTTTGTTGATTGGTGCTTACGAATTAAAACATCATATCGAAATTCCTTATCGCGTCGTGATCAATGAGGCTGTTGAATTGACCAAATCCTTCGGCGGATTAGACGGACATAAATACGTGAATGGCGTGCTGGATAAATTGGCCGCGAAATTGCGGACAACCGAAATCAGCGCTGGAAAATAATGAACGTGTTATCGAAGCTCTGATGAATATCAGATTCTGATGCGATGACTTACAGATAAACCGTTTTATTTCTGAATGAAGTGAGACGGTTTTTTTGTGTCTGATCATTGTTTGAATTACGTTGGAATCTCGCAAACCTATCAAACGACAACTACAAAAAAGGTAGCTCATGGAAAAAAATCTCGCCTCCCGCCTGGATAATATCGCTCCTTTTCATGTAATGGAATTAGCCAAAATGGCGGCTGATCTTGAGGCGCAAGGGCGTCATATTATCCATATGGGAATCGGTGAACCGGACTTTACTGCGCCGCAGGTTGTGATTGATGCTGCTGGCAAAGCCATGGCAGACGGGCGCTTGCAATATACCTCTGCCCTTGGCGTGCCTGCCTTACGTGAGGCAATTGCCCGGCATTATCTTGATACGTTTGGCTTGGTAATCCCTGCCAGTCGCATCATTGTGACGGCAGGGGCGTCCGCCGCATTATTGCTGGCGTGCGCCGCGCTGGTCGAACCCGGGGCAGAGGTCTTGATGCCAGATCCCTGTTATCCGTGTAACCGCCATTTTGTCGCGGCATTTGAGGGGAAAGCTCGTTTGATTGAGAGCGGTCCTCAGCAGCGCTTCCAGTTGTCAGATGCAGTGGTGAATGAACACTGGAGTGAGGCAACTAAAGGGGTATTGCTGGCTTCTCCCTCGAATCCGACGGGGACGTCCATTAACCATGGCGAGCTTGCACGCATCATCACAAGCGTTAAAGCGCGCGGTGGATTTACGATTGTGGATGAAATTTATCAGGGCTTGTCTTATGAGGGGGCGCCATTTTCGGCGCTATCTCTGGATGATGATGTAGTGGTGATCAACAGCTTCAGCAAATATTTCAATATGACAGGATGGCGTTTGGGCTGGCTGGTGGTACCGGAGCGTATCGTGCCGCATATTGAGAAGCTTGCTCAGAACTTGTTTATATGTGCTTCATCCGTGGCGCAGCATGCAGCGGTTGCCTGTTTTTCACCAGAGGCTCTGACTGTCTATGAAGAGCGTAAAGCAGAATTTAAACGCCGACGCGATTACATCGTTCCCGCCTTGACTGCTCTAGGTTTTGAGGTGCCCGTGATGCCGGATGGCGCGTTTTATGTCTATGCGGATTGTTCGCGTTTTTCTGCTGATGCCGATCAGTTCACCCGAGATTTATTGCAAGAGGCCGGTGTCGTGATTGTGCCAGGACTGGATTTTGGCACCTCAGGTGCGCGACGCTATGTCCGCATCTCGTATGCGACCTCGATGGCGAATTTACAGGAGGCCGTACGGCGTATCGCAGAATTTCTATCGCGGCCAGCCGTGTAAACTTGCAGTAAAAACGCTGACGTAAATAACGTGCCTTTCATTTTGTTGCGATGCTGCTTAGTCTGCCTTAAGTGGTTTTATTAGACTTAATTTGACTTAATTTGACTTAATCAAAGGTATATTCCAGCAATACTTGAGATAGCTGGCCATTGATACCGCTCCAGGTGCTGCGGCCATGTCCCTTGATCCCTGCCAGTTCGCCTGTGCCAGAGCCGCTCAGTACGTTCAGTGTGCTCTCTGACTTGCCGGATTTAATGCTGCCGACGTGTTGCAAAATAAATCCACCGCGACGATTGCCGATCTTACCGGTCAGGTATTCGAGTCCGACGAAGTTTGCGGACTGCGCTGTGGCAGAGAAGGTCAGGCACTCAAAACACGATTCAGCCTCAATATCGCCTGCATAGCGATGCTTCACTTTGGACTGGGTAAGCCCGGTGAGCAGGTTGAATTTTTCGTCCATCCCTTTTAATTTGATAGTTCCTAAAGCAAGCATATTCTCCCTCATACTGTTAAACAACAGACAAATAGTGTCCAGACTTGATTCATCGACAGTCAGAATATGATCTGTGTGTCGTGCTGATGAAGAGTCAAGCCAGCGTGAGTCAATCTGCTTATGGAAGACGAAGACACGCTGATTTTTCACCTTGTGGGTATCACTGAACTTGCCAAAGGGAACAATTGCCTGATAGGGCGATATGTCTTGATTGGTGGATCAGTGGGCTAATTATTGCGGAAAATAAAAACAAATCGGCGACAGGAAATTGGATCCTTTTGCCTAATGTTGTCATCATGTAACAATTAGGTAACGAAGTATTTCAAAAATGCCATATCATGTCCACTCACAAATTCGCATACCTCATGTATTTTTGTTATAGGCTGCGGGTGAATTTAATTTGCCGATTCTTTTTGAGAGGCAAACATTCGGATGACATTGTGAGCGATTTTCAGGCAATTTTTCACCATATAATTTGCATACTCCCCAATAAATTATCTTGGAATGCCTTAATTCCGCTTGATTATATAGTGCGTTGAAAAAATACTTGGGTGAGTATGCTGATATTGCTCTATTTGAATGTCGAATAAATAAGGAGTAAGGGATGATCCAGTTCAGACAAATCGAAGCTTTTCGTTGCCTCATGATTGCAGGCACCAGTGTTGGTGCCGCGCGGAAAATGAACATCACGCAACCTGCGATTAGTCGCTTGATTGCCGATTTAGAAGAAACGCTCGGCTTCAGGTTGTTTAATCGCGACAAAGGGCGGCTGGAGCCGACTTTGGCGGGCGTGCGTTTTTATAGCGCTGTCGAGGAAAACTTTCTTGGGCTTGAGCGTTTGTCGCAGGTCGCCAGCAATATTCGTAATGAGGCACCTCAGGGCATCACGATAGCCTGCTTACCGATCTTGTCCTCCTCCATCTTGCCGCTGATCCTGCGTGAGTTCTTTAAATACCATCAGGACGTACCGGTGACTGTGGATAGCTCAAATGCACCAGAAATCCTGGTGCGCTTGCAGGATCAAAAAGTCGATATGGCGATTTGCATGGCGTTCCCGCCGCTGGCAGGGATAGAACAAGAGATTTTCAAGGAAGCGAGTGTGATGTGCGCGATGCCAGTCGGTCATCATTTAACTAGTAAGGAAGTAATTGAGCCGATGGATCTCGATGGAGAAGACATCATCGGATTTTTTCCTATCGTATCGCAGAGCTATGAATTAGAAACCCTGAGACTGAGTGAGGCGGGAAGCCGTCCAATCCACCGGGTCAAGACACAAACCTCACACACGCGCTATGCCATGGTTGCAAATGGTCTGGGTGTCTCGATTGTTGAGCCGTTTGGCGCAAAGCTCTGGCTTAATAATGGGGTCGTGGTGCGTCCTTTTTCCAGCGATATACGTCATCAGTATGTATTAGCTTGTCCTAGCGGCGGTAAACGCTCTGAGCTGATGCATGATTTTCGCGAGGCGGTACTGAAGGTCGCGAAGGATTATGATTTTGGCGTTGAACAATAAAAAAAGCCGTCTGCTGATGCTGACGGCTTTTTCACAACCAGAACATCCCCGTTCTGTTGGCAATGCTTAATTACTGACTGCAAACTACAAACTGCTTATAGCTTGGCAATTTGCTCAGGATGCGCAGGTTTCGATTCTGCAGCTTTTGCCTCGGTGACGGCATCACTCTTAGGTGCCGGTGCGCTCTGTGGCGCTGGCGTAGGTACTGATACGGGAGCAGAGGTGAATGTTGGTACATTTTTACCCGTAGCGACATCCTTCAGACGACGGTATTCCGCCATCACACGTGAGCCATAGCCTGCATCGTTTTCAAAAGCGGCCGCACCCACGTAGAGTTTCAGACCTGCTTCAACCGAACCGCCACGCAGGACATAATCTTTCAAAATCAATGCACCGACCTTGATGTTTGCCACCGGATTCAGCGCTGCTTTGACGCCGCCCATTTCCTGAAACTTGTCGTGGTGGACCTTGGACATGACTTGCATCAGACCCTGCGCGCCTACTGGGCTTTCAGCAAAGGGATTGAGGCCAGATTCAATTGCCATTACGGACAAGATCAACAGAGGATCCAGTTTGATTTCTTGCGCGGTAAGGTAGCTTGCTGATACCAGCATATTCGTCGCGTCGCTGGCGATGCGATAACGTTTTGCCAGCCAGTTCGTCACCCATTGCTGCTGACGCTGGTTGCCCAACATTTTGGTGTCGTCTTCAGTCAGTTCGGCATTTTTGATTGTGTCTGACTGAGCAACTTGCTCTGGTGTTGCCATCAACATGGCGAGGCTTGGTGGTGTAGCTTGTTCAGCAACGCTTTCTTCGATCGTGACAAACGGGGAAAGTTTTTTAAATTTTTCAACCAGATCTGGTTTGATAAACATCAGGCCAAGGACGAATATGGCCGAAATACCCAGCAACATCAGCAGATGGTGCATGGTAGTCATGAAGCCGCTGCGCGTATCGCGTGCTGCGATGGACAGTGCTGTGGTCTTGCTGGCAAGCAGAGTGCTGCCTTGTTGTACTGCTAAAATAAAACCTTGAAACATTTAACCTCCTGAACTTTCGTAGTGCTTGTCTGTTCAGTAAAGAACAACACGCAAATAAAAAACTACGAATCAGAAACATCGTCTCCGTCGCTGGCGCGATCAAAAAGACGCCGGAGTTATTTGTCTGTTGAGCTTTATGTAACTCAACCTAGGGTGGGAGATTCGTAATCTCGCTTGTGACAAACAACTATTTTCGGGTCAAGGCAGTCGCCTTTTGAAAACAATCCTTACAATGTTATGTGGGGCCCGATCCCCGTGAATGATGTTACCTTTTGGCGTTGCAATCTTTGTTCGACTGCGCCGGAGTTCTAGCCTCTTCATCAAGTTGGGCGAATTGTAGGGTCGGTTTTATATCAAGTCAATACTATAGAAATTGATTATCATTACTTTTAAATCTAGAAATTTCTGCTGCGTCGCAGCAAAGTACAATGAAATCAAGTACTTGCCGAATTTATTTGCTTTATTAAGTTCAAACTCATAAAAAGCTAAAAAACATGAAATATGCAGATTTACGGGATTTTATTTCTCAGCTTCAACAACAAAATGAATTAAAACAAATAGTTACGCCTGTTTCACCGTATCTGGAGATGACAGAGATCTGCGATCGCACCTTGCGCGCAGAAGGACCGGCGCTTTTATTTACCAAGCCAGCTGGTCATTCAATACCGGTACTTGGCAATTTATTTGGTACGCCGCACCGAGTTGCGATGGGCATGGGAGCCGACAATATCAGCGAGCTGCGCAAGATCGGGCATGTGCTGTCGTCTTTAAAAGAGCCGGAACCACCGAAGGGTTTTAAAGACATTCTCGGGCTCGGTTCTCTCATCAAGGCCGTATGGGACATGGCACCAAAAGAAGTGCGTGGTGCGAAGTGCCAGGAAATCGTCTGGGAAGGCAATGATGTCGATCTGGCGAAACTGCCGATCCAGCATTGCTGGCCGGGTGACGTGGCGCCTTTAATTACCTGGGGTCTGGTGATTACCAAGGGGCCTTATAAGAAGCGGCAAAATCTGGGTATCTATAGACAGCAGGTTTTAGGTCGCAATAAGGTCATCATGCGCTGGCTCGCCCATCGTGGCGGCGCGCTAGATTTTCGTGAGCATGGCATCGTCAATAAAGGGCAGCCGTATCCGATTGCTGTCGCACTCGGCGCTGATCCCGCGACCATTCTTGGTGCCGTCACACCAGTGCCGGATAGCTTGTCGGAATACCAATTCGCAGGACTCTTGCGCGGTAGCCGTACCGAACTGGTCAAAGCCATCGGCAGCGATTTACGGGTGCCTGCCAGTGCTGAGATTGTGCTGGAGGGTCATATATATCCGGACGAATCGCATCCGACCGGCTACGAGCACGCGCTCGAAGGGCCGTATGGCGATCATACTGGTTACTATAATGAGCAAGACAGTTTTCCCGTGTTCACGATAGACCGCATCACTATGCGTCGTGACCCTATTTATCACTCAACTTATACAGGTAAGCCGCCGGATGAGCCTGCCGTGCTCGGTGTGGCGCTCAATGAAGTCTTTATCCCTTTACTGCAAAAACAGTTCAGCGAAATCACCGATTTCTATTTGCCACCCGAGGGCTGTAGCTACCGCATGGCCGTAGTGCAGATCAAAAAAGCCTATGCAGGCCATGCCAAGCGCGTCATGTTTGGCGTCTGGAGCTTTTTACGCCAGTTCATGTATACCAAATTCATTATCGTCGTGGATGAGGACGTGAATATCCGTGACTGGAAAGAAGTGATCTGGGCGATTACTACCCGCGTCGATCCGCTACGTGATACCACGCTCGTCGACAATACGCCGATTGACTATCTGGACTTTGCCTCGCCAGTTAGCGGTCTGGGCAGCAAAATGGGTCTGGATGCAACCAATAAATGGCCGGGTGAAACCAGCCGCGAGTGGGGGACAACGATCCAGATGACGCCAGAAGTCAAGGCGCGCGTTGATGCGATCTGGCAGGAGTTAGGTATCTAGTAATTAAATACAATCTATATCGTATTTTAGGACTGACGCAAAGCGGAGAGCCACAGACGGTCATTCACATTGCATTGGAAATTGGAAGGCCAGATGAAAAAGCTCAAGATAGCCCTCAAAACACCGGCACAGAGGTGCAGAAGTTGAACTGATCCAGATAACATCAGAACATCGCAATATCTGTGAATCGCTGCTTTTCTCGGCCTTTGTTGTTCCTCAGTGCCTCTGTGGTGAGAGGTTTTAATTGTTGTGTGAGCTCAATATTTAAGCAGCCTATCCCATCAAACCAGCCTGCTCATGCAAAAGACTCCGTTCAATGATCCGGGATTGTTGATCAATGCCGGATCAAAGAGCTTCCCAAGCCCTGCAATGGACCCAGAGGATTTTTCTCATCTTCCAATTGCTGGATATTGGATTTACCGCTCCAGAGGGTATACATCACCACGTCGTTCTGAATAATGATCAGCGCTGTGAATTGCCAGCCAGTGATCTCCACCTTGCGCTCAAAATTCAAAAAATCCTTAAAAAAACTCCCGTAACGTTTTTTATCTAGATGTTTCTCCTCAATCTCATACGCGTAGCATGCGGTATGTGCAGCGAGGCAGGTGCGTACCTTAGGCGGAATCAGGCTGCTATTCGACGATTCGCTGGCAAACAGGCGACGATTGATATCCGCATGATTGAGCAGGGCGATATTTGGTGAGACTTTAGGATTAATGCCCCTGCTGTGCAGATCAGCCAATGTGGTTTTTTCAGGAATAATATTGGCAAATTCCTGCTCGCCGACCTGATAGGTAGTCCAGGGCAGATCCGAGCTCTGCTTAGCATTGGGTAACAAAGATTCGCAGGCACTCAGACTCCAGGCGATGAATGCAACGCTGACGAAATGATATGGGCGAGATGCCATCGATTTGTCCTGATGAGTGAGCGAGGTAAGATTCGGAGATAATACCCAGACCAGTTTGCTCCTTATTTCATTGTAGGCAGCAAATGGCCGAATGCAATATTCCCTCAGTTTATAAAGAACGATCACCACGATGCTGTCGAATCGCAAAGACCACTCAGTTAGCCCGGAAAAACCTCTGTTGTACAGTTTTCGCCGCTGTCCCTACGCAATCCGAGCCAGGCTCGCCATCCGGATGAGCGGCATCGAGGTACAGATACACGAAGTCAGCCTGCGTAATAAGCCACAAGCGATGCTCGACCACTCACCCAAAGGCACAGTACCAGTTCTGGTCTTACCTGATGGTCGCGTGATCGATCAAAGTCTCGACATCATGTGCTGGGCACTGGCGCAACAGCCGGCATCGCCATGCTTAACACCTGACGGCAACATACCTGCTGATGCGCAGGCATTGATACTACAAAACGACAGCACGTTTAAACAAGATCTCGACCGCTATAAATATGCAGAACGATTCCCTGAGCATCCGTCGGCGACATATCGTGAGAGAGCAGAAGTATTCTTGGATGTACTTGATTGTCGCCTGCAGCAACATAGTTACCTGACAGGTGCGCAATTAGGTATCGCCGACCTGGCAATCGCGCCATTTGTGCGGCAATGCGCATTGGTAGACGTAGAATGGTTTTATGCCAGCCGCTATAAGCACTTGATTGAATGGCTGGATGCGATATTGCAGTCAGCGTTGTTTGTTGCTGTGATGGAGAAGGTGGCCACATCTTCAGCAACTTAGTATTTAGTAAATCATCATGATTTAAATATGGAGTAATTTTTGGACTTACTTTTACTCAATGAATATCTGAATTGTTTTTGATTTTTTGGCGAGTTTACATAGCTGTTCATAAAATAGACAGTCATTCAACGTACGTAGTGATTGTGTATTTATGAAATGCAATTCACAAAGTCCGGGCCAACCAGGGCCACCGTTTACTCCATCCCAGAGTGCGTGAAGATTTTTACCGAAGTAGTGAGTCCCCTCTGGTTCGACAGTTTGTAAATATATCTGCCAAAAGTCAACTTCACTTAGAACGTCTTTACAATCAATTGTATAAATTTGCATATCTCTATGGCTCCAGCAATTAAATATTTTTATCCATTCAATTGAACTCTCACAGCATCGCTAGGGTGAGGCAGAATTCGGGCTGTAGTGCTTGCCTGAAAACGAGGATTTCTGGTGCTATAGCATGAGAGTCCAATGTATTCGTTGATCAGCCTAAACCGCTAGATTCCTGCTAACGGCGCGCAGTAATAACACACTTTACCGATCACTCAATGTTCTGTTGTGCTCTAAATTTTTGGACATTGGAACATATTTAATCGCTAGGTCAATAAACAAAGCGAAACTCATCCCGCACTATCCATGCGCCTCACAAGCCAAAAACACTCGCTAAGCCGCACCAGCTATGCGGATACGTTTTTAAATATCCATTTTTACCAGCTTTAACGCCTTTTTATCAATTGATTCAGCGCCGCACTCAGCGGCTCACAATTAAACGCAATCCTAGTGCCACAAAGATTGTGCCGGCGATGCGATCCAGCCATTGTCCTGCCTTTGGATTGCGATTCAGCCACAAGCCTGCTGCACCGGAAAAATAGCCGAGTAAGCCGAATAATACGGCGGCCTGTGCGGTGAAGACCAAGCCGAGCTGGGCGGTTTGCCAGCTGACAGCGCCGCGTTCTGCGATCACGAATTGCGGTAAAAACGAGAGAAAGAACAACACGACTTTGGGATTAATGCTATTCGCGAACAGACCTTTGGCGAACAGTTTGCCAAGTGATTCATCCGGTATGCCTGTCGTCGCCACTTGCGCGCTGCCGCGACTGCGTAAAGCTTGGATGCCGAGATAAATCAGATACAGTCCGCCGCCGGTTTTGAGTGTGGTAAAAGCCAGTGGTGACGCCGCAATCAGTGCGCTGATGCCAAGGCTGGCAAGAATGGTATGGCTGATGCAGCCAAGTGCGCAGCCGAGGCCGAATACCATGCCTTGTGTGCGTCCCCGTGAGATGCCGACGCCGAGTACCATCAGATTGTCAGGGCCGGGCGATGCGGTAATTAACATGGCGGCGAGCAGGAAGCCAAAAAATTGTTCGGGAGCGAGTAACACAGGACACCTTGATTGTTCGGACGGAGGCTGTATGTTACCGCAGGCATGCTAGGGCTGAAATAAAAAATGAGGCTACAGCTTGCGCCATCGCCTCATTTTGTTACCGCTAACTCCCAGAGATTGGCAGCAGAAGTGTTTGGTCAGACAGTCCCTGTATGGTCTGTTGCGTGAAAATGATGCTGCTACCACTGACCTCAGCAACAACTATTCTTAGCAACAACTATTTAGCGGGCATCTCCACCTTGATCAGATTGTCTTCCGGTTTGCGGTCGATATATTTGTTATCTGGATCAATCCCGGCTTTGGCTGGTTCGCCTTTGACCAGCATGGTGTAGGTGACGTCCTTGCTGTCAATGAGTTTGCGCTCTCTGAACAAAGGTTTTCCGTCTTTATCATCCACGCCGATATCGATCCAGTCATGCAGGAGTAGCTCTTTTTCTACACCGAGTTCATCGGCTTTTAGCTTGTTGCTGCTTGCGGTCAGAGTGACCTCGTACTGACCGTTGCCAACAGATTTTGCACTTGCGGTCAGGGCACGATTTTCGAATAACACGATGGACTCAAACAGATCGGTGATCAGCCCCTGTTTGTCCTCCGGTGTGACCTTGCGCAAGGCATCGACCAGTACTTTGCTACTTGGGTAAGGCGCACCTTGATTCGCATATTGGGCGATCACGTCGCGCAAGGCAGCATTGACTTTGTCTTGGCCAATCTGATCCTGAAGCAGGTACATAACCAGACTGCCCTTTGCATAATGGATATAGTCCTGATTTTCATTAAAAGCGATAGGCAATTCCTTCTTGCGCTCCCGACTACGACCCATCAGATAACGATCCAGTTCGTACTTCAGGAACTTGCGCATTTTGTCTTTGCCGTAGGTCTTTTCCATCACCATTAGTGCAGAATATTGGGCCAGCGTCTCGACCAGGATCGTTGCGCCTTTGGTATTGCCCGAGACGACCTGATGTGCCCACCATTGATGTGCGACTTCATGCGCTGTCACATAAAAAGGATAGTCCAGATCTTTCGGATCCTGATCATCGACCTTGGCAATAAAGCCGATACTTTCAGAAAACGGAATCGTGTTCGGGAATGCCTGGGCAAAGCTCGCATAGCGCGGGAACTCAATGATACGCACCATTTTGTGCTGATAAGGGCCGAAGTTCTGAGTGTAGTAGGTGAGCGACTCCTGTACGCCTTTGATCATGCGGTCCAAATTGTATTCATGACCTTTTTGGTAATCGATCTCGATCGCAACATCGTTCCATTGCGCTTTCTTCACGCTGTACCGTGCTGACATAAAGGCGAAGAAGTTTAATACCGGTTTATCCGGCGCATAGTGGAAATAACGTCGGCCATTTTCGGTCCATTCCTTGATCAGTCTGCCCGGCGCAATCCCGATCTGATCTGCGCTGGTGGAGACGGTTGCGTCAAAGCGTATCCAGTCTGCGTCATTGGCGATATAGCTATTTGACAGACCTTTAGGATCATCGCGATCAGCCATTCTTTCTTTTTCTGGCAGTCCGTGTTTCTTGCGTTCTTTCTCATCGCTCAACTCAGCTCTTGATTGATAGCCGATACTCGGAAAACTGCCACTGTTAAAAAAAGTACCGTTGTGCAGGATATGGCTGTCGCTGCCCATGCCGGCAATCCCTTTCGGTGCAAATGCCAGTTCGATGTCGAGACCGAGTTTATCGCCTGCTTCTAGTGCCGGAGTGAGTTTGTAGCTATAAAACCCTTTCTTATCCTGAATCACTGGCGTTGCCGTTCTGTCGAAATGCAGTTGCTTGATATCGACATCTTCTGCCTGCGAGATAAAAATTTCGCTGATCGCTGTCGTTCCTTTATTGACCAGTTGATAGCTGGCTTTGGCACTGGCAGTTCTTTGATCTGGAAAAATATCGACAGCGACCTTGATATCTGTAATGCGGGGTTGCGGCAGGGCTTCATATTTTTTATACTGCTTTTCATAGTTTGCCCTGTCAGCCTCACTGTCAAAGCTGCTCTGATAGTGATTAATGATATTCGTGTAATAGAACAATAAACCGCCGACGCCGGCAAACAACAGACTGCCTACCACCAGCACGGATGCGATCGCAGGCGTGACAGAGTGCTGTGCCAGGCGCAGTCGATTACGCCATTCGACAGTGGTGCCGCGTACCCACATCAGCATCGCTATACCTAGCAATATCAAGGCTGCACCGCTCCAGTACAGTTGGTACCAGAATACCTGTGGCAAGTTGTGACCAAAACCGTCCATATCGGAGTAGCGCGCAGTCGGACCGCCGCCGTACATCACCATAGGATGCTCGATACCCAAAGACGGTAAGGCAATCGTTGCGATGTAATACGCGATCATGACAAAGTAACCGACGTACTTATTGTTCAGAATAACTTGCACTGCCACTGCCAGCACCGCAATCAGAGCGTAGGCTGGCCATTGCATCAGGAACAGATGTTCCAGGTACTGGCTTAACTCATAATGCGTATAGCCTTTCGCGGTCTGGATGATGATCCCGCATATCATCAGCACGAATAACAGGATGCCTTGCAAGCTGATGAGCGCCACCAGTTTTGACAGTAAAGGCAGCCAGTTCGGTACCGGCAGGGCATCGAGTAACTGAGCAATCCGCGCATCGCGTTCGCGCCACACCAGTTCCCCTGCATAGAAGGTCGTGATGATCAGCATGAACAGGCTAAAGCTGGTACCGAGCAAATCCAGTACCGCATAGGTGACCGGGTAAGTCGTCGTGCCATACATTTTGCTAAGTGCGTTCGAGAGTGAAAACATAAACATCACACCCGTCAGGGCGATGACGATGAAGTACACGTTCTTGACTGTTTCGCGCAGGTTCAGCCAGCATTGACTGATAAATAGCGACAAGAGATTGACTCCGCCATAATTCGGGGTGACGACATGGATCTGAATCGATGTCGGTGCCACTTCTTTGGCGGCGATTTTCTTTTGCTTGCCGCCTGCGCTGATTGCCGCAAAATCAAAACGCCAGTAACAAAATACCATCGCGAGAATGCCGACAGCGCCCCAGATCAGGCGGTTATAGAGCAGCAGGCCTTGCAGAGGCACGATGCGGCTATTTTTATCTGCGATGCTCCAATATTCTGTGACACGGCTGATCGCGCGTGAGCCGAATGGGTCAATCAGCGCAGCCAGCGTTCTGTCATCAATGTCGCGGGCGAGGCCGCCAGCAACCAGGTAGCCAATTAGCAGAACCACACTTGACACATAGACCGGCAGCATGCGGCGATATAGGGCACCGAGTGTGAAGAAGAGCGCGCCGAAGATCATCAGATTCGGTATCAGCGAAGTAAAGTAGGGTGCAAGATAAGCTGCCGGAATCATCGTTCCCAGAAAATTTTTGCCCACGCCAGGCAGGTAGCAACCCAGCCATGCACCCAAACTGATACTGGAAAAAATCAGAATCAACGTCAGCAACGCCCCCACATAACGACCACCCAGATACTGAAGTTTACTGAGGGGGGCGCTGTAAAAAAAGTGCCAGATATTGTGTTCGGTATCTTGCTGGATCGCACGTCCCATCATCGCCGCGACGATCACCACGCCGAGATAGCCGAGAAAGGTCACGGTCTGTGAAATCGCCATCGGTGAATTGATATGTACCTTGCCGCCAAAATCAATCACGGCACCATCAAACACGCCACCCGCAGCGGCGATCCACAACATCGCCAGCGAGAAGAACATCAGAAAGTAGATGTAGGTAGAAATGCTGCGGGATTTTTGCCGCAGCTCAAACAAAATAATTGAGAGCATGGTCGTTCCTTATGCCGCGCGGGCAGATGAGGTCGACGTTGCGGTTTGCTGCGCCAGCAGCGTTGCCATCGCTGAGAAATACACGTCTTCCAGATTGCCCTGGGCTTGGGTAAAGCCATCACCCGGATGGTTATCCGCGTGGACATGTATCAGCGTGCGTCCTGAGGTCAGGCGACTGGAGATCACCTGGTATTGCGACTGGTAGGTAGCCAGTTCACTTTTTTCGATGAAGCGTTTCCAGATTTTGCCCTGGATCTGATCGATGAGCTGTAAAGGCTGGCCTGTCAGGATCACTGAGCCCTGATTGATGACCGCCATGTGATTGCACAGATCGGCAACATCCTCCACGATGTGCGTCGACAGGATCACGATTTTGTCGCTACCGATATCCGATAACAGATTGTGAAAGCGCACACGTTCTTCCGGATCGAGACCTGCCGTCGGTTCGTCGACGATGATCAGTTTTGGATTGCCCAATAAAGCCTGTGCGATACCGAAACGTTGGCGCATGCCGCCTGAGAAGCCGCCCACGTGTTTCGTTTTTACATTGAAGAGATTGGTTTGGTGCAGCAGACCTTCGACTACTTCTTTACGCTGTTTGCGGTTATTCAGTCCTTTGAGTATCGCAAAATGATCCAGCAAATCATAGGCACTGACTTTTGGATATAAACCAAAATCCTGCGGCAGATAGCCGAGCATGCGGCGCACCTCATCTTTGTGTGTCTTGATATCAATCGCATCCAGATGCGCCGTTCCCGAATCGGCATCCTGCAAGGTTGCCAGCGTACGCATCAGCGTCGATTTACCCGCACCGTTTGGCCCCAGCAAGCCGAACATGCCCGCCGGTATCGTCAGCGTAATATTGTTCAGCGCCTGTACACCGTTGCTGTATTGCTTGGATAAATTCTGTATGCGTAGTTCCATGACCATTCCTTATGGGAGTGTGATGACTTCGTGAGTTGAATGACTAAAAAGAATTTAAAAAATAAAAAGTGCTGCGAGATGTCAACGCGTTCAATTTGCGGCATTAATGCATTACGTATTAATTCAGTCCATCTTGCGTGATGGACATAATAGCAATAATGTTCAAATAGGCAATATATTTCGTTATTGCAATGCTGGTTTGCCCTCCACCCAGACTGCGGACGAAATCTAAACGGAATCCGATGATGACAATAAGCCTTAGGGTTTGCTTAAGCTATTGGCAAGTGACGAGACTGCCTCCAATGGGGACGAAATCCGTAAATCAAGGGACGAAATCTGATGCCGATCTGATGCCGCTGCGTCCAATGTTGGCTATTCGATCCGCTAAGCAAGGTGCCAGAGGTACAGAAATTGCCAGCACGAATTCGGCCTGATCAGTTATAATGTGATCTGGCGGGCCCCTGCGCATTGCGGCATGGCCAATCTGGTCAGGTCGGGAACGAAGCAGCCACAGTCATTTCCCGCAAGTGCCGCAGACCAGGCTCGCCTCTTTCTCTCAGGTCTTATCCCCCCCCAGCTTTTCCCGCCGTTGCTCTCACAAACTTCTCTTCTTACAAAATTTCCCTGACAACTGGCGTCGCGGCTTTGCGCCCTCAGACCACTATTTACTTGCTTTCGACAATATTTATCTCTACTCTGATTTAGCAGTTCTTTGTCCGGTACAAAATAACTAAAGGAGATACGAATGAGAATCTTGAGTCAGTTTTTAATATCCTGCGCCTTAAGTTTTGGCATGTTGTCGTCATCGATTGCCGCAGATGACAGAGGCAATGCGGATCAAGCTATCGCTATGGTGAAAAAAGCGATCGCAGCGATTAAATCGCAAGGTAAAGAAAAAGCCTTCGCAGAATTCGCCAATACATCGAATAAAGATTTTCATGACCGCGATCTGTATATCATCGTCTACGACTTGAACGGCATCAATTTATCTCACGGAAATAATCCAAAAATGATGGGAAAAAATCTGATTGAGCTGAAAGCCGGAGACAAGTTTGTCGTCAAGGACATGATTGCCGTCATCAAAGGCAAAGGTAGCGGCTGGGTTGATTATCAATGGCCGAATCCCATGACCAAGGTGCTAGAGAATAAATCAACCTATGTCGAAAAGGTCGATGACTATTTTGTCGGTTGTGGCGTCTATAAATAAACGCGTAATTAAATCAACAGAAAATGCAGCAAGCCATCCCGGCGCAAGTCGGGATGGCTTTTTACATTACAGCGTCTGATCAAGAAGACTGGTGATGGTGGGGCTTCTACTAGCCTTCAGGAGCAGTCTTTTACTGATGCGGCTCTTGTATTTCAATACTTTTAATGATCGCGTCGATACCCGTTCCCTTTTAATATTTCGGCTTGTGGCTGAAACACGACAATATCTACCCCTAGATGTTCACATCACACGCCTGACATATCTGCTCACTAAAATGCGGCGCATCTCATTGATGTGCTCATTAATGTGCTCGATGATGCGCTGAGTTAAAGCTTATTGAGTTATTTATCTGGTAAATACCTAAAAGCTTGCTTAGGTGATCACGTCAGTGCTCAGCGCTATGCTTGATTCGACTACCGGAACAGTGCCGTATGACTCAAAAAAAGATATTACTGCTGAGCGTTTCTGCGGGGGCCGGGCATATGCGTGCTGCTGAGGCGATTCGTGCTTATTCGCTTGATCCTCGTTATCGGGTCGTTGCAGATCATCTCGATGTGATGAATTATGTGACGGCGGGTTTTCGTAAAATCTATACCGATTTTTATCTCAAGCTGATCAATAAAGCGCCGACCTTATGGGGATACCTGTATCAGGTGTCGCATGAAGCACAGGCTGACGGTACGATAGAAAAACTGCGGCGTGCTCTGGAGCGGCTGAATGCGCGGGCGCTTTTGAAAGAGATCGCCGCAGTCAATCCTGATGCGATTATCTGTACGCATTTTTTACCGGCAGAAATGCTGGCGCGGCTGTTACGCAAGCAACGCTTGCACTGTCCGGTCTGGGTACAGGTTACTGATTTTGACTTGCACAGGATGTGGGTGCATGAGGGAATGGCAGGTTATTTTGCAGCGAATGACGAGGTGGCTTTTCGCATGCGGGCGCAAGGGATTGCAGCAGATACGATCCATGTAACGGGTATTCCCATCATGCCGGGCTTTGCACTGAGGCCGGACCGTGCAGTAGCGGCACGGCAGCTTGGTCTTGATGCCAGCAGAACGACGATTTTATTAATGGACGGTGGTGCCGGTCTTGGTAGTCTTGAGCAGATTGCTGCACGTTTGTTACGCATCGCAGGCGACTTTCAATTAATCGCCATGGCGGGAAAAAATGATCGTGTACACACAGCCCTGATGCAGTTAGCGGCGCAATTTCCGGGGCGTCTTGTCGCGCAAAAGTACACTGACCATATCGAACAATGGATGGCGTGCGCCGACCTGGTGGTGACCAAGCCCGGCGGTCTGACTTCTTCAGAATGTCTGGCGATGGGTTTGCCGATGATCGTCAACGCACCGATCCCCGGACAGGAGGAACGTAATGCCGATTATTTGCTGGAGCAGGGTGTGGCTTTAAAGGCCTTCGATGAGGTCACGCTGGAATATCGTGTGCGCTACCTGCTGGAGCATCCCGAAAAACTGCATGAGATGCGGCTCAAGGCGATGGCGCTTGGGCGTGCCGATGCGGCATGCAGGGTGCTGGAACAGGTGTGTCACTCTGGCTCCTCTTCACATCGTAGCGACATGACTATGTTGCCAGCGATGGATCTGACAGCGCAGCCAACAACGCAGCCGCCAAACTTGCTAACACTACGACTGACAATATCGCGATGAACGAGCGCATACCGTCCAAATCGCCCAAGTCCCGACACAACTTGCAAGCGGAGTCTGACATTGTGCCAGTCTGGCGGCGGCTGATCGTGTTGCTGACCTGGGTTGCTTTACTCGCCTTATTTTTTGCCCAGACCGAGATACAGATCGAGGGCAGTGCCGGATGGGGGGCGAACCTGCCGACCTGGCGTATAGAGAAGCATTGGTTGCTTGATATCTTTTGGGGCGGTCGTGCTATGACGGGATATCACGCCTGGGTATTTCCGTTTATCTCGCTGGTGTTCCATTTTCCATTATTCTTTTTCCATACCTGGACGCTGAAGCTGGAAGCAAGGGCACTAGCCAGCGTCATGAGTTTTTGGATCATGGAGGATTTTTTATGGTTTGTGTTGAATCCTGCATTTGGCCTGGCGCGCTTTGATCCGGCGTACATTCCGTGGCACAAGCACTGGCTCTGGTGCGCGCCGACAGATTACTGGACTTTTTTAACACTCGCGTGTGGCCTGTTCTGGTTTTCTTATTTTTCTGCTACGAGAGGCGAGAAAAAGGTTAACGAGGGGTGACCGAGTTGGGGATTATGAGAAGTTTCCTATAGGATGTTTCTAAAAATCCTCCAGTCCATATTTTGTGGAACGGCTTACTTCTGTTTTTTTCCATGTCTCTGTGCCTCCTTGCCTCTGTGATGAGAGGTCTTGGTGTCTGCATAAGTCTTCAATAGGATTTTTCAATTTGAAGCTTTTTAACCGTTCCCTGTATTGAATCCGCAGGCTGTATGCGGCTTTCAAAGGCATTTCGTGCCAGCAGGCGCACTCAGCTTGATATCGATATGCCACGGAGCCGCTTACTCCAGTCTTTACTTTGTGTCTCAGTGCCGCCATGTCAGCGTGGTGTTCCCGTATTTTTTTTGAGTGATTGTTTTTTGATGTGCTACATTGGACTATGCTTGCCTGATTGAAATAGTCTGTCATAGTTAATTCGATCAGTCAGGTCTGAATGGATAGCTTCCTTGCACTGATAGGCGATGACTACTATGCGACTAAAAAGCACTTCGCTGTTACGTATTCTCCTGATCCCTTTCCTGATTCTGATGCTGATACTGGCAGGTATCATTACGTCCGTCTTGTATCGCGCCGGGGAGGAAACGACCGATGCCGTCGCCCAAAAAACCCTGGATGCGATCAGTTCGCGGATTAATGCCGTCAGCGAAAAACAGCTCGCGAGCGCCTATGTCATTCTGAATTCGATTGCGCCGAATGCTATTCACTCTAAAGACAACCACTTTCGTCTGGACCTGGCTTTTCCTAAAGATTTGCTGAAGATAGAAGAGCGACTGTGGAGTGCGACTGGCTTGTTCCCTGATATCAATCAACTTGCGTATTTCGGTGCGGAGGATGGTGGTTTTGTCAGTGTCAGGCGCATGGTCGATGAGGGGCGGGTAGAGGTACGTTACCGGCAACCCGGCGCGACCCAAAGTGATGTGTACAGTATGTCAGCGCCGAATCAAAAAATCGCTTTGCTCAGAAGCGATCAGTTCGACCCCAGAGTGCGCCCCTGGTATAAAAATGCCGTCGCAAAAAACAAGGCAGCATGGTCAGCGGTCTACATTGATTTTACCAAGCGCGAACCATTACTGACGCTGACCAAACCCTTGTACGCGAGTGACGCCGACAGCGCGCAAGGCGAAAAGTTACTCGGCGTACTCGCGACTGACGTATCGCTCAAGCAGATCACTGCAGCATTGCAGCAGATGGCGATGCCGGATGGCAGCATTGCTTTTATTGTTGAGCGTTCTGGCGAGCTGGTGGCGACTTCCTTGAGTGAATTGCCTTATGTCCGTGTCAGCGATACCGCGTTGAAGCGTCAGTTCGCTTCTGAAAGCGTGTCGCCTCTGATGCGCAATGTGTTCAATCATGTGCAGCAAAGAATCATGCCACAAATGTCGGATCGTCTGCGGGACGGAGTAAGCGATGAGGCTCCCACGATTGACATTATTAGCACCCCGCAAGGGATCGTCCAAATTGCTGTTGGCCGCCTGATCGATCCGGCGGGACTGGAGTGGATCACGATTGTCGCAGTGCCGAGAGCGGCGATCCGTACCGAGATGCGTGGTCTGACCATCGGTAGTCTGGGCGTTGCTCTGAGCGCGATACTCGGGGCCTTATTACTCGGCTATCTGATTCTGCGCTGGACGATGGTCGATATCCGTAAACTCACCGAGGCAGCACGGCGGGTCGGTAGCGGTGAGCCAGTCAGGGATATCGATATTCAGCGGCGCGACGAGATCGGTGTACTGGCGGAGAGTTTGCAAGAAATGCAGCATAGCCTGCGCACCGACAGTCTCACGCATCTCTTGAACCGCGATACTTTTATTTCGCAGATCGACTTTACCCGGCGCCGCTCTACGGATTTAAAGAATCTGCGCTTTGCATTGCTGTTTATTGACCTTGATCACTTTAAAAAAATCAATGATGAGCACGGGCATGAGGCAGGCGATATCGTATTGATTGAGATAGCGAGACGACTGGAATCTGCAATCAGGAAAGAAGATGCCGCAGCGCGTTTCGGCGGTGACGAGTTTGTCGTCTATCTGCATGGTGTCGCGCAGCGTGATCAGGCGAATCAATTAGTCGAAAAATTACGTCAGGCAATCGAAGCACCGGTCCGCCTCAAAGAGGGCGTTACAGGTATTGTCGGTGCATCCATCGGATTAGCAATGTATCCGGAAGATGGTTTGGATATGGATAGTCTGCTACGGGCATCGGACTTGCGTATGTTTGAAGAAAAAAGTCGTCGTAAAGCGAGAGCACGCTGATGCTGAGAATGCTTTTTCGCGAGCGGGAGTGGGTGTGGTAATGGGAATGCGAATGCGAGGTGAAGTAGCGGATGATCCCGCTACTTCACTATCTCAGCGTCTCAATATCAATACCTCAATATCTAGACTTTACTATCCAGACCTTAGTATCTAGTTCTAACGATCACCACTTCATTTCACCCTTACTTACTTTTGCACCCAGATCCAGTGCGATGCCCAGGCCTGCGTTCGGGTAGGCTTTTTTCATACGGTCAATCAGTGCCGCGGCATTTTTACTTTGATCAAATTCCTGTTCAAATTTTTTCAGGTAATCGCGGGTATAGATCAGTTGTGAGGCATCAAGTTTTGCGCCGGATTTGAGATGGCCCGGTACCACCGTACTTGCTTGCAGCGACAGCATCTGATCCAGCGACTTGACCCAGTTAGCACGGGCTTCTTTTTGTGCGGTGTCTGCGGTCCAGACATGCAAATCGGCAAATGTTGTGACACCGCCAGCGATTGCTTTGATCGATGGGATCCAGACATAGTGCTTGTAGTCTTCCGGTGCATCGTAGCCGACTAATTCGAGTTTTTTACCTTCCAGGTCGATGCTGCTGGCTGTCCATACCTCAGGGATGACGGGTGTTTTAGGTCCGTTCACACCTAACTGCGGCCCCCATACCTGAAGTTTCTTTTGCAGATTTGCCTTGATGTGATCGACCGTGCCAGCGCTGGCGACGATTTTTGCGTCAGGAAAAATTTCCTTGATAACTTCTGCGCCGAAATAATAATCAGGATCTGCCTGGCTGATATAAACGGTGTTCAGATGCTTGCCGCTTTCTAATATCATCGCTGCAACCCGTAAAGCATTGGCGCGTGTGAATTGTGTATCCAGTAATACGGCTTCTTTTTCGCCAGTGACCAGTACCGAGCTGACATAGAAGCCGCTTTCTTCGGCGCTGAATACTTTTAATTCTAGTGGTTTGTTTTGTGCGATGCTGCTACCCGCGATTGTCATGCCAAGCAGGGCTGGAGCGGCGAATGTCAACAGAGATTTTTTCATATGATGTCTTTCTTGATGATGTGGTTGGTCGGGTACGTCTGCTACTGCTAAGGGTAAAAAAAGAACTAACCTGGGTGTTTGAGAATCGTGTCGATCTGTGCCAGTAGCCGCTCAGGATGCTGGTAGGCGTGGCTGTGATTCAGATGCGTTTTGATGCCACCGGCTTCGAGGATGAAATTCGGAAAACCACTTGCACCGAACGCATTCAGATAAGCCCGGGCGGTATTGACGTGCTGAGGCAGCGACGTCAATGCCTGTGCGTAATGGGATGCAAATGTCGTGGGAGTAATACCAAGCTGCTCGGCCAGCGTCGCCAGTAGCGCGACATTGCTGACGTCCTTGCCGTGGACATAATGCGCCTTCTGTATTTGTTCCAGCATTGCGTGTGCCAATCGTGGCGCCAGCTCTTGTACCGCCATCACCGCTGCCGCAGGAGGAACTGAATGGTATTGCAAGGGATCTGCAGTTTTGACGCGGTTCAGATAGGCTTCTCCAAACGTCATGCCTGCCAGCGCAGCGATACGCTGATCGGCTGCGACGATATGGTCGCGATAGGCAGGATCGATATTGGCAGGTGACGCAAACAACAAACCAGGGTGGAAGCGTATCGCTAAGTCGTCGCCAAAATATTGGCCGATGCTTTTTAGCAAAGGACTGGCGGCATAGCACCAGCCACAGAGCGGATCAACTATTGCGTGAAGCTTGATTGTCATGAGGGCTGTCCTTTTTTTGTGGAGTGCTGCAAATCGAAGAAGTGATGCCATTGTAGGGAGTGCGTCGCGGCAGAAAAAGAGCGTATGATGCAAATCATCTTTCTGTTTTTCAGAACAATCAAGTCGATATTTTTATGCAATTTGATCATTTGAGACGCATGGCCTTGTTTGCCGAGGTCGCACGTTATGGCTCGTTTTCTGCGGCTGCGAGAGCGCAGGATCTGGCGACCTCGGTTCTCAGTACGGCAGTCAGTCAGCTTGAAGACGAGCTGGGTGTGCGCTTATTGCACCGGACGACGCGATGTCTGTCGCTGACGGAAGTCGGCCAGGATTTTTATGCGAAATGTCAGGACATGCTGGCATCTGCCGATGCTGCGCAAGAACTGGTGGCGGAGCACTCGGGGGAAATTGCCGGACGCCTGCGGATCTCTGCCGCATCGGATGTTGCGGAGAAAATTATTTTGCCAGCGCTCGCACCGCTGGCGCGTGCCCATCCCAAATTGTTATTGGATATCATGGTCGACGATCACATCGTCGACATGACCACGCAGTCGATTGATCTGGCAATCCGTTCCGGTTGGATGCGTGATTCGTCGCTGGTGGCCCGCAAGCTATCTGATTTGCATGAAGTGTTGGTCGCCTCTCCCGCGTATCTGTCGCACTACGGTATCCCGCTTGCCCCCGACGATTTGCGTACACACCGGATTATTGGTTTGAGTCGTTTTGCGGATCCTACAACCTTGGTGTTTAAAAACGGACAGGGCTCGACTGCACGGATCAACATGACACCGGGTGCAATGACCGATAGTGTGCGTATGTTGTGTGAGCTGGCACTTGAGGGATTCGGAGTGGCACGCTTGCCTAGCTATACGGTCAGGGATGCATTGCAAAACGGACGTTTGCAAGTGCTGCTGACAGACTGGAGCTTACCGGGAGCGGGTATCTTTGCGGTGACCTTAAAACGTAATCTGCAACCGAAAAAAGTCAGCGCGGCAATTGAGGCTTTGAGTCAATTTTTAGCAAAATCATCCTGAGCGCGTAATTGAGCCGGGGTAAGGTGAGTTTACGCAAAAACCAAGACCTCTCAACACAGAGACCCCGAGGCACGGAGGCACGGAGGAAAAGCAAGAGAAACCAGTTCGGTTAATATTGATGAGAGAGTTTTTAGATGTTCCCATATTGAACCCGCAGGCTGAATGCGGCTTCCAAAAGATTTTCGTGCCAGCAACCGCACCCAGCTTGCGGATTCGTTTGAGGAGTTTCTAAAAATTCTTTCATCGATATTTGATGGAGCCTTTTCTCTGTGCCTCGGTATCTCTGTGTTGAGAGGTCTTAGTTTTTGCGCATTTCCATATTCAATTATCAACTGGCCTAGCTCTTTTTAAAAAAAGCCGAAGGTGATTTGCCAAAGGTTTTTTTGAACATGGCAGAAAACGCCGACTGGCTGGTATAACCCAGCTCCGCTGCAACCCTGGATAAGGGCAAGCCGCCAGAGATTAAAGGCGCTGCTCGCGCCAGCCGCATTTGCTGACGCCAGGTGCCAAAACTCATCCCCAGATCTTGTTCAAACAAACGTGCCAGTGTCCGTGCAGAGGCGCCAACCTCCTTTGCAAAATCGTCTAGTGTCAGAGCCGATGCCGGATCGGCTATCAGTGCCAGGCACAGGCTTTTCAGTCGCTTGTCGCGTGGCATGACGACATTCATCGGCAAGCTTTTTGCCAGACGCAATTCATCGAGTAAGACGGCAACCAGGTGGTCTTCACGCGGACCGGCCTGATCATGCTCGCTCAGACTCATTACGAGTTCCCGCATCAGTGCCGAGACTTCGAGCACGACACACTGTTCGCCATTGATCGGTACGGCATCCTGATGGACATAGATTGCCCGCAGACGTGCTTTTTCCAGAGTCCGTACCTCGTGCTCGACATTGGCCGGTATCCAGATCGCCCGCAATGGCGGCACAAACCAGGTACTGTCTTTGGCGAATACCTGCATTACCCCATCGATCGCATAGGTTACCTGTCCCCAGGGATGCTGATGGGCGCGTAAGAGTTCATCGGCCTCAAGATCCCGCGCGACGACCCGCACCGGGCGCTCGGTGCTGGGAAATAGCCTGGCAGGGGGTGCTTTTGTGTTGGTCAGAGGTGATGTGCGCATGCTTGTCCATTTTGCGATAAAGATTGTCTTTTTATCTTAAATCAGACGACGTAATTTTGCTTACACTTTGTGTGTTAAGCGTATTTATGTATTTATGTATTTTATTTACTTTCAGGACTGACGCAAAAACTAAGACCTCTCACCACAGAGACACCGAGACACTGAGACACTGAGACACTGAGACACTGAGACACTGAGACACTGAGACACTGAGAAAAGGTGGGGGAAACAGGCCTCATCAAATATTGATGAAGGAGTTTTTAGAAAATCCTCAAACGAATCCGCAAGCGGAGTGCGCCTGTTGGCACGAAAATCCTTTGGAAGCCGCATCCAGCCTGCGGGTGGCTCTGTGTCCGGTTGTTCTCTGCACCTCTCGGGGCTCACTATTTCTGTGGTGAGATGTCTTAGTTTTTGCGTAAGTCCTGATTCATTTCCTTTATCAACACAGCAGGTCTACACAATGACAACAACGATGACGGCGGCAACGCCTGCAAATAACGTGAGACAAGACGCTCTGGTGATCGGTCTGGTCGGACTGGCGCACAGCATCTCGCATTTTTTTCATTTAATACTGGCCCCTTTATTTCCCTGGATTAAAGAGGCGTTTAGCTTGTCCTATGCCGAGCTGGGGCTGTTGATGACGGTGTTTTTCATTGTGTCCGGTGTCGGTCAGGCTTTATCCGGTTTTGTGGTGGATAAACTTGGTGCGCGAGCCGTGTTGTTCTTTGGGGTGAGCTGTCTTGGTGTTTCTGCGCTGGCATTATCGATGGCGCAAAATTATCCGATGCTGCTGGCGGGATCGATGCTGGCGGGCTTGGGTAATAGCGTATTTCATCCTTCCGATTACACCTTGCTGAATAAGCGGGTATCGACTGCGCGGCTCGGTTATGCATTTTCCGTCCATGGCATTACCGGCAATCTGGGATGGGCGACAGCACCGGTATTTCTGATCAGTATTGCGGGTATCGCTGGATGGCGGAACGCCTTGCTGGCGGCGGCCTTGCTGCCCTTGATCGTGCTGGTTATTCTGTTCATTTACCGCGATGCCTTACGGACGGATGAGGTCGCGCAGACTAACCGTGCCGCTACTTCGGCAGGCACAGTGAATCCGGCTGGCGCCATCAATAAAAATGAGGGAACGATGGACTTCATGCGCTTGCCCGCTGTCTGGATGTGTTTTGCTTTTTTCTTTATGACGGCGATGGCACTTGGCGGAATACAGAGCTTCGCTTCTGTCAGTTTGCGTGAAGTGTATGGCATGTCGCTGGGCTGGGCGACGACGGCCTACACCGGTTATATGCTGGCATCGGCGGCGGGGATGTTGTGGGGCGGTTTTATCGCGGCGAAAACGACCCAGCATGACCGCACTATTACGATTGCGTTTTCGGTAGCGGGCTGTTTTGCGCTGTTATTGGCGACAGGCTGGGTGAATGCCGCCTTGGCGGTGGTGCTGATGGCGGCGATTGGATTTGGTTCTGGCATCGCCGGACCGTCCCGCGATCTGCTGATCCGTGCCGCAGCACCGAAGAACGCCACGGGGCGGGTGTATGGCGTTGTGTATTCGGGACTCGATACCGGGCTTGCCTGTTCGCCTTTGCTGTTTGGCGCGGTCATGGATGCTCATCATCCTGGCTGGATTTTTATCTGCATCGGCGTGTTTCAGGTGATGGCGATTTTGACGGCGGTGAATGTGGGAGCGAATACCAAAGCCAGAGCGCTGGCGGTGTAAAGGCTTCTTTGCGGGCGGCATCATCGGATGAGTGTGAAACATTCAGGTTCACTCAGGATGTACCTTGCCTCAGTTTCATACTGGCTTGGCACCGCAGAAGATGGCTGGCGCTTGGATAAAAACAACTGGCTGGTTAGAATAGTCTGTGCAATGACATTGATGCTGATGATTTATATACTCCTCATTAGTATATTTTTATCGCGCTTATAAAGCCTGCGGATAAAGCCCTATTTTATGCAATTGATGGGGGAGTATCGCTATTTCCTTTTTTTAAACACATTCTGAAAGAACGCCATGAGCCTGTCAACCTGCGATATCTGCGATGCCCATGAAGATCAAATTGCCAGCGGTGAGTTGCAAGTTTTTCCGCCGATTTTTATGAAATTTGGTCGTCACGCGCAATTCGCTGGCCGTGCCGTTACGTTGAAGCTGTTTGAAGAAAACGTCTTGGTACGCAATCAGCTGGAGACGCCTGGCAATGGCAATGTACTGGTGATTGATGGCGGCGGCAGTTTTCGCTGTGCGCTGGTCGGTGGTAATCTCGCCAAGCTCGCTGAGCAAAACGGCTGGGCGGGTATCGTCGTGAACGGTTGTATCCGCGATGTCGATGAGATCAACGCCTGCAACATCGGTGTCAGGGCACTCGCTGCTTTTCCTGTCAAAAGTGCTAAACGGAATACAGGACAAGAGAATGTCCGTCTGCACTTTGCCGGTATCACGGTCAATCCGGGGGACTGGATTTATGCTGACGCCGATGGTGTCATTGTGTCGCCGCTGGCCTTGAGCTAAGTTGAATTGAGTTGCGTTGAATTGAGTTCGGTCCGGTCTGCTCCCGTCGATTTAGGTTGACGAGGCATTGTACGATCAGATCCTAAATCAGCTCTACGCTTTGCAAATTCAAATAACTGCTTTCCCGTATCGTCTTTACAAAATCCGTCAGATACGCCTTGTCTGCCAGCTCCGGTAGACAGGCGGCATATAGTTTGCCTGTCAAGCCATCGGCAGTAATCCGCTTCGGCAAGACATAATCCCGGTTCACATAATTTTGCGCCGCCCACACGGGCAGCGTGGCGATGCCGCGTTTGCTGGCGACCAGTTGCAGCATGGCGACGGTAAGCTCGGTGGTGCGGCGGGTGGTATCGACACCGGCGGGTTTCAGCACTTGACGTACGATGTCCAGCATGTCGTCCGGCACTGGATACGTGATCAAGGTATCACTGGCAAAATCCTGCGCTACCAGATAATCGCGGCTGGCCAGCGCATGGTCCTTGGCGAGCAGGGCGACAATCTCGAAACGGAACAGCGGCTGATAACTGATGCTCTCGTCATGATCGATTTCGGACACGATTGCGACATCGGCGCGACCGTTGTACAGCAAGCCGACCGGATCCGCTTGAAAGCCGGACACAATATCCAGCTCGACCTCGGGCCAGCGATTGCGAAACACATCCATCGCTGGCATCAGCCAGTCAAAACAGGTGTGGCACTCGACCGCAATCCGCAATTGTCCGGCGACACCTTGCGCCAGCCGCGCCAGATCGCGTTCGGTATTGGCGATCTGCGGCAGCACGGCATCAGCGAGTTGCAGCAGTCTTTCACCTGCCGGGGTAAAGCGTATCGGGGTCGATTTACGCTCAAACAAGGCGCTTCCATGATGTTCTTCCAACAGTTTGATCTGGTGCGACAACGCTGATTGCGTGACATTCAGCAGGGTTGCAGCACGCAGCAAATTGCCGGCTTCGCGCAGGGCATGCAGGGTTTTTAGATGTCGGACTTCGAGGATCGATTGCATAGGAGACGCTGATTATTAGTAAAATTCAAGTTGATTCTTAAAATTTATCGTTTGAATCATAGTCGACACTCAACCATCATGGCAACACTTAAAAGATTAAAAGGAGTTGTCATGGCATCAGCACATATTTTGGGGTTTCCGCGCATCGGCGCGCAACGCGAATTGAAATTTGCCCAAGAGGCATTCTGGCGTAATGAATTGTCTGAGGACGCATTGCGTGATATCGGTGGCGATCTGCGCGCCCGCCACTGGGCGGTGCAAAAGCAGGCGGGGCTGGATCTGGTCAGTGTCGGTGATTTTGCCTGGTACGATCAGGTGCTGACGACACTGGCATTGCTGGGTGCGCTGCCGACCCGTTTTGGCTTTGATGCGCATGAACTTAGCCTGAGCGATTATTTTTGCGCAGCGCGTGGCAACAGCGCTCAGGTCGCGATGGAAATGACGAAATGGTTTGATACGAATTATCACTACCTCGTGCCGGAATGGACCGCCGATACGCAGTTTGATGGCGGTGTCGACTGGTTATTCGATGAGCTGGCGCAAGCGCAGGCCTTGGGGCTCAACGCTAAGGTGACACTGATTGGTCCGGTCACTTTGCTCTATCTGGGTAAGATTAAAAACGGCCTGTCTCATAAGCTCGATCTGTTGCATAAAATTGTTCCCGCGTATCAGCGACTCCTCGCCAGAGTCAAGGCGGCAGGTGTTGAGTGGGTGCAGATTGATGAACCAATTCTGTCGCTTGATCTGGATACGCAATGGCAAAATGCACTACAAGTAGCCTACGTCGCGCTGGAAAAACACGCGCCTAAACTGCTGCTGACCAGCTATTTTGAATCCATCGGCGATCATGCCGATATCGTGCATCGCTTACCGGTAGCCGGTGTGCATCTGGATCTGGCCAGAGCACCGCAGCAACTGGCGCCTCTGCTGGCAAACTGGCCGCAAGGCCGCGTACTGTCTGCGGGTGTGATTGATGGACGTAATATCTGGCGCGCTGATCTGTCCGCCTTACTGAAGCAGTTACAGCCTGTGCAGCAGGCATTGGGCGATCAGTTATGGATCGCGTCAAGTTGCTCCTTATTGCATGTGCCAGTCGATCTGGCAACCGAAACGGGTCTCGACGCCGAATTAAAAAGCTGGCTGGCATTCGCCACACAAAAGCTGGATGAAATTCAAGCGCTGAAACAAGCCTTAAACGGTGAGGCAGCATCGGTGTTACCTCACTTTAATGCAGCCCAAATCGCCCGCCACACGCGTGCCAGCTCGACCCGTATTCATAATCCTCTGGTGCAGCAGCGACTGGCCGCAACCACGGCTGCCGATGCGGAGCGCAAGAGCGTTTTCAATGAGCGTATCGGTAAGCAGCAGGCACGTTTTCAGTTGCCGCTGTTCCCGACGACCACGATAGGATCTTTTCCACAGACCAAAGCGATTCGTCAGGCGCGTGCCAGCTATAAACGTGGCGACCTGAATCATCTCGATTATCTGGAGGCAATGCGTGCCGAAATTCGTCTGGTAGTAGAAAAGCAGGAGCAACTTGGCATCGACGTACTGGTGCATGGCGAGCCCGAGCGCAATGACATGGTTGAGTATTTTGGCGAACAACTCTGGGGTTACGGTTTTACCCAAAACGGCTGGGTACAAAGCTATGGCTCGCGCTGCGTCAAGCCGCCATTTATTTACGGTGACGTATATCGTCCCGAGGCTATGACCGTCGCCTGGAGCATCTACGCGCAAAGCCTGACGGACAAGCCGATGAAGGGCATGCTGACGGGGCCAGTCACGATGTTGCAATGGTCATTTGTACGCGACGATCAGCCGCGCGCAACGACTGCGCTGCAAATCGCTCTGGCTCTGCGCGACGAAGTGACCGATCTGGAGAAAACCGGTATCGGCATGATACAGATTGACGAACCGGCTTTCCGCGAGGGTTTGCCTTTACGCAGTGCCGATTGGCCAGCGTATCTCGACTGGGCCGTGCGGGCATTTAAGATCAGCGCATCGGGCGTCGCTGACGATACGCAAATTCATACCCACATGTGCTATTCGGAATTCAATGACATCTTGCCTTGGATCGCAGCGATGGATGCCGATGTCATCACGATCGAGACCTCACGCTCCGATATGGAATTGCTGGAAGGCTTTGGCGAATTCGCGTATCCGAATGACATCGGCCCCGGCGTCTATGACATTCATTCGCCGCGTGTCGCCAAAGTCACCGAGATGCAAAGGCTGCTGCAAAAAGCCCGCAGCGTCTTGCCAGACCGGCGGCTCTGGGTTAACCCGGATTGCGGCCTGAAAACTCGCGACTGGCCAGAAACCATTGCGGCTCTGGAGAACATGGTGCAGGCCGCCAGACTACTGCGCGCCTCGGTCGAGGAGCATGAAGAACATCTCGATTGTTGCTGAGTACGGTAGGACTGAATCAAAAACCAAGACCTCTCACTACAGACACACAGAGATACAGAGATACAGAGATACAGAGACACGGAGACACGGAGACACGGAGACACAGAGGAAAGGCAAGAGTAAGCGGCTTCATGTGATGTCGGTATTGAAACGAATCCGCAATGTGGACGCGGCTTTCAGCCATATTTCAGGCTGAAGGCCGCATGAACATTAGCGGATTCAACTCAGAAGTTTCTAAACGCCTTCACATTAAAAATCACATGGATAGGATTGACGCAAAAGCCAAGATCTCTCACCTCAAATGCAAAGAGAAAAGGCAGGAGTAAGCGGCTTTACGTAATATCGATTCTATAGAGATCCTTGCTGCGCAGGGGCTAGCACAGGAACTCTTTTTGCGGAATCGATGTTTCATGCGGATGCTGCATAAAAATGGTGGAAGAACGGAATTGTCAGGGCAAGATGTTTTGTAAGTCGTTGCTGACATAGTTGACTGGGTAAAACGCATCTGGGCATAATCCCTGCATGCCTATTTCTCCCGCCATCCAGTTCATTACATTGACTGTCTTAGTCTGATGTGGATAGACACCCATTGCCATTTAGATGCCAGCGAATTTCAGGGTGCTTCGCTGGAGGTCGCACAGGCTGCGTCTGTGAAAGCGGTCTCCGGCATTGTTATTCCGGCAGTACATCCGAGTAATTTCGCTGTTGTTGCCGAGCTGGCGAGACAGCGTAGTGACTGTTTTTATGCGCTGGGCATTCATCCCATGTATGTTCCGACCGCGCATGAAAAGGATTTGCTTATGCTGCGTTCTGCGGTTGAACAACTCATGTCTGCGCCCGGTAATGCGGGGCGTTTTGTGGCGATTGGTGAAATTGGTCTGGACTTTTTTGTCCCGCAATTGACGCAGTCACCATTGCGGGAAAAGCAGGAATTTTTTTATAGCGAACAACTGAAGCTGGCGCGTGATTTTAATTTGCCGGTATTGCTGCATGTGCGCCGGTCGCAAGACACCATCCTCAAATATTTACGTCGCATTAAGGTTCCTGGCGGGATTGCCCATGCGTTCAATGGCAGCGAACAGCAGGCGCAGACTTTTATCAATTTAGGGTTCAAGCTTGGCTTTGGCGGTGCGATGACTTATACGCGTGCCTTACAGATCCGGCGACTGGCGACGCAGCTCCCGTTGAGCGCGATTGTGCTGGAAACCGATGCGCCGGATATTGCGCCAAGCTGGTTACACCCCGCGATTAATCGTCCGGCAGAATTGCCGCAGATCGGTGCGGTACTGGCTGAATTGCGTGCAATGTCTATCGAGGCAGTGGCTGCGCAGACCAGTGCCAATGCCTTTGAGGTATTGCCGCGAATGCGTGCCGTCTGAGATATGCGGCTGGCGATCATCAGTTTTGTGATTGGTGTCGCTTATGTGCAGCAACAGGCTAGCTTGCTGGCGTATTGGCCTCTGGTGATGCTGTTATCCGGCAGCGTCTTTATCTTGATGCTGGTTCGCTTTATATCGCGAAAAGAAGCGTCAGATAGTGGGCCGCAAGTTCTGTCTTTCCCTGCAAATTTTTTACTTCGTTGTCTGACTTCACTTTCATTGGCGAGCCTCGGATTTGTCTGGGCAAGTCTGTTCGCTCATTGGTATCTGGCACAAGAGCTGCCGTCCCGCTGGGAAGGGCGTGACGTCACCGTGATCGGCACGGTTGATAGTTTGCCTTTCCGTTTTGAGCGAGGAGTCCGGTTTAATTTTTCTGTCGAGCAGGTATTGCCGGATGGCGGTGAAAAGCCGTCATTGCCATCGAAACTGGCACTGTCCTGGTATGCCCCGAATCGCGTCAATGCCGATGTGGACATGGGCGATGAAAGCAGTGATCAGGCGGCAGATCGGGTGGTAGATGTACAACCCGGCGAACGCTGGCGCTTCACCGTCCGCTTGAAGCGCCCTCATGGCAACGCTAATCCTGAGGGCTTTGATTATGAAGTCTGGTTGCTTGAGCAGGGCTTACGCGCTACTGGCACCGTGCGGCCAGCCAGCTCAACTAGCTCAACTAGCTCAGCCAATCCGGCTCTCGTACCGAATCAACGACTGACTCCGTTTGTCTGGAGTGTCGGCAATCTGATTGAGCGCGCCAGAGGTGCGTTGCGCGATAAAATACATGCGGCAATTCCTCAGGCAACTTACGCCGGTGTCATCGTGGCACTGGTTATTGGCGATCAACGAGAGGTGGGGCAGTCCGACTGGAAAGTCTTTAACCGAACAGGGGTGGGGCATCTCTTTTCAATCTCTGGTTTACATATCACGATGGTTGCCGGTTTGTTCGCGAGCCTGGTGTATTGGTTGTGGCGGCATTCATTTTTCTTGCTCGATTATCTGGATGAGCCCTTGCCACTGCGCTTGCCAGCCCAAAAAGCTGCGGTATTGGCCGGTGCACTGATGGCCTTGTGCTATGTCGCGTTGACGGGATTTGGTGTGCCGGCGCAACGCACACTGTATATGCTCAGCGTCGTCGCATTCGCCTTATGGACAGGGCGTTTAACCAGTATCTCGCACATCTTGTGCGTGGCCTTGGGATTGGTTGTGGTGCTGGATCCCTGGGCGGTATTGTGGCCAGGATTCTGGTTGTCTTTTGGTGCGGTCGGGATGATTCTGTTCGCATCCGTCGGACGTGGCCAGCCAGAGAGGGTGGATAGTCATCGTGATCAGCTAAAGCAATTAAGTCGACTAAATCAACTAAAGCAGCTCTGGCATAGCGCTACCCATACACAATATGTGGTGACGATAGGGCTGATTCCGCTGACGCTCTTACTGTTCGGGCAGATCTCTTTAATCGGCCCTGTCGCGAATGCGGTTGCGATTCCGGTCGTGAGTTTTATCGTGACGCCGCTGGCATTGATTGGCAGTATTTTGCCTTTGCCGCTTGCAGGCTGGGTTCTGACGGTCGCACATGCTTGTGTCACATTACTGGCGTCGATATTGGGCTATTTGAGCGAGCAGGCACTGGCTGTATGGGCAACACCCGTGCCGCCCTGGTGGATGGCAGCGATTGCGATGCTGGGTGTGTTCTGGATGCTGGCGCCGCGTGGCTGGCCTTTGCGCTGGCTGGGGCTGTTTTGCTGTCTGCCTTTACTATGCCATCAGGCCAGTCATCCTGATGATGAGCAGATGCACGTGACAGCGCTGGACGTCGGACAGGGGATGGCCTTGCTGATAGAGACGGCACATCATCGCTTGTTGTATGACACGGGACCGGCATATTCACCAGAATCCGATGGAGGCAGTCGGGTAATTTTGCCGTATTTGCGAGCACGTGGTATCAGCAAACTCGATGCTGTCGTCATCTCGCATAATGACAATGATCATTCTGGCGGCGCGCTAAGTATTTTTAAGGAAATGCCGGTCAGCTGGGTGAGCAGTTCGCTGGCCAAAGACAGTCCCATCGTTGCCGCTGCCAGCCATCACAGGTCTTGCGTCGCGGGTCAGGCCTGGTCTTGGGATGGCGTCGATTTTGAGATGTTGCAACCAGGCGAGGCGAGTTATGCAAGCCAGAAATGGAAACCTAACGCCCGTAGTTGTACCTTAAAAATTTCGACGAAACACCATGCAATCCTCTTGCCGGGAGATATCGAGGCAGTGCAGGAGGATGAGTTGCTGCATACGATACCGGATAAGTTATCAGCCGATGTCCTGCTGGCACCGCATCATGGTAGCGGGACATCCTCTACGGCAGCATTTTTGAAAGCCGTCCATCCTGGTCTGGCTATTTTTCAGGTCGGCTATCTAAATCGTTACCATCATCCTAAACAGGAAGTCTTTGATCGCTACAGTGAATTTGGAATAAAACGTCTAAGGACAGACGAGGCAGGTGCAATCACATTACAATTCGGGACAGAATTACGCTTTTCCACTTACCGTAGCGAACATGCCCGTTATTGGTATCACCGCTGATTATTAATCCATCACGCCATTACTCCATCCATCACTCAGTTTTGCTAATGATGCTCCCCTGATTATTTCTCCCGATTGTGAATCCTGCTTATGTCTACTGCTTATGTCCACTGAATCTGTTAAACCTGTCATTCATTTTGCTCATGCAAATAGTTTTCCTGCCGGGACCTACCGCGTTTTTTTCGATTTTTTGCGCACTCATTATGATGTGCAGGCATTACCTCTGCATGGACATAACCCTGCGTACCCGGTGACCGATGGCTGGCCGCATTTGGTACAGGAGTTGATTGATACCTTAGAGTCGCGCTATCAGTCTCCGGTTATTTTGCTGGGTCATTCACTGGGCGGTATGTTATCGATGATGGCGGCCAAAGCGAGGCCTGACCTGGTGCGCTGTGTGGTGATGCTGGATTCGCCTCTGGTTGGCGGGTGGCGCGCGACAATGCTGCGATTGTTTAAATTGATCGGGCTGGATAAGAAATTTTCGCCTGCCAGATTTTCAGAAAAACGTCGTAATCAATGGAAGGATGCCGAAGAAGCCTACAAGCATTTCGCAAGCAAGGAAATGTTCGCTATCTGGCCGCCTGAAGTGCTGCGTGATTACATTAATGCAGGCATTCAACCGAATGAGAACGGCGAGGGCGTGACACTGCGTTTCACCCGTGAAGTCGAGACGGCGATTTATTCTACTTTGCCGGACGGGCTGGGTTATCTGGCTCGTAAAGGGCTTAAAGTGCCTATCGGCTTTGTCGGTGGTACTGAGTCCGTCGAATGTCGTCAGGCGGGCCTGAAGGCGACTCATCAGTTAGTGGGCAACAATTTTGTACAAATCCTGGCGGGACATTTGTTGCCGATGGAGGTGCCGGAACAAGCCGCAGCGGCGACGCATGCAATGATTCAGTCTTTGATTTCAACCACGTCACATCATTAAGCGAGAAGATCAATATGACACAGATTTTTTCAATACCGCAGGTGCAAAGGATGCTGGGGCTAGGTTTGCTGGCCGTGAGCGTGCTTTCGCATGCTGACGGACTTTCATGGGAAGAGTGGCAGGATGTGCGCTCCAAGGGTGTGACTACGCTGCAACTGACAATAGATAACGATAGTCTGCTTTTAAAAAAAGACGACGGTTTTTATACCAGCGGCAATCGCGTTGTGACGAGTTATGTGCTTAGTACAGCACAGCAATCCATCACTTATGGCTGGCAGTTAGGGCAAGATTTATACACGTCTTCTGACATCAAATTGCTGCCAGCTCAGATCGCGAAAAATGATCACCCTTATGCGGGCTGGTTGTTTGCTGGCCTGTATCGTGAGTTCGCGGATTTCAGCGGTACCGGCAGCCGGATTGCTTTTGACCTTGGTTGTCTTGGTCCTTGCGCGGGCGGTGAATGGTCGCAGACGCATTTGCATCGTCTGATCCAGCAGCCCTTGCCGCAAGGCTGGAGTACCCAGTTGCGTAACGAGTGGGGTGTTGTTGTGTCAGGTGACTGGACTCCGGTGCGCTGGTCGCCGGGAGCGGGGATTGATTTGACGCCGCGATTGAAAGGACGATTCGGTAATATTTTCACCGATGCGGCAACGGATGTGACCTTGCGTTTGGGAGCTTTGAATCCCTTGCCTCAGCAGTCAGCCAGTTATGCTTTTTTGCGGGGCGAAGCAAAATTGGTTGGCTATAACGCGACTTTGCAAGGCGGTTATTTCAATAATCAAGCCACCGGCATCACGCCTAAACACAGTGTGGGAGAGCTGGAGCTTGGCTATGTCTGGCGTGCTGGCAGTTATGGCGCCAGCGCCTCTATTTTGCGTCGCAGTAATGAAATAAAAGAGTTATCCAACGGGACAGGCGCACAAAATTTTGCCCGGTTGCAATTTGTCTATGCGATGTAAGTTCTCATCATTATGAACGGAGAAATCGGGCGCGATTTTTATCTAGTGCTTTGGCGAGCGGCGCTGTTTGAGGTATAATTCGAATTTCCCGCTCGTGCCGTCTGGCACCTTCTGCAATGACTAAGTTTGTATTCGTTACCGGGGGCGTCGTTTCCTCCCTAGGCAAAGGCATCGCCGCTGCCTCACTCGCTGCGATCCTTGAATCGCGCGGTCTCAGAGTCACCATGCTCAAACTCGATCCGTATATCAACGTTGATCCGGGTACCATGAGTCCATTTCAACACGGCGAAGTTTTCGTGACCGATGACGGCGCTGAAACTGATCTGGATCTGGGTCATTATGAGCGTTTCATTTCTTCAAAAATGAAGAAAGTGAATAACTTCACCACCGGTCAGATTTATGAATCTGTGATCCGTAAAGAACGTCGCGGTGAATACCTAGGCAAAACTGTTCAGGTCATTCCTCATATCACGAACGAGATCCAGGATTTTATCCATCGCGGTGCGAATGGTTACGATGTGGCGCTGGTTGAAATCGGCGGTACCGTCGGCGATATTGAATCCCTGCCGTTCCTGGAAGCCGCTCGTCAGCTGAGCCTGCGTGCTGGTCGCAATGCGGCAGCTTTCGTGCATCTGACGCTGGTTCCTTATGTGGCAGCAGCGGGCGAACTGAAAACAAAGCCGACACAACACAGCGTACAAAAATTACGTGAAATCGGTATTTTCCCGGATGCTTTGTTGTGCCGTGCCGATCGTCCTATCCCTGACGATGAACGCGCAAAGATTTCTTTGTTCGCCAACGTGCCCGAAGAGGCCGTGATCTCTGTATGGGATGCTGACACGATCTACAAAATTCCTCAAATGTTGCATGATCAGGGACTAGATCGCATCGTCTGCGACAAACTCGGCCTGGCACCAAAGCCTGCCGATCTGACGATGTGGGACAAACTCATTTACGCACTGGAAAATCCGAAAGAAGAAGTCACGATTGGTATGGTCGGCAAATATGTTGATCTGACTGAATCGTATAAATCGTTGACCGAGGCATTGCGCCACGCCGGCATTCACACCGAAAGCCGGGTGAATATTGAGTACGTCGATTCCGAAGAGATCGAAGCGCACGGCACCAAGTCGCTGGAAAAATACGACGCGATTCTGGTACCAGGCGGCTTCGGTAAGCGTGGTGTCGAAGGTAAGATCGTTGCAGCGCGCTTTGCCCGCGAAAATAAAATCCCTTACCTCGGTATCTGCCTCGGTATGCAGGTTGCCTTGATTGAATATGCGCGCAATAAAGCGGGCCTGACCGCAGCTAACTCTACTGAATTCGATCTGGAAACAGAGCAACCAGTCGTTGCGCTGATCAACGAATGGCAAAATCACGACGGCAAAGTTGAAACCCGCGACGAAAATTCTGATCTGGGCGGCACTATGCGTCTGGGCGCACAGACTTGCGCGATCAAACCAGGGACACTCGCAGCTGAGATCTACGGCAATGTCGTGACCGAGCGTCACCGTCATCGTTATGAAGCAAATAATCATTATCTTGGTCGTGTTGAGCAGGCGGGTCTGATTGTGTCTGCACGCACACCGACAGAAGATTTGTGTGAAATCATGGAATTGCCGCGCGAAGGCGCTAATTCACATCCTTGGTATCTCGGTGTGCAATATCACCCGGAGTTCAAATCGACACCGCGTGATGGTCATCCTTTGTTCATCTCCTTTGCCAAAGCAGCGATTGCGCATAAGTTAGCGAACAAAAAAGCTTAAGGAATACAACATGAAACTTTGTGGATTTGACGTCGGCTTGGATCATCCTTTTTTTCTGATTGCGGGTCCTTGCGTGATCGAATCGCATCAGATGGCGCTCGACACCGCAGGTGCTTTGAAAGAAATGACCGCTGCATTAGGTATTCCTTTCATTTACAAATCATCCTTCGATAAAGCCAATCGTTCTTCAGGTTCTTCTTTCCGCGGTCTGGGTATGGAAAAAGGTCTGGAGATCCTGGCGGATGTTAAAAAGCAATTGAATGTACCGGTCCTGACGGACATCCACGAAGTTGATGAAATCACGCCAGTTGCCGCGGTTGTCGATGTGTTGCAAACGCCAGCTTTTCTGTGCCGTCAAACAGATTTTATTGAGGCTTGCGGTCGTTCGGGCAAGCCGGTGAATATCAAAAAAGGCCAGTTCCTGGCGCCGCACGATATGGTTCATGTGATTGCTAAAGCACGCGCTGCGGCAAAAGCAGCAGGTCTGCCGGAAGATAACTTCATGGCATGTGAACGCGGTGCTTCTTTTGGCTACAACAATCTGGTCTCCGATATGCGCTCCCTAGCGATCATGCGCGAGACGAATTGCCCGGTTGTGTTCGATGCTACCCACTCTGTGCAGTTGCCTGGCGGGCAGGGTGCGACATCCGGTGGTCAGCGTGAGTTTGTTCCCGTGTTGGCGCGTGCTGCAGTCGCGGTGGGTATTTCCGGCTTGTTCATGGAAACTCACCCTGATCCGGCAAAAGCAATGTCAGATGGGCCGAACGCCGTGCCGCTAGGGCGTATGAAGGAATTATTATCGACGCTGATCGAACTTGATCGCGTGGTCAAAAAGAATGGATTCCTTGAGTCCAGTTTCGTGTAATTTTTGAGTCACTCTTTATTGTCTTGAGTGATCTTGAGTTGCCCTGAGTTGACTGAAGTTTTTCTGAAGTTTGCTTGTTGCGCTTAGTCCCGCTTTTGTCTCAACCTGACGCAAGGGCGGTGAGCATAAAATTGTTGATGGCATGCGCTTTGTCTGTTGAGCCAAAGTGTCGATGGTGATAACCGGAATCATGATTTTATCTGACAGCCTGTACCGATCCGGACGGCCGACTTTGCGTGCACATGGTCAAGATGAACTTCGCAGCTTGTTGAAATTTTGTTCGCTATATTGATTGTTTAGGAGAAATGAATGAGTGCCATCGTTGACATTATCGGTCGTGAAATTATTGATTCACGCGGCAATCCAACAGTTGAATGTGATGTTTTGCTGGAATCCGGCGTCATGGGACGTGCCGCTGTACCATCCGGTGCATCGACAGGTTCCCGCGAAGCGATTGAATTGCGTGACGGTGATAAGTCTCGTTACCTGGGCAAAGGCGTATTAAAAGCCTGCGAGCATATCAATACAGAAATCGCTGAAGCGATCATGGGTCTGGATGCGAACGAGCAAGCCTTCCTTGACCGCACTCTGATCGATCTTGACGGTACAGAAAATAAAGCACGTCTCGGCGCAAACGCGATCTTGGCGGTCTCTATGGCTGTTGCCAAAGCCGCTGCTGAAGAAGCCGGTTTGCCACTGTATCGTTACTTCGGTGGTTCAGGCGCGATGCAATTGCCAGTGCCAATGATGAACGTCATCAACGGTGGCGCCCATGCGGACAATAATCTGGATATTCAAGAATTCATGATTATCCCGGTAGGTGCACCTTCCTTCCGCGAAGCGATTCGTTACGGTGCCGAAGTATTCCATGCATTGAAAAAAATCCTGCACGACAAAGGTCTGACTACCGCAGTTGGTGACGAAGGTGGTTTTGCACCTTCCGTAGAGAACCATGAGTCAGCAATCAAGATGATCATTCAAGCGATTGAAGCGGCAGGCTATGAGCCAGGTACGCAAATCGCTCTGGGTCTGGATTGTGCCGCCAGTGAATTCTACAAAGATGGCAAATATCACCTTGAAGGTGAAGGCCTGACTTTGTCCTCTACCGATTTCACCAATCTGCTGGCAACTTGGGTCGACAAATATCCTATCATTTCGATTGAAGATGGTATGGCAGAAGGCGACTGGGACGGTTGGGCAATTCTCACCGAAAAACTTGGTAAGAAAGTTCAGATCGTGGGTGACGATTTGTTCGTGACTAATACCAAGATACTCAAAGAAGGCATACAAAAAGGTATCGCCAACTCCATCCTGATCAAGATCAATCAGATTGGTACTTTGACCGAGACTTTCGCTGCGATTGAAATGGCAAAACGTGCCGGTTACACCGCCGTTATTTCCCATCGTTCCGGCGAAACGGAAGACAGCACCATTGCTGATATCGCTGTCGGTACCAACGCGCTGCAAATCAAAACAGGTTCTATGTCCCGCTCTGATCGTATGGCGAAGTACAACCAGTTGCTGCGTATTGAAGAAGATCTGGGTGATATCGCCAGCTACCCTGGTCGTGATGCGTTCTATAATCTGAAGTAAGCGTCAATGATAAAGGGGAACGGCGTTCCCCTTTTTGCTGACTTTTTCTTTTTCTGGCTGCGTTTATCCGATGCGTCTGATCGCGTTATCACTTGCTGCATTGCTTTTACTGATCCAATTCCCGCTATGGCTGGGTAAGGGCGGTTGGCTGCGTGTCTGGGATCTGGATAAGCAAGTATCCCAAGTACAAAAGCATAACGACGAGCTGAAAGAACGCAATAGCAAGCTCGAATCTGAGGTTCAGGATTTAAAAACGGGGACCGGTGCTGTTGAAGAACGTGCTCGTTTTGAGTTGGGGATGATCAAGAAAGACGAGATTTTTGTGCAAATTCTCGCTCCGGGCAGTGCGGTACAAAAAACAGAAACACCGGCACCAGTGCTACAAAAAGAAAACGCTGCAAGATAAATTCGGCAGCGTTTTTTATTTTTCACTCGCTATTTGGAATGATTTTTGTGTTTGTGTAACACATACGTCTATACGCGTACACGAATCTAACACTGACTATCTAATGCTTACTTTGGCTCACAATACTGGTTGCTTCAACCAGGGTATTTGCCACAAATAATTGTGCACAATCGACTTTGTCAAAGCCGTAATGTTTGCCACAAAAATCGCAATGAATATCAAGCTTGCCGAGTTCCTCGACTGCCGTATTAATTTCAGTCTCTCCCAGCATACGCAACATGTCACCGACTTTTTCACGTGTGCAATTGCAATGAAATTCAGGATGTTGCGGCTCAAAAACCCGGATCGTTTCTTCCCAGAATAGTCGGTGCAACAGCGTTTCGATATCGGTAGTCAATAATTCATCTTGCTTCAATGTGCTACCCAATACGACAGCACGGTTCCATGCCTCAGCTTCATCCTCGACAGTCGATTCGATGCCGCCATGTTTCGGTAATTTTTGCAGCAGCATGCCACGTGCGACGGTGTCATCGGCAGCCAGCCATAATTTGGTATCAAGCTGCTCGGAGCGCATCATATAGTTTTCAATGATGACGGCAATACTGTCGCCATCGATAGGCACGATGCCCTGATACGCTTGCTGTCCTGGTAGTTTGTCATTCGGGTCCAGAGTAATCACGAAGCGGCCTTGTCCATGTGCATGGATCAGATCGGCTAGTGTCGCGTCATCAGAAATAACTGCATCCGGTGCCAGTTTTGCTGTCGCCCGGATATGCAGTTTGTCATTGCATTCGACGACTAACAATTTTAAAGGACCGTCACCGTGGATTTGCATGATCATGGTACCGTCAAATTTGAGATTCGCCGACAGCAGGGCAGATGCTGCAGTTAATTCGCCGAGTATGGTTTTAACCGCTTGCGGATAATTCTGGCGCGATAAAATTTGTTGCCAGGTATTCGATATTTCGACGAGCTCGCCGCGCACGCCTGCATGTTCAAACATGAATTTTTGTAATGAGTCTTGCATAGATAGTTGTGTACTTTATGTTGCTTTGGATCTTGATGTCGGAGAAGTTTCTTAGGTTTTTGTGTATTAACCGATACGTTTCAGCTCGGTTTTAAATGATTGTCCACGGCGCACATAGTTCTGGGTATTGCCGTGCATGCGCAGAATATCCTCTTGGTTCAAGGTGCGCACGGCTTTGGCTGGCGAGCCGATAATGAGTGAATTGTCTGGGAATTCTTTGCCTTCTGTGACTAGTGCACCGGCACCAACCAGACAATTTTTTCCTATCCTGGCACCGTTCAGAATAACGGCCTGAATACCCACTAACGAGCCTTCACCGATTGTGCAGCCGTGTAGCATCGCTTGATGCCCGATAGTCACGTTTTTACCGATCACCAGAGGGAAACCAGGATCGGTGTGCAGGATACAGCCTTCTTGCACATTGCTGTTCTCGCTAACGGTGATCAGTTCGTTATCGCCACGTATGGTCACGTCGAACCAGACACTGGCAAACGCTTCAATTTTCACTTTGCCAATAATATTGGCGGTGTCCGTGATGTATGCGCTCGGATCTATTTCTGGTGCAACGTCGCCTAACTGGTATATGGCCATGATTTTTCCGTAAAATAGAGAACATGTTGTAAACCCCTCTATTTTAACGCTCCTTGTATGAACTCACCGATGTCAACCGCAAATCCCTCCTCAATCACGCCAGATGTTGCCAATGCAGGCCAGACTCAGGCAGATACGAGGGAACTGCGTCGTGCTGCACTCAACTGGCTGGCAGAGTCACATATCGACGCAAAAGTTGGCGGGGTATTGAAATTACGGCAAGACTGGCTGGCGGGAGCATTGAGTCTGGATGCTTCTGCCAGTCTATTGGCAGATCAGCCTATCCCGGGCCGCCCCGATCGACCTGAGCTGGTGCCGCCGCTGCAAGTCAAGCGTAGAGCGATGAATACAGTGGAAGGGCGGGCAGTGTTAATCCATGCTCTGGCGCACATCGAATTTAATGCCATCAATCTTGCGCTCGACGCGATCTGGCGTTTTGCTGATATGCCACGTGATTATTATGTTGACTGGTTACAGGTTGCGCAAGAGGAAGCTTACCATTTCAGTTTGCTGGCAGATCACTTGCGCGTACTGGGTTATCAGTACGGAGATTTTCCCGCACATCACAGTTTGTGGGAGTTAGCCGAAAAAACACAGGAAGACGTATTGGCCAGAATGGCGCTGGTGCCACGTACCATGGAAGCGCGCGGACTCGATGCGACACCCGCGGTCAGAGCCAAGCTGGCACAGGCCAAAGACATCGCCGCTGCTGAGATTCTGGACATTATCTTGCGGGATGAAATCGGTCATGTGATGATAGGCAATCGTTGGTTCGCCTATCTGTGCGAGTTAAGACAACTAGCGCCGGTCGCAACCTATGCTGCCTTAGCCCAGCAATACAAGGCACCGCAAATGCGCGGCCCATTTAATCTCGATGCACGCCGTGCCGCTGGTTTTAGTGAAGAAGAATTGATCGCATTACAGGCTTAGGATTTTTTAACCCAAATTTTCCATTAGAACAGCGACTAGCGGTCTGATAGACAATCTGGAGTCAACGCCATTACATTTCAGAGGCCAAGAGAATGAAACATCTCATCACGCTGCTTACGAGTGTCCTGCTTATATCCTCTGTGTTTGCACAGAATGCGACTATACCCGCGCCTGCTGCGGCACCACAGCCCGCGGCAGAAATGCCTGTGCCTGCCAGCGACTATCGCCTACCTGAACGAAAATTTAAAAAGAAGATTCTGGCAACGGCGTTCACAGTCGGCAAAAATGTACAGATCGACGATATCGATGAGGTAGGTCAAAATTTTCCGAAAGAGTTATTACACCGGCTTCATGTGACGCAGGGATTTTTGACCAGAATGTCGCCAAATTTGCTCTCATTTAATTATGAGGTTGACGCACCTTCAACACAACTGTTGCGCCAGTTGGGAACGCAATACGATAGTCAGTTCGTCATCTCAGGCACGATACTGGACGCCAGCGTCATCACAGAGAAAAAGTATTGGGGCCTGATCGAAAATAAAAAACGTCACCTGACATTACAAATCGAACTGCATGATGTGGCGAGTGGTGTTTTGCTTGCACGCCATAAGCTTAGCCAGATTGCCGACAAAGACATCACGGTGGGTAAAGATAAGCCCTTTGCCAGCACCGTGTTCTTTGCCACGCCTTACGGAAAAGTCTTTGATCAGTTGCTAGAGCAGGCGACGACTATGATCATCAAAGATTTAGAAGCGAGCAGCTTCTACGCAAAAATTACTCAGGTCGGTCCGGATGGAGAAGTCATGTTGGATGCGGGATCTAATTCTGCGGTACTACCAGGCGATGTATTCGCTATCTTTGGACGGCAAACTAATTTGTCCGCAAAAGGTATGGCACATGTCGCCACGGAACATCAAGAGCGTCGGCTAGGAACCCTTGCCGTGATCAAAAGCCAGAGCTCATCGTCAATGGCTGAACTGTCTGCCGATACTAAAATCAGCGAAGTGAAAGTGGGTGATATTGTGAGAGCGGATACGGTTGTTGGTCGTTAGGAGGCAGATATTGATCTCAAACAGGACTGACACAAAAAGCCAAGACCTCTCACCTCAGAGTCACTGAGACGCTGAGACATAGAGACATAGAGAAAAGGCAAGAGTAAACGGTTACGAAATATCGATTAAAAGGCTTGAGAGATTCCCCAAACGATTCCGCAAGCTGAATGCGCCTGTTGGCACGAAATGCCTCTGAAAGCCGCATCCAGCTTGCGGGTTCACTGTGCATGACAGTATGCAGCTTGTCGTATTGCGTAAGTCCTGTCAGACCTTCACCTGTACCACTAGCTTGTCCAGACCAGTGCGATTAATTCGTCGTATCTGATTGACTGACGTTAACATCCTTCTTAGAAAGTATTGCTTTGAAGCGAGCGTTGTTTACTTGCGGTCACAATCGCCCGGCAATTCTTTCCTCTTCGAGTAAACGCAAAACCCGCCGCTGGACCTTACCCGTTGTCGTCATTGGCAATGCCGCGATGAATTCGATTTCTCTCGGATATTCATAAGGGGCGAGTTTGCCTCGTACGTGTGTTTGCAGCTCTGCGATCAGGTCTGCGCTACCTTCATAGCCGCTGCTTAACACCACATATGCTTTCACGATGTTGCCACGCTCTTTGTCGGGCTTGGGGATCACGGCGGCATTTGCTACCGCTGGATGTTTGACCAGGCAGTTTTCTATTTCTGATGGGCCGATGCGATAACCGGCGGCTTTGAACATATCGTCGGCACGACCCTGATACCAGAGGTAACCATCTTCATCACGTAAGGCTAGGTCGCCTGTGCGGCACCAGTCGCCGGTGAATTTGTTTCGTGTGGCATCAGGATTTTTCCAATAACCGAGAAAGAAGACGGGATCGGCCTGTCCATGAATGTCCTTGCGGTGCATGGCGACTTCGCCGATCTGGTGATCGCCAACTTCGTTGCCATCATCATCGATAATTGCGACGCGATGCCCTGGGTACGGTCGCCCCATGCTGCCTGGCTTGGCGGGCCATTGCACAATGCTGTTGCCGACGATGTAGTTCATCTCGGTTTGTCCAAACATTTCGTTCGGGATGATGCCGAGAGCGTCGTTGCACCAGTTGAATACGGCGTCGCCGACGGCTTCTCCCGCACTCATGATGCTGCGTAACTTGAGCTGGTAGCGTGACTTGGGTTCTGGACAGGCTTTCATCATCATTTTGAGCGCGGTCGGGAACAGAAAGGTATTGGTGACCTGATATTTTTCCATCAGATAAAAAGCTGTTTCTGCGCTGAATCGTCCTTGGTAACCGACGATGGGCTGACCAAAATAGAGCGTCGGTAACAAGGCATCCATCAGGCCGCCGGTCCATGCCCAATCTGCTGGCGACCAGAATACGTCACCCGGCTGTGGAAACCAGTTTTGAGACGCGACAAAGCCGGTCAGGTTGCCAATAATGGCAGAATGAGGAATCACCGCACCTTTCGGCGCGCCTGTAGTGCCGCTGGTATAGATCAAAATGGCAGGGTCACTCGCCTTGGTAACCGCCGGAGTAAAATCGGCCGGCATCTGCGGCACCGTGTGCGACCAGATCAGCGAGTCTTCAGCTTTGCATTGCAGAGTGATGAGGGTTTTTAACGCAGGACAATTACCGCGAATTTGCCAATACGCTTCGATGCCGCTCTGATCAACAATCAAGGCGACTGCTTCACTATTTTGTAGCCGATATTCCAGAGCCTCAGGGCCGAACAAAAAAGACAGCGGCATTGCAATTGCGCCCATCTGCAGACAGGCAATCACGCTGATCGCCGTCTCAGGACGCTGTGGCAGGATGTAGGCGACGATATCGCCAGCTTTGACGCCTTGTGCACGTAACAGATTCGATAACTGATTGGCTTGAGTTTGCAATTCGGCATAGCTCAAGGTGCTGGTATTGCCTTCGGCATCTTCATAATGGATGGCAATACGATGAGGATCTTTACTCCAGCGCTGACAACAGACTTCCGCAATATTGAATTCAGCCGGAACATCCCAGCGAAAGTGGTGATAAAGATCCTGATAGTGATCAATCGTGCCGACGGCGGGTGCATGTGTAAGCGTTTTTTTCTGACTCATCCTGACTCCGGTATAATTATCGAACGATCGTGCTATTGTTTGTTATGCTCCAACGTTAATCCTAAACGAAAAACGGGCTTGCCGATATTGCAAGCGCTCTGTTTATTCACGAAAATTATTAATCTCATGATCAAATCATCTCGCTCAGAATTCATTCCCGTTCGCGGTCTTCAGTATCATGTGCGTCATTGGGGGCCTGATAACGCGCCCAAGATCGTGATGTTGCACGGCTGGATGGATGTCTCCGCGTCGTTCCAGTTTGTGGTTGATTGCCTGAAACAGAACTGGCACGTGATTGCACCGGATTGGCGAGGCTTTGGCCTTACCGATGCACCGCATGCGGATTGCTACTGGTTCCCCGATTACATGGGCGATCTGGACGCGATCTTGCAACATTATTCGCCCGACGAAGCCGTCAATTTATTAGGGCATAGCATGGGTGGCAACGTCGCGGGGATCTACGCCGGCGTACGTCCAGAGCGGATCAGAAAGCTGATCAATCTCGAAGGCTTTGGCATGCCCACCACGACGCCGGGTCAGGCACCTGGACGCTATCTGAAGTGGCTGGATGAATTGCGTGAAACACCGGTATTGCGAACCTATGCAACACAAGCGGAAGTCGCAGGGCGTTTGCAAAAAACGAATCCGCGATTGTCCGATGAGCGCGCCGCATTTTTATCCCAACACTGGGCACGCCAAAATGATGATGGCCGCTGGGAAATACTCGGTGATCCGGCGCACAAACTGACCAGTCCCTTGCTCTATCATGTCGAAGAAGTCATGGCTTGCTGGCAAAAAAATACGGCACCAACCTTATGGTTCGAAGCGGACGATACCAATGTCTGGCATTGGATGGGGCCAAAACCGGAAGCCCGTATCGAAATCGACCGCCGACTGTCCCATATTCCGCATTTGCGTAAAGAAATGATACAGAATGCAGGACATATGTTGCATCATGATCAGCCAGAAATTCTGGCGGAAATCATTGAGCAGTTTTTGCTTGAGTGAGTTTTTTTGAAGGTGGCGGACAGTAGGGCGAATTGCAGTGTGAGCCGATTAGGCCAAATTAAGCAAAATTAAGTGCAAAATGATCTGCACATTATTCGGCCTTTTAATCAGTGCAATAGCCTATGTATTAAGAGACGTACCCATGAAACGAATTCTTCTCCCCCTCATGTTGACTATCGCCACGCTCGCTTATGGCGGTGAGCTGTCATCACCTCTGCAGATTGGCGATATTGAGGGAGTATATAAACATCGTTTCATGAATGGCGTAATCACACCGGGCAAAGCACCGGGTGAGGCTGACCAGCCCTATCAGTCTGAAGACATTATTGAAATCGTCCAATATGATCCGTCGCATGTGTACTTTCGTGCGGAGCTTCAGTTTTATAACGGACACTCTTGCAGTATCTATGGAATTGCTGGTCAGGAAAAAGATGGCTTTGTCTACCATGATCTCGCTCCTCCGCTAGCAGGAGAGCCGGCCTGTACCTTAAAACTATCCGGCACGGCAGATCAATTGCATATCACCGACCGGATTACCCCAACGGGTGTTGCAACTTGTCGCATGTATTGCGGCGCACGCGGCAGTTTGTCCGATTATCTGATCGCCAGGAGCGCTAAGCGCAAGATTCGCTACCTTGATCGTTTAAAAGCATCTAGAGAATATCTGGATGCCGTCAAGTTGTTCACAGCATCAAAGACAGCTACTACCGATACTGCTGCCAGAAAATAATTTCAATGACCACGTTGGCACGATCGATCTGTCCATCATCTTTGCCTCAGTTACGCGGCGACATGATTGATTTCTTATCTCTGAGGGGCAATTTCCCTTTGACGCTCGGTGTAGTCCAATAGCTTTAGTGCTATCTGATTCTCTTGCTATGCCGCGTCGCCGCAAAGAATCTCGGTTAAACTTACGAGATTCCTTTTCAGATCTGTTCTACTCCACAGCACCTATTTCATCATGAGCGAAAAAGCATCTTACGGCTTCACTACGACCATCATTCACAGCGATCGCCAAAAAACGATTGAGCACGGCTCTGCGCATAAGCCTGTTCATACCTCGGTGTTCTACGGCTATGAGGATGCGCGTGATCTGGCTGCGGTATTCCAGGGTAAGCAATCGGGTTATCGCTATGGACGTCAGGGCAATCCCACTGTATCGGCACTCGAAGACAAGATTACCAAGATGGAAGACGGCCAGTCCAGCATTTGCTTTGCGACAGGAATGGCGGCGATTGGTGCGGTGTTTCAGGCCTTGTTGCGTCAGGGCGATCATGTAATTTCGTCCTCATTTTTATTTGGCAACACAAATAGTCTCTGGCAAACAGTAGCTGCGCAAGGTGTTGATGTGAGCTTTGTCGATGCTACCGATGTCGCGAATGTGGCCGCGGCGATTACACCGTCAACCCGCATGGTATTTGTGGAAACGATTGCCAATCCGCGTACCCAGATTGCAGATTTAAAACGGATCGGCGACTTATGCCGTGAGCGCGGAATTTTATATGTGGTGGACAACACCATGACCTCACCGTACCTGTTCCGCCCAAAAAGCGTCGGTGCTGGCCTGGTTGTGAATTCTTTGACGAAGTCGATTGCAGGTCATGGCAATGTACTTGGTGGTGCTCTAACCGATACGGGTGAATTTGACTGGTCCGCTTATCCGCATATCGCCGCCAATTTTAAAAAAACACCGGCACCGCAGTGGGGGATGGCGCAGGTGCGCGCCAAGGCCTTGCGTGATTTTGGCGCCTCGCTGTCGCCGGATGCAGCGCACCAGATCGCGGTCGGTGCCGAGACAATCGCCTTGCGTCTGGAGCGTGAATGTGCAAATGCGCTAGCGCTGGCGCAGATGCTGGAGAACGATCCGCGCGTCGACGCTGTGCATTACCCTGGCTTGTCATCTCACCCGCAGCATCAGATTGCGAGTGACTTATTCCGGTCTTACGGTGCGCTGTTCAGTTTTGAATTGAAGCCGGAAATCGACTGCTTCGACTATCTCAATCGCTTACATCTGCCGATCTCTGCCACCCATCTGGGCGACACGCGGACTCTTGTGATTCCGGTAGCACACACCATCTTCTTTGAGATGGGCGCTGAACGCCGAGCCGCAATGGGAATAGTCGATTCACTGATCCGCGTTTCTGTGGGTATTGAAGACACTCAGGACTTGCTAAGTGACTTTGCGCAAGCCTTAAATGCCTGATGACCTCAGATTGAGTTAATCAGTTTTTGACTTATACTAGGTCTGAGTATCGGTGTATAGATGCTCATGTGCCGCATAAAACCTGCGGAATGAGCCAATAAAACTGGATACTCCCCTTTATTTCTCGTGATTCGTGTTTTTTTCATTACGTTTCGGTAATTCCTAATTGTTTTTTATCCTCAGAAAGATCGTCATGTTACGACTCTCATTCAGTATGACCATGCGTGACTGGCGAGCGGGTGAATTACGATTCTTGCTGGTCGCCTTGATGATTGCGGTTGCGTCCTTGTCGTCGGTAGGTTTTTTTGTGGACCGGATGCGCAATGGATTGAATCGCGATGCACATCAGTTGCTTGGTGCGGATTTGCTGGTCAGCGCCGATCAGCCCATCAATCCTGCCTGGCGCACCGAAGCGCAACGACGTGGATTGACGATGGCGGAGACCATTGTTTTTCCAAGTATGGCGATTGCGGGGGAGGGCGATGCAATCACCACCAAGCTGGTCGCGCTGAAAGCCGTCACACCCGGTTACCCTTTGCGCGGCAACCTCAAGCTCAGCCAGTCGCCACAGGGCGCGGAGCTCACCACAACGCAGATTCCCGCGCCCGGCACCGTCTGGATAGACCCGACGCTGCTGCTCAGTATGAAACTCAAGACCGGTGATATTCTCAAACTCGGCGATAAGACGCTCACCGTCACTCAACTGATCGCGAACGAGCCAGATCGTGGTGCCGCGTTTATGAACTTTGCACCGCGTGTCATGCTCAACATGAGTGACCTTGCTGATACCCGACTCATACAGAATGGTTCTCGCGTGACCTATCGCCTCCTGCTGGCGGGCAAAGCCGATGTCGTTACGCCATTTCAGAAATGGCTGCAAGACAGTATCGACCGTGAGCAAACCAAAGGTGTGCGGCTAGAATCTCTCGAATCGGGTCGTCCTGAAATGCGTGCAACACTGGACCGTGCAGAGCAATTTTTATCACTGGTTGGCTTGTTGTCGGCGATGCTGGCAGCGGTTGCTGTGGCAATGGCGGCACGGCGCTTCATGCTGCGTCATGTCGATGCCTGCGCGATGTTGCGATGTCTTGGACAGACGCAAAACCAGGTCACGGGCATGTACCTGATCGAATTTTTGATCGTGGGATTATTGGGCAGCGCCGCCGGTGTCATCCTTGGCTTTGCCGGACATTATGTCTTGCTTGAATGGTTGGGCAAATTGGTCTCCAACGATTTGCCGCCTGCAAGTCTGCAACCAGCATTGCAGGGCATCGCGACTGGCTTGCTGCTGTTGGTCGGCTTTGCCTTGCCGCCGATACTGCAATTGCGAAATGTCCCGCATAATCGCGTCATCCGTCGCGAACAGGATGCGCCGCGAGCGATGACGCTGGCGACCTATGGCCTCGGACTGGGCATGTTCGTCGGTTTGCTGTTATGGCAGGCCGGCGATGTGAAGCTGGGCTTGCTGACCGCATCCGGTTTTTTAATCGGCTTGCTGGTATTCGCCCTGATCGCCTGGCTCGCCGTTGCCTCCTTAAAACGCGTACGCAATTTCAGCAGCCACACGGCATGGCGCTTTGCGATTACGGCGCTGCAACGCCGTCCTGGCGCAACCGTGATTCAGGTGGTATCGCTGGCACTCGGGTTGATGGCTTTATTGCTGCTGACAGTGGTACGTTCTGATCTGATCACTGCGTGGAAAAGTGCCACTCCGGCAGACGCGCCGAACCAATTCGTAATCAACATCCAGCCAGATCAAAAAGAAGAAATCACCAGACGTCTGCAAGCTATGACACCGGATAAACAGGCGACGCTGTACCCGATGATCCGCGGGCGACTGATCCAGGTTAATGATAAAGCCATCACCGGCGATACTTATCCCGACGACAGAGCCAAACGCCTGGTTGAAAGAGAATTCAATCTGTCCACCATGCGCGACATGCCAGCGACGAATAAACTTATCGCCGGAAAATGGTATCAGGAGACCGGTGCACATCCGCAAGCAGAGGCGTCGGTAGAAGAGGGTATTGCTAAAACTCTTGGGCTGAAATTAGGCGACAAACTGCGTTTTGATGTCGCCGGTCAGCAAGTTACGGCAGCGATTACCAGCCTGCGTAAGCTCGACTGGGGATCGATGCGCGTCAATTTTTTTGTGATCCTCAATCCTGCGGCAGTAGCTGAATTGCCGCAGACCTGGATCACCGCTTTTCATTTGCCAGAAAGCGATCAGCGCTCGGTGAATCAGTTGACGCTTGATTTTCCTAATCTGACGGTGGTGGATGTCGGCGCCATGATCAAACAAGTGCAAAGCGTGCTGGATCAGGTCATTACGGCGGTTGAATTTTTGTTCCTGTTCACACTCGCATCGGGTGTGCTGGTCTTGTATGCGGCACTAGCCGGTTCGCAAGATTTGCGCATGCGCGAAGCGGCCCTGCTGCGTGCGCTAGGCGCAACCCGTAAGCAATTGTCGCAGGCGCAGTGGATAGAATTTTTGCTGGTCGGCGGATTAGCTGGCTTACTCGCCGCCAGTGGTGCATCCGCTATCGGCTGGGCATTGGCGCGATTCAGTTTTAATTTTGAGTGGAGCTTCTCGCCGCTGGTCTGGCTCGCAGGTTTAAGCGTCGGTGCATTGTGCGCACTGATCGGCGGCTGGATGGGATTACGTAATGTGTTGAATCAACCGCCCTTGCTGAGTCTGCGTGAAAGCTGAACGACAGTTGCACGACGCCTGAACGGAGGAGTTGCCGCATTCAAGCTAAGGTGCCCCAGTTACCTCATGCGGACCATGCGCACCACTAACGTCCAGATCCCATATGCATCCGCATGTAGGGACGAAACCTGTTACTACAAACTTGTTGCTAGGTATGAATACAGAAACAAACACAGACAATAATGAAGAAGAACAATCCAAGCTCTACGCACTCATCGGCGCCGCAGACAAGCTGCGTGAGATGGTCGATCGCTTTTATGACCTGATGGAACTAGAGCCAGAATTTGCTGGCATCCGCGCACTGCATCCGACACCGATGGATGGCTCCCGCGATAAGCTGTTCTGGTTCTTGTCCGGCTGGATGGGCGGCCCGAATCTCTACATCGAACAATTCGGTCACCCGCGTTTGCGCGCACGTCATTTGCCGTATGCGATCGCCAGCAGTGAGCGCGATCAATGGCTGCGGTGCATGGCGTGGGCAATGCAAGATGTGGGAATCGCAGAAGAGTTGCAACAGCACCTGATGCAATCGTTTTATCAGACAGCAGATTGGATGCGGAATAAGCCCGGCTGATCTGGGTAAATAAAGATCAGCATCATCCCTCTCCCGCAGACGGCAGAGAGGTGATGGATGAGGAAGAGCAGAACATACCTGCGCTTCGCTGAATGTAAAACGCTAATCCTTAACATATCACTAACAAAAAATAAAAGAAAACGACATGAATTTGATAGAAATTTTAGTACTCATCACGCTCGCTATTCTCCTGATCGTGAACCTGCTTGTTTTATCACGCAGTCGCGGTAGCGATGTCGGCACCCAACTGCTCGCACTACAACAGTCATTGCAGCAGGCACAGCAGCAACAAGAGCAATTACAACAAGCACAGGAACGCTCCGAGCGCTCATTGCGGGAGCAGGTGCAATCGACGGCACAAGCGACACGGCAAGAGCTGGGTGGGAATTTTTCACAGCTTCAACAAACCTTAGCCGCCCAACTGACCAGCGTCGCCACGCTGCAAAACAACCAGATAGATGCGTTTTCTCAGCAACTGATCAAGCTGACAGAGACCAACGCGCAGCAACTGGAACAAGTGCGTCTTGCCCTGATTCAGCAAAGCCAAAATTCGCGTGACGAGCAAGCGCTCAGCCTCAAACGGTTTGGCGATACCTTAAACCAGAGTCTGGCAACACTGACCGAATCGAATGCCTTGCGCATGGCAGAAGTGCGGGCGACTCTAGAAGAAAAAATTAAACATCTGCAAGATGACAATGCGGCCAAACTCGAAGAGATGCGCAAAACCGTCGATGAAAAACTGCACGCCACGCTGGAGCAGCGTTTGGGTGAATCCTTTAAACAAGTCTCAGACCGTTTAGAAAAAGTGCATCAAGGTCTGGGCGAAATGCAGCAATTAGCCATTGGTGTCGGCGATTTGAAAAGGGTGCTGACCAATGTGAAGACTCGCGGAACCTGGGGCGAGGTACAGCTAGAAATGGTACTGGAGCAAATGCTCACGCCAGAACAATACGCCAAGAACGTCGAGACCGTACCCGGCTCTGGCGAGCGCGTAGAGTTCGCAGTGAAATTGCCAGGCAAAGAAGATGGCAGAGCACCCGTATGGATGCCGATTGACGCCAAGTTCCCCAAAGAACAGTACGAGCGTCTGCTGGATGCTGCCGAGCGCGCAGATGCAGAAGGCGTGGCGCAGGCAGGCAAAGAATTAGAGCGCGCAATTCGTGGCGAAGCCAAGACCATCGCCGAGAAATATCTCTCGCCGCCATTAACCACCGATTTTGCGATTTTGTTTTTACCGACCGAAGGTCTGTACGCTGAAGTCATGCGCCGCCCGGGTCTGGCCGATGAATTGCAACGCACCTACCGCGTCAGCATCTCCGGCCCATCAACGTTGTCCGCATTGCTGAACAGTTTGCAGATGGGCTTCCGCACACTCGTATTGGAAAAACGCTCGTCAGAAGTCTGGCAAGTGTTAGGTGCAGTGAAGACCGAGTTCGGCAAGTTTGGCGACGTGCTCGCGTCCACCAAAGCAGCCTTGGTAAGAGCCGCCGACAACATCGACAAAGCAGAGGTACGCACCCGTCAAATGACCAGAAAGTTGAAATCAGTCGAAGCATTGCCATCCGATTCCGCCCAGAGTCTGTTGGGTGTGGACGGCGATTTAGGCCTGGATGAATCCGGAGATAACGATATTGCGGGTTGATATATTGATGTGCTCGGATTTTCGCATAAACGGAAATCGGCATTGCAACTAGTTAGGAGTATAAATGTCTCTAACCTTTGTTCAGTTTGCGATGTCAAATCGGTTGGTTCCATTTAGCCAGAAACAGATCGTCCAATAAAAGTGTGCCTTCCAAGAAAATGCATTTCTACGATTAAGCATAATTCAATACTATGTTTTAATATCTTCACCAATACTCGTTGGCAATCACAGCTCATCACCTCATCTCCTCTCATATGAAAATCTTCCTTTTTTTAGTCCCTCTTTTATTGTGTACTGCATGTACTTCTACCAAACATGCTGACGATCAGCAGGCTAAAGCGGCTGCGACTGATGTTCGTCCGGGTGAGAGTCGTACTCAACAAGTGGGTAGTGCTTTGACTGCGCCGCTGAGTGATTTTAATTTGATACAGACGACGATTCCGCCGGTGCTGATGGACGCGCAGATCAATCCGTATCGCGTCAGCACGGATGATACTTGTGCCAGCATTGAGATGCAGGTTGTGGCGCTGGATGCGGTGCTTGGATCTGATCTGGATAAACATACTGAAGGTAATGATCCGAGCATGATGGACAAAGGCGTGAACGCTGCGGAGAATGCGTCGATCTCGGCTTTGCGACGGACTACCGAGGGTGTGATTCCTTTTCGTGGTTGGGTGCGTAAGCTGACGGGTGCTGAGCGTCATTCGGAAAAAGTGCTAGCATCGATTGCCGCAGGGACGATACGTCGTGGATTTTTAAAAGGCGTTGGTTACGCTAAAGGCTGCCAATATCCTGCTGCACCTTTGCCGCCGTTGCCTCCTGCTGTAGTAACACCTGCGCCAAAAAAATGATTGCCTGAGTTGATCTGGTAAGTCGCTCTTCATTAAAAATCCATCGCAAAATCATTATGTGATTGATGACTTCATTCATCATATAAATCGTCACTCAAAAAAACTTCAAGACCAGTCTTGAGCGGAACACATAAATACATAAGGAATGCGATGGAAACTCCCTTGAGTATCAAGACCTTCTGGTTTGGTGATCTCGCAGATGATGCACTGACTGCGGCGTCGCAAGCCAAGCTCTGGTGGTCAAAAAATCCTGACATAGATCAGTTGATGACCCAACGCTTTGCTATGGTGACAGAGCAGGCAGCAGATGGTGCACTTGATGCCTGGAAGGCGACACCGGATGCATGTTTGTCCCTGATCCTGGTGTGTGATCAGTTTCCTCGCAATATGTATCGTGCGACTCCGCGCTCATTTGCTTATGATGCGCTGGCACGTCATGTTTGTCGTGATGGTTTGGCACAGGGCTTTGATCAGCAACTCAGGTTGATCGAGCGGATATTTTTCTATTTACCGCTGGAGCATTCTGAATCTATTACAGACCAGGATCAGTCGGTGTCCTTGTTCAGTGCTTTATTAGCGGCTGCGACAGCGCAGCAAAAAGCCCTATTTGAGGGCTATGTGACTTATGCGCTCAGACACCGCGATGTGATTAGCCGGTTCGGGCGTTTTCCTCATCGCAATCAGATACTTGGTCGTATTTCTACTCTGGAAGAATTGCAGTTTTTATCGGAACCGGGATCGTCGTTTTGATCTGAAGTGTGAGTCGCGATAGTGCGTCTGCTTATTTACATTTTCCTGTCATCGCTGCGAATGCGATGACGGGGATTAAAAGTAAATTGGTGCTTTGGGAATATCTCGGTTTAATGCAGTCTTGAATTTTGGCTTTGTCTGCTTCGGTCTGAAACTGCTCATATTTGGTGACGATAGCCGTATTCATTTCTTTCCTGCTGTTGTCTGCCATTGCCTGTATCTCACTTTGACTACTTTTATAGGCTTTGCGAATGGCCTGGCTGTCAGTCACCAGGAGCGAGGTGGATGATGTCGTCAACGCGGGAGCTGGATTGACTTTGTTTGTATTCATCTCTGTATCCTTTGTTGAATCTGATGTGTTGGCTGGAACATGGAGCGCGTGAGTATTCTCGGTAGTGCTCTTGACTGATAGCGGCGGGGTGGCGCGCGATATTGTTGCAATTTTTGTGCGTATCCGGTTTGCCGCACTCTGTGAGGAGATCGTCTGTGGTTCTGTTTTTTGCGGTATTTGCTGGCGCGGTGATTCCATCAGCATGCTGACCTGAATTTCTGACGTCGGGCCGGTGATATAAAAACTTGGCTGGTGATTGAGTTGCATCAGCATGACAATACTGATGCAGATTGCCAGCAAAGCGGATGTCAGACGCTGACCTGTGCTTGTGGTTTTCCAATGTGGCTGCAGATGACCGGAGTACCAGGAGCCGAGCATGAATGTCCTTATTAATGATCAGATGGTTGCGGTTAATCAAAAATAACTGCGCAAAGATAACTGCGTATTTTTGACGGCAATATAGTCAATAAGTTCAGACCAGGCTGGAGATGACTGTCGAGGGAACTTTAAAACCTCCATACTCGAGTGCTGCATCTGGATTAAAGGACTTTAGAGGTTCTCTGGATTGCATTCCGCAGTGTTTATGCGCCTTTCCAGCCATTATTGGCCTGGGAGGCGCATAAATGCTGTGAGATGAGGGCGCTTATAACAACCTCCACATTGAAAAATCACCTCGATAGGACTGACGCAAAAACCAAGACCTCTCACCGCAGAGACACGGAGACGAGGTAGAAGTGACAGAGGTAGCAGCAGTAAGCGTTTTCATGATGTATCGATTAAAGTTTTTTTGGGTGTTCCCATGAGGGAATGTCTAAAAAAACTATAAGAGAACTTTTAAAAATATTGCCGAACGCATCGCGTCGCTCTATGGCTGTTTTTCAAGCTTTGTAATACTGGCGTATTACTGTATGAGGCTTGCTTAGCCTGTGACACCGTATCGTGATTAAGGGGAGTTTAAGCGTCAACAAACTTTTTGAATCCCACAATTCAATCAGGCAAACAACTTATCCCAGGCTGATCGAATCAGGACTGGTACACGCTGTAATTATTTTTGCCTGATTTTTTGACGGCGTACATCGCATCGTCTGCTTCTCGAATAATCTCATTTTTATCAAAGTTAGCCTGTGCCACGTAGGTGATACCGATACTGGCACCGATGCGGATGACGATCCCGTTGTCGAGTGTCAGCGCGGCACTGGTCTGATCGATGATTTTTTGTGCGATTTCTTTGGCTTTGTCGATTTGCTGCAAGTCTTTGAGCAGAATAATAAATTCATCGCCACCGAGACGGGCAACGAAATCGGATTTTCTGAGGGTCTTGGTGACGATGTGCGTAAAGTGGCACAGGACTTGATCGCCAGTGTCATGGCCGTAATGATCGTTGACCTCTTTGAATTTATCTAGATCGATCAGTAATAGGAAAAATCCTGTCACGTTACCGCGTTGCATCTCTTGTTTTAAGCGGGTGATTTCTTTATCAAAGCCGAGACGGTTAAACGTGCCGGTCAGATGGTCGGTGACGGCAAGCTGGTTTGCTTCTTCTTCGCCGCTCTTGCGGTCGGTGATGTCATTGAGCAGGCCTTGCAGCACGCCTTCTTCGACCGGACTCATGACGACATGCAGCCACTTTCTCTGCGGCGGTTGACCGACTTCGATAGAGAAATCTTCGGACAGGACATCGTCCTGATTGGTCGCTTTGTCGATCATCAGATGCAGACGCAGCTCCTGGCCTTCCAGCGCCTTGGTTAAGGCCGTATTGACCTTGTCTTCGGGGATGTTCTCGTCCACCGCCAACAGGCGTAAAAAGGCGTGGTTGTATGAAATAACCTCACCTGAAGTCTTTAATAAAAAGATGCCTGTTTCTGCATTATTAAAAATGGTCTGGAATTTTTTCTCACCGATTTCATGCTTGATGCGCAGTTGACGTTCGTCATCCAGAATGTGTACAAGCTTGCCGACGATTTCATTGACGTCACCGACTAGTTGGCCGATTTCATCTTTTTCGTTACCGGGTGGCAGGGCGAGTTTGATACCGCTCTCGGGTGTCAGGCGGTGTAGCTGATCTGAAATGGTTTTGATCGGACGGGTGATGATGGTGAGAACGATATACACGACTGCGCAGGCCATGAGCAGGGCTTGCAGCATCAGGAGGTAGCCGATAAACCGGGCCTTGTCATCGACTTGTTGGCGTATGAACAGCAGATTGGGCTCGAGTTCGATCTGACAGACTTTTTCTTTTTCATTAAACGGAGAGAAGACATCACGCACCGTCGGTATTGCTTTGTCTGGAATCACGATGTTGTTGGCGACTTTGGTCTCTTTGGGGCCAGTGTTTTTGCTCATGTGCGCCAGAATGCTGGAACCAGAAAAAATCTTGATACTGGCAACATCCGCGTTCTTCAGCAGCCCGCGGCTGACTTCGGAGGCGAGATTCATGTCGGCGAGGTAGCAGGCAATACTGGTGGTACTCTCAACCGTACTGAGCAGATCCACCATACGACTATTGGCTCTTTCCTGTTCGACGTGCGAGGTCCAGTAGTAGGTGAATACAGCAAAAAAACTACCCACCAGTAAAGAGATCCCCAACACAATAAATGCGCTGCGATAAACGATGCTGGTACGGAGTAATTGGGGCATATTGTGCAATAGAGTCCTGACGGGCTTTGCTGTGGTTGCTGGCTACTAGCTGCGGCAATTCGTTGATCAGGCTGTTGCCGGGTCAGAGGCTATCTGCGCCGGTAAACCTGACGAGCGTATTTTATAACGACCTTATTGTGTTGCGTCAAAAACGACTTTGACACGTTTATCGACTTTTTTCTTATCAATATACGCAATCGCTCCTTTGTTGTTGCTGACGATATCGATAATCTCTTCCACGCTGTCGACCTGACGCGGCGGTGAGCCTTGGCCTGAAAACATCAGTCGCGCCCAGTAAGAGTTAATCTCGGGCAGTTCTTTATTCACCATGCTGGAATAGAACTTACTTTTTTCAGAGACCGGATTGGTCAGGTCTAGCGGTTGTGCGCTGATGCCTGAGGCCAGCTTGCGATAGCGGCCCATATAGATGTTGATGACGTCATCTTTACTCATTTTTTCTATGCCGCTATTCGGGTTGGCGATGACAACGAAATCGGCAGCACATGCGTGGGCGCAGACAGTGAACGCCAGAATAAACGGTGAAAGACGAATGAGGATGGCGAGGGTCGTCATAGCGCTCGCCTAGAATATGAAGTTGACCGAGACGCTGAGCAGTGTTGCCTTGCCATCCCAGCCTGGTTGCTGATTACGCACCAATAATCTTTGCTTATTATTGATGTGATCGAGTTGAATTTTTAGATCGGTCTTGTCATTCAAGTCATAACGTACGCCGAATGAGAGTGTCGTTTGTTCATTCAACTGGCTGTTCGCCACGTTATAGCTGCCGGCAATAAGCGCGTCGATGTAGGGGTTGATACCCGCTGGCAAGCCGGTGTTGCCATCGCTTTCTCTATGCAGGGGGCGTGCTGCGGAGTAGGTGGCATAGTGCGTCCATTTGCCAGTTCGGTAGCCGACGGTGGCATAGCCAGCTGCATAGCCAGGGAAGCCAAGCGTATCTGATTTGGTTGAACTCAGCATGAATTGCGCTTGCAACGGGCCCTCATCATAGGCCAGACCTGCGGAGTAATATTTGATCGTTTTATCCTGAAAACCGACTTCATCAGCGACTTTTCCCGCAGATGGACTCAATGCCAAAATCGCCGGATCGCGTAGCCCGTTGATGAGTGCAGGCAGGCCGGGAAATTCGTTTTTAAACCGCAATTGGCTGTAACCAAGCCGGTAAGACCAGGACTGGGTTTGATATTCCAGATGGGCACCTAATACATCGGAACCGTTCAGCGAAAAATACTCGTCTGGTCCACCAGTTGAGCTTTTTTCACGCGCTTTACCGGCGAATGTTTTGATTCGGGCCACACCATTACCCAGCGGATACTTCAGAACCAGGTCGGCGCCGTCAATATATGAAACGATGATGCTGCCAAAGTAATCGACGGGAGGGCGGACCCAGAGGTAAGAGTAGGCGACATTACGTGAGTCGGCGAGCAGATAGACATCAAAACCTAACCTGCCAGCACGGAGTTGAATCGTATCATTCGGGGTGTAGCGGGCGAATGCCCAAGTGATTTCAGGGTTAAATCCGGTTTGCGAGCGGCGGCTGACGACCTGTATCGTCGCATCGAGGTTGTCGAGGGGAGCGGCGGTGACTTGCAGACCGAGCAGGGAGTCGACACCGAAGTCGAGTTTGTGGGTATAGCCAACACCGTTTGGCTGTAGCAGATCGCGGACAAAATCAGCTTGTTTGTTCGAGTTGTACACGGCACCTAAGGTGCCGAAGCCACTGAGAGAAAATGAAGATTTGTCGCCATCCTCTGCGAATGCTGGCAGGCTACAGGCAAGCAAGCAAAAAGTGGTAAAACATCGTCGGGTGGTCAAGTCCAGCATGGGATCCGGAGTCCTATCGAACAAGTTTTGTAACTGATGTGCCCAGCTTTATCTTACACATTTGAAAACAGACTTACAACCATCTCAGACAGTATTGCTGAAATAGGCAGATTTTGAGGTTGATCCGAAAAAGACAAAAAGCCGGCGTCAGGCCAGCTTTTTGTCTTGATTCATGCCGATATGATGGCGATGTGACTTCAGTACCGCAAAAAACAGACTTATTTCTTTTTGGCGTCGGTTTTTTGTTTGGCAATCACTAGATCTTTAATGCTGTTGTAGGCATCTTCAGGAATGATTTTTTTATTCAGCAAATCATCTTTGCCCTTGTACGGACGACCTTTGATGATGGCATCTGAACGTGCATCACCTATTTTGGGCAGTTCAGAGAGTTCTTTTTTAGTGGCGCTATTTAAATCAAGTAATTCAACTTTTGCAGAGGCGGACACGGAAGCTGACGCTGATGCGGAGGCTTTTTTGGGTTCGTCTTTGGCATAGGCTGAACTAATGGCCAGCATCGCCATACTTGCGACCAAAATGGATTTCAACAGTTGATTCATCATGATTCCTTTATGTGGTACCCGCCTTGAAGACGGGTGATAGACATTGAAAAGACAAGCAAATTAACGGCACTAAAAATTACCTGGGTTAGCCTATCATATTATTGTGTTTGCACCACTGAATTGATAAAAATCGCTGTCGTCGGTACGTCGCTTGAATTAGTAGCGACGGTCTTAAACTTGTCCATGATATCCAGACCCGTCACAATTTTGCCAAATACGGCATATCCGGGATTGCTCGTGCTGGTGTAATCGAAGCCGGTATTGCTGGCAACGTTGAAGTAAAACTGTGAGGTTGCCGAATCGACTGCACTGGTGCGTGCCATGCCGATAGTGCCGCGCACATTGCTCAAGCCGTTATTGGACTCTAATTTGATCGCTGCGAAAGGCGGTGTCGGTTGCTGCAAATCGCTGGTAAAGCCGCCACCCTGAGCAATCGAGAATGATGTGCTGTTGACGACACGATGGAAAATCTTGTTCACATAAAAACCATTCTCTACATAATTCAAGAAATTATCGACGGAGATTGGCGCTTTGGCAGGGTTGAGTTCAATGACGATATCGCCTAATGTCGTTTTCATCGTGACTTGCGGCTGTGCTGCCAGCGGGATCGTCAGTGAGCCTGAATACAGCGATGCGCTGTCACCAGCGGTGATCGATACGGCAAATGTTCCTACGGCGACCATTTTGCAGGCAAACACGCGCTGCGTCGATGTGCCACCGGCGACTTCTGTAATTTTGAGACAGCCTGGATTGGAGATATTGATGCCTAGGTCGAGATTCTTGCCGACGACGGTCATATTGGTGACCTTACGATAGACTAGTTGGTCAGTCGTAACCGAAGTAACAGATACTGTTGATGCTGTGCTGGTAGAGCCGCTGCTGCCACCGCCGCATGCCGTTAACAAAGTGATGCTTGCGCAGCTCATTGCGATCCAGTGTAGTAATTTCAATCTGTTCTCCTAAAAATAATCAAGTGGTGATAGTGATGATAAAAGTGCTAAGGGTAGTGACCAGTTTGGCGACAAAAGTAAATCGTATGACGCCGATTATGACAAGGCAAAATCAGTATAGCGACACGCGATAGTCTGGCTGATTGTTGTAATAATTTGTTACCTGTTTGAAGTGTAACTTATCTTCACGACCTAAATTACAGCAAGCCTTCGAGCAGCAGAATATTGACCTGGTCGCCTGCACTCACATTGCCTTGTTCATGGGGGAGCACGACCATACAGTTGGCTTCTGACATAGAGCGCAAAATGCCTGAGCCTTGCGAGCCGGTGATGGCGACCTGGAGTTGTCCGTTTGACGCTACTGAAGCGATGCCGCGTTGGTACTCAGTCCTGCCAGGACGCTTACGCAGAGCAGCCAATGAGACTGCTGGAACTAAGGGAAGTTCAGGAATAGTGGCGCCCATCATACGAAGCAGGGCATTTCGCGCAAAAAAATAAAAAGTCACCATGACAGCGACGGGATTGCCGGGCAAGCCGAACAGATAGGCACTTTTTCCGGCAGAGTGAATTTTGCCAAATGCCATCGGGCGACCAGGGCGCATGCCTATAGACCAGAAGGCGACATCTCCGAGTTGCGCCATCATTTGCTTTGTGTAGTCGGCGGCACCTACTGATACGCCACCCGAAGTGATGATGGCATCGGCATTTTCAGCTGCCGAGCGAAACGCGGCTTCCAGTGAGGCTGGATCATCTTTGATTACGCCCATATCGACGATGTCGCAGCCGAGTCGCGTCAGCATGCCATGCAGGGTGTAACGGTTGCTGTCGTAGACACACCCCGCATCCAGTGTTTCGCCGAGCGAGCGCAACTCATCACCGGTAGAAAAAAATGCGACACGTAATTTTCGTTGTACCGGTACTTCTGCCACGCCGAGAGAGGCGAGTAACCCTACGTCAGCGGGACGCAGTATTTTTCCTTTGAGGAGTGCCGTCTTGCCTGCCGCCAGATCCTCACCTTTGAGACGCCGGTTGTCACCTGCCGTAACTTTGCCGGCAGGGACATCTACTTGAGTCGTGGAGGCATTGAGCGTGAACTCTTGCGGAATGACCGTATCGCATGACTCGGGCATGACCGCTCCCGTCATAATGCGTATGCATTCCCCGGTGTTGACTATTCCTGCAAAGGCTCGTCCGGCATAAGCCGTTCCCTTGATTATTAATGTAGTGGTCTGATTTACGGACAGATCGCTGCCACGTAGGGCATAGCCATCCATCGCCGAATTATCATGCGATGGCACGTTGATGCCGGAGACGATATCTTTTGCCAGAACCCGTCCTAATGCCTCGCGTATCGCTACTTTTTCGATGGACGATATGGGCGTAATAAATTGCTGAATGATCTGCTGTGCCTGCGCTACTGGCAAGGCATCAGGGTCATAGCCGGACATGCAACTGACGACTTCGTGCAGGCTGTTTGGTGGGGGTGTGGACGTCATGTGAAGGTTTAATTGTCGAATTGTCGCAAGTCTTGCAGGGTGTTGATGTTGCGGAAGGCAGCAACGTCGTCAAATACGACTTCGACGATGTTTAATGATGCGTACCACGCATCTACTTTGCGTCCTCCCTGATCTAGAAAATCGCTCAGATGAGCCAGCACGGAGGATTTCATGAGCGAGAAGACTGGATGTGCTTGTTTTGCGACTGTTTCCCCATTGGATTCGATGGTGACTGCTACCGCCAGATCTACATCCTCCAAGACCAATGCACTTGACAGGCGTTCGACTAGATCCGCTGGCAGGAATGGAGAGTCGCAGGGTACGCTGACCAAGTAGGGTGTTTTACAGTGATGTAAACCCGTCTGTAAGCCCGCCAGAGGGCCTGCAAAGCCATCAATTTTGTCTTGACATACTTCAGCCCCAAAAGCTGCATAGGCTGCCAGATGCTGATTGGCATTGATGATGATCTCTCCAACCTGTGGTGATAAGCGCAAAAATGCGTGCATCGCCATTGGTGACCCGCGAAACACTTGCAGGCCTTTGTCGAGGGTGCCCATACGCGTGCCGCGACCTCCTGCGAGGATCAGTCCGGTAATAAGTTGTTGATCTATGCGTGTCATTTTTAACGAAGTATCCGGTGCTGTGTGCGACATTGTCAGGTAAGAAGGAAATACAGATCAAGTGGTCTATTTCCGGTCAGTTACTGCTCGCCCTTTGGTTTGGTGCAGATGCTTGTCGCTGGCTGCGATTGACTTATCATCGCCATCTAAAAATAGCCTGTGTGGTATGCGTATCAACCACCAATATACGACATTTCGATTTTCTTCCTGCTCTTGATTAACTCTTCGGTTTGCTGACTGCGCAACTCGGAATAACGGTCTGAACGTTTCTTCCATAGCTGCGCAATGACGTTAGAAATGGCTAGATCGGAATGCAGGTGATGTTCATCACGTAGCAGTGATCGCAGGTCATGTCCATGTGTGGCAAACAGGCAGGTATACAATTTTCCTTCGGTAGAGAGGCGTGCGCGGCTGCATTCATGGCAAAAAGTTTGAGTGACACTGGAGATGACGCCGATTTCTCCGCTACCGTCCAGATAACGCCAGCGTTCTGCGGTCTCTCCTGCGTAATTTGCCTGGGTTGGCAATAGCGATAATCCAGCATCGTTCAAAATTTGTATGACCTTGGCTGAGGGAATAACTTCATTCAGTTTCCAGCCATTGGAGGCACCGACATCCATATATTCGATGAATCTGAGTATATGAGGCGTCGCTTTGAAATAGCGTGCCATCGGAATGATTTCACTGTCGTTCAAGCCGGCCTTGACGACCATGTTTACCTTGACTGGTCCCAGTCCCGCGCGATGCGCCGCGTCGATACCGTCGAGTACATCTGATACAGGGAAGTCCACATCATTCATTTGTTTAAATGTAGTGTCATTCATGGAGTCAAGTGACACGGTCACTCGCGATAGTCCCGCATCTCTCAGGTCCTGTGCTTTACGTGCCAGTAGTGATCCGTTGGTCGTCAGAGTCAGGTCAATATCGCTGCCATCGCTTGCCTTGAGCTTGGTCAGCATCTCGATCAGCCTTTCGATGTTTTTACGCAGCAGCGGTTCTCCGCCGGTAAGTCGAATTTTTCTGACGCCATGAGCAACGAAAATTTTTGCGATGCGGGTAATTTCTTCAAAACTGAGTAACGAAGTTTGCGGTAAAAAACGGTAGTCCTTGTCGAACACTTCTTTCGGCATGCAATAGACGCAACGGAAATTACAGCGATCTGTTACTGAGATACGCAGATCGTGCAACGGACGATGCAAGCTATCTCTGAGTTGGCCGTCAGGTTCTATTAAACGATCTGGAACCGTTAAGGTTTGTTCGCGCTGCCGGTAATCCGTCAGAGGGATAAATTTTTCAGACATGAAGTTCAGACAAAGTAGGTATTGCAAAGTAATTCAGCGCACTAGACCGAAAAGATACCACGAGAAGCGATAACGGGTTTGTGCAAAAAAATAACCCGGCAACATCACTGTTGCCGGGTTATTTCATTCAGATAATTAGACCAGATTTGCCAGTTTTATAGTCATGAATTTTATATTCATCAGCTTTGGATTTAAAAGCTTTGGATGTTTAAAAAATCCCGTGAATAGGTTGGCTTAATTACTTCTTGGTTTCAACCAAAACCAAGGGCTCGCTGGCAGCAGTAGCAACTGGCTTGCGTTCCCGTGGTACACGTGGCGCTACCGTAGCAGTTGCTGCTGATGCTTGTGCGGCACGCAGTTTTTCTGGGTTAGTACTCGCCAATACCAGACCTGCCTGTTGCAGCATGACATTTAAGCTCTCTACGGGCATTACAACCGCTTCTACGGGTTTTGATGCCACGACTGGTGCCGTCGTAGTCGCTACTGCTACCGCTGGCACTTCCGTGGTTGCCGGAGCGCTAACGGTCGGAGCAGATTCAACTACCTGAACTGTTTCGGCTACTGGCGGTGTGACTGGGGCAATTACTGGAGCAACGATGTCATTTGCGACATTGATTGCCGCCGCTGGTGCCGGAGTCAGGTCCAGATGTGCCTGAACCGGTGCTGCCACTGCTGGTACGTCAGATTGTGCCGGAGCTGTCGCTACTGCTTCAACGAAAACAGGTGTCGTTACGACCTCAGCCGGCATGACAGGCTGAACAGCAACAGGAGCTGGCGTTACTTCGACTGGCGCAGTATGGTTCGAGATGGCGGCGATCTCAGAAGATTCTGCAACGGTTTCCGCAATTGCAGCTACGGCGTTGATTGGCATGACTGGTGCTTCTTCGTGTGACACGAATTCATTGCCAGAAACGGCATCGCTATTTTCCGTATTGTCACCAGCTTCACGGTCACGACGGTTGCGATTGCGACCACCACGACGGCGACGGCGACGAGCTTCACCTTGTTCTGCGTTTTCGCCTTCTACTGCGTTCGGCGTCAAAGACTTTGTATTGTCTGTTACGTCGTTTGTTACTGCCACCGATGGTACGGCATTCGCAGCCAGAGCAGCAGTATTCAGGTTGGCATCAGCAGATTTTGAGTCGCCCTGAGTTTCCTTGCGCTCTTCGCGTTGACGTTGTTGACGATCACGACGAGTTTCTTGCTTAGGTTCTTGCGGATCGCGCTCTTCGCGTGGTGGACGTGCTTGTTTTGGCGGACGCGGAGCTTGTTCCTGGGGTGCCGGTTTTACGGAATCATCCTTCTCTGCACGATTAGTCGCAGGTCGTTCTTCGCGGTCTTCACGATCTCGTCCACGGCCATTACGGCTACGATTACGCTGACCACGACTATTGCGGTCACGTTCAGATCGTTCACGGCTTTGCGATTTTTCTGCTACTGCCGGTACTTCAGCGACTGCTTCTGCTGGTTTTGAGCGGAACAGGTTAAACAACTTGCTGAAGAAACCTTCTGAGGCTGGTTTGGCAGCCGCGACCAAAACTGGCGCTGCAACGGGAACTTCTTTGCGTTCTACGATAGGTGCAGTATCTGGAGTGATACTTTTTACCATTGCTTCCTGGCGTGGCTTGACATCCTCTTTCTGACGCTTGCTATAGCCGATATCTGTATCTGCCTGCTCAGCCATCGCATAACTGGCGTGATGTTCTTCCAGACGTGGATCATCTGTTTTCAGACGGTCCAGTTTATAGTGAGGCGTTTCCAAATGCGTATTTGGAATCAAAATGACAGTGACGCGATGACGTGTTTCAATTTTCAGAATTTCGCCGCGTTTTTCGTTCAGCAAGAATGCCGCAACATCGACCGGCACTTGTACGTGGATCGCTGCTGAATTTTCTTTCATTGCTTCTTCCTGGATGATGCGCAGGACTTGCAATGCAGAAGACTCGGTATCGCGGATGTGGCCAGTGCCATTGCAGCGCGGGCAGGTCACATGACTGCCTTCGGATAAAGAAGGGCGCAGACGTTGACGAGATAATTCCATCAGGCCAAAACGGGAAATTTTACCCATCTGGACGCGTGCGCGGTCATAGCGCAAGGCATCTTTCAGGCGGGTTTCCACTTCACGCTGGTTCTTGGCGTTTTCCATATCGATAAAATCGATCACGATCAAGCCGCCCAGATCACGTAGACGCAATTGACGTGCGACTTCTTCGGCCGCTTCACAGTTGGTATTGAATGCGGTTGTCTCGATATCGCCACCGCGGGTTGAGCGCGCTGAGTTGACGTCAACGGACACCAAAGCTTCAGTGTGATCAATCACAATTGCGCCGCCTGATGGCAATGGCACGGTGCGGCTGTAGGCTGTTTCGATCTGATGTTCGATCTGGAAGCGGGAGAACAGCGGTACGTCGTCGCTATAACGCTTAACACGGTGCACCATGTCTGGCATGACGTGGCTCATGAACTGCTGGGCTTGTTCGTAGATTTCGTCAGTATCGATCAGGATTTCGCCGATATCTGGCTGGAAGTAATCGCGGATCGCGCGAATAACCAAGGACGATTCCTGATAGATCAGAAACGCGCCGGCAGAGGATTTGCCTGCTCCTTCGATGGCGCGCCAGAGTTGCATCAGGTAGTTTAAATCCCATTGCAATTCGTCGACGTTACGGCCAATACCTGCGGTACGTGCAATGACGGACATGCCAGTAGGCAAGTCCAGTTTATCCATCGTTTCGCGTAATTCCTGACGATCCTCACCCTCAACACGACGGGAAACACCACCACCGCGAGGGTTGTTTGGCATCAATACCAGATAGCGGCCAGCCAGAGAGATGAACGAGGTCAGCGCTGCGCCTTTATTGCCACGCTCTTCTTTTTCAACTTGGACCATAATTTCCTGGCCCTCACGCAACGCATCTTTGATGGAAGCATTGCGAACATCAATACCTTCTTTGAAGTAACCGCGGGCTACTTCTTTAAATGGTAAGAAACCGTGACGTTCTTCGCCATAATTGACGAAACAGGCTTCAAGGGAGGGTTCGATGCGGGTGATAACGCCTTTGTAAATGTTGGACTTACGTAATTCACGTCCGGCGGTTTCGATATCGATGTCGATGAGTTTTTGCCCATTGACAATGGCTACGCGCAATTCTTCTTGCTGCGTCGCATTAAATAGCATGCGTTTCATGGTTCTGCTCCGTGACCTTTTGGTCATCTTGTGTTGTTACCCCGTTAGTGCGAGGCAAGCAACTTGCGTACATTGGGATGTATGCGAGAACGGAGAGTCTGATGGGGCGGGAAATGCCTCTGGCGCAACAGAATCAATTACTACTGACGAGATATCCGACATATCCGACAACTATGTCTGAAAGCGACTGGCAGAGTTGATGCCGTCCCTGAATATGATCGCTAGCTTACTTCTGTTGCGCACCAGGCGCGGATGACTTTAATTGTGGATCGAGTGCACATGTCCCCCGCGTTGTCTGATTCGTGTTTTATCGTACAAAACATGAATACAACGCCAGGCGATGAGCAACTTGTTGAGTGCCAAACCATCTTTGATTAATTGTATTTGGCGAAATCGATCACACTGGTCAAAATCATCAACCGGCAAGCACGGGTGTAATAAATATACAAACGTCTCTTGCTGGACTGATCCTTACTATTCAAACTTTCTGATCCAAATCATTACATCCTGTCCGATTGCCACAATTGGTTGCAACCCTGACCAATATAATGATGTGCATACACATCTTTTCCATCGAATTTGCAAATTGGCGAGGCCGATGAACATGCCCCTGTGTAGAATACGCGTTTATTCATACACCAGCTAAAGCCTAAAGCTGAAGCGAAAACGATTATATATTCAAAATGAAGGACTTAGCGATAAATAATAGGAAGCCACCTGAAAAACAGGGGCAAAACAGTGCTTCCAGCCATCCTTCTCATGCGTCGTCGCAAGTGCTGCCTCAGGTTCAGCTCGTTACTATCGCTGAAGAGGATGCAGGGCAGCGAATAGATAACTATTTAATACGAATATGTAAAGGCGTGCCAAAAAGTCATGTTTACCGTATTTTACGATCCGGTGAGGTGCGGGTAAATAAGGGGCGGATTGATCAGCTCTATCGCTTGAAGGAGGGCGATATTGTTCGCATACCACCAATTCGTATTGCTGAAACCTCTACGCAGATCGTCCCGGGAGCAGAGTTTGACATCGTATTTGAGGATAAGTATCTGCTCATTATTGATAAGCCGGCCGGCGTCGCTGTCCACGGCGGGTCCGGAGTGAGTTATGGTGTTATTGAACAACTCCGGGCATCCCGGCCAGAGGCCAAATTTTTGGAGCTGGTACATCGTCTTGATAGGGAAACTTCCGGTATTTTGTTGCTGGCTAAGAAACGAACGGCTTTGACCAATCTGCATGAACAAATGCGTGACGGCTTGACCGACAAGCGTTATCTGACCTTGGTCCATGGCGACTGGAAAAATGCACGTCAACATGTAAAGTTGCCATTGCATAAGTACACAACCGCTGACGGAGAGCGGCGCGTCAGGGTGCAGGCAGATGGTATGGCATCCCATACCGTGTTCTCACTGAAGAAAAAATTCCATAAGTTCGCACTGCTAGAGGCTGAATTAAAGACTGGCCGCACACATCAGATTCGCGTGCACTTATCGTCCAGCGGTTTTGCAATTGCAGGTGACGATAAGTATGGTGATTTTGCACTTAACCGTGCTTTGCTCAAGCCGACGGAGCAGCGCGGAGTTCTGAAGAGAATGTTTCTGCACGCACATCAAATTACTTTTACTCATCCTGAAACTGGTCAGGAAATGACACTCAATGCCCCGTTGCCGACGGATTGCCAGAGTTTTCTTAAAAGCCTGGTTTAGCGGGTAAAAACTTAATCCTTTATTAAGGGTAAAATAGTTACTTCGATTATTTAGGGTACTGGCAACGCACTGCGTCAGACAGGTTTGTGGTGAAGAAAGAATATGGCAAAAAAGCAATTTGATTTTATTGTGTTTGATTGGGATGGCACATTGATGGATAGCACGGCAACGATCGTGCAATGTATCCAGGCAGCAGCAAAAGATCTTGGTTTACCTGTTCCGGATGAAAAAGCAGCCGCTTATGTCATTGGTTTGTCTCTGGCAGATGCGATGCAGGCTGCCTTGCCAGATATCGATCCGAAATATTATCCTCGCATGGTAGAGCGCTATCGTCATCATTATCTAGCGCGTGATCACGAGCTACCTTTGTTTCCGGGTGTCAGAGAAATGCTGGCTGAATTATCTCAGGACGGTTATTTCCTTGCGGTAGCAACGGGGAAAAGTCGTGTTGGATTAAGTCGTGCACTGCACACAGCAAAGTTATTATCGGTTTTTGATGCCACTCGTTGTTCCGATGAAACATTCTCCAAGCCGCATCCGGCAATGTTGCAAGAGCTGACCCGAGAGTTGGGGCAGGACATGGAGCGTACCCTGATGATCGGAGATACAACACATGACTTGCTGATGGCGAGTAATGCAGGTGCAGCGGCAATTGCCGTTGAATATGGCGCACATGATGCCGCGACATTGCAATCGCACAATCCTCTTTACTCAGCCAAGACAGTTGCGGAATTGCATGCATGGCTTAGTCAGAATGCCTGAGGAGATCAAACGTGACTGAGATCAGGATCTGCGACTCATCTGAATTAATCGAGGGTGGTAAAGGCATTCGTTTTCCGGTAACGGCTGGACATGAGGATGCAACAGGCTTTGTCGTGCGTTTTGATGGTATGGCACATGCCTATCTGAACCGCTGTGCTCATGTGCCCATTGAACTTGACTGGAGCCCGGGTGAGTTTTTTGAGTCCAGTGGCTTATACATCATGTGTGCAACACATGGTGCCATCTACACGCCGGAAAACGGGCATTGCACGGGCGGACCTTGCCGCGGTGCACGGTTGCGCAAAATTGAGATTACCGAAAAAGACGGCCAGATAGTCTGGCATCCCGACGACTACATTACGCCAGTCGTCGCTTAACATTGATATCGCATGATGGAAAATCCAATAAACACGAGTGCAACTAATTCAACGCCAGGCTGGGAGCGCGAATTGCTGCAAAAGCTGGCGACAGAGTCCTTAAAAGAGCAACGTTTACGTCGTCGCTGGGGCATCTTTTTTAAGTTGTTATTTCTTGTTTTAATTCTCTTCAGCTTTTATTTATTCAGTGACTATCGCTCTGCCGAGACGGAAAATCCCGGGCGCCATACGGCACTGGTAGATATCAATGGCACGATTGAGTCTGAGGGAAATGCGAGTGCGCATGCCATTATTCCTGCACTGAACCGTGCTTTCTCTGATTCTGGTTCGATTGCTGTGATTCTGCATATCAATAGCCCTGGAGGCAGCCCTGTCCAGGCCGGGATGATCAATGATGAAATTCTGCGCTTACGCAAGCAATATCCGCAGAAAAAGCTATATGTCGTCGTCGATGAAATGTGCGCCTCTGGCGGCTACTACATTGCTGCCGCAGCGGATAAAATTTTTGTGAACAAGGCGAGTATTGTCGGTTCGATTGGTGTCCTGATGGATAGTTTTGGTTTTACGGGACTGATGGATAAAGTAGGGGTTGAGCGTCGCTTGATGACTGCCGGTGAAAACAAAGGTTTTATGGATCCATTTTCTCCGCAAACCGCGAAACAAAAAGCGTTTTCACAAGAGATGCTGAATGAAATTCACCAGCAATTTATTGACGTCGTGCGTCAGGGACGTGGGAAACGTTTAAAAGAAACTCCCGAGACCTTCTCTGGATTGTTTTGGGTCGGCAGTAAGGCTGTAGAGATGGGGCTGGCTGATGATTTTGGTACCACGGCGAGCGTGGCACGTGATGTTATCGAAGCGGAAGATATTGTTGATTACACTGAAAAAGAAGGCCTGCCGGAGCGCGTATTGAAGAAATTTGGCGCGTCGATCGGTGTTGGGGCAATCTCCGCAATGACGAAGCTCAATACGCCAGGAATTCACTGACGAAGCAGGGTAGTGCATAGCACTGATAGACCCAAATAGTTTAGTTAATTTTTTTAATCCTGATCCAAAAGCGATAGTTATATTTTTCTTCTTCTGCGTCTGACATTGGCCTATATTAGGGTTGTAACTGGTTCAAAAGAAGGAGGTCGATATACAAGGACTAATTTGTATCCAAGACGGATGGAATTTGAGCTCCGGTTCTCTTTAGTGATCCGGTTATGTGCGAAGTGAAAACAGGTAGCACCTAAGTCGTATTTGAAACAGTCTCAATCACAATTTGTGTAGTATCTCTCCGTGATGTCAAACGGATCCGAGGTCTCTCTGATTCCTCACAATGTCGCCAGTACAGGGGCAAAAAAGCGGTGGTGCAATGCCACCGTTTTTTACGTTTACGGCTTGAATTATTAGCGATTTTCTTCAAAAATAATTTGAGTTGGTGGCCGTTTTTTAGAACAAATCTTGTTCCATATCAAGAATGCCTATTATTAATTCCTTAAGATAAAAAATATCGCCTTTCTATACGTCATTGTCATGGCTATCGCAGTTACTTCTTTTTTTGCAGGAATATTCCCAGGCTTGCGCTCGGGGGAGAAAATTGCCTGTTTTCATTGCGATGAGCTAATGCGAAAGCCGCAGGCAGTCGAAGTAAAATTTGACAGTAAAATGCAATTGGTATGTTGTCACGGCTGTGCCGCCGTTCTTAAAACAATTGAGCAAGCTAATTTAATTGCTCAGTATCGGCAGGTACGTAATAAGCCAAATGATCGGATTGCATCCCCGGATGTGACATAAGTGATACCCCTTACAATGACTTCACATCAATGACTTCACATCAGCCAGCGCAAAGCAATACAGCGACTCGACATGACAAACTGAGTTTGTCCGGCATGCGCTGTGCTGCTTGTGCTCAATTAATTATCTTTCGCGTACGCCAGTTGCCTGGCGTGACAAGTTTTAATATCAATGCCGCGAGCCATAAGGCAGACGTGGCCTGGCAACCGCATCTCACTTCGCTAAAAAAAATTATTCAGTCAATTATTGACCTGGGCTATGGCGCTTTTCCTACCGGGCAGACTCAGGACGATGTTCAGCAACGTGAAAATAAGATGGCGTTGTGGCGCTTGTTTGTTGCCGGTTTTGCGATGATGCAAATCATGATGTACGCTTTTCCGGCTTACCTGGTTCCGGTGCCGCAAATCGATGGTGATCTGACGCCAGATGTAGACCGTTTGCTAAAAATCGCCAGCCTCGTTATTACGATCCCCGTCGTCGGATTTTCAGCAATGCCATTTTTTACAGCAGCGTTGCGAGATGTCCGCAATCGCCATGTTGGGATGGATGTTCCAGTCTCACTCGGCATACTGTTGACGTTTGTCGCGAGTGTTTGGGCCACGTTTCATGGCGGTGCAGTTTATTTTGATTCAGTAATTATGTTTGTTTTTTTGCTGCTAGGTGCACGTCTGATCGAGGCGCGGGTTCAGCTCAAAACAACAGCGGCGTTGCGTGTATTGACGCAGCTGAACCCGATGCTTGCCCAACGCCTCATACATTATCCGAAGAATCGTCAGACAGTATCGATTGACACTGCCGATGTCCAAATAAATGATGTGTTGATGATTGTTGCGGGTGAGCAGGTGCCTGCAGATGGGGTAGTGATCGAAGGGCAAAGTGATTGTGATGAATCGCTGATGACTGGCGAGTCACACCCGCTCCCTAAATCACCGGGTGATGAGTTAATTGCTGGCTCGATGAACCTGAGCGGAGTCCTGCTAATGCGAGCACAACGAGTCAGTAATGACACGCAGTTATCGTCACTGGTCAGCATGATGGAAAGTGCGGCAAATGAAAAGCCACCACTCGTACAGCTCGCCGACAAACACGCGAGCCGTTTCCTCTTAGTTATTTTAATCGTCGCTGCGCTCACGACATGTGTCTGGTGGCGTATCGATCCTGATCGCGCCTTATGGATTGCGATCAGCGTGATTGTCGTGACTTGCCCTTGCGCTTTATCTCTGGCGACGCCGGGAGTAATGTCTGCGGCAATAGGGCAAATGGCTAAACATGGGGTGCTGGTCGCCAAAGGCAAAGCAATTGAATCAATGGCGAAAGCCACGCACTGTATTTTCGATAAAACCGGTACACTGACTTTCGGAAAGTTACGACTCTTCAGTACGGTTTATTGTGCGGGCCATGAGCTACAGTCCTCTCAGTTGACGTCGGCACAGGTAGATGCCATCAGTCTGGCCATGACATCGCATTCTATGCATCCGGTATCGAAAGCAATTGCCGATGCCATCTCATCAAATAACGATACCGGCAACGGTAATGCCTGGGACGAAGTCGCCGTCACTCATTTGTGTGAGTTGGCCGGTGGCGGTATTGAAGCGCGTATTGAGGGTAAAAAATATCGTCTGGGTCGCTATGATTTTGTAGCTGAAATATGCCCTCAGCTTTGTCCGCTTCCTTCTCAGTTTGCAGATAAAACGATCTCAGTTCTTGGTAATGAAGATGGTTTTCTCGCGATGTATGCTTTGGAGGATACCTTGCGTGACGATGCCGCTGATGCAGTACATCGTATTCAACAAAGCGGCAAGAAGATATTGTTATTATCCGGTGATCGTGACGACGTTGTGCAGTCTGTGGCGCAGCAATGTGGGATCGTTAATGCGAGAGGTAACCTTAGCCCTGCTGATAAATATGCGGTCGTTCAGGATCTTCAGCGTCAGGGAGCGATCGTCATGATGGTCGGTGATGGGATGAATGACGGGCCGGTATTATCGCTCGCCGACATCTCTGTAGCGATGGGGCAGGGCGCGCCGGTTTCACAGTCCCGTAGTGATTTGCTATTGATGTCGAACTGGCTGAGTGATCTGGAATTTGCGATGACGATTGCAACTAAAGCCATGCAGCTAATTCGCCAGAATCTGATCTGGGCGATTGTTTATAATCTGATTGCAATTCCGGCTGCGGTGACAGGTTTGCTAGAACCCTGGCATGCTGCCGTGGGGATGTCCGTCAGTTCTTTGATCGTCGTGTTGAATGCTTTGCGCTTATTGCGAATGAACCGGTCCGCGACATTTAATTTAATTACACCATATCAGGAGCGAGCGGTGACTTTGCAGATAGCCTGATGAGTATCGACTGATTTACTGAGCTGTATGGAGGCACATCAGCACAGCAATATAGCAGCACTTCAACGTACCAATATGTCGTTATAGCGAATAGATTGAATCCATGGATATTCTTTATCTGTTAATCCCCCTAAGTGTCGTTCTTGTATTCGCGATTGGCGGCGTATTTTGGTGGGCCTTAAGTAATCGCCAGTTCGACGAACTGGATCAAGAGGGGCAGCGCATTATTGATGATAACGCGGGCTGATTGGTCTGATGCGGCCTTCACTTGCTCGCAGTGAAGCCTACTCTCTTCGTAAAATTATGCGTGTTGTGTATGACTGCACTTATTTATTATGGCGGCGTCTTTGTCACATCGAGCAGAGCGTTCAGACCATTCAGACATAAATTCCATGATGAGGGGAATTACTCTGCACTCAGGATCAGTTTTGCTGTAGAGGTAAAATCTTCGTCGCTAATGCCTTGCAGGCGCAGCGCCTGTGCCTGTGGATATTGAATGAAATTTTTATCAATAGAGCGTACGTAGACTGGGTCGTAATGCTTCTCCAATAATTGCGTCACCAGTTCTCGCATTTGCCCTTCGTTTGCATGTTGCTTCCAATGCTGAATTTTTTCTTTGCCATGCAGACTGACCAGGCACTCTAGTTGCCGGTTTAGTCCCTCAGGATTTTGTACAAAATGGGCATATTCCTGCATCAATAATTCGACGCGATCAGACATCGTTAAATGCAGCGCGATACAAGGCGCGCCGCGCATTGTCTGGATGACTTGATCGGGAACTCGCAGGTTGCCGACTTTTTTACTTTCTGACTCCACATATACCGGACGTCTTGCATCAAATTCACGCAAGGTCTGCCAGATCTGGCTTTCAAAATATTTTTGCGAAGGCTGAGCCAAGTCCGGCAAGCCGCCGAGCACAGAACCTTTATGTAAGGCGATTTGCTCCAGATCGAGCACCTGCGCACCTTGCCTGTGTAAGGTTTGCAGCAGGCGACTTTTTCCGCTGCCTGTCGTGCCGCAGATGACGCGCCATGAGATGGTATTGGCGATCTCAGGCAGGTATTGATTGACGTGCTGGCGATAACTTTTATAACCACCGTCTAACTGCACTACTGGCCAGCCGATCTTGGCAAGGATGTGTGCCATCGATCCACTGCGATTGCCGCCGCGCCAGCAATAGATCAGCGGCGTCCAGTCTTTTGGTTTGTCCAGAAAATGTGTTTCGATATATTTGGCAATGTTTTTTGCAACCAGTGCTGCGCCGACTTTCTTTGCCTCAAAGGCATTGACCTGTTTATACATCGTGCCGACCCGGATACGCTCTTCATCATCGAGCACTGGACAATTGATCGCATGGGGTAGATGGTCTTCTGTAAATTCGCCAGGACTGCGCACATCGATAATCGCATCAAATTCCGCCAGTCTTGGCAGCACATCGGAAAAGCTCAGCAGCTCAGGATATTTCATTGACTCATTTCGCGCTGGAGATCAGCAAAGGGTATAAGTGCAGCCAGACATTGTCCAGCATCATCGGGTGGGCATCGGCAATCAGGTGAATCCGGTCAGGCTGAAACAGTTGTGGTTTGTCGGCGACGCCTTGCAGTAAAAATGGTACTAGTGCAGTTTTGCTTTCCTTGGCGATCTTGCCGTAGATAGAAAAAAAACGCTCGGTGTAATCGCGTCCATAATTCGGCGGGATCTGCATGCCGACCAGGAGCACTTTGGCTTTAGCCGCGCTGCTCATTGCCACCATGTCGCGAAAATTGGTTTCCGACGCGCTGAGCGCCAGGCCGCGCAATGCATCATTGCCGCCCAGCTCGATAATGACGATATCGGGCTGATATTGACTCAGCAGTTTTTCTAAACGCGCCTTGCCGCCGCTCGTAGTTTCGCCGCTGATACTGGCGTTGATGACATTGGCCGCGATTTTTTTCTCTTGCAAGCGATGCTCCATCAACGCGACCCAGCCTGTGCCACGCGCCAATCCATATTCTGCTGACAGGCTATCGCCAAGCACGAGCACGGTTTTTGATGCAGAATGACTGGCCGCTTGTGCGAATGCTGGCGTAAGGCCGTATGCGATGATCAGTACGATGCTGAATAACGCACAACGGTAAAACTGCTGTACTAATTGCAGCCTATTTTTTTTATACCAAAAAAGCATGAATCTTCCTAAAGAATTAAGCAGTGAATTGACCGGTGCGGCGACCACAAATAAGCTGGCCGGTCGTCAGGCAATCGATGTTAGCCATCTGGCGAAGCAGGTGACGGACGCGACCGGTACCTTGAGTATTTTGCGTGACATCAATTTTACCGCGCAAGAAGGAGAGACGCTTGCGATAGTTGGTGCTTCTGGTTCGGGTAAGTCAACTTTGCTAGGGATTCTGGCAGGATTGGACACGCCAAGCGAAGGCAAGGTCGTACTGGATGGTGTGGACATTTTTGCGCTCGATGAAGACGGCCGGGCGCAATTTCGAAAAGAACGACTGGGTTTTGTATTTCAGTCGTTTCAATTGTTGAGCCATTTGAATGCACTTGAAAACGTCATGCTGCCGTTGGAGTTGCGCGGCGATACGCAGGCCAAAAGTAAGGCGACCGAGATGCTGGAGCATGTTGGCCTGGGCAGTCGCTTACGCCATTATCCCAAGTATTTGTCCGGTGGCGAGCAGCAGCGGGTTGCCCTAGCGCGCGCATTTGTGACGCAGCCACCATTGTTGTTTGCCGATGAACCTACCGGTAGCCTGGATGCAGCGACAGGCGAATCGGTAATTCAGTTAATGTTTGCGTTGAACCGTGAGCGCGGCTCGACACTGATCCTGGTAACGCATGATTTGTCGATTGCGGCGCGCTGCGGACGGACATTGCGTATTACTGCGGGGCGTCTTGAGACGGAACAGTAGTACCTCTGATTTGGGCCTGTACGAGACTGCTCGGCCCGTGTTGTATGGTTGTCCGGCGGAGCCAGGTGTATTGGTGGAGCTCATTGGCGAATTCGATGTACTAATTCGATGGGCTAAATCTGCTAATCGTGCTGGCTTCGCCACTGTATTTCACAGGAATAGTTTTTTGCTGGATGAAATACATCAATAGAGGGGAGTATTTTTCAATCACTACGTCGATAAAGCGATTAAGGCATTGTTTTTGATGATACTCATCCCTAGTATGATTAATTCAGCGTTCTGGACGCCTGGAGTAGTGATTGATGCAATCGCGAATCGCCGGGATTAATTCGCTGGCGGTCATGCCGATCGGACCTCTGCCGCGGGCGACCCATTGATCCGCTGCTTTACCATGTAGCCATACCGCGATATTGGCGGCTTCATGGGCTGCCATTCCTTGAGCCAGCAGTGCTCCGCATAATCCCGCTAACACGTCACCTGTGCCAGCTGTCGCCAGAGCCGGGTTGCCGCTGGTGTTGATGATCAATGTTTCGTCTGGCGTGGCGATGATGCTACCAGAACCTTTCAGTACAATCGTTGCGTTGAACTTGTCGGATAAGGCCCGGGCACTACGCAAACGATCTGCTTGTATGGTGTCGGTCGAGGTTTCCAGTAATCTGGCGGCCTCTAAGGGGTGCGGTGTCATGACGGTACGCAAAGCGTTGCCTGCAGGGTCTTTGATGTGAGAGCGCTGATTCACCAGTTTTTGCAAGGACGTATCGCTGGCAATCAAATTCAGCGCATCGGCGTCGATGACTAGTGACTCTGCCTGCTTCAGGCTATCGATTAACAACGCTTTGGCCGGCTCAGATGTACCAAGACCTGGGCCAATCACAACGGTGGTATCGATAAAATGAACATCCTCTGCCCGACGGCACATTAACTCCGGATAGCGGCTATCAAATGCGGGAGGTGCGCTTAAGAAGCCGGCAAATACCCGTCCAGCACCACCATGCAAAGCCGCTCGTGCTGACAATATGGGCGCGCCTGCCATGCCTTCTTCGCCGCCAATCACGAAGACATCACCGTAGCTGCCTTTGTGGCTGTTATGCGGACGTGGGTTGCTGGATGCCAGCAGCACCGCCGCGTTGCTGAGTACGGCGACAGGCGCGGGGAAGAGCTGAGATGCAATCGCCAGATCAGCAACCTTGACCTGTCCTGCATAGTCTTTACCTGCGGCGGTATGCAGTCCAGGTTTGTTCGCAATAAACGTGATGGTATGGCTGGCGCGTATGGCAATACCCCCTGTACCGACTACCTGGCCGGTATCCGCGTTCAATCCGCTCGGCACATCAAGTGCCACGACCGGCACACCGGAGAGTGCTGTATAGCGATTGATGTGCTCAATCAGCTGGAACATCTTGCCTTTAACCGGACGAGTCAAGCCAATTCCAAACAGTCCATCAATGATCAGGGTCCATTGCTTGCCAGTGGTTTTTTGCAGATAGTCGAGGCCAAAAAAATGCGCCTGACTTGATTGTGCTTTTAGCAGACTTTCTTTGGCGTCGACTGAATAATGTTGTATGCCCTCTGCGATGATGACCGAGACACGATCACCCGCGGCAGCGAACAGATAAGCCATTTCCAGTGCATCTCCGCCATTGTTGCCCGGACCGGCAAGCACCAGTATTTCAGCGCTGCCGGAGGGCACAAGATTGCGGGCGAATACCGCTGCTGCCTGACCCGCAGCGCGCATCAGGGAGCCAGAGGTCAGCGTGGAGTGCGCTTGTTGCTCGACGCTACGGATATCTGCGATGGAATACAGGGTATTCGTCGAAAACGGCAGGGGCAAAGTCATGGGAATTCTCAGCTAGCGGTGAGGAGGCGTGGTGATTCCCAATGATAATATCGCTTCTAAGCCGTGTTGAAAAAGATTTTCTATCGGTAGCATCAAATAAGGCAAAATCATTCCCAGCATCAAAAAGCCTACGCCTATCGTTATCGGAAAACCGATACCAAAAAGGTTTAGTTGAGGTGCGGCCCGCGTTAAAATCCCCAATGCGATATTGGTAATCAGCAGCGCCGCCACAATGGGTAAGGACAGTCGCATAGCGGTACTGAAAATTTCTTGCCCCCAGATGGCGAGGCGCTGAAAACTAAATCCTGCAGTGAGCGAAGTAGAGATCGGGATGGTAGTAAAGCTCTCAACGAGCGTCGCCAGCATCGATAAGTGTACATTCAGCGTTAGGAACAGCAGGGTTGCGACCAGCACCAGAAACTGACTGATTGCCGATGAGCGTCCTTGCGTCTGTGGATCAAAAAAAGTGGCGAAACCCAGACCCATCGTCAGTCCGATTACTTCTCCTGACATTTCGATGCCCGCAAAAACAACCCGCATCATAAATCCCATCGCCAGTCCGATTACGAACTGCTGCATCAATATCATCACACCTGTAAGTGACACCGGATCGGCTCCTGTCAAGGGCGGTATGGTTGGCGCAACAATCAATGCCAGCATGACGCCTAAGACTATCTTGACCTGAACAGGTACGCTGTTATTACCAAATGGAGGAGCAATTGCAATCAGGCCGAGTATTCTGGTCAGAGGCCAGATAAAAGACGCGATCAGGGCGATCAGTTCATTTCCAGAAAAAGACACCATAGGTTGGGAGGGGTGTGTGAACGCAAGAGCTTAGTATCAGCAATTCAGTGTCAGTATTAACTTGCCATCGTTGCGATACTAGTGAACATCTGACGCATGTAATCCGTCAGTACCGACAACATCCAGGGACCGGCAACGATCAGGGTGACAAAGATGCCAATGAGCTTGGGGATAAAAGACAAAGTCGTTTCATTAATTTGTGTCGCTGCCTGAAAAATACTGACAATCAGGCCGATTCCCAGAGCGACCAGTAGAAGCGGTGCCGATACCATTAAGGTGACTTCCATTGCCTGACGGCCGAGGGTCATGACGCTATCTGGTGACATACTGTGTTCCCTAACTAAATTTAATAAAACTCGACAACATGGGCCTGAGTTGCCTGCAGCGTTAAACGATATTGATCAAGCTCAGCAATTAACTTCGCCAATCAACTTCATAGGCAAGCAGAACGATGGTCGTCGCTAATAAAAACTCTGTGCCAGAGAACCGATCAGCAATTGCCAGCCATCGACCAGCACGAACAGCATCAATTTAAACGGCAATGACACAATCGACGGCGACACCATCATCATCCCCATCGACATCAATACGCTGGCGACCACCATATCGATAATCAGGAACGGGATGAAAATCGCAAAGCTGATCTGGAACGCTGTCTTTAGCTCACTGGTAATAAATGCCGGGATCAAAATGCGTAAAGACACATCTTCAGGTCCGCGCAACTCGGGTGTGTTGGATAACTTGACGTATAGCGCCAGATCGCTCTGGCGGGTTTGTTTCAGCATAAAGGCTTTAAGCGGTGCGGCACCTTTGTCCATGGCCTCGGACATCGACATTTTGTTTTCTGCAAAAGGCTGGTACGCCTCGGCATAAATTTTATCGAATACCGGTCCCATGACAAATAAGGTCAGAAATAAAGCGAGACCAACCATTACCTGATTCGGTGGTGCTGATTGCGTTCCCAGGGCCTGGCGTAACAAGGACAGGACGATAATGATGCGGGTAAAACTGGTCATCATTAACAAGATCGCCGGGATGAAGGACAGCGCCGTCAGAAATAACAGCGTCTGTATGCTTAGCGAATAGTTTTGACCGCCGCCTGCTGCCGGTGTCGAGGTAATCGCCGGTAAGCCGCCCGTGGTTTGTGCGTGTGCCTGCTCAGGAAAAATACATACCAGTATGAGCAAGATAAACATCAAGATCACCGGTGCTTGCAGAAAGTAGGGAGGACGCAAGTTATTCATACTAGTGGTTGGTGTACAGCGCATTATTCTGCTGCTTTATCTGCAGAGCGTTTATCCATTGTGCGGGCTAGCCAGTTGGCGAATGGGTTCGTTGCGGTATTACCTGAAGCGGATATCTCCGCTTGCGCTTGTTTTGGCATCGTCGACAGGGTCGTGATTTGTTGAGCAGTCACACCAACGACGATCCATTGATCTGCGACTTCGACGACCATGATACGTTCGCGATTTCCCACGTTCACACCACCGACGACCGTCACCGGCACTTTACTCGCGGCGGTAACAGGGCCAAGCCGTTTAAAAAACCAGGCAGCAAAGGCCATTAATGCAAGTACCGCGACCAGACCAAGAAAAATTTGTAGCAAGCCTGTAGTTGGTGAGATAGCGGCATTGTCGGCGGCAACCGCCAGGCTGCTTGATGTCAATAGCAGCGCAATACTGATACTTACACTGAGACTCAAACTCATAATCAAGTTCAGTGCAGTAATACTCTGTTTGCCAGGCGGTCTGCGCATTATTTATTCAGCTTACGGATGCGCTCAGCCGGTGTCACGATATCGGTCAGGCGAATACCAAATTTATCATTTACCACCACAACCTCACCCTGAGCAATCAGACAGCCATTGACTAGTACGTCCATCGGTTCACCTGCCAGGCCATCTAATTCAACCACCGAACCTTGTGCCAATTGCAGCAGGTTCTTGATTGCGATTTTGGTACGGCCTAATTCGACGGTCAGTTGTACCGGAATATCGAGAATGAAATCAATATCATTATGGGTTTCGGTCTGTGAACCTTTTCCGGAGAATTCTTTAAAGATAGCTGGTTCGGCAGCAGGTGTACTTGCCGCCGCGGCGGCAGCGGCAGCGTCGGCTTTTTCTTGTTCGGCAATCGCCGCACCCCAATCATCTTCACTGATCGGCGTATCGTTATTATCGTCCATGATTTTCTCCTTGCGTCGCCTCGTGCGCGACTTCGTTGACGCTGGAACTCAGCAGTTTTTCTACGCGCAACGCATATTGTCCATTGAACACACCGTATTTGCATTCCATGACGGGTGTGCCATCTACTTTTGCTGAAATAATATCCGGAACTGAGAGAGGGATGACATCACCTTCTTTCATATTCAAAATATCACCCAGCGTAATTTTTGTCGTACCCAGATCTGCCACGATCTCTACTTCCGCGATCTGGATTTGTTGTGTCATCAGACGCACCCAGCGCTTATCTACTTCCAGCGTTTCACCTTGCAGGCTGCTTGTCAGGATATCGCGTATCGGTTCTATCATCGAGTATGGCATGCACATATGTAGCTCACCGCTGACAGGACCTAATTCAATTGTGAACGTCGTGGACACCACAACCTCGTTTGGCGTCGCAATATTCGCGAACTGAGTGTTCATTTCAGAACGGATATATTCGAACTCGACGGGATAGACAGGTTCCCAAGATTTAGCATAGGTTTCGAAAATAATTTCCAGAATCCGTTGAATGATCCTTTGTTCTGTCTGTGTAAAATCGCGTCCCTCAACCCGGGTATGGAAACGGCCGTCACCACCAAATAAATTATCGACCAATAAGAAGACCAGTCCTGGATCCATGACAAATAAAGACGTCCCGCGCAAGGGTTTCATATGCGCGAGGTTCAGGTTGGTCGGCACCACCAGATTCCGGATAAATTCGCTATATTTAGATACTCTGACCGTGCCAACGGATACTTCAGCACTACGGCGCAAAAAATTAAATAGTCCGATACGTAATAAGCGGGCAAAACGTTCATTGATAATTTCCAGAGTCGGCATACGGCCGCGGACGATACGTTCTTGCGTAGCAAGATTGTAGGGGCGAACGCCAGAGGTATCCTCTTGCGATTGCGAGTCGTCCTGATCTCCCGTGACGCCTTTTAGCAGCGCATCGACTTCTTCCTGGGAGAGAAAATTATCAGACATGGTGTATGCAGATCCTTGGTATTGGCAAGATGGTTTGAGACTATTGAATTACGAATGAGGTGAAGAAAACGCCAGACAATTTTTGCGGCTCTCCTTTTGGTGAGAACGGTAATTTAACCTGGTCAACAATTTCTCCTGCCAATTGTTCTTTACCCTCAGAGGTCAGAATCTCGCTCGCCTGCTTGCTTGACAATAGCATTAACAGACGGCTACGCACCTGAGCGTTATTTGCCTTGATCAGATTTACTTGTTCTTCATCCTGAACTTGTAAAGTCATGGTGACTTGCAGATATTTATCACCATTTTCAGATTGCAAATTTACTGTAAAAGGCTCTAGTGCCAGGAATACGGGAGCTTTTGCCGGTTCAGCTTTGTGTTCTTTTTCTTTAGATGCGGCATTCTTTTTCGACAGGAAAATCGCAGCGCCACCGCCGACACCTGCCAGCACTAATACACCTGCCGCGATCATGATGATCAGCTTTTTCTTAGATTTGCCTGCGGGTGCGGCATTCGTTTCTGCTGCCTTCGCTGGTGCTTTAGACATTTTTTCCTCTCAAACGATGCACTTTGTTCATGCATCTATCATGTTTCACATTATCTGCAATAGTTGATCAATGACATCCAAGAAACAGAGGGCATATTCCCACTCATCTTTTCATTTCTCATAATCACCGGTATTGCCAGTTTAGTCAGATTGGTCTTGAGTGGCGTCTTTTAAATCGCGATTTTGAAGGGCTCGCCGCTTTGATTAGGGCCATCTTTCGATGGCATCTGATCATCGATAACATAACTGATATTGAAAGACCACTCTCAAGCTATTTTACATGCGAAAGATCTGCTTACAGAGGTGCACAGCGTATTTGCGACAGAATTATCCGTTCGCTTAGTGTTAGTAGGCGGATTGTCGGTTGTCGATTGCCGGGAAGTTCACGTCCCAGTTCAGCAGAGAAGTGGCAGAATTGTCTGCGTTTCCCTTTTGATCAGATAACGGCTTATTGCTCGGTGAAATCCTTGCCGGGACTAGGCAAAGGTATCGACACCACCGATTTTTGCCGTACTTCTTTTTACTATCGTTGTTGTCGCGCTGGACTCAGTCTCGTTATTCCCGTTTGTCTGACGTGAGGCGCTAAGGCTTGAGCGACTCTGACTTTCAGGCGGTTGATTATTTTGTTGTGAGGCCTGTGAATTAACCGAGAAGCCAGATAACTGTACGCCTGCATCACTCATCATTTGCTTTAATCTTGGTAATGCAGCCTCCAAGGCTTCCCGTACTTCCGGCTGAGCTGAACTGAAAGTTGCACTAGCCTGGTCGTTACTAACACTAAGGACAATTTGTAATGGTCCCAGGTCTGGTGGATTAAGGGTCAATTCGGCAGTCTGTTCGCCACCAGCGACCATCCAGACGACTTTTTGACCAACCGCCTGATCCCAGGCTGAACTGCCTACCCGTGGAGACAGATGCTCCGCGACCACGGTGCTGGCGACCTGGTTCGTGCTGATCGCTAATTGCTGGGCAAAATTATGTGATACCTGAGGAATTGCCGGCGCTGCATCCTGCATTTTTTCTAAGGAAGCATTTTTCTCTGTCACACTATTTTTAGCTGAGTCAGCCGCGAGTTGCGCTACTGTCTTCGGTGGATTTTTCTCGTTGGCAGAGAGTGCAGGTTCTGTCAGAGTCTCAGCTTTGTCTTTTGTTTTACCTTGGGCGAGCTGGTCATCTGCCAGCGTCAAACTGGTTTTATCTTCAGGCAAAATACTTTGCTTTAGCTCGGCCTGATTGTTTTCTCCCGTTTTTATCAGCGGGGCTGTACCGATTTTGCCAGCCGCTGTTAAGTTGGTGTCAGGTAGGTCTTTAGTATCGGTACGCAACTGCGCTGCCACGGCGCTGGATGTGTCGACGATAGCCAGAGCCGCATCATTTGTTTTGGCTTCATCTTTGACGCTAGTGTCGACTTTGGCCGTGTCAGTTGAAAATTGTCCGATATTGCCGACCAGTGCGATGAGCTGTGCATTATTTGTCTGCTCTGCGTTATCAGCTTTGTCGACATTGCTGTTGTCGTTCGCTGTCTGATCGCCGTCGTTATTGCTGCTAGTTTTGTTTTTATCGACTTTATTGTTGTCGTTACTTGCCGCGTCTGACTTTGTTGCTTGTGCGGTGTTGGATACCGGCGTTTGACTATTAGCAGGTTTATTTGCGTTACTGGTTGCAGGAGCAGCGTTTTTTTGCGGAGGTGTCGGTGCGTTTGTGGCTTCTTTTGGTTTTTGCTGAGTGATTTCTTTGTTCAGGAACTGATTAAATGAGGTACCTGAACTGGCACTGCTGGCGGCGTTATTCTGTTTGGCAGAATTAGAGGCAGAAGTCGAGATAGTATCAGTCGAGCTCGGAATAAGTGCTGTTTGCATATGGTCACCAACATTATCACTAAAAGAAAACTCATCTATCGGTCTGAGTACAAAATGGTCTGCTGACCTTATGTATTCTCATTCATTTACGTCGATGAACTGGTGCCCAGTCAAGACTTGTAAAAGTAACTTCTTGCTGCATGTTCATCAGTTTGTTTCTGGTCCAGCTTACTTTCCTTTTTTAGCACATCGGCTTGTGCTCGGTTGTGCAAAATGCCGTAAGAAAGTCGTTTCTTTTCACATTCCTGCCAAAGACTTCGTGCCTTACTGACGCGATATTCGGCGTCTTTGACAATTTTTCTTTGCCCGTCAACTGCGCTATCCAGCTTATATATAAACGACTGAAAATTCATATACTGTCCTGCACTCAATCCAGCCGCCGCACCATTCTGAAATCGCATGACGTAATCATCACGGTATTGTAATAGCAGCGCTAATTGCTTTTCTGTTTCCTCTAGAGCACGAATTGCCTTGCCTACATTTTTGGCCGCTTCATCGGTATCTTTTTCAGCCAGTTCAATTAGTGTGCTGATAGGAGATTTTTTCGTCATTTCAATCTAAGTATAGTGAAGATGAAGCGAAATCTAAGCGTTGAATAGAGCAGAAAGTCCCTGCAAGCTCTCGGTTATAGTCGATTTCTCAAGAATGTCTTGTTGTAAAAACGCGGTGATATGCGGATACAGTCGTATTGCCTCATCTAATAACGGGTCTGATCCCGCAGAATAGGCACCAACACTGATCAGGTCGCGACTCCGTTCATAGCGCGAGTATAGTTGCTTTAATTTTCTGGCGAGTTTTTGATGTTCTGACGACGTAATACTGTGCATTGCACGGCTGATGGATTGCTCAATATCAATCGCAGGGTAGTGACCGCTCTCGGCAAGAGTGCGGTTGAGAACAATGTGGCCGTCCAGAATCGCGCGGGCGGCATCAGCGATCGGATCTTGCTGATCATCGCCCTCGGTCAGCACTGTATAAAACGCAGTGATGGAACCGCCTCCCTCAATGCCATTACCGGCGCGCTCTACTAGAATCGGTAACTTGGCGAAGACGGATGGGGGGTAACCTTTGGTCGCAGGTGGCTCGCCGATCGCCAGCGCGATTTCGCGCTGCGCCATGGCGTAGCGGGTCAGTGAGTCCATGATCAGCAAGACGCTTTTACCCTGATCTCTGAAATATTCTGCAATCGTCGTCGCGTAGGCCGCTCCTTGCAGGCGTAAGAGTGGCGGTGCATCAGCTGGTGCTGCGACGACTACGGCCCTTGCAAGACCTTCCTCTCCCAGAATTTGCTCAATAAATTCTTTGACTTCGCGACCACGTTCACCAATCAGGCCAACCACGATGACATCCGCCGTGGTGTAGCGCGCCATCATGCCTAGCAAGACACTTTTACCCACGCCAGAGCCTGCAAACAAACCTAGGCGTTGACCTCGGCCTACACTCAGCATGCTATTAATAGCACGCACCCCGACATCCAGTGTGTCAACAATTGGAGCACGTAATAAAGGATTATAGATACGCGACCCTAACGGCGCTGATTCTGTTGCCATCAGCGGACCAAGTGAATCTAAGGGTTTGCCGTTACCATCTAGCACGCGGCCAAGTAATTCATAGCCGACTGGCAAATGTCTGGTGCGATCGCTGGGGCGTCTGCGAGGATGTTTGCTATTTCCGAGAAACAGAGTCTCTTCTGCATAAACAGGCGTGCCTGGTGTTACGCCACCAAGGTCGCTGTGTGGCATTAAAAAGAGGCGATCGCCGTCAAATCCGACGACTTCTGCATCAATGGTCGAGCCGCTTTGTAAATGCACACTGCAAGCGCTGCCAACGGGTAATTTCAATCCAACAGCCTCCATGACCAAGCCTGTGACTTTAGTCACTCTGCCTGCTGATAGCATCGGCTGTACATGAGCAAGCTGATCTTTGCTGTTGTCGATTAGTTTTTGCCAGGAATCGGATAGTGGAGGGCGCATAGTATCTATGATACGGCCATTACGGCATGGACTTTTTGACGGCTTCAGCAATACGGCGCCAGCGCGTTTCTACTGTCGCGTCAATCAGATTTTGAGCGGTTTCAATCTTGCATCCACCTCGCTCAATATGATTGTCTGTGTGAATACGCCATCCTGCGTTGATGAGTTCATCTCCGGCACGGAGTTTGAGAATTTCTGCGTCGGCAGGATGGACAAAAATTTGTGCTGGTTGCTGCATAGAGGGAAGGGAGTCAATCGCCTCTCTGACAATAGGAAGAATTACTTCAGGATCAATGTCGATGCGGGTTTTGAGCATACGCTCGGCGAGCTCCAGAGCCAAGCCAAGTAGTTCCGAGCCCATTACGGCACTTGCGGTATTGATTTGTTCCGATACGTTTTCCATTAATGACTGAAGCTGGATTACTTCGGTCTCTATCAAGGTTTTTGTATCAGCGTAAGCAGCATCTTTGCCTTCTTGCAGTCCGCTGATATATCCTTCTTTGTAGCCATTTGCGTAGCCGTCTTTATGTGAGCTTTCTTTCAGTCGCTGAATTTCTTCCAGATTAATTTTTTCAGCCAGAGTTGATGCCACTTTTTTTTCGGCTTGATGGGAAGGGCGATCATCACCAAAGGATGCCATTTCCCAGCGTTGGAAAGGGGAGAGACTTCCTTTAGAAATGACGCTAGACATACGCGTCCTCGCCTTTGGCTCCCAACATGATCTGACCTTCGTCTGCCAGGCGTCGTACGATCAGCAGAATTTGTTTTTGTTGCGCCTCTACTTCAGATAAGCGTACTGGACCTTTTGACTCCAGATCCTCGCGCATCATTTCGGCAGCGCGCTGAGACATATTTTTAAAGATTTTTTCGCGCATATCAGGATTAGCACCTTTCAATGCGACGATGAGTGAGTCTGACTGTACTTCACGCAGAAGAAGCTGGATTCCTTTGTCATCAATTTCCAGGATGTTATCAAAGACGAACATTTCATCCATGATTTTCTCTGCCATATCACCATCGTATTTACGTAAATTCTCCATGACTGAGGCTTCATTGTCACCGCTCATGAAGTTAAGAATTTCTGCTGCGGCACGGACGCCGCCGATAGATTTTTTCTTCAGACTTTCGTTGCCAGTCAGTAGTTTTGTCAGTACATCATTTAATTCACGCAGGGCAGTTGGCTGAATACCATCGAGCGTCGCAATACGTAATACGACGTCGTTACGTAATCGTTCTGTAAACTGATTCAGAATCTCACATGCCTGATCGCTTTCCAGATGTACGAGAATTGTGGCTACGATTTGCGGATGTTCATTTTTGATCAGGTCAGCTACCGATGGGGAGTCCATCCATTTCAGACTCTCGATTCCGCTGGCATCTTTGCCACCCAAAATACGATTCAGCAGAGAGGAGGCTTTGTCATCGCCAAGGGCTTTGGTCAAGACATTGCGAATGTATTCGTCAGAATCCAGTCCTACTGAGGAGCTCAGATCCGCTGCTGCCCTGAATTGCTCAAGAACTTTAGCAATATTTTCATGCGGAATAGCGCCGATGGTTGCCATCGCCGCACCAATTTTTTGCACTTCTCTCGGGCCAAGGTATTTCATCACCTCTGCCGCGCCGTCTTCCCCCAGCGCCAGCATCAGAGTAGCCGCTTTTTGTACGCCTTCGTCACTCATTACTCACCCATGTCTTGATTACGTTTGCTACGATTTTCGGATCCGTGCTTGCCAATTGTTTGGCCAGGTCCAAATTCGATTCATATCCTGTCGATGCTTTAATGATATTGCCGTCTGCATCTTTGGATAAATTGACTATAGCAGCTTCCTCTTCTTCCTCTTCTTTTTGTTTAGCCAGGGCTTTTTCATTTTCTATTGCCAGCTCTTCTTCTTCCTCACGTTTTTTGGTTTTTTCGTCTTTGCCCATCATTTTGTATAGCATAGGACGCAGATAACCAAAAAACAGATAGGCAAGGGCGATTGCCGTGAGCAGGTATTTACCCGCCTCTTTTGCCATCTGGATGCTGTCTGGTTGTTTCCAGATCGGTATATCTACTATAGATTCTTTTTCTGGACCGGCAAATGGGCTGTTGACAACATTCAGCGTATCGCCACGCTCTTTGTTGAACCCCATGGCCTCTCTGATCAGATCAGTTAGCTGGTTTTTTTCTACATCGGTGAGCGCTCTGGTTGTGACTTTGCCGTTCTTGTCTGTTTCTGATTTGTAGTTAATCACGACCGCGACGGACAGACGTTTTACGCCGCCCATAGCCTGCTGTGTATAGCGTATGGTTTTATCGACTTCGTAATTCACGGTGGAGTCTTTTTGCACCAGACCTGCATTCGATGCGCCTGTGCTTTGAACTGCTGCACCGTTGGCAACGATTGGTGCTGTGGCAGGTACGGGCGGCTGATTGCTCAAGGAGCCTGGAATGCCAGATGCGTTAGCTGTTTTGTTATAGCTTTCGCTGGATTGCTGACTTCGTATCGTTGAGGCTTCTGGCGGAGAGTTGGGGCGATAACTTTCAGCAGCTTGCTCACTGCGCGAAAAATCAATATCAGCAGTTGCTTCCGCTCTGACATTGTTGGTGCCGACGATGGGCGAGACGATGGATTCTATGCGTTTGATAATATTTTGCTGGAAATCCTGTACGTATTTGAGTTGTGCCGGATCAAGCGTGTTGTTGCCCATCTGTTTTGTCGGGTCGGATAGCAGATTGCCATTTTGATCGACAATGGTGACGTTTTTGACGTTCAATTCAGGCACGCTACTGGCGACCAGATGTAAGATTGCGCCGACTTGCTGCTGATCGAGATTGCGGCCCGGATAAAGATTCAGTAGCACGGACGCTGTAGGTTTTTGCTGGTCGCGGATGAATACAGACGATTTAGGAATAGCTAAATGCACTCGGGCTGCCTGTACCGAAGAGACTGCTTGAATAGAGCGCGCTAACTCACCTTCGAGCGCGCGTTGGAAGTTGACTTGCTCCAAAAATTGGGAGATACCGAGTTTTTGGTTTTCCATCAGCTCAAAACCGACATTGCCGCCTTTGGGCAATCCCTGAGATGCTAGTTTTAATCTGGCGTCATGAACCTGATTTGCCGGAACTAAAATCGCACTACCACCCTCAGAATATTTATACGGAATATTCATTTGCTGTAAGGATGCAACAATGGCACCACCGTCTCTGTCATTGAAATTTGAGAACAGGACTTTGTAGTCTGGCGTCTGACTCCATAGCCATATGCCAACCATAATAGCGAGCGTAATAGCTGCACCGACACCCAGTATGATGTTTCTCAGACCTGGTGTCTGCGGAAAACCCAAAAAGGTAGGTAAGTCCGATCCTGGCGCAGTCAGAACCGCTTCGTTAGCTGTTGCCATGGTCAACCTCGTGTCGGGATGTCGTCAATTCATCGTGTTGCATATTAAATCCATGTTGGGTTTTTTCCTTGATACTGATTGTGATGCGATTTTTAAAAATCAATCCAAGGAAAAAGACATATTTTGTCGCTCTTATCAACGCTATGTTCTTGTTGGTGGCTGCTAAGGTAGCGCAATGGCTTATTGCGACTGAATCGGAGCAAAATATGAAATTAGGCGGAATTGACAATAGTCAGATCAATGCCATGGTGGCACAGCTTAAAGCGGCGGCAGCTCGTATGGAGTCGGCGGTACCGATCGCAGCTAGTGGCGTTGGTGGTATTAACGGTGAGGCGACAGCACCGGCAAAATTAGATTTTGCGGATGCATTAAAAGCTTCATTGGATCAGGTAAATACTGTACAGACGACTTCACAGGAGCTGGGAAAGAAATTCGCTCTAGGTGATGATAAGGTCAGTTTGTCCGACGTGATGATATCGATGCAGAAAGCCAATATCTCATTTCAAACAACAGTACAGGTCAGGAATAAACTGGTGTCTGCTTATCATGACATCATGAATATGCAAATATAGAAATTTTTTATACAGTACCGGAATCCGTACCAACAGGAATATACCTGTCCAAATCAGATTGAAACAATACTCTTAGTGTGTCTTAGCTATTGCCAACTCGTCTAAGGGTAAAACCGCTTATCGTATTCCGGTCAGCTTGGAGTTGCGCTCTCTCTCCAGCTTCATAATATAGCGCTGAATACTGGCCAGAACCGTGCTGGACAAGTTCAGGAATTGACAGCCAAGGCGACGATTCGTTTTGCCATTCAGCAGTATCAAATCCTGCGCATTTCTGATTTGCAGGTCGACATCGATTAAACCGATTCCCGGGAAGTCTATTTTGCAATGTTCGTAGGTTGTTCCGATATTACTATCGAGGAGTTTTTTTTCATCCAAAATAGCAATGCCACCGCAACTGATATCAACCAGTGAAAATTTGACAGTCTGGGACATGCCTTCATCTTCAACAAAAATCATGCATCGAATAGGATTCGATAGCGGCGTGTTAATCCGGTAATACTCACGACGCTGCAGGCGGATGACATTTGTTGGCATTCCGAGTTGTAAAGCCGGGCGATTATCAAATGTAGCTCTTTGAACACCTGAAGACGAGAACTGAATACTGATACGGTCCAGCAAACCTTCAAAAGAAACTCTGGGTGCCTCAACAATACGTTGATTCGCAAGTTGTCCAGGTGCGCTATCGATAATTAAACTGTTATTTCCGTCGTCAACTTCCAGGATCGATGTAATAAATACTTCCGAACCTCCATTAATCATCATACTAATTAATTGGTTGCTTTCTTTCAGTCCTCGCAGCAAGGCAATAATCTCGCGACGTGAGTCAACTTGATAAGGACTTTGATTCTCAGTACCTAGCACCGGAGGAGAAGATTGCATGTTTTTAGTATGATTTTGATTTGGGAAGTGACAGTTATTTTTTCTGATCGAGATATATCGTCCGTGTCTCCGACTTCTCAGATTCTATATGGTAAAGCCAAGCGAGCAGTTCTGCAACCGCTCTATATAGCGCTGGTGGAATATCTTTGTCCAGTTCTACCTGCATTAGGAGAGACACCAATTCTTTTGACTGATGGACAAAAACACCATGTTCCTTGGCTCTGGCGATAATTTGCTCTGCAATCAGCCCTTTTCCTTTTGCGACTACCCGTGGTGCTGAGTCACCGTTCTGATAGGCGAGCGCTACCGCATTTTGTAATGTTGGCTTAGGTGTTGTCATCTTGTTTGACTGATATGGCATCTAAAGAGGTGCCTGCGCTTTTTAATGAATCGGCTAATTGGGCGGTGTAAGTCTTTAAAAGCTCGGCAGTATCTGACTGACTGGTGCGTACATAAAGCTGAATATGCTCACCTCGCAAATGGATCGTTGCTGAGACTGCGCCCAAATGAGGCAATTCAAAACGGACGGTGCTTTGCCATGCGTTATCGCTTTCTGCTGCGGGACCATTTTGTTCTTGTTGATCTCGTACAATTTCCCACTGCATGGGTAAATTGGGTAAGAGATTTCCTTGCCAGACGATTTTTTGCTGCTCTAGTGCATCCAGTTGCAAATGGATTAACTGGGTAAGCTCTGTGCTGACAACAGGCTTACCGGAGACTGAGACGAGTTGATCATCAGGGCTGGTTTGGGCGGTTTCTTCGATTTGAAATGATTGTAAGGCCTGTGGTTCTCGTCGTATATCTGCAGCGGTGAGTTTGCCTTCCGCTAGGTCGGCTAAATGAGATTCGTAAAACAGCCCGCTTGAGGAAATCGTTTTTTGCAGTTGAGCAGATAAGTCAACTGGCGATTTTAGTATGTCGCTATGCTCAGCAAGTGGTCTTGTTCCGATCAGGCTATTGGCAGTGCCTTTTTCCTGAGCAAGATGCAGAATGCTGTCGATAAGTTTCGCTGTCTGGCTAATTGTAGTGGGGGTACTTGTTGATGCTGCCAGATCCGACGATATTTTTTGCGGGAGATTACCTGCTTTGGATAAGTCTGCTGAAATTGTTTCAGCATGACTGCTTGTCATGTCGAGAAGGGTTTGTCCAAGTAGCGCTTGTTTGGGGAAGGTAGCGATAACAGTCTGATTACTTTCACCAAGCAAAAAGGTAGGGCGGGGATCGACTGTGAGTAACTTTAAATTAAGCAGATCGCCTGCCTTACTATCAGCAGGGAGATTCATTTTTGCAGTTGTTCCTGCAATTCTCACTAAGAAGCTGCCATCATTTAACCGGGAAAGTACTTCGCCTTGTACTTGGCGGCCAATAACCAGTTGAGATAATTTACTGACGGCCTCTTGTTTGGCTTCCCCAAGAGAGGCAACAGCAGACGGCGCTTCGATAGCAGCAACGGGCCTTAGCAAATTATCGACCCTTGGCAACATCAGTGTTTACCTTAAAAATTAGCTTGAGCCGTAAGTTCGCGTTAGCTTACGATGTGATTCTGAACTGCGCATGACGTTTGCGAGTTGCGCCATCCAGGGTTCAGTTAAGTTACGAATTTCCTTATCATCAGCGAGGATTTTTCTGATGATCTGAATTTTTCTACTTCTTAAATCAGGTGACAGTTCTTGCTCAACCTCACGGATTCGAAGAATCTGTACTTGAGAGGTGCAGTCACTTTCTAACTTGGACAAAAGATCCCAGTCGCCATTGCGTGCAGCACTTAGCATTTGATCGGTAATTGTTGCGACATTCTCGTATATCGAGATCATTTCCATGCTATCCATCATCAATCAAGCCTCAAGAAATTTAGCAGAACGTGGTGCGAGTGCATCAGTATTTAATACAGGTGGTTCGACGGTAGAGGCCGTAGTTGGGGCAATCGCTTCCCAGGAACTGCGTAGATCTTTTAACAGATTTTGTACTTCAAGCAAAAGTTCGGCCTGATTATTCAAATTTGCAAGAATTAAACGTGTATTCATGTACTCGTATAAGGCATCCAGGCTGACCGCAATATCACCCCCAGATTTCTTATCGAGACTTGCACGTAAGCCATTGTCAATGATCGAGATCGCTTTTGAGATTGACTTCCCTTTGGCCGCAATCTCACCAGCATTCAGATGCTGGATCGCATTGCCAATCGAGACAATTGCGCCATCGAACAGCATGACAATTAATTTGTGCGGACTAGCGGCAATGACTCCAGTTTCAATACCGACTTTTGCGTAGGCATTGGCACCGTTCATTTGAGATGAGCCAAACATGTATTTCTCCCGTAATTTTTATTTCAATACCTAGAAACTTTTTTACTTGGTATTCGATCCTGTTAATGCTGACAATTGTTGAGTTAAAAACGTACTCGTATTATTTAAACTACTGATGGTGGAATCTAGTGCTGTAAATTGAGCCCGGTATCTTGCCTCGGTGTCTGCAAGTCGGCTATTTAGCGCAATACGTTGTTTGCCGATGTCGGTAATACTTTTCGTGACGCCTGATGAACTGCTCGCAATGGTGCCATTACTGCCAAGAAAACCATTTAATAAATTATTTAATTTGTACGCATAACCGATCGAGAAGTTGACGGTACCACGGGTACCGACGGCACCTCCAGATACCAAAACTTTTAGGCCTTCTGCATCGGAACCTGCACTTCCGGTGAGTGTTTGACCGGATCCTGTTGCAGCTACACCATTTAATGTACCAGCTACATCGTTGCCCGCAGTTCCGCCCAAGATACTTCCGGTTAATAGGGCGGCCGAGGATCCTGTGTTTGACGCAAGACTAACATTTGACGTCGCTCCGAATTTTGCAGATTGCAGTATGAGGTTACCCGTACCTCCGATAGAGGCAGTAACAGTTGATCCATTTGCAGAGAAAGCAGAAGTTCCATTAATCGACGACTGAACCAGAGCGGCTAACTGGCTGGGTGTGTAAGTGCCTTGTGCCAAGCCTACAGAGGCTGTTACACCATCTAAGGTTACATTGATCGCGGTACTCGCTGCGATCGTTGTTGTCGCCGGCAAAGACAGGTCTCCACTTAAGCTACCTTGCGTAGCAATTTTAGTGATGTTTAAATTGTAGCTGCCTGCTTTTGTGGCAGAACTGGAAGAGGCCACACTGACTAAACTATCACTGGCTTTACCGATAGAAGCAAACAGACCACCAATATCACTTAACTTTGTTGTCAGGGCTGTTGTAAGCTTGCTTGAGTCTAGTGCTAAAGAGCCGTCCTTTTGAAACGTGACACCAATTTGAGATAAGGTAGTCAGCCCACCACCAAGACCATTTACCGCAGTGGATAATGAGTTGCGGATCTGATTTTGTACACTTTGAGTAGTCGAGTCGCCAAGTAATAATCCGCCCTTTTTTGTACTTGGATCATAGGCTGTTAGCGTCTTAATTGTTGAGTTCAGGTCATTGTATGCTTTGACTAAACTATTAATGCCGGCTTGTATCCCTGTCGTATTGGCGGAAACAGCGATAGAGGTGCTTCCAATTTTAGTCAGATTGAGGCTAACACCTTGAATGGCTCCGCTTACAGTATTCGATGCGCTGGTAATGTCGATCCCATTAACTTTCAATGCTGCACTTTGTGCCGTATTTATTTCAGTAAAATTTTGGGTTCCCGCGGGATCATAATTTAATAAACCCTGAACGGCTGTATCACCGGACGCGCTAATTTTTAAGCTTGATGCAGCGCCAGTCTTACTTGAGTTTAATACCAGATGGTATGGCGTCGCACTTCCATCGCCAACGATGGTTGCGCTTACGCCGATGTTTGCAGCGTTGATGGCATCACGAATACCCTGAAGCGAGTTGTTGCTACTGTCAATAGTGATTGATCCAGTTGCTTGAGCGGCATCTTGGGTAAATGTTGTGCCTGTTCCATACACGCCATTCGTCGCAGTGCCGGTAATCGTACCGAACTGAAAAGAAATTGTCGTTGTAGCGTTTATGTCACCGATAGCGTTTGTTGTGCTGACTTGTCCCGCACTTGAGATGGATTGAGCTTGGGCTAACTTGGTAATGTTGACGCTGTAATTACCTGGAGCAGCACCGCTAGTTGCTGATCCGGAGACGATCGTAGAGTCTCCGGAAGAGGCATTGAGAGATTGAAACGTGGAGGGATTGTTGAGACTCGATAGGGAACTTTGAAATGCGCTAAGGGCACTGTTCAATGATCCATATGCAGACAGCTTCGCTTGATAGCTCGCTTCTTTGGTAGCGAGAGCCGTTAAGGGCTGGCTTTCTACCTGCATTAATTTGGTAACCAGTGTATTGACGTCCAGTCCTGAACCAATACCTGTTGATTGAATAGTCACTATATTCCCCTTCGTATGCTTGCACTATACCTAGTTATCGGCTCAGGCAAACCAGACTTTAGAGGGGGATTTACCTATCAGTTTTAAAGTAGCATTTTCTTACAATAAATTTTTGAAGTTACCTATGCTTGTTGCTTAATTAACAGGCCTTGCAACTTATCCAGTGATTTTGAAATTTCAATCGCTTCTTCAGTCGGAATTTGACGCAGTACCTGTTTGGTTTGCTGGTCGACCACTTTGACGACAACACGCTTGTCATCATTGTCGACTGTAAACTCAACACCTTGTGAACTAGATTGAATAGATTTATTAATGTCTTGAACAGCTTTAGTCACATCGGCAAGACTAGGGCTTTTGTTCGGCTGGCTTACAGCCGTTTCAGTAATGGTTGGTGTGGCTGCTTGTGCTGTAGAAATTGACGCATCTGAGCTGGCTTGTCGGTTAAGTACGACTGCCACATTTGCATTGGAATTACCAATTGACGAGATGTCCATGATCATTTCCTCTAAGTAAAAATTCCCCTGATCAAAAAATGACCAGGGGATTAGTTCTTGCTAATGAAAATTCAGCGAATAATCATTAGTAATTAACGAAGCAGAGCTAATACACCCTGTGGCAACGCATTTGCTTGCGCCAAGATTGCAGTACCTGCTTGTTGCAACACCTGACCACGAGTCAAGCTTGCTGTTTCTTGTGCGAAATCAGCATCTTGAATACGGCTACGTGACGCAGTGAAGTTTTCTGCACTTGTTTGCAAGCTAGTTACTGCTGATGACAGACGGTTTTGATACGCACCCAGTGAAGCACGTGAGCTATTGACTGAAGCGAGAGCTGCATCAATTGTTGTCAATGCTGATGTAGCACCAGAAGCTGTCGACAAGTCGAGTGACGACAGGCCTGCGCCCGCAGTAACCGTTGCGGCTTTAGTGCCGGCTGTCAAACCTGCAGCAGTAGTACCTGCACCGGCAGCGGCAGAAATGGTCGTTGTACCAGTTGTGTAACCAAACGCAGTATTCGCAGCTGCAGTTGCAGTAATGTCAAAATTTGCGCCATTAACCGAAGTTAATGTTACGGCACCAGCTGTTGTTGTGCTTGCAGCAACGCCAGTTTTGCTCGTCACCTTGTTAATTGCATCGACCAGATTTTGACCAGTGACACTTGCAGCAGTGCTTGCGGTAACTGCACCGATATCAACACCATTGATTTTCAAATCACCGGCAGAAATACCTGTGGTTGCCGCTGCACCCGTTGTATCTCTGATGTCAGAGCCAGTTGATACGGTAATACCTTTATCACTGCTTGATGAAAGATTAACTTGAGCCGATGTAGTAACAGAGTAAGCCACACCAGCACCACCGCCTGTTGTAAGGCCGGTCACGTTGTCATCGGATCCACCTGTTGCTGCTTTTTCAATCGTGATATTGCGACCATCAGTAGCTGTTAAAGAAACGGCACCTGTCGTGGTGTCATAGCTTGCTGTTACGCCAGTTTGTGACGATTTTGCGTTGACCGCAGCAGTAACTTGAGCACCACGTTCTGCCGCAGAACCAGCTGCACCCAAAGGACCAAGATCAACACCGTTGATTTTGATGTCGCCTGTTGCTACCGCTGTTGCAAAACCAGTTGCTCCAGTACCTGTGACTGTATTAGCACTGACAGTCGCTGTTACACCGGTATTGCCGGATGCTGCGTTGATTGCAGCCGCTTTAGCAATCGCGCTACCGTTGGAATCCTTGTATGACACACCGTCAGAGCTTGATGAGCCAACGTTAAAACCATTAACGACTAAGCCACCAGCGCCCAAAGCATCAGTTGTCGCAGCGGAACCGGACAAGTTTGTTGCGTAGCTTGATCCAGAACCAACACCTAATGAAGTTGATTTTGCACTGGCAATTGAACCAATAGTGATCTGGTCGTTGCTAGTACCGTTAGCGCCGACTTGGAATGTTTGATTGGTAAAGCTACCGTCGAGCAAGTTCACGCCGTTGAAGTTAGAGTTGCTTGCAACACGGTTGATCTCAGATACCAACTGGCTAGCTTCGTTGTTCAGAGCAGCGCGGTCACTTGCACTATTAGAGCCGTTGGCTGCCTGAACAGCCAGATCACGAATACGTTGTAAGTTATTACCGATTTGAGTTAAATCGCCCTCAGCGGTTTGCGCTAAAGAGATACCATCGTTCGCATTACGTGCTGCCTGATTCAAGCCGCCGATTTGTGAAGTCAAACGCTGAGAAATCGCCAAACCTGCGGCGTCGTCTTTTGCGCTGTTAATACGTAAACCGGAGGAAAGACGTTGTAAAGATGTGTTTAACGATGCTTGTGAAGTCGTCAAATTGCGTTGCGCATTCAGCGATGCAATATTGGTATTGATAAATGAAGCCATTTTAATTCTCCTTACCTAAGTTAAAAATCGGCACTAGCCTTAAACTTTGGTCTGTTTCTGTGACTACAGCACCGCCGTTGTTTCAGGTAACGGACAGGTATCCAAAATATTTAATTTGTTACTGCAAATAAATATTTTTTTTTGAACTAAAGTTTTTACCCTTACTCCGCTGAACGACGAATTTTGAAAATACTTTAGGGTTAAATTAAATTTATTTGACATTGCTAAAAGATAAATTTTCATCAAAATTCTAATTTAATTAATGTCAAATATGCAATTAAACTACTTCCTGGCGATGCAGTTAATAAAAAATAGGTACGCATGACAATATCTTGAATGATGAGACACATTTTTTATGCGGCCACGCCATTACCGCTTTAAAGCGGATTAGCAAGTTGCCACTTATTGTTTATGTGAGTTAAATGTGGATATTTCTGTCTCTAATCAACGAATGCTTGGCGGCTAAGTTTGTTATTGTTTAGGAGCCTCTGCGTAATTCTGTTGATTAGTTTGTTTTACACCCAATCCATTGCGGATTTGTCCAATTTGAGTGAATAAATAATGATCGAAAATAAGCCTGCTCTGGAAGTAAGTGACAGTGAGATAGATTTGTCAGCGATGGATATCGTGTTAACCGAAATCATGCAATCTGCAGATACTCTTTGGCGTAACGGGGAATCGGCTCAGGCAATCGATACATATAAGGCGCTTCTTGCTGAAATGCCGAGTTATTCTGATGCGAGTTATAAATTGGCTTGTATTTATCTGGATGCGCAAGATTTAGTAAACGCAGCATCTTTTTTTGAGCAGGCGATCCAATCGAAGCCGACGGCGGCAATGTATTGGGATCAGTATTTGCATGTTCTTCGTCTGTCGGGTGACGAACAAGTTTTGCAAGAGGCGGCGTTTTTACGAGATCAATTTTTGAATTCTCAGGGGTCTCCTGTTGAACCGGAGGTATCACATGAACATGTGGATCTCACAATTAGCACCGAAAAAAATGATTCCACACAAAAAGAAATAATGTCACCGCAAGTCGCTGTATCTAAAACTGTTTCATCATCAGAAAAGTACTTGAGCGACTTGTATCACAAAGGTAAGTTCGTAGAGATCCTTAAATATACCGAAAAAGCGACTAAAAAAAATTCAGGTGATTCTTTGGCATGGCGTTATAGCGGATTAGCATTTATCGGGTTGCAAAAACTGGATGACGCAGAAATACATATGTTAAAGGCTGTTGAGTTAGCGCCGTCAGACGCAATCGCACAATTTAATCTGGCGCTCATTTTTGTCGCGAAAAAGAAATACCCTGCAGCCGAACTATCATATAAATCTGCGCTTGCAACGAACCCGGAGATGCTTGAGGCTTGCAATAATTTAGGTAATCTTTTGCGGGCTCTGAAAAAATTGGACGAGGCAGAGTTCTATTTTCGAAAGGCAATTGAGATTGACAGGAATTTTGCTGTCGGTTACCTCAATCTTGCTGCATTACTAAGAGAAAAGAGACGATTGAGTGAGGCTAAATATTTCGCTGAGGAGGCGGTCAGGTTAGCGCCGAATCTTGCAGATTCACATAACGCACTCGGTGCAATATTGCAGCTTTTAGGTGATTCAAAGTCCAGTTTAATTCATTTAGAGCGCGCTATCGCATTGCGTCCTGATTATGTAGAGGCTTTATTTAATATTGGGAACATATTTTTTGATCAAAATGAAATTTTGCTTGCTCAGAAATATTATGAGCGTTGCATAAAAATTGACCCGTCGCTTGCATCTGCTTATCGTAGTTTGGGTAACATACTTCATACGCTCGGCGGTCGCCAGGATCAAGTCGAATCGCTTTACCGTAAAGCATTAAGTTTAGATCCAAGCGATTCTACGGCGTTTTCTTCCTTATTATTTTTTTTGGTGGAGTCTTTTAAGGCCAGCCCAGCATTGGTATTCGAAGAGCATAAAAACTTTAGCGTTCGCTACGAAATGCCGTTTATTCCGTTCTGGCCGAAACATACAAATAACAAAAACCATGATCGACCATTACGAGTGGGATTTGTTTCCGGAGACTTTTTTAATCACGCAGTTTCTTCCTATATTGGATCGATTTTAAAAGAACTCTCCACAAAGACACAACTCAATCTGTTCGCGTATTACAACCGTGATCTGGAAGATGAGGTAACTCATCAATTAAAGTCAAATTTTGTCAGCTGGAAAAGTGTTCACAATTATTCAGATCTTGAGCTTGCACAAGTAATCGAAACCGATCAAATCGATATTTTGTGTGATTTGTCTGGGCATACAACCAATAACAGACTACTGACCTTTGCACGTAAGCCGGCACCCGTTCAGTTTAGCTGGATAGGTTATCCGGGGACCACCGGCTTACGAGCGATGGATTATTACGTGACTGATCGTTATTTGGTTCCCGCGGGTGATGCTGAAAAGCAGTTTTCCGAAAAAATTGTCAGACTGCCTGTTTGTACACCTTTTGAACCTTATAAAAATTCTCCGGAAATATCACCACTACCAGCCTTAAAAAATAAGAGTCTTCAATTTGGTAGCTTTAATCGCATCAGTAAAATAAGTGATTCAGTTATATATATCTGGTCGGAAATATTGAACGCGCTTCCAGATAGCCATATGACTATTGGGGGACTTCCGAAAAACCATCATCCTGAGGAGATGATCGCTAAATTTGCAGCAAAAGGTGTTGTGAAAGAGCGACTGACTTTTCTTCATAGGAGCAATATGGAGGGGTTTTTAAAACAGCTTCAAACAGTCGATCTTTGTTTGGACACCTTCCCTTACACAGGCGCGACAACATCTATGCATGGCCTATGGATGGGAGTACCAACCTTGACGCTCGCTGGTAACAGCTCTTTTAGCAGGGAAGGGCAGGCTATTTTGCAACATCTTCAATTAGAACAATTTGTGGCTATAGATAACGACGATCTAGTACACAAAGCAGTATTCTGGTCCAGCAACAGAAATGATCTGGCAAGTATTCGCTCTGGATTGAGACAGCGGGTACTGCAATCGGATTACCTGAATCCAAACAAAATCGCTGTCGCTTTCGAAAAAGCGTTGCGTGTTATGTGGTATCAGTGGTGTGATGGACAACCAATCACTTCCTTTAACGTCGACGATTAGGTTGTTGTGATGTGGTTCGAATAAATACGTGTCTGTGTTAAAGGAAGAGATCCCATTTTTTCGTAAATCAATTTGTACCCATGCTTGACAATAATTTCACCATGGACAGGATAGTTGTAAATGATGATGGATTTTGACGACGATAGATTAGCAATTACCTTTTCTAAAATAAATTCATCAAATGGGTTCGCCAAGTAAATAATGAGTTTATCGCCATAGGCCTGAAAGCGGGTTTTCGTCGCATCTTCGTAGGAATAATTGCCATCATCATGAAACACTCGCTGATTATTATTTCTGGCGATATCTAAAAATGGTTCATAGTAATCAATACCAAATATTGCTTGTGATTTTCTAGCCTGTACGCAGGCTTTACGCCATGTCAAAACGACTTTACCTTTGCCGCAACCTATGTCGATGAAACTGTATTCTGAGAATTCATCTCCAAGCAATTTATCAATTACATGAAATGAGTTTTGTATTTCCGATGTCCATGAGGACATATAAAAAGTACCATGTTCAAAATTTTCCGGGATAGTCTCATGCTGACTTTTGGGTAGCCATGTATGAGTATCCGTATGGTTGAGTAAGTCAAACAGATGTGTTTCTACGAAATATTTAAATGGCAATTGGATCCCTCTTGCTTGGTACATTCTCCAATAATCCCAGATGCCAAATTGCGGGTGTTTGATATTATTTTTAAGCATTAGTCATTATTGTAGAAAGGCAGAAACGGCATCTCAAAGATTAGATAAAATCGTAGTTTCAGCATTAGGGTGAGACCCCTTATGTTCGTAGAGGATTTTATATCCCGAGTCGATAACGACCTGAGCATGTACAGGGTTGTTATAAATAATAATGGACGGATGATCGCGTAAGCGCTCCATCACCTGTTTCAATATGATTTCGTCAAACGGATTGTAGAGATAAACGATGACTTTTTTCCCAAATTCATTGAATTCAGTTTGCGTCGCGTCTCTCAATAAAAATATACCTTCTTCGTTAAACACTTTGCTATAATTTTTTTTTGCGATCGCAATTAGTGGTTGATAAAAATCAATTCCATATACAGCTTGCTGATTTTCTTCTCGCAAGCATTCCTGCTTCCAAACGATCACCACCTTTCCTTTGCCGCAGCCAATATCAACAAACGAGTAGTCATCGAAATCGGTTGCTAACAAGGATTTGACGATCTTGAAAGAATTTTGGATTTCGTTGGTCCAAGAACACATATACATAAATCCGTGTTCAAAATTGTCTGGTTTTTCCTCCCAATTGTCTTTGGGAAGCCAGGTATGTGTATTCGTCTTGTAACGCAAATCAAACAGATGTGCGTGCCGGAAGTAATTGACTGGCAACCATATGCCGCGAGCCTTGAACATTCTCCAATAGTCAATCAGACTAAACTTGAGTTCACTGAATTGATGAATGTTGTTTGGCATAGTAGTCGGGGTTGTGTGAAGCTGACAATTAGGGTTATAGGGTTCGGTTTGCTTACTAAATCTAATCAAATCAGGTGATAATTTTTGATAAGTTTTGATATTTGTGACGGTGTATTGAACATCAGCACGTCGATGATCGATAGGTTGGGAACAAAATCTGTAAACTGCGTATAAGTAACTGGTTCAGACTGGATAAATGAAAGTTCAATCCCTCTTTTTTCAAAACTCGCGTAGTCATATAACTCTTTACCGCCAATCGCATTGATATAGTGGGTCGCTCCCATTTCCTCGCAGATAGCGATAACTTTTTCCTGCCCATGCAGTGTGTTGTCCTTATTGATTGATGACGAAATCCGCCAATCAATCTTGATACCTAGGTAATCAATCACTTCCTTTAACTGATGAGTTAAAAATTGTGCGAGATTATTTTCGCTGTGCATCAATATGCGCTGAATCAAAGGAAACGCTTCATGAAAACACGGCGCTTTTGCGTAGCTGTGACGAATTGTTTCCAGTAGCTTATTTGAATGGTCTTTAATACTGATCTGGTTAATGAGTTTATTTGGACTAGGCTCATCGAGCGGCAAGGTTATTCTTAGATTTTTAGACTGATTCAAAATGAAATTTCTATTGATCCAGCCACTCTTAATATAATTTACATCGTCATAGATCACGAAAATATCGACAGCATCGATTAGCTGAAAATACCCTATATATGGGAATAGATAGGGTTGCATGATGGCTATTTTCATCGACGGATAATTACTTGGATGATGCGATCAGTTCGCAATAAGTTCGGAAATATATGTTACTTCTTCGATTTCTAGTGCGGGATAAATAGGAAGACAGAGTACCTTAAGCGACGCCTCGGTTGCGACGGGGAGATTGTCATGATGCGCAGAGACTAAACCCCTGTACATAGGGAAATTCGAAATCAGTGGGTAAAAGTAGCGACGGCCAAAAATATTTTTATCCTTTAGCTTTTGATATAAGGCGTCTCTGCTCAACGGATATACTGGTTCAACCAGAATAGGAAAATACGCAAAATTGGATAACACATCGGTGCTTTCAGGAAGCAAAGTAATTCCCTTCACGTCTGCAAGTAGCTCACGGTATCTATCCGATATTTGGCGACGCTTATCTAATGCTTTATCGATATGTTGTAGCTGAAGTAAGCCAAATGCGGCGTTGACCTCGCTCATTTTGCCGTTGACACCGTAGGCAACAACGGTTGTTTCGTCTACAAAGCCAAAATTTTTCAAATGATCGATATGCTGTTTTGTTTTAGCGTCCGGGCAAATAATGCAGCCTCCCTCAAACGTGTTGAAAACCTTCGTCGCATGAAAACTTAATACCGATAAATCGCCGCAGCTCAGAATACTTTCGCCCTTACGTTTTACGCCAAAAGCATGTGCCGCATCGTAGATTACTTTGAGATTATAGTTATCAGCAATTCGTTGAATTGCATCAACGTCACAAGGTCGTCCGTAACAATGAACGGGCATGATTGCGGTCGTGTTGGGGGTAATCGCAGCTTCTATTTTTGTCGGGTCTAAATTCAGTGAAATAGGATCAATGTCTGCGAAAACAGGCTTGATGCCGTTCCATAATAAAGAGTGTGCTGTCGCAACGAAAGAATAGGGCGTTGTAATGACCTCACCAGCAATCCTCAAGGCTTGCAGCGCAGTAACAAGTGCAATAGTCCCGTTGGTAAATAAGGAAAGATGCTTTACGCCTAAATAATCACACAGTTTTTCTTCCAGTTCGTGATGAAATGGACCGCCATTCGTCAATATTTTTGAGTCCCAGATTTTTTCTAAATAGGGGATGAATTCTTCTAATGGTGGAAGAGAGGGTTGTGTGACATAAATTGGATTAGTCTTCTCCATACCCGGTCTCTCTACAAAATAGTGAAGGTGACTACGATTAACTTCTTGCGTAGGTTGTTATTGTAGGCGGAGATCAGGTCGGGCGTAAGCTTGATCTAGTCGGGTTTTACTCGTTAATTTGACTGATTGACTAATTTGCCTTCACTACGCGATTTTTACCAGTCTTCTTGGCTTCATACATCGCTTTGTCTGCACGCTTTACAACGGCTTCTTGAGCCTCGTTCGGGCCTCTTAGCGCCACGCCCGCGCTAAATGTGATGAACAGGCGTTGCTCATTGGCAGTGAAAAAATGAGTCGTCAATTCACGTTGCACCCTGGTCATGGCAGAGGCGGCTTCGTCCAGATTTGTTTCTGGCATGACGATCAAAAACTCTTCACCACCATAACGCGCTATCACATCAATGGAGCGGAGTGTTTTTTTGACGATGCGAACCAGATGCACCAGGGCTTCATCACCTGCGGCGTGCCCATGTGTGTCGTTGAGTTTTTTAAAGTTGTCCAGATCCAGCATGGCCGCACAGAGAGGGGTACCGCGACGGTCGGCTCGATCTGCCTCACGCTCAAACACGTCATCGAGTCCGCGTCGGTTAAGGCTGCCAGTTAATTGGTCTTCACGCACTAATTCGCTCATGTGGGCAAGTTTGTCTTCGAGTTCTTTAATTCGAACTTCCGCTTCTTTTACTTCTTTTTGTGCGACGATCATCATCTCATGTGATCGCATTGTTTCCGTTTGTACGGTGCGGGTTTCATCCAATATAGACGCAATGAGTTGATCGACTTCGATCACATCTTTACTTTGACGGATCTGATCTGCATAGCCGCCCATTTTGCTGTGGTAGGTTTCTGTACTGACCGTCATGACACTGAGGCGATCAATAAAGGTCGCCATCATGTTTTTAACGGAAGTTTTCGATTCATCGATGCTGTGTTTGAGCGCACCTTGCTTATAAATGACGTCTTTGAGGCTTCTGGTGGCTTCTTGTAAAGCACGATGATCTATCGGCCCAGAAATCAGGCTTTGTACAACTTCGATCTGGCCGCGTAGCCAATTATCTTCGTCGAGTAATTCGTGGACATTATCTAAGAGTAAGCCAAATAATCTCAACAACAACTCTTGCTGTTCAGCGGTATCGCCGCTGCTCAATTCAATTTGAAAACACAGCTGCTTGAGTCGTGACGCGACTTGATTCAGCGCTGTTTCGCTTTCTGCATCCCTGACGGCGATTCCCAGTGCTTCTGATTCTGTGGCAAGTGAGGGGTTCGGCTTGAGCACGGAAGCGAGAGCCAAAGTCAAAGTGCGGTACAGCAAATCTTTTAAAATTTTCGGACGGCTGTCCTCGACAGGAATGTCGTCAACCAGAGAAATAGAGTTGCTCGCTGTGCTCGCAACTGGTACGGGAATCGGATCTACCAGGCTGATGGAGTTACTTGGTTTGACCAGTGTTTTTTCTGCTAATTGTGTAAGACCTTTGCTGTAATCGTCCCAGTTACCTGATTTGATTGCGCGACTGAACCGATGACCAAAGTTACCCAGATCCCCTGGTGATTGCTTCAGACTCTCTGCGAAACCGAGTAGCAATTGTTCAGCGGCAGACGGTTCTATACCTTCAGTCGATTGAGGTGACGCCGCCGGAGTGTCTGGTTTTGTTTCGGATATTTCATCAATGACACCGGATATTTCCTGATACAGCTTGCGATAAGCCTCGGGAGTTGGCGCAATTCTTTGAATTGCCAGTCGCCGGAAAGTTTCTCTGGCGATGTCAGTCGGTGTTTTGAACTGTGAATTATTAGGATTGTTTGACATGGTGCTTCCGCGCTTGAACTATCGAGTATCAGGAGGAGCTACTGGTAATGGTAATACTGGATTTTAGTGTTTTTTTATGCCTTTGCGGACTTATTCAACAAGTTGATTTTTGATCGCGTAATGCGTCAGTTCTGCGTTGTGGCGTAATTTCATTTTTAATAATAAGCGTGCCCGGTATTCGCTGATAGTTTTGACCGACAGAGACAATTCTTTGGCAATGTCACTGACGGTTTTGCCGGAGGCAATCATCGTCAATGTCTGGTACTCGCGATCAGACAGTGTTTTGTGCAGTTCGCCTTCATGCTCTTGATTGAGGTTGTTCGCAAGTTCCTGGGCGAGTTCGGGGCTAATGTATTTCAATCCTGATGCAATTTGACGTATGGCTTGCAAAATTTCAGTTGCGCTGGCTTGCTTATTCAAATAGCCAGATGCACCGGATTTATGCGCCCGTATCGCATATTGGTCTTCTCTGTGTATCGAAAACATGAGGACGGACACCTGAGGCGATTCTTTTTTAATTTGCTTAAGAATTTCGATGCCATTTTTATCTGGCAGTGAAATATCCAGCATCATGATCTGATAATCGAGTTGCCGTGAGAGCCTGATTGCATCTAGCCCATTTTCGGCTTCTCCCACAATGCATATATCTTCTGTGCTGCCGATGATTTGTTTTAAACCCTCACGTACGACGGCATGATCGTCGACGATAATAAGTTTGATGGCTGCGCTCACTGTCATGCATATACCTTGATCGAAAATAATTCTGTTGCGGATAGAGTCTGACGGCAACGACTATTGCCGCATTTACTGGTGTCTATTCTATAAGGCTTGCTGGTGTCGTGGTAGGCATCAGCGTATATTTTTATGCATCTCCGCTACAATGCCGGAATGAGTAAAGCATTTGTCAAAGAAACCGAGCAGGATGATGATCTGGAATTTGGTATTCCTGAGATTCCTGCTGGTGTTAAAAATTATATGACGCCACAAGGTCATCAAAGAATGAAGGAGGAGTTCTTGCATCTGATGGATGTCGAGCGCCCTGAGATCGTCAATATCGTTCACTGGGCGGCATCGAATGGTGATCGTTCTGAAAATGGGGATTACATCTACGGTAAGCGCCGCTTGCGTGAAATAGACCGGCGTATTCGGTTTTTAACCAAGCGACTTGATATCGCAGAGGTTGTCGATCCGCGTGTTCATCATGGAAACGATCAGGTATTTTTTGGCGCAACGGTAACTTATGAAAACCAACAGGGTGACGAGGTCACGATTACCATCGTCGGTGTTGATGAGTTTGATCCGCTGGCGGGCAAAATCAGCTGGGTGTCGCCAGTGGCGCGCGCGTTGACCAAAGCCAGGGAGGGCGATACCGTCGTATTAAAGACGCCGGCAGGTATTGATGAATTGACGATTATTGAGGTGAAATATCCTGAGTAAGACGTTCAAGAACGAACGTGAGGCATTAACTCAACCGTGTTCGCGCCAGATCTTGGCGACGCCATTGAGGTGCTTCACATTGCGCATCAGTCTGGCGAGGTGAGTACGATCTTCAATCTGGATGGTGAAATGGATATTGGTCATATCGTTGGCCTGACCATCCTCCATACTGACATGGCTAATGTTGGCGTCTGACTCGCCAATCTCTGCGGCAATCCGTGCCAGCGCACCTCGCTCGTTATTGACCATCACGACGACGCGACTATCAAAGCGACGGTTCAAGTCTTCACCCCAACTCACGTCAATCCAGCGATCAGGTTCTTTCACCTGCATGCGTTTGGCGTTGTCGCAGTCATCGGTGTGTACCACTAATCCCTGATCACGCTTGAGCTGGCCGACAATCCCGTCACCGGGAATTGGCAAGCAACACGGCGCCAACTGGACTGAAACGCCTTCACTGCCATAAATAATGACAGGATCTCGTTTGGCATTAAGTTTGTCGCCAGCAAATTGCTGGAATGGAATCGACGGAGAATCGTCTTCCACCAAATCCAGAATATGCCTGGCGACCAGTGCTGCCATGCGCTTGCCAATGCCGATATCGGTATGAATTTCTTCCAGTGATTTGGCGGTTGACTCGTTGAGTAATTTGTCGACCAGGCTCTCCGGTAATTCCGGATTTAAATGTACTGCGACCAGCGCCTGTGCCAGCAATTGACGGCCGAGTTCTGTCGATTCGTTCAGATTGATGGTGCGCAGATAATGGCGGATCGCCGAGCGTGCCTTACCTGTGCGCACGTAGGTCAGCCAGTTTGGTGTAGGACGAGAGTTTGGTGAGGTAATGATTTCAACGATGTCTCCATTTTTTAATTCGGAGCGCAACGGAACCGGCTCGTGATTAATTCGTGTCGCAATCGCCTGATCGCCGATATCAGTATGAATGTTGTATGCGAAATCAAGTGCCGTCGCACCGCGTGGCAGGGCGATAATTTTCGATTTTGGTGTGAATACATAGACCGAATCAGGAAACAGATCGACTTTAACATGCTCTAAAAATTCAGCAGAATCCCCTGTCTGCTTTTGAATATCCAGTAAGGATTGCAGCCAGGCATGCGTACGCTGCTGAAGATCTGTCAGGTTGCCGTCTTCATTTTTGTAAAGCCAATGCGCGGCGACGCCAGATTCGGCGACCTGATTCATTTCTTGCGTGCGGATCTGAAACTCAACCGGTGTGCCGTAAGGGCCGATCAGCGTGGTGTGCAGAGATTGGTAGCCATTCGTTTTGGGAATGGCGATGTAATCTTTAAATTTACCCGGCATCGGCTTATACAGGGCATGCAAGGTACCAAGGGCGAAGTAGCTATTTGGAAAATTATCGACAACGATACGGAAACCGTAGACGTCCAGCACTTGTGAAAAGCTCAGGTGTTTATCGTGCATTTTGCGATAAATACCATACAGAGTTTTTTCACGACCAAAAACCTGGGCGGCAAGTCCAGCTTCTTTTAGCGCAGTTTTCACTGCTTCCATGATCTTATTGACGACCTCGCGACGGTTGCCACGCGCCGCTTTGACGGCTTTGGCGAGTGTGCGATAACGCATGGGGTATAGATGCGCAAAAGCCAGATCTTGTAACTCGCGATAAATATTATTCAGGCCGAGCCGGTGTGCGATCGGCACATAGACTTCCATCGTTTCTCGAGAGATGCGACGCTGTTTTTCCGGTTTCATCGCACCCAGGGTGCGCATATTGTGTAGCCGGTCAGCCAGCTTGACCAGAATGACGCGCACGTCGCGCGCCATGGCTAGCAGCATTTTGCGGAAATTTTCAGCTTGCGCTTCGATCTGGCTTTGGAATTCGATTTTTTCCAGCTTTGACAAGCCGTCAACCAGCGCCGCAACTGGCGCGCCGAAGCGTTCAATCAGTTCTTCTTTTTTGACATCCTGATCTTCCATCACATCATGGAGTAGTGCCGCCATGATTGCCTGAACATCGAGTTTCCACTCCGCACAGATCTCAGCTACCGCAATAGGATGCGAGATATAGGGCTCACCTGAGCGCCTGACTTGTCCCAAGTGCATTTCGTCAGAGAAGCGATAAGCTTCCTTGACTAGCTTTAAGTCAGCAGGCGAGAGGTATTCAGCTAAGCGGGTGGTCAGTGCGGTGATGGAGGCAACGCCGGTCGCTGGTGCGCGTGGAACAGGATTTTCTGGCAAGGAGGGCGATACAGAAGAAGGCGATGAAGTCGATGGGTTCGATTTGGAGGATGATCGTCGTGAAGCTGCCTTCTCAGGAGAGACCGCGGCTGGAACAGAAGAATTGCTGTCTATAAGATTCATTCCGTTTAGTTCCCAGCCGTTTCACGGTAGTAGCGCTAAAGAATTAAAGAGGTACTTTTTTCAACATTTCAATGCCAATTTTACCTTCCGCGATTTCGCGCAGAGCAACGACGGTTGGTTTGTCTTTTGAGTCCACTTTTGGTGTGTGACCTTGCAATAATTGACGCGCGCGATAAGTGGCGCACAGGGTCAGTTGAAAACGATTAGGGATGTTTTTCAGTGAATCTTCAATAGTAATACGTGCCATTTTCTTTCTTTCTATCATGGGTTGGCATGGATGCCCAATTGGGCAAACAGCGCTGCATTGCGGCTTGCTTGCTGCGGGAAGCGGCAGCGGGTTGCCTTGACGACTGCATTGAGTTCTGCCAAGGCGGTTGCAAACTCTTGATTAATAATAACATATTCGAACTCGGGAGCGTGCGCCATTTCACCGCCAGCGGCCAGAATTCGACGAGTAATGATGTGCGGTTCATCTTGTCCGCGTTTTTTCAGGCGCTCTTCCAGCGCCGGGATTGATGGCGGCAAGATGAAGATCCTGACCGCGTCCGGGAATTGTTTTTTAACCTGTTGTGTCCCTTGCCAGTCGATTTCCAGCAAAATATCGGTGCCGGCCTGCATTTGCTGCTCAATCAGAATACGGGACGTGCCGTAGTAATTGCCATGAACTTCGGCTGACTCAAGAAACTCGCCCTGTGCTTTGCGTGCCAAAAAATCTTCTACCGTCGTGAAATGATATTCGCGACCATCCTGCTCGCCGGGGCGCGGTGGGCGCGTAGTGTAAGAGATTGATAGCTTGATGGCAGGTTCTTGTGCCAATAAAGCATTCACCAGGGTCGATTTGCCCGCACCCGATGGGGCGGCAACCATAAACAGACTACCTGCAGTGGCTTTGGATGCGGACATAATGGTTCTCAAGCTTCTCAATTATGATTTTTTTGGGGAGTATGCTTTAAAACTAGGCAATTTGCGCAAGCTTTACCTAGTGATTTAAATATACTGGCAGTAGTATAAAGAAAAGTCCTGGTCTATTCAAGATTCTGTACTTGCTCACGCATTTGTTCGATCAGCAACTTTAATTCCATTGAGGCATCGGCCAGTTCTTTCAGTGCGGCTTTCGATCCCAGGGTATTTGCTTCGCGGTTAAGTTCTTGCATCATAAAATCGAGGCGCTTGCCGACTTGGCCTCCTTTTTTCAGGATATGCCGAGTTTCGGTCAGGTGCGCTGAAAGACGCGACAATTCCTCTGCAACGTCGATGCGGATGCCATACAAGGTGACTTCCTGCCGTACCCTGTCGAGCACCTCTTCGCGCGAGATGGTTTGAGTTGCTGAGTTGGCGTTGGCTTGTGACAGGCCCAGCGCCTCTTCCATACGGCTGATGGCTTTTTGCTGGAACTGCTGTACGACCTGTGGTACTAGAGGAGTGATTCTGGTCACAATGGTTTCCATCGCGTCGATACGGTCGGTCAGGACTTGTGCCAGCGCTGCACCTTCGCGTTCGCGGCTGGTGATAAATGCTGTCAATGTCGTATCGATACCGCTGACGATCGCAGATTGCAGAGCGTCGGCATTGATTTCTGCTTCTTCAATCACACCCGGCCAGCGCAGTAATTCGTTGCTAGTCAACGGCGCCGCGTCCGGGAATTGCTGGCGTACTTGTGTTTGAAATGCTGCAATTTGAGTCAGGACGTCTGCATTTAATGCCTTAGAATTGCCGCTGCTGGTTTTTTTGCCGAAACTGAAGCGGCATTCGACCTTGCCGCGAGTCAGTTTGCGCGCAATCGCCTCGCGAAATAGTGGCTCTACTGACCTGAAATCGTCGTTAATACGGAATTGCAAGTCCAGAAAACGTGAGTTCACGCTCTTGATTTCTAGCGTGATGGTGCCGGCATCGGTTTCATGGGTCTGGGCGGCATAGCCGGTCATGCTGTAAATGCTCACGTAATTTCCTTGTAATGCGGTAGGTTAAAAAATAAATGCAAAATAAACGCAAAATAAATACGAGGTAAATGCAAAGCTAGTACGAATTGACTCTGTTCAGCGTGTTCAACGATAGTCAAACACGTTCATACAGCTTGAATCTTGCGCAGGGTTTGCGTTATCCGGCACAGTGCTTATCGGCACGGAGGTTACATTTGGCGACAATATTGCAGTAGGGAAGCAGTTTGCTTTCTTGTTATCCTTTACAAAATCACCAAACATCAACACAATCCTCTCTATCAACGGATTTAGGACGATATGGCCGCACAAAATAACGCACCCTTGCCAGACGGGCTGGAGATTGCTGGATATCGCATTGTAAAGAAAATTGCATCCGGCGGGTTCAGTATTGTTTATCTGGCGTCGGACGAGGATGGCAATGCAGTTGCCATCAAAGAGTATTTGCCAAGCTCGCTGGCACTGCGTCAGCAGGGTGAACTGGTACCTGCTATCTCACCGGAAAACTTACCGATTTACCGTATCGGTCTCAAATGTTTTTTTGAGGAAGGCCGTGCACTGGCGCGTATTGCGCATCCGAATGTGGTCAGCGTGATCAATTTTTTCCGTGCCAATGAAACGGTGTACATGGTGATGGCCTATGAATCCGGCCGCTCGTTGCAAGAGCATATCTTGCGCCGCCGTGATAAAGGTGAAAAACCGCTGGTGTCGGAACGATTCATCCGTCGTATGTTTAACCACGTGATGAATGGCCTGCGTGAAGTCCATACCAACAAGCTGCTGCATCTGGATTTAAAACCGGCAAATATTTATCTGCGTCTTGACGGGACGCCGATCTTGCTGGATTTTGGTGCCGCACGCCAAACCCTGAAGACCGATCTGCCTAAGCTATACCCAATGTACACACCGGGTTTCGCAGCGCCGGAGCTGTATTCAAAAAATGGCAATCTCGGACCGTGGACCGATATTTATAGCATCGGCGCATCGATTTTTGCCTGCATGGTCGGTGCACCGCCGCAGCCATCGGATCAGCGTAAAAATGGCGATAAGATGGAAAACCATTATCGCAAACTCGATGGTTTGTATTCTCCCGAATTGATTGAAGTGGTGCGCTGGTGTCTGAAAATGGATCCGCTGGAGCGGCCGCAAAGTGTGTTCGCGCTACAAAAAGCTTTGCAGCTACAAAAGCAGCCACAAAAAGAACTAACTATGCTGGAAAAAGCCACGCAAAAATTAACGTCCTTATTTGCGCCAGTCCGAAAAAAACCTGTCGAAAGCGACCACACAACGATACAAGACCATACCGTACATTAATGCCGGATCTGGTCTATCCATGTACGGGTCTGGCATGGATTGTTTGATTTGATTCTCCTCAATTATGCCGGTATGTTGCCATTGACCTTACTCGTTTTTAGAATTTAATCCATGCGTTTTTCCGTTTATCAAGAAAGTCATATTGGTGGCCGCAAGGTCAATCAAGATCGCATGGGCTACAGCTTTACCCGCGATGTGATCCTGCTACTGCTGGCCGATGGTATGGGCGGTCACATCATGGGTGAAATGGCCGCAACTATCGCGATGCAAACGATCGGTAATTTATTTCAGCAGCAGGCTCATCCGATGATAGGGCGTCCGGAACGCTTTTTGGAGGACAGTTTTTTTGCGGCTCATCAAGAGATTCATCGATATCGTGAACTGCATAATTTACCTGAGACTCCGCGCACTACTATCGTTGCATGTCTGATACAAAATGGTCATGCGTATTGGGCGCATTGCGGCGATTCACGCCTGTATTGGATGCGTCAGGGTCAGATTTTATTGCGCACTAAAGATCACTCGCGACTAGAAACCTTGATCGCTCAGGGAAAAGTTGATCCGTCGGAGCGTCATACCCACCCTGACCGGAATAAATTATTTAACTGCCTCGGTGCACCAAATGCGCCGATTGTCGAACTATCCCGCCGTGCCACTTTGCAGGCGGGCGATCTGATTTTTTTATGTTCGGATGGATTGTGGTCAGTCTTGCCGGATCATATGCTGGCACAGCGTTTAAACGATCACACTATCGTGCGAGCCGTACCTGAGCTGATCCGTTCCGCAGTCGATATCGCTGGCAAGCAAAGTGATAATGTGACAGCTCTGGCAATGATGTGGGAAGGCGATGACAGGCTAGAAGATTCTTCCATCATATCGACCAACACATTGCCGATAGGATCGATTACGACTACGATACAAGCGCCTGCTCCCGGTGAGCAGGACAATGTTGAAGCAGATGCATTCAACGAAGCCGAAATTGAAAAAGCGATTGCGGAAATTCGCAACGCGATTCATAAATCATCCCGCGTTACTACTAAACCTTAAATTATTCAATCCTATGCCTCATTCTATTCGTCCAAGCGGACGTGCGCCGGACGCATTGCGTCCCGTCGTGATTAGTCGCCATTTCACTAAGCATGCCGAAGGTTCGGTATTAATCGAATTCGGCGATACTCGCGTCATTTGTACCGCCAGTATCGAAGATAAAGTTCCTGGTTTTCTGAAGGGCAAAGGGCAGGGCTGGCTGACAGCGGAATATGGCATGCTGCCACGGTCTACCCACACCCGCATGGACAGGGAAGCAGCGAAAGGCAAGCAATCAGGTCGCACGCAGGAGATACAGCGCTTGATCGGTCGCTCATTGCGCGCCGCATTTGATCTGGAGGCTTTTGGCGAGCGTACCTTACATATTGATTGCGATGTGATCCAAGCTGATGGCGGTACCCGTACGGCAGCGATTTCCGGTGCCATGGTTGCGGCATATGATGCATTTTCAAAACTGGTTGAGCGTGGCGTCATTGCCGCCGTACCGGTAAAACATTTTGTTGCAGCGATTTCAGTCGGCGTCTTTCAGGGTGTTCCGGTATTGGATCTTGATTATCCTGAAGACTCTGCTTGCGATACCGATATGAATGTCGTGATGACTGAGCAAGGGCAGTTTGTTGAAGTGCAGGGCACTGCTGAGGGCGTTGCTTTTGATCGCGCTACGATGAATCGTTTGCTGGATCTGGCACAGGAAGGGATCGCGGATCTGATCGACCTGCAGAAACAAGTATTGGGATTGATGTAGACATGACGTCTGTGACTGCACCCGCTATGAGCGTAGAAATCAATGGAAAAATCAGCGGGAAAAAAATTGTGCTTGCCTCAAATAATCAAGGCAAGCTGAAAGAATTTTTCCATGTGCTATCGCCTCTGGGTATTTCATTGCATGCGCAATCTGAATTTGCAGTGCCCGAGGCAGAAGAGCCTTATTTCACCTTCGTCGAAAATGCCCTGACCAAAGCGCGGCATGCGGCGCGAATGACAGGCTTGCCAGCTCTGGCAGATGACTCTGGCATTTGTGTGAATGCTTTGCAAGGTGCTCCTGGCGTATTCTCCGCTCGTTTTGCTGGCGAGCCAAAATCCGATGCGCGAAACAATCAGCATTTGATACAGCAATTGGCAGGATTTGCAGATAAGTCGGCTTATTATTATTGTATCTTGGTGTATGTCCGCTCAGAGCATGACCCGCAACCTGTGATTGCCGATGGCTTATGGCATGGTGAGATCATTGACCAGCCGAAAGGGGAGCATGGTTTTGGTTACGATCCGCATTTCTGGATTCCATCTTTAAACAAGAGCGTTGCAGAACTGACGCCTTCAGAAAAAAGTCAGTTGTCGCACCGTGGGCAGGCTTTGCGTACCCTGCTTGAAAAGCTGGCCTGAGCAATTTGAACTACTGGTGTGCCGATATGTCATGGAGCCACTTACTCCTAGCTTTTCTTCGTGTCTCCGTGTTTTCGTGTCTGTGTGGTGGGAGGTCTTGGTTTTTGTATCAGCCCCCTCGATGCGATTTTTCAATTTAGAGTTTTTTAGAAGTCCCCAAAACTGAATCCGCAATGCTGGCGCGCCTTCTGGCCTTAAATGCCTCTGAAAGCCTTATCTAGCCTGCGGATTCTCTTTCGGATCTGTTGAGCGGCCTTTCGTTTTGCGTCAAATCTACGTGCGTAAGAAACTACCATGATTCCAATCAAGCCGATTTCTTCGGTCCCTTTATCGCAGAAAAAGACGGAGTTGTCCGCCGTGCCACTAGATGTGGCCAGCCATTTTCTGGGTGCCGGTCAGTTTAATTTCACTAGCCTGCCGCCACTGTCGCTGTATATACACTTTCCCTGGTGCGTTAAAAAGTGTCCTTATTGCGATTTCAATTCGCATGAAGTAAAAACCAGTTTTGACGAAAACCTCTATCTGGATGCTGTGCGTGCAGATCTTGAAGCGGCTTTGCCCCTGATCTGGGGGCGTAAGATTTATACGATCTTCATTGGTGGCGGGACGCCTAGCCTGATGTCGGCAGCCGGACTGGATCGCCTGATGTCAGATGTGCGCACCTTATTGCCAGTTGACGGTGCAGCTGAAATTACCTTGGAAGCCAATCCAGGTACCTTTGAAACGGAAAAATTTCGTTCTTACCGTGATAGCGGAATCAATCGCTTGTCGATTGGCATTCAGAGTTTTAATTCGCAACATCTGCAAGCGCTGGGACGCATTCATAACGGCGATGAGGCCAGACGTGCGATCGATATAGCGCAACAATATTTTGAGAACTTCAATCTTGATCTGATGTTTGCCTTGCCTGGCCAGACGCTGGAACAAGCGAAAGCAGATGTCGAGACCGCTATCGCCTGTGCACCTCCCCACCTGTCCTTATATCATTTGACGCTGGAGCCAAATACCTATTTCGCCAAGTTTCCGCCGGTGATTCCGGATGATGATCTGAGTGCGGAGATGCAAGAGTTGATTCAGTCCAGGATGCTTGCTGCCGGTTACGGTAACTACGAAGTCTCTGCGTATGCTAAGCCAGGCCGCGAATCGCGCCACAACCTGAATTACTGGAATTTTGGAGATTATCTTGGCATCGGCGCAGGAGCGCATTCTAAGCTAACGTTTCCGCACAAGATTGTTCGTCAAGTGCGGTACAAGCAACCGAAAATATATATGGAGGAAAGTTTGCGCGGTGCAGCAGTTCAGGAAACTGTGGAAATTCAACGACACGAAGTAAGTTTTGAATTCATGCTCAATGCTTTGCGCCTGAATCAAGGTTTCGCTGTGAATTTATTCAACGAACGTACAAGTTTGTTGTTGAACGATCTGGAAAAAGAGTTGACGGTCGCGGAGCAAAAAGGCTTGCTCAGCAGGGATCACCAGACAATTCGCCCTACTGAATTGGGCCGTCGGTTTTTGAATGATCTGCAAACTTTATTTTTAAGGGATGAATCCTGACTAAGAATATTGATCGCAATCATTACAGGGGACTTTTTTTAAAGTCACACAACTTAAAGTAAAACTTTAATTGATGTTGCAACTTTACAAGTTTCAACATAGTATTTCGTGATGACTTAAAAACTACTCCAAGAGTAAAAACCAGCCCATGACAAACGCGAATGGTTTTAAATTACCAGTTACACCTCTTTCTCCTGTCGTCAATCATCAGCAACAGCTTGCCGCGTTGAGCATGCATTTTGAGACGAACTCTGTTGCACAATCTCTTCAGTTATTGCAGCAATTCAAGCAGTGCGAATTTTTTGAAAAGCTGCCTGGAATTTTCCTATTTATCCCCATCGACGATCCTGCGACATTGCCCGCGGATGTTGACGAGCGTATCGGGGTATCCAAAGTGGTACTTCTGATTCCTGAGGCAGCATGTGGTGATAAAGATGTGCAAACCAGACTCAACTATCTCGCGAGTAAAGGCGTACGCCTGGTGGTTGACAACTTCGCGTCACGGTCAGAGTTGATCTGGAAAGATACCGCAGCAGTTGCAGTTGATTGCCATGCCGGAGTGCCGTTTTATATCAAGCCCTGGTTATCCAGTTTGCAAAGCAGCATGCGTGTCGCCAAAAAATTGGGAACATTCGCGCAGTTGCAAGAAGCGCTTGATGCGGGTTTTAGTCTATTCGCAGGCGACTATGCGTTCCATCCTGCTCCCAGCGGCAAATCCGGTGATGCCGGTGCGAGAACACGGTTATTGAAATTATTAGGCTTGGTATCGCGTGATGCAGAATCCAGGGAGCTGGAGGAATTATTTAAGCAGGACAGCAGTTTGTCTTTTATGCTTTTTAAACTGGTCAGCTCTGCCGCATTTGCACAGACTGTCAAGGTCACTAGTTTTGGGCAGGCGATTAATTTGCTCGGACGCCGGCAATTGCAACGCTGGCTACAATTACTGTTATACGCCCGTCAGCAAGACAGCGGCGGTGCGCTGAATCCTCTCATGCTGCGTGCGGCATTTCGTGCCAGCCTGATGGAAGCGTTGTGTCAGAAAAACGGTGGCAACAGGGATGAGCAAGATTGCGCATTCATGGTCGGTATGTTCTCGTTGCTAGATACCTTGTTCGGCAGTCCGCTCAGTGAAATTCTGCAGCCTCTGAACTTGCTGGATGAAGTGCTTGCTGCATTGCTGCAGCGCGAAGGTGTGCTGGGGCAGCAACTGGCGCTCGTTTGCTGTGCTGACCGTACGCATTGTGATGATGGCGTAATCGATAGCGAGCGACTAGCTGCGATTGGTGTCACTGAGACGGATTATTATGTGGCCATGATTAAGGCCTATGTCTGGGTGAATCAGGTTTGTCAGGATATGTAGATGAACCAGACCTGGGCGCTGACAGAATTCAGTTTGGGTGCGTCGCTTGGCGAGGCGGTCCTATGCATGCAGGGGCGTCATCTCGACCAGGAGTTAACACGCATTGCTCAAGCGATCGTCAATTCTCCCGAGGTCAGGTTTGTGCCGCAACTTACTGAGACCATCAGCGCCGAGCATGAGCTTTGTCCGGTTTCGGCAGAAGCCTTTTATGTGCTCTCTGGTAAGAAGGGGGAGTACTCCGAATCAGATCTGGCAAAGCTGGCGATTCTAGCGCAACTCACCGCTAAATTGTTAGCAGCCAAAGCGCAGCTGGACCAGCGTTTCAAGGCCTCTGCCGAAGCGCAATTACAGCAATCGCAAATTCTCGATCAGATTCATGAGTCCGTGATTACGATGGATTTGGCAGGTTTTATCATCAGCTGGAATCGTGGTGCGGAAAATTTGTTTGGCTATAGCGCCAGTGAAGCCATTGGTAAAAATATTCTGTTTCTTTACGACGAGGAAGAAGTCGATGGTTTGCGCTTATTCGATTCTTTCCTGGAGGATGGCGGACGTGAAATGGAAGTCCGTCGCCGCAAAAAATCGGGTGAAGTTTTTTGGGCCAGCCTGAGTCTCTCACCTTTATGCGATTCCAATACGCAGCCGATAGGGATGATCGGTTATCTCAGTGATATTACTGAACGCAAACGTGCTGAAGAGCAGATCAATCATCTCGCTTATTACGATCTGTTGACCGATCTTCCGAATCGTACTTTATTTAAAAAATTGGTCGATAAGGCCTTGCTGCAATCGCAGCGGAATCATTCGATAGGCTCACTCTTATTTATCGATCTGAATCGCTTTAAGCCAATTAACGATACGTTGGGTCATGCAATTGGTGATCTCTTGCTAAAACAGGTCGCAGAACGGTTTCGTCTGGCATTACGTGAAAATGATGTGATTGCGCGTCTGGGCAGCGACGAATTTGCGATTGGTTTGCTAGATATTCCTCAGGACATTCACGCTGGTCTGGTGGCGCAAAAATTATTGACGACCTTAGATCAGGCCTTTTTGGTTGAGGGGCATGAGCTGCGTATCGGTGCAAGCATTGGCATCAGTATTTATCCGCAAGACGGCATGGAGGCTGACCAGTTGCTGCAAAAATCAGATATCGCCATGTTCAAGGCAAAGCGCAACGTCGAGCGCGCAAGCGGTAGTTATGCCTTTTACGATAACGAAATGAATCGCACCATTGCTGGCCGGTTGTATCTGGAGTCAGGTTTGCGTCGTGCCTTGCAGCATGCCGAATTCTCTCTGTTGTATCAGCCGAAAGTGAATATTCTGACTGGTCAGATGATTGGCGTCGAGGCTTTGCTGCGCTGGAATCATCCTAAAAAAGGCATGATATCGCCAGCCGAATTTATTCCTGTCGCAGAAGAGACGGGATTGATTTTGCAGATTGATGCTTGGGTTCTGGAGACTGCTTGCGAGCAAGCCAGACAGTGGCAGGCAATGGAGATTGCACCTTTCAGGATTGCGGTTAATGTCTCGGCTAAAGAGTTCACGTCAACGTTGCCGAGCCGGGTTCGCGAGGCGCTGACCCAATTCCAGATATCACCGGCATGGATAGAATTAGAAATTACCGAGAGTATGCTGATGCACAGTGCCGAGAGTGTCATCACGATCATGGATGAAATCGCGGCACTGGGTGTGACATTGTCACTCGATGATTTTGGTACTGGCTATTCTAGTTTGTCGTATCTGAAACGGTTTCCTATTAATACGCTGAAAATTGATCGCTCGTTTATTCAGGGCGTGCCAACGGATAACGATGACTGCGCGATTGCCGGTGCGATTATCAGTATGGCGAAGAAATTACGTCACAAAGTGATTGCAGAAGGCGTCGAGAATTGGGAACAGCTATCATTTTTAAAAGACGCGGGTTGCGATGAAGTGCAGGGATATTTGTTTTCGCGGCCCGTGAGTTCTGATCAGATTACAGAGATGCTGACCGGTGGTTTTCATTTTTCTGTGTGATCACGCGAAAATAAATGCCGCAAACCTACAGAACATTGCTATAATAACGGGCTTGGAAGGTTGGTGCTGTTTGTGTTTGCGCCAGTCTGAAGATTAATAGTAAGTACGGAAGTGTGGCCGAGTGGTTGAAGGCACCAGTCTTGAAAACTGGCGAGGGTGTGAGCCCTTCGTGAGTTCGAATCTCACCGCTTCCGCCAAGAATTTAGCAGGATCTAAGCCCACGTTGCTCTTTTGAGAACGTGGGTTTTTCGTATGTGGGTTGCCTGTTCACCTTTCTCCTAGCTCTAATGCCCCTCATGTTGCTCCAAAAAACCGTGCGTCAATTATCCCGTGTCTGTTCGTCCTCATTCGCATTGATACTACTGTCTGCTTGTGTCTCGGCGCCGGTTCAGGTGATTGCGCCGCCTTTGCCTGTGCCTGTGGTAAAGGTGCCTAAAACGATACGTATTGGCCTGGCTCTGGGGGGCGGTGCTGCGCGCGGGTTTGCGCATATCGGAGTCATTAAGGCGCTGGAATCTCAGGGTATTAATGCGGATATCGTGGTAGGTACCAGTGCGGGCAGCGTTGTCGGTGCAATGTATGCTGCCGGAAATAATGGCTTTGCTTTGCAAAAAATGGCGCTGGATATGGATGAGGCGACCATTTCTGACTGGTCTTTGCCTTTGTTTGCTAAAACCAGCGGTGTGTTGAAGGGGGATGCGCTACAGGCTTATGTGAATAAATCGGTGGGGCAAGCGCCTATTGAAAAATTGAAGAAACCATTCGGCGCGGTTGCGACAGATTTGCATACTGGCTTGCCAGTCCTGTTTCAGCGCGGAAATACCGGTCTGGCGGTGCGAGCATCATCTGCGGTGCCCGGTGTATTTCAGCCGGTCAAAATCAATGACAGGCAATATGTTGATGGCGGTTTAGTGTCACCGGTGCCGGTACGCTTTGCGCGTGAGATGGGGGCAGATTTTGTTATTGCGGTAAATATTTCTTCTCAGCCAGATTCGCAGGCGGCATCCAGTTCTCTGGAGGTATTGATGCAGACTTTTACCATCATGGGCCAAAGTTTGAATCAATTTGAATTAAAAAATGCGGATGTTGTGATCAAGCCTGAGCTGGCGAGTATGAAGGGTAGTGATTTTGCAGGGCGTAACCTGGCGATTCTGGCGGGGGAAAAAGCGGCAATGTCGGCGATGACTGACATTAAGCAAAAAATTCGTCTGATGCAGGAGAAATAACGATCAGCTAAATGGTCGGTTAGTTTGTTGCTGAAATTATATACTCCAGCACAGTATATTTGCGTCACGCCGCAGAATCAGCGGGATAAGGCAGGTTTTCGATAAACATAGGGGGAGTATAAGTTTAAGGCTTGCTATCTTGCTTCTTCTCTTCTTCGTTGATTCGTCTGGCGCCGTTAAAGCGTTTTTTCCAATACGCGATGTCCATGCTCTCTATCCGCACTTGCCCGCCAGCGGACGGTGAGTGAATAAATTTGTTATCCCCGAGATAAATGCCGACGTGAGAGAAGCCTCGGCGTAGCGTGTTATAAAAAACCAGATCGCCAGGTTGTAAATCTTTTTGCTCTACGGTTTCCCCGACTTTGCTAATCTCATGTGAGGTTCTTGGCAATTCGGCACCCAGCGCATCTTTAAAAACCAGTCTTACAAAGCCACTGCAATCAAGGCCGTTTTCAGGTGTATTGCCACCACGCTTATAGCGTATTCCCAGCATATCCATTGCCTTGACCGTCAAGTTGGAGGCGCGTTCACGGAGCTCCTGAAGTTTTAAGTAGGCGGTAGATGACTCTGGGAATGGGTTTTCTGCGGCTTGACTAGATGTGCAGACGGTAAGCTGCAGGGCGCTGGCGAGTAGTACAGTAAGGACTAATTTTGCTTTCCTTGAATGTCGGGAAATTGGTATTAGCATCGATGCACCTGGTTGGAAAAACCGCCCAACTTTAAGCGAACTATTGCGGAATGTAAACTCGTCAATTGTAATAATTAACTAAATGATACTTATTGGGGGATTCATTTGGAGTGAAATGCTGACCGGGAACTGATTAAATTGTTAAAACAGTTTGTATACTTAAGCGAACTGGCTTGACGTACAATCCGCTCACATTTCAATCTGGAGGCAATGATGCAAACTAAACCCGTATTAACTTTGGACGATGTAAAGACAATTGCGGCAGCAGCAGAGGCTGAGGCGAAGGCGAATTCCTGGGCGGTTGTCATTGCGATTGTCGACGACGGCGGTCATTTAATGTGGCTGCAACGTCTGGATGGTGTAGCGCCAATCTCCGCACAAATCGCACCTGCCAAGGCAACTACAGCGGCGCTTGGTCGTCGTGAGTCCAAAATTTATGAAGATATTATTAATAATGGTCGCTTCTCTTTCTTGAGTGCACCGTACATCGAAGGCATGCTGGAAGGTGGTGTACCAATTATAGTGGACGGACATTGCGTAGGTGCCGTTGGTGTTTCGGGTGTTAAGTCGTCAGAAGATGCGCAGATTGCAAAGGCTGGCATTGCCGCCTTGCAGGGTTGATATTCTGTACGATCAAACTCTCGCTAACAGGCGGATAAGCTGATTGATTGGCTGCCAGGTGTAGCAGGGCATTTAAAGCAGAAGGGCGCAAATTGGCATGGTGATCCATGTGATTTGCGTCCTTTTTCTGTGATTCCGGTTTGCCTGAGAGGCGTATTTGCGCTATAATTCGAGGGTTTAGCCAATCCAAATCCCGTCGTATCGCATACCCAAATCCACATCGCACCTTAAAATCGTCCCCAGCTACGCGAAGATTGTGCGTGGGCATTCATGACGAGTATTTCGGCGCAGCGTAGCGACGGTAACAATACAGGAGTTACCCTTGCTGCCATTTCCGCAGTCTTTACGTCCCCAACAAGATGTCATCGCCATTCTTGCCCTCGCAGACGGGACAATTTTTACCGGTGTATCCATAGGTGCTTCCGGACACACCATCGGTGAAGTCGTTTTTAATACTTCTATGACGGGTTATCAAGAAATCCTGACTGACCCAAGCTATAGCTCCCAGATCGTTACCCTGACTTATCCGCATATCGGTAATACTGGTGTGAACTCAGAAGATGTTGAGTCTGACAAAATTCATGCGGCTGGTCTGATCATCAAAGATTTACCGCTGCTGGTATCGAATTTCCGTTCCGAACAATCCCTTGCCGATTATCTTAAGTCGCAAAACATAGTAGCCATCGCCGGTATCGATACGCGTAAATTAACGCGGATTTTGCGTGAAAAAGGCGCGCAGGGCGGTGCTATTCTGGTCGGTAGTGATGCAGAAAAAGCTATCGCGTTAGCGAAGTCATTCCCTGGTTTATCAGGAATGGATCTGGCGAAAGTCGTATCGACCGCCAAGTCTTACAACTGGACTGAGGCAGAATGGACGCTCGGTCGTGGCTATGGTGAGCTAGCTGATCCGCAATTTCATGTGGTGGCTTTCGACTTTGGTGTTAAACGCAATATTCTGCGTATGCTAGCGCAGCGTGGTTGCAAAGTGACGGTATTGCCTGCTCAGTCTTCGGCTGCTGATGTACTGGCACTTAATCCTGATGGCGTATTTTTGTCAAATGGTCCCGGTGATCCGGAGCCATGTGACTATGCGATTGCTGCTGCCAGAGAGTTGATCGAAAAAGGTATTCCGACTTTCGGTATTTGTCTTGGACATCAAATTATGGCGCTGGCGTCTGGTGCTAAAACTCTGAAGATGAAGTTTGGCCATCATGGTGCGAATCATCCGGTGCAGGATTTAGATACTAAGCAGGTGCTGATCACATCACAAAACCACGGCTTCGCCGTTGATTCTGCCTCACTGCCGGCAAATTGCCGCGTGACGCATGTGTCCTTATTTGACGGTTCTTTGCAAGGCTTTGCGCGTACTGATAAGCCGGCATTTTGTTTCCAGGGACATCCTGAAGCATCGCCAGGACCGCATGATATCGCCTACCTGTTTGACCGCTTTACCCAATTAATGAGTGCCGCAAAAGCGCAGGCAAAAACAGGAGAAAAATAAAAATGCCTAAACGTCTCGATATAAAAAGTATTTTGATTATTGGTGCCGGTCCTATTATCATCGGACAAGCATGTGAGTTCGATTATTCCGGCGCACAGGCTTGTAAAGCCTTGCGTGAAGAGGGATACAGAGTCATTCTGGTTAATAGTAATCCCGCAACGATCATGACAGACCCGGAAATGGCGGATGTCACCTACATTGAGCCGATTACATGGCAAGTCGTTGAACGTATTATCGCGAAAGAAAAACCGGACGCGATTTTGCCGACAATGGGTGGCCAGACTGCATTGAATTGCGCACTTGACTTGCATCGCCACGGTGTTCTGACTAAATACAATTGCGAACTGATCGGTGCCTCCCCTGAGGCGATTGATAAAGCCGAAGACCGCTCCAAATTTAAAGATGCGATGACCAAGATTGGACTTGGGTCTGCTCGCTCAGGTGTCGCTCATAACATGGATGAATCATGGGCCGTACAAAAGACCGTGGGCTTTCCAGTCATCATTCGCCCATCCTTCACCATGGGGGGCACGGGCGGCGGTATTGCGTATAACGAAGAAGAGTTTGAAACGATTTGCAAGCGTGGTCTTGAAGCATCGCCAACCAATGAATTACTGATTGAAGAATCATTAATTGGCTGGAAAGAATACGAAATGGAAGTCGTGCGCGATAAAGCCGATAACTGCATTATCGTGTGCTCGATTGAAAATCTGGATCCGATGGGTGTACACACTGGTGACTCAATTACGGTAGCGCCGGCGCAAACGCTGACAGATAAAGAATACCAAATCATGCGGAACGCCTCACTGGCAGTTTTGCGTGAAATTGGGGTGGATACTGGCGGTTCTAACGTGCAGTTTTCGATCAATCCGGCGGATGGTCGCATGATTGTGATTGAGATGAATCCGCGTGTATCGCGTTCGTCTGCATTAGCGTCTAAGGCAACCGGGTTCCCGATTGCCAAAATCGCGGCGAAGCTGGCGGTTGGCTTTACCCTCGATGAGCTGCGCAATGAAATTACGGGCGGTGCAACACCAGCGTCTTTTGAGCCATCAATCGATTACGTGGTAACTAAAATACCGCGTTTTGCTTTTGAAAAATTTCCTCAGGCCGATAGTCACTTAACGACGCAAATGAAATCGGTCGGTGAAGTCATGGCGATTGGCCGTACGTTCCAGGAGTCTTTCCAGAAAGCCCTGCGCGGACTGGAAGTCGGTGTAGACGGGATGAATCAGAAAACTCTGGATCGTGAAGTGATCGAGGAGGAGCTCGGTGAGCCTGGTCCGGATCGTATCTGGTATGTTGGTGATGCATTCGGTCTCGGTTTTACGCTTGAAGAAGTGCATCAATTGACGCATATTGATCCATGGTTCCTTGCGCAGATCAAAGATATCGTTGATATCGAATTGTGGCTGGATCATCAGACTTTGGATGGTCTCGATAAAGAAGTGCTGTTAAAAATCAAGCAAAAAGGCTTCTCTGATCGCCGTCTCGCAAAATTGTTGAAAACAACGGATAAGGCAGTGCGCGAGCGTCGTCATGCGCTGAACATCCGTCCTGTTTATAAACGTGTAGATACCTGCGCCGCAGAGTTCGCAACCAAGACTGCGTACATGTATTCAACGTATGAAGAAGAGTGTGAATCTGCACCAACGGATAAGAAAAAAATCATGGTGTTGGGCGGTGGTCCTAACCGTATCGGTCAAGGTATTGAATTCGATTATTGCTGCGTACATGCGGCGTTTGCAATGCGTGAAGATGGCTATGAGACGATCATGGTCAATTGCAATCCCGAAACAGTCTCTACCGACTACGACACATCGGATCGTTTGTATTTTGAGCCGCTGACATTGGAAGATGTACTCGAGATCGTCGATAAAGAAAAACCAGTTGGCGTAATTGTTCAATACGGCGGACAGACGCCTTTGAAACTTGCCCTGGATCTGGAAACGAATGGCGTGCCGATCATCGGCACCTCACCGGACATGATTGATGCCGCAGAAGACCGCGAGCGTTTCCAGCAAATGTTGCATACCTTAGGTTTGCGTCAACCACCAAATCGTACCGCGCGCACTGAAGAGCAGGCCTTGGCTCTGGCGCAGGAGATCGGTTATCCGCTGGTAGTTCGTCCATCGTATGTATTGGGTGGGCGTGCCATGGAGATTGTGCATGAACAACGTGATCTTGAGCGCTACATGCGTGAAGCCGTCAAGGTGTCGCATGATTCTCCTGTGTTGCTGGATCGTTTCCTGAATGATGCAATTGAGGTGGATGTTGACTGTATTTCAGATGGTGAGCATACCTTCATCGGTGGTGTGATGGAGCATATCGAGCAGGCTGGCGTGCACTCTGGTGACTCAGCATGCTCATTGCCCCCATATTCTCTGGCAGCCGACACGATTGACGAGCTGAAACGCCAGACGTCCTTGATGGCAAAAGGTTTGAATGTCGTCGGTTTGATGAATGTGCAGTTTGCGATTCAGCAGCAGGATGGTAAAGACGTTGTCTATGTACTGGAGGTGAATCCGCGCGCATCCCGCACGGTGCCTTATGTTTCTAAAGTGACAGGCTTGCAGTTAGCTAAAATTGCCGCGCGTTGCATGGTAGGGCAATCACTGGCTTCGCAAGGCATTCACAAAGAAGTTGTACCATCTTATTTCAGCGTCAAAGAAGCCGTATTCCCATTCGTCAAATTCCCGGGGGTAGATACGATTCTTGGACCAGAGATGAAGTCCACAGGCGAAGTTATGGGTGTTGGCAAGACGTTTGGCGAAGCTTTTGTGAAATCGCAACTCGGTGCCAGCATCAAGTTGCCGACATCAGGCAAGGTGTTCCTGAGTGTCAAAGGAAGTGACAAGCCGCGGGCAGTTAAGGTTGCAGCTGATCTGGTCGAGATGGGCTTTAGCGTAGTGGCGACCAAGGGTACGGCCGCAGCGATTGCCGCGGCAGGTATACCTGTTGGCACGATTAATAAAGTCGCTGAAGGTCGTCCGCACGTAGTTGATATCATCAAGAATCACGAAATCGCTCTGGTCATCAACACAGTCGAAGAGAAGCGCAGTGCAATTACCGATTCACGTGCCATTCGCGTGTCATCGTTAGCTGCTCGTGTGCCCACGTATACGACAATTGCAGGAGCTGAGGCAGCAGTGCAGGGTATGCGTCATCTGGATGAATTGCATGTCTATGATTTACAAGGTCTGCATAAAACCTTACACTAAGCAAATAGCTTAAACTTCGATACAGAGGTCACAGACGGTGTCCAGTCCGGATGCCAGATGTGGCCTCTGTATTTTTACTTTATGAGTGTGAATGAAATGAGTACAGTACCTCTTACCAAGTTCGGCGCAGAATTGCTGAAGCAAGAATTGCATAATCTGAAGACGAAAGAGCGTCCAGACGTCATTAACGCTATTGCTGAAGCGCGTGCTCAGGGCGACTTGTCAGAAAATGCTGAATATGATGCGGCGAAAGAGCGTCAGAGTTTTATCGAGGGACGTATTGCTGAATTAGAAGGTAAGCTCAGCGCCGCACAAATTATTGATCCTTCGACTCTTGATGCAGAAGGTCGCGTCGTGTTTGGTGCAACAGTGCGTTTGGAAGATCTCGAAACGGAGCAAAAAGTCAGTTATCAGATCGTTGGTGATGATGAGGCTGATATCAAACTAAGTAAAGTTTCAATCAGTTCACCGATCGCACGCGCCCTGATCGGTAAATATGTTGGCGACGTCGTCGGTGTTCAGGCACCTGCTGGTGTTCGTGAGTATGAAGTGCTGGATGTGTTGTACATCTAAATAAAAAAAGACCAGACTGATCAAGGTCTGGTCTTCTATTGATTTGCAGCGAAATGCTGCATTTGCTGTATGATCAGGCATTACCCAAAGCAGATTTCTTCGCGCTGGATTGACGTGGTTTAGCACGCTTGATCGAACCACCTTGTGTGACGCGCTCATTGCCTTTAACCATGACTTTCGAAACCGTAGGTTTTTTGGTGCCGCTGGCGCTAGGTTTAACGATCGTAACCTCACGCATACCTTTGCCTTTTTTAACTAACTTGGTTTCTTTGATGCCGTCGACTTTAGGGCGATAAAGAACCAGTAATTTACCGATATGCTGGACTGGCGCTGCTTTGAGCGATTCGCAAATCGTGTCATACATCGTAACGCGTGCTTCGCGGTCATCGCCAAATACGCGTACTTTAATCAATCCATGAGAGCTGAGACCAGCATCGATTTCTTTCATCACGGCGGGCGATAAACCGGCTTCACCGATCAGAACGATAGGTTTCAGGGCATGGGCTTCGGAGCGCAATTCGCTACGTTCAGCGGGCGTGAGTTTCAACATATAAATTCCTTTAAAAGCAGTATTTTACGCGAATGGCAAAAAATAAATTCAATCAAAATTGGGTGCACGACCATATTAACGATCCTTATGTCAAATTGGCACAGAAGGAGGGTTATCGTGCGCGTGCCGTTTATAAGCTAAAGGAAATCGATGAAGCGGAAAAATTGATCAAGCCAGGACAGATTATCGTCGATTTAGGAGCAACACCAGGTAGTTGGTCGCAATATGTGCGCAATAAATTAGCTGGCAAAGACGGCGGCGGTATCTTGGGTGAGATTTTTGCATTGGACTTATTGCCAATGGATCCCATTGCTGATGTCCAATTTATCCAGGGTGACTTCCGTGAAGAAGAGGTACTGAGTCAACTGGAAGCTAAATTGCAAGGTCGTAAATTAGATCTTGTTTTATCTGACATGGCACCTAATCTATCCGGTAATTCTACTGTGGATGCCGCACGTATCGAATATATTCTTGAGTTGGCAGTGGAATTTTCTAACGCGCATCTGAAGCCGACAGGAGCTTTACTAGTGAAGTGTTTTCATGGTCCCGCCTACAATACGATTGTGACCATGTTTAAAACGCAATTTAAAACTGTCACAAGTAAAAAACCCAAAGCCAGCAAAGACAAGTCATCTGAGATATTTTTGCTGGGTCGTGGGCTAAAAAATGATTAAAAATACTCAAATAGATCAAAAATAGCCAAATTGTCAGCCAATCAGACCTTGATAATCATCAAAGTGGGCTGCATATGCGCTCTAGCAAGCTCTATCCAATGCGGGTAAAATGCAAAATTACAGTGTGTACAGGCGTGCTTATACGTCCAAGGAGTTCTCGTGAATAATATGTTTTCAAAAGCAGCCATTTGGGTCGTTATAGCCTTGGTGCTTTTTACTGTGTTCAAACAGTTTGATAAGGGCATTTCTTCTGGTGCCTCCGCAATGCCATATTCCGAGTTTCTGGATGAGGTTCGTGCCAAACACATTAAGGACGCAACGATTGATGATGCAAACCGCACTGTCACGGCGACGACACTGGACGGTAAAAAAATCAAATCTCAACTGACGATATTTGATCGCGGTCTGGTTGGTGATCTGGTAAACAATGGCATTAAATTTGATAATAAACCGCCTGAAGAACAATCGTTCTTGTCGCAGGTCTTTATTTCATGGTTCCCGATGTTGCTGTTGATCGGCGTTTGGGTATTCTTTATGCGCCAGATGCAAGGCGGCGGCAAGGGCGGTGCTTTTTCTTTTGGTAAGTCCAAAGCCAGAATGCTGGATGACACCAATAATAACGTCACTTTTGCCGATGTCGCCGGTTGCGATGAAGCGAAAGAAGAGGTTGGTGAAATCGTCGATTTTCTGCGCGATCCAAGCAAATTTCAAAAACTTGGTGGCCGTATTCCTCGTGGCGTATTAATGGTAGGTCCTCCAGGCACAGGTAAAACCTTGCTGGCACGTGCAATTGCCGGCGAAGCGAAGGTACCTTTTTTTACCATTTCAGGTTCTGACTTTGTCGAAATGTTTGTCGGCGTAGGTGCTTCTCGCGTTCGCGATATGTTTGAAAACGCGAAAAAGCACGCACCGTGCATTATCTTTATTGATGAGATTGATGCTGTTGGACGCCATCGCGGTGCCGGTATGGGCGGTGGAAATGATGAGCGCGAACAAACATTGAATCAAATGCTGGTTGAGATGGACGGTTTTGAGGCCAATTCCGGTGTGATCGTGATTGCCGCGACTAACCGTGCTGACGTATTAGATAAAGCCTTATTGCGCCCAGGTCGTTTTGATCGTCAGGTTTCTGTTGGCTTGCCGGATATTCGTGGTCGCGAACAAATTTTGAATGTACACATGCGCAAGGTTCCTATTAGTACTGATGTCAAGGCAGATATCCTGGCTCGAGGAACTCCTGGCATGTCTGGTGCTGACCTGGCGAATTTGGTGAATGAAGCCGCATTATTTGCTGCGCGCCGTAATAAGCGCTTGGTGGAAATGCTGGATTTTGAAGATGCAAAAGACAAAATATTTATGGGCCCAGAGCGTAAATCTATGGTGATGCGGGAAGATGAACGTCGTAATACCGCTTACCACGAGTCTGGCCATGCAGTTGTCGCAAAGCTATTGCCCAAGGCGGATCCTGTGCATAAGGTCACCATCATGCCGCGTGGTTTTGCATTGGGCTTGACTTGGCAGCTACCTGAACATGATCAGATTAGCGGTTATAAAGACAAAATGCTGGAAGAAATTTCAATTTTGTTTGGTGGTCGTATCGCTGAAGAGATTTTTGTCGGACAAATGTCGACGGGTGCATCAAATGACTTTTCTCGTGCAACCAAACTGGCACGTGCGATGGTGACTCGTTTTGGTATGTCCGACAGCATGGGTGTGATGGTGTATGAAGACAGTCAAAGTGAAGGTTACTTCGGCGGCCCTTCTAAAACAATTTCTGAAGTAACGCAGCAAAAAGTCGACGCGGAGATCCGTAGTATTCTGGATACTCAATATGCGTTGTCACGCAAATTGTTGGAAGAAAATCGTGACAAGGTTGAGGCAATGACTAAGGCGTTGCTGGATTGGGAAACGATTGATGCGGATCAGATTAATGACATCATGAGCGGTATTGACCCTCGCCCGCCGAAGCCAGGCCAGTCCACTAGAAAAACACCTTCAGATTCAAGTTCTGGTGGTGTATCTCCTAATGCGGCGGCACCAGCCTAAGATTTATTTGGTGAAATACGTTTAATTTAGTTTAGGGTGAGAAGTGATTCTCGCCCTAATTTTTTTATATTTATGAATAATTTTTTTGATTGCGGACGGTATCGCTTTCCTTTGCAGGGAAGTCAATTTCGACCGATTGTGATGGGCATCCTGAATGTAACGCCAGATTCGTTTTCTGATGGCGGACAGTTTCAGGCACTCGACGGCGCTATGTCCCATGCAGAGCAAATGATTCAGGACGGCGTTGACATTATTGATGTAGGTGGGGAGTCTACCCGGCCAGGTTCGACCCGGGTTTCTCTGAATGAAGAGCTAGACCGGGTGATGCCGATTATTTACGCCTTGCGTGACTGCGGCAAACCTCTGTCAATTGATACCTACAAAACTGAAGTCATGCGTGAGGCGATACTTGCCGGTGCCGATATGATTAATGACATCAATGGATTCCGGTCTGAAGGTGCTGTCAGTACTGTCGCAGCAAGTGATGTCGGCTTATGTGTGATGCATATGCAAAATTCGCCCACAGACATGCAGCAGCGCCCTCAGTATGAGGATGTCAACCAAGAGGTTACATTGTTTCTGGAGGAGCGTCTGACTGCTTTGAGTAAGGTTGGCATAGAGAATTCACGCCTTTGCATCGACCCGGGGTTTGGTTTTGGAAAAACTCTGGAGCATAATATTTCGATGTTAAAAAATATTGCTCAATTTCAGACGAAGCATGGTTTGCCGCTCCTGGCCGGTTTGTCACGCAAATCCATGTTGGGAACGATTACTGGAAAGCATGTTGAACATCGCCAGGCGGCTAGCTTGGCTGCGGCATTAGCGGCCATCGCCCATGGAGCAAAGATTGTACGGGTGCATGATGTTGCCGGAACGGTCGATGCCATCAAAGTATGGCAAGCATTAAGTAATTAGATGGTTAGGTAGCTCAATAATCAAGTAAATAAGTAATTACATAAAGAGAATAAAAATGACGAGAAGATATTTTGGTACCGATGGTATTCGAGGCAAAGTCGGTGTATCACCAATTACTCCTGATTTCGTAATGCGTTTAGGTTATGCAGCAGGTAAAGTTCTTGCGCAAAACGGTCATGTTGGCGAATCTAAACCGACCGTACTGATTGGTAAAGATACGAGAGTATCTGGGTATATGTTAGAGGCCTCGCTAGAGGCTGGATTTGCGGCAGCTGGTGTCGATGTGATGTTGTCCGGTCCGATGCCAACACCCGCTGTTGCTTATCTGACTCGTGCTTTGCGTTTGTCTGCCGGTGTTGTGATATCGGCTTCTCACAATCCATATTACGACAATGGTATTAAATTCTTTTCTGCTCAGGGAAACAAATTGCCTGATGAAGTCGAGCTGGCGATTGAGGCTGAACTCGAGCGCACAATGGACTGCGTGAGTTCAGATTTGCTAGGTAAGGCACACCGTTTGCGCGATGCTAACGGCAGGTATATCGAATTTTGCAAAAGTACCTATCCAAACGAACTGGATTTGCGCGGACTAAAAATTGTAGTTGATTGCGCTCACGGTGCAGCCTACGATATTGCTCCCCACGTCTTCCACGAACTAGGTGCCGAAGTCATCTCCATTGGTAATCAGCCAAACGGATTTAATATTAACGATAAGGTCGGTGCAACTGCGCCGGATGCATTAGCCTTAGCTGTGAGAGCAAATCATGCTGATATCGGTATTGCACTCGACGGAGATGCGGATCGGCTGGTCATGGTCGACAAGAACGGTAAAATTTACAATGGCGATCAACTCTTGTATTTGATGGTCATGGATCGGTTGGCGATTGGTCCGGTCAAGGGTGTAGTCGGTACTTTAATGACGAATATGGCAGTAGAACTGGCGCTGAAAGAACTCGGTGTTGGTTTTGTCCGGGCTAAGGTCGGCGATCGTTATGTGCTTGAACAAATGCAAGAGCATGGATGGTTATTAGGTGGTGAAGGTTCCGGTCACTTGCTGTGTCTGGACAAACACACGACAGGGGATGGAATTGTCTCTGCCTTGCAGGTGCTTTCTGCTTTACGTCGCAATAATAAAACCTTGGATCAATGCTTTGAGCAATTACATCTTTTTCCTCAGGTACTGATTAATGTGAAAGTCCCTGCTGGTTTTGACTGGCAAAAAAATCCACTCGCCGTGAGTGAAAAAAAACGTGCAGAAACCGAAATGGGTGATAAAGGTCGTGTCTTGATTCGCGCCTCTGGAACGGAGCCTTTAGTTCGTGTCATGGTTGAGGCGGTTGATTTGGATATGGCGAATCTTTACGCGCGTCAGTTAGCGGATATTATTGCTCCCAAATAGAGTTTAATTGCGTCTGGAATGGCTTTCATTCTTGAATATGGATGGTATTCCATGTACTATTCAGCCTTCTGTTTTTATGCATCGCATCTTCTGTGGTGCATATCCAAACGACCTGTCCATAGCTCAGTTGGATAGAGCACGAGCCTTCTAAGCTCGGGGTCGCAGGTTCGATTCCTGCTGGGCAGGCCAATGAAATTAAGTACTAAGCCCAGTTATTTTGACTGGGCTTTTTGCTTATTAATACCCTAAGTTTTGTCGTGTTATCGCTTGCAGCGCTATTGTGCAGTCATTTCGGTATCCCCGCGTCATCCTCAGAAGTTTATTCTTATGCTACTTGCCCCTATTTTTAAAGCGGGCATATATTGATGTGACATTTATTGCTGCTACATTCTTACCCGCATCCAAATAAGCCATATTTATTGAAGTAGCAATATCCCTGTAGAGTTTGCTGGTACTTGCGTGTGTTTTATGTCGGTTTTTCCCTAAAATTTTTTTACATATTTAAAATAATCTTGGCTTCAATTAAACTAAGTCAGGAACATTTTGCCTTGTTTGATATTGAGTGATAGATGAGTGTTAAAAACGAACTAATTGTGCAGTTTAAAAAATTTAATCAGTTGAGTTCATTGCGCTGAAAAGTTTTATTTCTCCAGTGATACTATTGAGTAATAGATACATTGTGTTTAATCAGAAAAAAGAGACAAGTTCTTCAGGCGCAACGCAGTTTTTCTGGGGCTCTCAGTGCACTGTCCCGCACATCAGCTATCTGGAAATACGTTTTCCAACGACATAGCGAATACATTTTATATTTCATAAAGGGTTATATGAAACTGCTCTCTAACATCAGAATCGGTACCCGTCTAACGCTCGGATTTGGTTTGGTGCTTTTATTTGCACTTGGCTTACTAGCTTTAGGAATATTTCGCTTAAGTCAGCAGCACGGATCCCTTGACTATATATTTAATAATAAGGTTGCCAGTCTGAGTGCGGCAACTGAGATGCGCGAACAAGGGCGAGCGCTTTCTCTGGTGTTGAGAAAAATGACGGCTCCTACTGATGTTGCCGAGGCAGAGAGAGAGACAAAAAAATTAATTCAGATTGTCGATAGTTACAATAAATCTGAAGAGCTGGCAAAACAACTGATAGATGGGCAAGAGGGCAAGGCGACTCTGGTAAAAGCCTTTGAACAAAAACAAGTTGTCATGTTACTTGTGAATAAAATCAAATCTTTCGTTTCAGAGGGAAATTATTTTGATGCGGCGTCCTTATTGCAAACTGAATTTGGCATCCCGCATGAAAAATGGATGGTTGCGCTCACTGAGTTAGCGCAGCAACAGAGAGAGGCAATGAAATTGACCTACGATGAATCGCAGATCAATTATCGCGTCTCAATGACTAGTATGATTGTGGTTGGTTTCATCATTCTGGCTATTGGTATCTTTGCTGCTTGGTATATTACTCGTACTATTTCTCTGCCGATTAAACGTGCCGCCAGTGTGGCAGATCATATTGCTAGCGGTGATCTTACCAATGATATCCAGATTGATGTCAGTGACGAGATCGGCGATCTCCTGCAATCGCTGAAGCTGATGCAGACTAATCTGATCGACACTGTTTCGCAAATTAAACAGGGAACTGAGACGATCACAGTAGCGTCCCAAGAGATTGCATCAGGGAATGCTGATTTATCGAGCAGAACCGAATCACAAGCCAGCTCGCTTGAAGAAACAGCCAGCTCCATGGAAGAACTCACCAGTACCGTTCGTCAAAATGCCGACAACGCCAGACAAGCCAACCAGCTCGTCGTCTCCGCCTCCAGTGTCGCAGTCAAAGGAGGCGCCGTTGTGGGGCAGGTTGTCAACACTATGGGCTCCATCAAAGACAGCTCCCGCAAGATAGTCGACATCATCAGCGTCATCGACAGCATCGCCTTCCAGACCAACATCCTTGCCCTCAACGCCGCTGTTGAAGCCGCCAGAGCTGGCGAACAAGGGCGTGGATTCGCGGTTGTCGCCTCAGAGGTCCGCAACTTAGCGCAACGCAGCGCCAGTGCCGCCAAAGAAATCAAAGCCCTGATTGACGACTCCGTCGACAAAGTAGAACAAGGAGGCAAACTAGTCGACGAAGCAGGCAAGACCATGGACGAAATTGTCACCAGTGTCCAGCATGTCGCCGACATCATGAGCGAAATTACGGCAGCAAGCCAGGAACAAAGTGCCGGGATTGAACAAGTCAACCTCGCCATTACCCAGATGGACGAAATGACGCAACAGAATGCAGCCTTGGTAGAGCAAGCAGCGGCAGCGGCAGAGAGTATGGAAGAACAGGCTCAGGCTTTGGCGCAAACAGTCCGAGTTTTCAAAACATCGGATATGGCATCGGTGGCACCGGCAGTGACGACAAAGCGGGTAGAAAAAAAGCCAGAGAAAAAATCATCGCAAGCAGCAAAGCTGAAAATTTCGGCAAAACCTGCTCCAACATCTAATCAGAGTCCCGGCAAATCAAGCCGTAGTGAAAAACCAGATGCTGACTGGGAAGAGTTCTGAGAACTGTGTTGATTCCAGTATTTAGATATCACAATTTATTTTCCGCAAACGAGAGCTGCCTTTTCGGTAGCTCTTTTTATTTTTTGCCTAGCTTGTGATTCAGCCTTAGGTTTTGCATTCGCTAAATCTTCTTTTGCCCATTTAATTTTTAATTGCTGTGCATCGCATTGTTGTTTTTTCTTGGCGTTACGAGCGGCAATCGCCTTCATTTCCCTATCGTTTTTTTCTTCTGCTTTATGGCGAGACTGCGCAAGTTGATTGGCTTTGTTTTTTTCTTTAGTGGCAATTTCTTTTGCGGTTTTTTCAGAGTAAGGCGGGATAGCCGCAGGTGTATCCATGACAGATTGTTTTGCGCTGGCGATGCAGGGCGTCTGACTATAACTGACGCTGCCATTCACGTCGCATTTATAGGTTTGGGCTTGTGATGTACTGACGAGTGTCAGCATCGTCAAACACATCAATAGTAATTTTTTCGGCGAACTATGGATCATTTTTTGTCCGTATTAATTTGAGAAGTGAGCGAAATTAGAGAATTTTTCCAGGATTCATTAAATTGTCCGGATCTAACGCCATCTTAATACTACGCATTAATTGCATTTCTATCGGAGACTTGTAGCGAAGTAGCTCTTCTTTTTTGAGCATACCTATCCCGTGTTCTGCTGAAATCGAACCGCCGAAGCGGTGCACATTGTCATGTACAATTTGATTAATTGAGGCCTGGTACAGAATGAAAGAACTATCTGGCATGTCTTTTGGCGGAGATACGTTGTAATGTAAGTTCCCGTCACCGAGATGGCCAAATATCACCATCCTGCAACCTGCAAAGGCCTCCTGAAGCAAGATATTTGTTGATGCTACAAACCGGGCGATTTCCGAAATAGGGAGAGAGACATCGTGTTTGATATTCTTTCCTTCGGCAGCTTGTGCCATAGAAATATACTCGCGCAGATGCCATATGCCTTTTGACTGCTGAATCGATGTGGCAATGATGGCGTCTGTGACAATATTTTTTTCTATTGCGTTATTCAGTAAATTTTCCAGAAGAGTATTCGCATGTAGCTCAGACTCATGATCGGAGATTTCCAGCAATACATATTCAGGGGACGGGACGAGAGCCGGTATGGCGATATCAGGAAAATGTTGCCGAACCAAGTTAACGCACACCGAAGACATTAATTCAAATGCAGTCAATGTCGCGCCAGCATTTTCTTGAGCAAGAGTGAGTAAAGAGAGTGCGGCGTCAGGTGATGCGACGGCTGCGAGCGCTGTAACTTGTGATTTGGGTTGCGGATATAGTTTTAAAACGGCTGCTGTGATAATGCCTAGGGTACCCTCTGCGCCTATATACAGGTCGCGTAAATCATATCCGGTATTGTCTTTTCTTAGACCGCGTAAACCATTCCAGATTTCGCCGTTCGCGGTGACCACTTCCAGACCTAGGCATAATTCGCGAGCATTTCCATATCGCAGTACCGCCGTACCTCCGGCATTTGTAGAGAGATTGCCACCGATTGTGCAGCTACCTTCTGATGCCAGAGACAATGGAAATAGTCGTTGTATTTGCTCGGCGGCATATTGTGCCTCTGCGAGCAGGCATCCTGCCTCTGCTGTCAGCGTGTTGTTAACCGGATCAATCTGGCGTATTTGCTTTAAACGGGTCAATGACATCACAATCTGTTTGCCACTTTGATCGGGCACACTACCTAATACCAGGCCAGTGTTGCCACCTTGAGGCACAATCGCGATCATGTGGGTATTACAGAGTTTGACCAGCTGCGCGACTTGTTCCGTTGTTCCAGGACGCAGTATTGCCAGTGCTTTACCTTTGAAGCGCTTACGCCAGTCCGTGACATAAGCTTGCCCCTCAGTTTCGTTGAGTATGATGTTCTCTTTACCAATAACTTGCTCACACAGGCTCAGGAAATGATTCATCTGATTTACTCTGCTTTGAGTTGATCTTGGGAGATTATTTTGGCTGCTTTAGCTGCTTTTTTATGTGGCTTGAGATAGAAAATAACAGAAAAAAAGAACAAAACAGTCAGGACGACCTCTAGTCCGGCCAGTACGCTGGATAACCACGCCTTATCACTATAGACCCGAACTACACCCTCTGTAAAATACAGTAGTATCAGCATAGATGACCATTGCATCGTATAAATTTGTTTCTTTAAGATGCCACGTAATGGAATCAGGATAGGAATCACTTTTAACACCATCCAGGAGCCGCCGGGTCTTAGCGGCGCTAATACGGTTTCCCATAGGATCAGCAATACAATCAAGGCGATTAAACTGCCGCAGGTCAGGTAGTAATAAATAGATTGTCGGGAGGTGTTCACACGGACGCTTTCAATTTTTTTGCTGTCTCTGCCAGCCGTCGGCCAAGAGCAACCGCGAGTTTTTTACTGTCATCAGAGATCGCAGTTTTTCCATCGATACCTGCCCAATGGCTTGCGCCGTAAGGGCTGCCACCTGTGCTGGTCAACATCAATTCAGGATGGCTGTACGGAATGCCCAGCAGTACCATGCCGTGGTGCATCAGAGGTAGCATCATCGATAGTAAAGTCGATTCCTGTCCGCCATGCATGCTACCGGTCGAGGTGAATACACACGCAGGTTTTCCGCTTAAGGTTCCTGAAAGCCAATCCGTTGCTGTGCCATCCCAAAAATATTTCATGGCCGCAGCCATATTGCCGAAGCGGGTAGGGGAGCCTAATGCCAGTCCATCACATTCATTCAGATCAGCTAATTCGACATAGGGTGCGCCATCATTCGGTATTTCAGGCTCGGTGGCATGTGTTACCGCAGATACTGCGGGCACAGTGCGTAAGCGGGCATCGCAACCGGGGACGCTTTCGATACCTTGGGCGATATATTCTGCCATTTTTCGGGTGCTACCGTGGCGTGAATAATATAAAACGAGAATGCTTAGTTGTTGAGAGTTCATGCTTGCTATTATATGGGGCTTTTCGTCTGTAACCATGTATGGATATGCTTGCTGATGTACTTGCTGACTTAGTGCGTATTATTTATGAAATTGTTGACGTAATTTTTAATTATATTTTGTTGTGATTGGTTGAGATGGTGATGTTATTGGTAAGTAATGTAGGGACAAAGAATTTTATGCGTAAGTTTTCCTGGAGTCAGGTTCGCAATTTATTTTTATTTGCCAACCAGCGTTTGCGTGAAGGGCGCTTGCCACAGGTGGCAGGCAGTCTGACGTTTACGACAGTATTGGCTTTGGTGCCTATTCTGACGATTGCTCTAGCGATTTTTACCGCTTTTCCTTTGTTTAATACATTCAGAACCTCACTGGAGGCGTATTTTATAAAGAGTCTGATGCCGAAAGACATCTCCAGCACGATACTTGGCTATCTCACTCAATTTGCTACCAAAGCGACCCGGCTGTCTGCCGTTGGCGGTGTCGCCTTGATGGTCACGGCGGTTACTACCATGGCGATGATTGATAAATCGTTTAATCAAATCTGGCAAGTAAAGCGTAGCAGACCATGGGCCCAGAGAGTGCTGGTGTATTGGGCTATTGTGACACTTGGGCCACTGTTGATTGGCGTATCCATTACGATTACCTCTTACCTGTTCACGGCAACCAGCGGTGTGGTTGGGACGGTACCGTTTATCGGCGGTGTTTTTTATACTTTAGTTTCGGTATTTTTTACCACCGTTGCTTTTAGCCTGCTGTATCTGGCAGTACCCAACAGGACTGTCGACTGGCATGATGCGGCGTGGGGAGGCTTGTTTGCCGCGATTGCTTTTGAGATCGCAAAGCGTATCTTCGCTGTATTTGTGACTAAATTCCCGACCTATACCGTGGTGTACGGCGCCTTGGCTGCAGTACCTATTTTTTTGGTATGGATCTACTTATCGTGGTTGATTACCCTAATTGGCGCAGTAATTGCTGCGGCTTTGCCGATAGTTAAATACGAGCGCTGGTGGCACAGTCCGGCACCGGGCAGCGCGTTTATCGATGCGATCGACATTCTCAGAGTCTTATATGAAGCTCGTAATGCCAACGAGGGAGCGGCGGTCGATGTTGCTACTATCCGGGTCAAGACGAGATTCGGGTTGGACGAAATTGATGGGTTGCTGGAGCAAATGCTGGAAGTTGGCTGGGTAGCTAGAGTAGCATCCGAGTCACCACAAACGACCAGACTGGCATGGTGGAAAAAACTCAATGAAGGTGCAGAACGCTGGGTCATGCTGGCCAACCCGGAACTGCTGAAACTTTCACATGTATACCGACTATTCGTTTTTAAAACGATTGCTCATAGTTCCCTCGCCATGCAGGTCGAGGCAATTATTGAGAACGGTCTGGATCAAAGCTGGGAATCGTATTTTTCCGGCAATCGCAAAGAGTTAAATCAGATCATCGCCAGATAGTGCACATCGCATGTGTTGCCATTATTAAGCTACTCTTGTAGGCATTCAATAAACCTCAATAAGCGTTCTTATCGCCGAATAAAACACCTACGGTTTTCCACAGGATGACGAGATCCAGCCAGACTGACCAGTGCTGAATGTAATATAAATCGAGATCTACACGACGCTGCATTTTTTCCAGAGTTTCGGTTTCACCGCGGAAACCGTTGACTTGCGCCCAGCCGGTGATGCCTGGCTTGATTTTGTGTCGCAACATATAACCGTGAACCAGCTTGCGGTATAGCTCGTTATGCTCAACCGCATGCGGGCGTGGTCCGACCAGGCTCATATTTCCAATCAGCACATTAAACAGCTGGGGTAATTCATCAATAGACGTGCTTCTGATGAAACGTCCAAAACTCGTGACACGATTATCCCTCTGGGTGGCCTGAATCACCGGCCCCTCAGAATTATGATCTTTCATGCTGCGGAATTTGTAGATGCTGATCGGTTTACCTGCAACACCATAGCGTTTTTGTTTGAAAAAAATCGGGCCGGGTGAGCTGAGTTTTACACCGATGGCGACCGTCATGAGTAACGGAGACAGCAGGATTAATCCCAGACTCGCCCCCATTAGATCCAGTATGCGTTTCGGTAATGCTGCTAAGCCGATAAATGGCGTCTCAGTAGAGGCCAGGACGGGCTTGCCAGCCATTTCCCGTAACTGTATTCCAGGCATGCCAAAGATCAAGGACTCAGGCACAAAATAAGTCGATGCAGTACTGTCTTGAAGAATCGCGATAATTTCAGCAAGTTCCGGGGGCTCTTTTGTGTTGAGCCCAATAAAGACCACATCTACTGTTAATCGACCTGTTTTTGGATCGACTAGCCATTCCGTTACGTCATCGAGATTGCCTAAGCGTGTCAAGCCGCTCGGTGGACGGGAATCATTGCGGTTATCAAAAAAACCAACCACGTCGATTGCTGCCAGAGGTGTTCTCCGCAACGAATCGATCAGGTCGGCACATGCCGAATTAGACCAGATTAAAACAGCTTTCCGGCGTCTGGCTGGATTGGAGTAAAAGAAGGCGCCAAACAAACGAATACTGGCAGCGGTCAGCATCAAGGACAAAGGTGTAATTGCCAGCCACGTCAACATCACGACACGGGAGAGGCGTTCGGTGCTTTTGTCTGCGTAGGCACTGACCAAAACCAGAGTGAACACGACTAACCACCGGATAGTCAGAGTAGGAATAAGCGAGAAAAACCGGCGATCCTGTAAGGAATTGAGTAATCTGTGGCTGGAAAACGCGATGATGCTAGCCAGTCCGGCAATGAAAATACGCAGACCGAAGGCATCAAGATCCGTGTTGCCGTAATAATCAATAATGGCAACCAAGGTCATCGTAACGGCAACGCCAAAAGCGATACCTACCATCGCAGTCATAACCTGCGACGGTTGCGTACCTCTGCCGTAAGAAACCTGACCCATCATAAAGTTAGCTCCTTTGCTGACGAGCTAATGAGCGGAATAATCTTGATCAAGATTTTTGTCCTTTGATGAACAAGGTTTTAATTTGACCTAGCTGCCATTGATGAAGATGACGGCGAAATTCCAGATTGTCGTAGCGTGGTGCGCCTTTCAGTGCTGCGCCAAGATAGCCTGCCATAATCAGGATGCCACCGATGACAAACGGTTTTTCTCGCATGCGGAATACGCTTGATGCCAGGGCATAAAGCGGGTGGTAGCCCATGAACCAGATGCCGCGTCCCCAGCGCAGACGGCCACGATACACATTTTTATCCGAAGAACCCATCAGGCGATGATGCATCAGGATGGCATCGGGGTGGTAAAAACTCATGGTTGACCAGCCCTTCATCCGTGCTGAATGAACGTCGATGCCGTCCCACATTACTTCCTCGACAAAACCGCCAATTTCTTCAAAGGCATCACGACGATAGAGTTTGAATTGGCCGGCAACATGTTCATCGATAATGAATTCTTCTATTTTTTGACCTTGCTCTTCGCGGTACACTTTTCCAGAAACTGCGGCAAGCTTATTATTTTCTTCAAACTTGCCGAACATGATCTCGAGATAGCGTGAGCCAAACGACATATCGCCATCGAGTTTTGCGATATATTGATAGTCGCTATGTTGTATCTGGCTAATCCCGTACTTAAATGCAGCGACGACGCCGCCGCCGACTTTACGAAATCCGCGGTCTGGTCTTTGTACTAAACGGATGAAACTGTATTTTTCTGCGTAGGCTCTGACGATATCTGGCGTTGCATCTCGTGAGCCATCGTCAACAATCACCCACTCAACAGGTCTGACGGTTTGTTTCACCATCGAATCCAAGGTTAGTTGGATCAGGTCTGCCTCATCACGAACCGGCGCGATAATGACCAGCGGTACAACGCGCATAGGGTAGGTCGGGGGATGCGGTACCTGGATGCTTTGTAGGGAAGTAAATTCGGATTGTGTCGGCGAGTGTGTCATGCGAGTACCTTGTATTCTCGAGTGAATAGCTGATCGGTCGGATCTCTTCGTGCAAACGAGAAAGCTTTGCTTATGTTAACTTAGTTTGCATAGAATCAACAATCAATCAAAAGTTAATTATTGTTATCAAATTTGTCTTTTCATTGTGTCATATCTGGTTATGGAATTGCTTTGTTGCTCAGCTTGTTTTCATGACAAAAATTTGCAACCTCTTTTATTATTGCAAGATAGAATTGAGTACTTTTAATGTCAGGCACTTATTTAGATGAGTTTTTCACTTTTCAGTCGGACCAACTGCCTTTCACGAGTTCAAACATTTACTTGTTTGTTACTGAGTTGTTTCTGTCTGCCTGTCTTCGCCCAGCCAGCAATCGATACGCAGCCCAAAGTGCTGCCCGACGTGCCACTACAACCGACGCTACAATCCACGCTACGACCGCAGCTACAACTGAAGTTGGTTGACCGTATCGCACCTGAAAATGCCATTCTTGCAGCGAAGGATAATTCGCCTGCAGTGATGCAAGACACGGCGAAGCAAGATCAAATTCAAAATCCAATACAAGGCCCAATACAAACCTCAGATAGTCCGACTTCTGCACGCGAAGTGATCGGTGAGGGGGATCAGCTATTGGTTACCGTATTTGGTCAACCGGATCTGACTTCCGATGTGACCGTTGGAGAAAGTGGTGTAATCACTTTGCCTCTGGTCGGCGTCATCGATACCAAGGGAAAAACTCCAGCGGAAGTCGCTATTCTCTTTGCGAACAGGCTGGAGCAGGGACAATATGTGCGCAGCCCCAAGGTGGCAATTAAAGTCTTGCAGCAACTCAGCCGAACGTTTTCTGTGCTCGGTGAGGTGCAAAGGCCCGGGCGTTATCCCTTACCGAATCAACTGACGCTCTTAGATGCGCTGAGCCTGGCGGGAGGTCTGAACAATCGCGCCGACAAAGGCATCAGTCTTATGCGTCGTAGCAAAGGCCAAGCTGAGTCTGAGACGGTGGACTATGTTCCCTTGAGAATTGATCCGCAGACGACACAGACACCGGACAAGCTGAACCAGAAAATATTACCAAATGACGTCTTATTCGTTTCGTCGCAAAAGACTTTTTATGTGTACGGCGAAGTCAGAAAACCCGGTAACTATCCCATCGAAGAAGAACTGACTGTCATGCGTGTACTGTCGATCGGTGGCGGAGTCACTGAACGAGGATCAACGCGCCGTATGACGATCTATCGAAAAACAGAGGATGGCGGAACAAAAGAAATTCCTGCAAAAATTACCGATCAGGTATTGCCAGGTGATGTGCTGTTTATCAATGAACGATTGTTTTAAAGTGGCTGGATCATGAAGCAAAATTCGACCGGCGATTTACTACTCTCTTTTGCTCAGATTGGTGCGATGTTGCGTGCCCGTCGTATGCTTATTGCTGCTATCGTAATATTGGCCGTAGCAGTAGCAGCGATCGCGAGCATGCTCTTACCAAAAACCTATATTGCGTCTGCCGATGTGTATATCGACTACCGCATCAATGATCCCATCGGTGGTCGTCAATTTCATCCTATGCAGGACGAAAGTTACCTGCAAACCCAGTTCGACGTGATCAAGAGTGTTCAGGTTGCGGAGCGTGTTATCGCCTCTCTGAAGCTGGAAGACAGCACTACGGGGCAGCGGTATATCAAAAAATACGGACAACAGCGTGGATTGCGTGCTCTTGCCGAAGATATCGTAAAAAATATTGATGTCACGCCGCACAAAAGCAGCCGGGTTGTCGAACTTGAATATGCGTCCGGTGATCCACAGCATGCCAAGGATGTCGTCAATGCCGTGGTCAAATCGTATATGGATTTATCACTGGAAATGATGAATGCTCCGGCCCGTGCTAGACGAGATCAATACAATGCGCAGTTAGAAAATATGAGTCGTCAGATGGATGATTTGCAAAAAAAACTGACGGCCTACCAGCAGGAACATCAGATTATTGACACAGATGAGCGTTCAGATCTGGACTCCAAACAAATGGGTAATCTCAGCGCAAGACTGGTCGACGTTCAACTCGCGAGAATCGAGGCGCAGGCAAAACGTCAATCCCTGGAGCGCTTGATGAGTAATGGTAATCGTGGTGCGGATATTCCAGAGATCGCCGGGATCGGGAATATATCTGGTTTGAAAGCGAGTATCAGTGCGCTGGAAATGCAGCTCGCCAATGCCAGAACCTCATTAGGTGCCAGACATCCGCGTTATATCGCGATCGAGGAAGAAATTAAATCTCTCAATGAGCGCTTACAAAAAGAGTCAGCTACCGCAGTCGATGCGCTCAAATCAAATGAATACCGATTTATGCAGCAAGAGAAAGTCATTGAAGCAGATCTGGCAGGCTACCAAAAGCGCACATTGGAAAATAAACAGCATCGTGACGTCATCAGCTCCTACCAGCGTCAGCTGGACAGCGTCCAAAAAATCTATAACGCTGCCATCCAAAAATTTGACGAATTACTGATGACAAGTAACGTAGTGATCTCTAATGCATCCGTGATGCGTTGGGCAGAGTTGCCTGAACGTCAGTCCAAACCTCTGCTACGTAATAACCTGATTTTTGGCATGATTGCTGGCGTCTTGCTTGGATTTGGCGTCGCATTTTTACTCGAACTATCTCGGCGTAAGATACGCTGCGTCGATGATCTGGAAAGAGAATTCGATGTTCCAGTATTAGCCAAAGTTGGTTTTGCTGAAAAACTATTTGATCAGCAAACTGCCACAAAAAATAACGATCAATTAAGAGGCTTTCATGGATAAGTTTCCGTCAGAGCATCTGGCTATTGCGACAGCGCAAGGAGAAGATGTTGCCATGCCAAAAATTGGCCGTTTAGGTGAACTGTTTCTTGAAAAAGGCTTACTCACCAAAGCGCAGATCGAACAGATTGCCCGAACTCAGATAGAAAAAAATCTGCGGTTTGGCGATGCGGCATTGTCTTTAGGATTGCTGACACAAGGTCAGCTTGATCAGGCGCTCGGTGAACAATTCGGTTATGCATCAAAGGATTTGTTGATTGGGACGGCGCATCCTTCACTCAATATATTGCACTATCCATTTTGTCTGGAAGCGGAAGAAATCCGGCGCTTGCGTAGTGAGCTGTTGCTTAAGTTTGAGCATCAGGACAAAATTAAGTTAGTCATCGCCAGTCCCGCTCAAGGCGAGGGTAAGAGCTATATGGCGGCTAGTCTCGCCATTGCGCTGTCTCAATCAGGTAAGCGGACTTTACTGGTAGACGCTGATTTACGTCATTCGGCACAGGAAAAATATTTTGGTCTGGATCGTCCTGATGGTTTGTCATCGGTATTGGCTGGTCGTATTACCCTAGAGAGTGCGCTCATACAGCTGATGCCGAATCTGCACATCTTGCCAGCGGGTCCTAAGCCTCCGAATCCCTTAGAGATATTGCGCGCGCCTAATGTCCAGAATGTACTGGCAACTTGTTGGGACCAGTTCGATGCATTTATCGTTGACACGCACGCCGCATCGCTTGCCTCCGATGCGCAGATTGTCGCCTATCAGTTAGGTGCAGCGCTGGTTCTGGCAAGGAAAGATAAGACGCAGCTCGATGCGCTCAAGCAAACCATGGCAGATCTTCAGGTTGCTGGTGTCGACATAGTCGGTACTGTTTACAATCAGTCTGAAGATAACCGGGTAACGAATGAGGTTGCAACGGGTTGGTGGAAAAAAATACGCGCAACTCTATTCTCTTGACGGCAGATATGCTTGATATCAGTATTTGTATCTGTACATTTCGCCGTCCCGTATTGCTGCGCGCTTTACTGGACGGGATTCTTCAGCAAGACATTACGCGTCTGACTATTCAGGTCGTCGTCGTTGATAATGATCCTGCTCAATCTGCAAGCGCTGTGTTGTCAGAAGCTGCGTCACAATTCGGTGACCGTCTGATACCTGTCACGCTAACTGAATCAAATATTTCACTGGCAAGAAATGCCGCAGTTCACGCAGCATCGGGTGAATGGATTGTGTTCGTTGATGATGACGAGCGTCCAGAGCCGACCTGGCTTTCTCAACTCATGAAGACACAACAACAATATAGCGCCGATCTGGTCTTCGCCCCTGTACTCGCTGAATACGCCGACGGCGTCGCCAACTGGTTAAAGCAGGGCGGCTATTTTGACCGGCGTCGTCTGGTCACCGGAACGACTGTTACAGAGACTGATGCCCGCAGCGGTAACGTATTGATACGTAGAAGCGCATTGATGCGCTTATGTGATGACGCCGTAAGTTCACCCAATAGCGGCCCGAGTGGACCGTTTGATGCTGCCTATGGCAAGACAGGGGGCGAAGATTCTATTTTGTTTCGCCAGCTAGGCGCAGGCGGGGCGCGCATGGTGTGGTGTGATGAAGCACCTGTATATGAATGGATACCGCTTGATCGTGCTCAACCCAAATGGCTGGTACAGCGCTCTTACAGGACTGGACAATTGTTTATGCGGACGGAGCTGGCGATGCAGCAGGGACGCGCACGCAGTTTACGTGCGGCGTATCTGGCGAGCCGGGCGTTATTGCAATTAGTCATTGCGGCATTGCTGGTGATCATTTTGCTGGTGTTTAAACCTCTGTCGTCATTTAAATGGTTACGGATCCTTGCGTCACAGGCCGGTAAGCTCAGTTATCTTTTCGGTAGCTTATCTCAGGCTTACGGCAGCTCTTCCTGATGCGCGGCAATATAGTTCTGGACCTATGACGCATCCACATCCGCATCCAAATCGCCTGTTTGCACTCGATGGCTTGCGTGCGGTCTCTATCTTGCTCGTTGTGATTTCCCATGCATGGCTAGGACATATTGTTCCCGGCGGTTTAGGCGTCACCATTTTTTTCTTTATCAGTGGTTTCATTATCACGCGCCTCATGATCGCCGAATGGGATACAACTACACAGATCGATATCAGACAGTTTTATCTCAGGCGTTTTTTTCGCTTAATGCCAGCGCTGATTGTCTATGTGATTTTGTCTTTGCTTGCGATGCTGGCGATGGGAGAAACGATTAAATTAATCGAGCTATTGTCGGTGTTTCTTTATTACGCTAACTATTATGCAATTTACTTTGGATTTGGTGACGATACCTTGCTGGCACCGCTATCGATTACCTGGTCTTTGGCGATAGAAGAACATTTTTACCTGATTTTTCCTTTTTTGTTTGCCGCGCTGGCAGGAAAAACAACAAGGTTTTTGCGTTTGATCGCTGGGTTGATTGTTGCTGTATTTCTCTGGCGTTTATACCTGATTACTCAATTCGGACTTGAGCAGTTAGCGCATGACCGTATTTATAAGGGAACCGACACCAGATTGGATTCGATTTTGTTCGGCACCGGGTTTTCTATTTTGCTGACGCGTTATTCCTGGATAAACAAGTTTTTTTCAGATCGCCGGGTATTGGTATCTGGCGCTCTCTTGATGTTGCTCTCATTACTGGTACGCAATGAGATTTTTCGCGAATCTTTACGGTATTCAATCCAGGGCATCGCTTTAGCGTGCCTGTTTTGTCATTTAGTTTTTATTGATAACCCGGTTCAACGTTTGTTGTCGTCTGGTCCGATGATTTATATAGGCAAGATCAGTTATTCGCTGTATCTGTACCACTATCTTATTTTTACTTTGATCACGGCATGGATGCCCGATGCTGCGCTATGGATACGGATCGCCACTTTGTTGATTGCGTCGTGGATTTGTGCAGACTTATCTTACCGGTATGTAGAGCAGTATTTTGCCCGTATCGGACGACGGTTTTTGCATTAGGTGTTGACCGGCCTTGTTGCATCTTCTTTTAGCCGGCGTAGCGATGAGGTCACAGTAACTAATGCAAAAATGAAAAAAACATTCTGGAATCCGAACCCGCGAAATAAGCTGCTCTCAGTGAAGTTCGTGATGATCACTACCATCAGGGTAGTGCCCCAGAACGCCGCTTGCAAACGGTCTACATAGGTCATCAGAAACAATTGCTGTAATTGTTTGAGCAATACCAAAATTGCCAGGCACAGACCAATCAATCCTTGTTCATTCAGGATGTCCAGATAACCGTTGTGTGATTGTAGCGGTACCCAAAACAGGGCATCAATCACGTATTGGGACAAACTCCCGGGGCCTAACCAAAAGGCGCCATAACCTAAGCCCATCCACTGATGCCGGGCTATTTCCAGTTCGACCAATTGCCAGATGTCGGTACGCCCGGTTAAGTCCGAACCTTTGCCAAATAAGCCGGCAATCGGAGACGTGATCTCACCATAAGTCGGGAGACGTGACTCAAACATATAGAAGGTAAACGCCATGAGTAAGGCCACAATGCCGATTGACAGGCTTGCTCGTGTCATTGAATAGGCGGACTCTATCCTCTGCTTGCGAAATAAATGAAAAAGTGCAGAACTCAGTAGGGTAATCGCCAGACTGGTCGAGCTTTTTGACATGATCAATACAAAAAAGCCAAACAGGATTGCTATCAGCATAGAGCGGCTTGAGGTGCTGCCGTCACAGGCACTGACTTGCCAAAGCAGGATGCAGAGCGCAGCGACCTGGCCTAATTCATTTTTTTGCGACAAGATGCCGCGCCAGGCACGGCCTAGCTCTACGTCAACACCAATGCTGGGGATCGCAATTGCGACAAAAAATGAGGCAATCAAAATAGCCGTCAGGGTATATCTCAAATCATTAATAAATAAATCCAGAGGACGCGACGATAGTTGTATCGCAAGAGCAATCATGACCAGGCCGACTAACTGAATCGCTTTTTTAAAAGTGACAGCAGGTAAAGGTGACCAGAACGAAGATGCCAGACACCAGAAGATTAATAGTAGTAGAAACGGATTGATGACCCGCAGGTAGCGCAAAGTCAGTGGCAGATGACGTATCAATAAAATCGTCGAGATGAGAAATAAACTTCCCCATTCCAGTTTGGTATTCAGCGAGCCCTCCATCGTCAGCTCGGATGTGCCTGCGTAATCCCAGGATATGCCATAAGGCAAAAGGGAAAATAAGACGAAACACACGACCATCAAACGGATGGCAGCGATTTCTATCCAATTCAAAGGATGTTGCTGCTGGTAGCGGGCGGCCGATAGCTCTTGCATGGCGGGCGTGGATTTGTTTGATTTGTATTAATACACTATTGTGCCTCGAAAGCGTGACTTCGTTGTCAGCGATTGTTAATTTTATGACCGGCTATTCATGCCTGCGTTGTTCTGCGTTATTGTGAGCGTCTCTCATTCTGTTATTGAATTATGTACTTTGTCATTCACCGCCTTTGCGATCGACGCTTGATGTTCAGTTTGCTCAACTATCCGTTGATGATATTGCTGACAGGATTGTGCTTGCTGAATGCGGGATTGGCACAGGCAGAAACCGGATTTTACCCATTCGCCATCAATGAAGATGCATTGACGGGTGCGCCGGATTTTAGCGGCTTGAATCATAGCTTGACCGAAGCCGACAAGATCTTTACTAAAGGCGCACATTTTTATCGCGTTGGGGCAGATGGCCGGCCCAACACGACCGATGACATCCGTATACGTTTTTTTGGTATCAGCCTTAGTAGTGCGGCCAATTTTCCGAACGAAACCGACGCACCGCGCATCGCCAGGCGCTTACGTAAGTTGGGCTTCAATGCTGTCCGCCTGCATCATCTCGACAGCATACTCAGTGATAGTGAAGACAAGCCCAGAGGTATTTTGACGACCGGGGCATTTCCCACATTCAATGCGACAGCGATCTTCCGCTTGCGCAATTTTATCGAGGCGCTGAAAGCAGAAGGTATTTACGTCAACCTGAATCTGCATGTGGGTTACAGTTTTCGTCCTGCTGTTGACGGCGTGACACCATTGGCTCCCGGCGAGCGCATGCCCTATGCCAGCCATCCCTATCACTTGTTTGAGCCGCGCATGATTGCGCTGCAAAACGAATATGCACGTGAGCTATTGCGCCGCCTTGGCTTAAGTAATGATCCGGCGCTGGCGATGATAGAGATCAATAACGAATCTTCCTTATTGGGCGCATGGCAGCGTGGTGATGTCGACGCGATCAAAGGAGAATACGAGCGCTTCTTGCAATTACAGTGGCAGCGCTGGGCGCTCAAACGCTATGGCAGCATGAACGCCGCATGCCAGAGGTGGGACGCCTGCGACTTACCTAAACAGGGTGGCTTATTGCTTAAGTCGACGGAATCCCATGTGGTCGAGGGTGCCTATGGCTGGTCCGGTAAGTTACGTAAACTGGCTCGCAAGGGAATGGCAAAAGTCGGTCTTTCGTCTCCCGAAATCTTTGGACATTCCTTTGAGTCCCATACGCAAGGCGCAGGGCTGCGTGTACTCGACTTCACGCTGTTTTTAACCGAGATGGATAAGCAATATCTGGAAGGCGTGCGCCGTACGATTCGTGCGGAGGTCGGTAATCTGATCCCGGTGACTGGTACGCAAATGTATTACGGCGGTGTCATGAACGCCGATGCGCAGGAGGACATGGATTATGTGGACGAGCACTTTTATGTCGATCATTACGATTTTCCGCATCAGGCCTGGGATAGAAACGACTGGCGCATTCGTGACAGTTCGGCGCTCAAAGAAGCCTGGCCCCAGCTATTGCAGAGAGCATATTTTCGCGATGTGAATAAGCCCTTTGTATTGAGCGAATTCAATCAGGCATATCCCAATAGGCAAGGAGCCGAGATTGTACCCGTCCTGACTGCCTTCGCCAGTGCACAGGACTGGGATGGGCTGTTTCTTTTTCAGTATATTGATGGGGATACGTGGAATTCTGTTCCTGATAGTTTTAACCTGAGCGGTAACTGGGCGCAGTACGCCAATACGGGGACCTCAGCGGCGATGTTCCGTCTTTTTCAGATACGCCCGCTATCCGGACAAAAGACAATCCCCATGAGCCTGGATGCAAGACAAATGGTCGCCGCGCTCAGAGATGAGTCGGCCTATCCTGCGTATTTATTGAGCCACTACGGCCTCAGCCCCCGGGATGCATTTTTAACGCGCATCGGCATGCAATATCTTGGACAAAACAAGCAGCCCGCTCAAGCTCCGCCGATATCATCAGATCCCCGGCGAACTACTGGTGCTGTCAATGCGCCTCAGACCATCAACGACAGCATGGCTCCGTGGCAAGGGCAGGGGAGTGGTATGCAATACACGCCCGACCCGGCGCAACTCCATGTGACGACACCGTACAGCATGATATGGACAGGATTTAGCGATACTGATGCGTTCAGTCCGGCAGTCTCAGAAGCTCAGGGAATCGCCGTGAAATTGAATCAGAGTGGCAGGCGTTTTGCCGTTGTCACCGCAACCAGTCGCGACGGACTCAGTCTGGTTAGATCAAAGAGAATATTGCTGACCGTCGTCGCCAGTGTCGTCGGCAGTCAGCCGACTACTATGCCAGAGCGTCCCAAGCAACTCATTCCTTATCCCGGTAGTAGCGGCTGGTGGACTCTGGAGCCTGACGCTCAATCCGGTTCGGCTGTGAACAAGCCCTCAGGCCCTCGCGACGGGCAAGCACCGGTATGGCTGGAGCGGGTACAGGCGACAGTGTTTGTGCCAACTCGTATGCGGAATCTGAGCGTCTTTCCGCTCGATGGTTCCGGACGACGTGAGGCAGCCTTGCCCGCATCGCTAATCAAGCAGCACAAAAATGGCATTGAAATTCGATTCAATACGACTGACGTTGTGACGGATATCGGTCAGTCCAACCGCTTGTCACCTTGGTATGAGCTGGTAGGTGAATAAGTTCATATACACACCAACACATAGGTACATAAGCAGGGCTTACGCAAAACGACAAGCGGCTTACTGCGATGTACATGGGATCTTCTAAAAACCGCCACAATAAATCAGACGTAAAGAAACACCAGAAAACAGGTTTTTAGATGCCCTCACAGAGAGCTTCTAAAAACCCTTTAATCCTTATTTCGTGGAGCTGCTGGCTCTTGCTTTTTCTCCGTGTCTCCGCGTCTATGTGTTGAGAGGCCTTGGTTTTTGCGTCAGTGCTATCGACGTAATTTTTTAATTTAGAGGTTTTTAGAAGTTCCCTACATAAACCCGCAGGCTGGATGCGGCTTCCAAAGGGTTTTCGTGCCAACAGGCGCACTCCGCTTGCGGATTCGTGTTGGAAATTTCTAAAAATCCTTTAATCGAGTGCGTCGCGTCGTCGGTACACACAATCTTAAAGCCTCACAACACCGACGTACGGCTACGTTTTGTGCCTAGCCTTGCATCCCGACTAAAATTCCGACTAAAGGGTTGTTAGCAATCCCTTTGATATTGATATTCAATGGAACTGCTTACGCATGCCTTTTCTTTGTGTCTCCGGTTTTTCTATAGCGAGTGGCTTTAGTTTTTGCGTCAGTCTTGGGCACATCAGAAATCAATATCCGGAAACTGCCGGAGTTGCCAGATTTGCGCAATTTATTCGTTTGCCAGCTTATCCCGCAAAATCTGATCACAAAAACAGCAAATCAACGCTCACTTTGAAACTAAATTTTCTTAATAAAATAAGGATAAACACCAAATTTTATGATGTGAAACTTATTTTTCATAATGTGAAAAATAAATGAGGGTCTGCACAAATTATTTTTCTCATTCTGAGAGATATTATTTCACATCGCAAAAAATAGTATTTAAGTTGTTGATTTTAAATGTTTAAATATTTGTTATATGTCTTATATAAGACCTTGTTGCTTCGCAAAAAATGTCCTATTATTTCTCTCAACGGAATTCACTTTTCATTAGTTTTAACAGTTTCATTTATTTTGCCCACAGGAGAGAACCATGACGACACGCGAACAACAGATTGCTGAATTGCAAAAAGACTGGGATACCAATCCACGCTGGATCGGTATCAAACGTAACTACACCGCAGCAGACGTAGTTAATCTGCGTGGCTCGATCAAAGTTGAGCACACACTGGCGAAAAACGGCTCCATCAAGCTGTGGGATCTGGTTAATAACGAACCATTCGTCAACGCCCTCGGCGCATTGACTGGCAACCAGGCGATGCAACAAGTTAAAGCGGGCTTGAAAGCTATCTACCTGTCCGGCTGGCAAGTTGCAGGCGACGCCAACGTTGCTGGCGAAATGTATCCAGATCAATCTTTGTATCCAGCCAACTCAGTACCATTGGTTGTTAAGCGCATTAACAACTGCCTGACACGTGCTGATCAAATCCAATGGTCTGAAGGCAAAGGCGATACAGATTTCTTCGCACCAATCGTGGCCGATGCAGAAGCCGGTTTCGGCGGTGTATTGAACGCGTTTGAATTGATGAAAGCCATGATCGAAGCCGGTGCATCAGGCGTCCACTTCGAAGATCAATTAGCTTCTGTTAAAAAATGCGGCCACATGGGCGGTAAAGTATTGGTACCAACACGTGAAGCAGTAGAGAAATTGAACGCAGCACGTCTGGCAGCGGACGTCATGGGCACACCAACCGTGTTGCTGGCACGTACCGATGCAGAAGCAGCTGATCTGATCACATCTGATGTCGATGACAATGACAAGCCTTTCCTGACTGGCGAGCGCACTGTTGAAGGCTTCTACAAAACTAAACCAGGTCTGCAACAAGCGATCTCCCGTGGCCTGGCTTATGCCGAATACGCCGACATGATCTGGTGCGAAACTGGTAAGCCTGATCTGGAATTCGCAAAAGCATTTGCTGATGCAATCCATGCCAAGTTCCCAGGTAAATTGTTGTCCTACAATTGCTCACCATCATTCAACTGGAAGAAAAATCTGGATGACGCAACAATTGCCAAGTTCCAAAAAGAATTGGGCAAAATGGGCTACAAATTCCAATTCATTACACTGGCTGGTTTCCATGCATTGAACTACGGCATGTTCAACCTGGCACATGGCTATGCACGTAACCAGATGTCCGCTTTCGTCGAATTGCAAGAAGCAGAATTCGCCGCAGCAGAAAAAGGCTTTACAGCAGTCAAGCATCAGCGTGAAGTTGGTACAGGTTACTTTGATGCAGTGACACAAGTCATTCAACAAGGCCAATCGTCTACGACAGCGCTGCATGGCTCGACAGAGGACGAACAATTTTTCGACGCTAAAAAAGTCGCTTAATTGATTTCAGTTTTAGCGTAAATTACGCTGAACTGTAAGTAGTAAAAAGAAAAATCGCACGATGCAGATCGTGCGGTTTTTTTATCTTTATGGCGTTCCTTTGAGCAAGGCTTGTATGGCCTACGTACCCGGCTGAAGCATCGCAGCCATTTTCTGATGGATCAGGTTAACCGCCTTCAGTGGACGAAGCATCACTTTAAACTCTGTGATCTTACCTTCCTTATTCCATTTGATCATATCAACACCATTAATCGCGATGCCATCTAACTCCAGCTTAAATTCAAGAATCGCATCGTGATCGCCCGTGAGCTCCCGAACATAATGAAACGATTCATTGGCAAACACGTGAAGCGCAGCGCTGAGATATTGCTTCGTGATGCTTTTTCCGACTTGAGGCGTATTCACCACTGGCGAATAGAAGACAGCATCCTCAGCAAGTAACGCATCAAGTTCTCGCGTATTGTGTTCCTTAACGAGTTGATGCCAGATCGCGATTGGGTCAGACGACATAAATTTTCTCCAGAACGTGGATGAGGTGTAGTGGGGCGAATCAGGGGGGTGTTTTTTTCCAAAGATAACCGGCAAAACGGAGTCGCATAATTTGTTTCAAGCATCGTCTTAAGTACAAGACAAGTATAAAACTTGCGCTTGCACATTGAGGAATATCAATGTCGTTATATATACTCCCCCATCAATTGATATAAATATGTCTTCTCGCCTAAGTAATACGTGGGCACGTTAAATATACATAGTAGGAGTATTTGTAAAAGACGGTGTGTGAAACACATTCTGCGCTCGCTCGCGAATCATTCCTGCTCTGGTGTGGCAATGATATGGAAGAGCCCCCACCCGTGACCATCGGGGTCCACGAAGCTGTGCGAATACATGAAGCCTAAATCCTCGGGCTTATCATAGGTTGAACCGCCCGCAGCGAGTGCCTTAGCAACCAGACCATCTACCTCTTCGCGGCTCTCACAGTTAAGATTGATCAGCATTTCTACAGCCTTGCTGGTATCGCAAATATCTTTTGGCGTAAAGTCTCGAAATCTATCCCGAGTACACAACATAACAAAAATCGTGTCGCTGATGACAATGCATTCGCCGCTGTCACTAGAGAACTGTGGATTGTTTGCAAACCCAAGCGCCTTGAAAAAGGCCAGCGATTTGGGTAAGTCGTAAACCGGCAGATTCAGGAATATTTGTTTGCTCATGTAATTCACCTTTTTATCGCGGGTAAGAATGAAGTTTTTTACTGCCTAACGTGATTTCATTTTCATGTCGCAAAGATAGCCGACAAAATAAGAATAGACAATTTTTTTAAATCGCTTGAGAGTCGGATGGAGGTTGAGCATATTTGTTTGCCCTAATAAATATGCGACAAAAGTAGGTGGCGTTTCACGAACCAAACTGCGTTTAAAACTAAGGTGCGCACGCATAATGATGTGCGATGCTATTGCATATACTCCTTATGAGTTCGTGACAATATGCCTTCTTGCCCAGATAATTTGACTCCATGTTCTTGACCTCAATTGACGGATGTCCCGTGGAACCGTGCGTTTGGAATCACCTGCGATCGCTCGCTCAGTTCCACGTCGACATCATCACCCGAAAATTTCAGGCGGAACTGGTACATGTTGATGTTGCCTATTTCGTTGTACTCGACGAGAAAGGTACCGTCGGCTTCCCACGCTCCGCTGACTGCAACTGGCAAGCCAAAATTGCCGCCAGCAGATACGCGTGGAACCCCGTCTAGTCCGATCGGTCTTAATGGATCGCTTCGATGGCCTAGTTCTAGCTGAAGGTGCGCAACCTCAGTTCCTGAAAACGTGAGGACAAAGGACTTCAGGTCGATTGGGTTCGCCGTGAGCGTATACCGCCTGCCCGAAACCTTCTTTAGCAGATGCGGGATAGGTGACACTGGACGAGGCGGCGTTGCCGCATCTTTCACAGCAGCCGTTAACCGGGCAGCCGCTGACGGATTTTCAGGCATGGGCTGATCGGACTTGATGGCGCGACCTATGAACGCACCAATATCGCCAGGCTCGAACTCTCCGCCCGTAAAAACGACGACAACGTTCTTCTCCGGGGAGACGCTGATACGTTGACCGCCCCGACCGAGTGCTTCGAACAGCGGCGGTTGCCTGTTCGGATAAATCCAGAATCCATATCCATATTTCGTATCGCTGCTCATCGGCAAGGAACGTCCCTGAATAGCAGCTTCCATCAACTTCTCCGGAACGAGTTGTCGGTCTTCCCAGCGACCTTTGTTCAACCACAGATACCCTAATTTCGCCATGTCGCGGGGTTCGAGGTGGAGGTCGCCCCAGCCATACGACACACCGTGGGCATCGGCCGGCCATGCTACGTTGCCGATGCCGAGTGGGTTAAACAGTTCATGGCGTGCGAAATCGAGTGCGCTCATGCCTGTCGCCTTTGTGATCGCGCTAGAAAGGATGTGCATTCCGCCGGAGCAATACTCGAAATGGCTTCCGGCCTCATCGCGCATCGGGAGATCCAGCATAAACTGGGTCCAATCGGCACTTTTCCTCATCTGGGACAGTGTGATCTCGCCGAGGCTGGCGTGGCAGTCCAACCCGGAGGTCATCGTCAGCAAATGCTCGATGGCCATACGTTTTTTTTGCTCGTCCAGGTTCGCGATTCTTCGTTGGTTGAAGACCGAAGTCAGCGACTGGCGAAGCTCCAGCTCGTGCTTGCCGATTGCGATCCCGACGAGCGTCGACGTAACGCTCTTCGTCACTGACGCGACATCGTGGAATTGTCCATCCATGAACGGCCAGAAATAGGCATCCAGTACGACATAGCCATTGCGAACGATGGTCAGGCTGTGGATCGGCGTATGGTGGTCGCGAATGTAGTCAAACGCGCCGGCCAGCACCTGGGAATCCATCCCTTGCGCTTCCGGGGAGGAGTAGCGCCATCCGTGCGTGGGCCAGTATGTCTCTTGCGCCCATGCACTACGCACACCTGCGCCGTTGAGAACAGCCGCACACATGACACACACAGTAACGAAGCGTTTGGAAATCCGCACAAAATCTCCTGCATCTGATGTCGCTAACAAATGATTTAATTTTTATTTAAGAATGATACCCGACGTAACATAAATAGGAGGCTTGACCTACATTTCTTCAACTGATCATGAAGACAACCGTGCGTTCCACGCACCGCATTAGATGTAAAAAATTATAATTAAAGCGTAACAATATGAATGTTGTTACGCATATACTTATTTCTAATAATAGCTATAAATACATTTTCTTGTTCAGATGATGTAAGAACACTCTAGATATACATTTAGGGAGTATTTATAAAAGACGGTGCGTGGAACGCACCCTACGCTTGCTGGGGGAGGGCTGGAAAGCCGCCATCAATAAGCATCGTCTTCGAAAGGATGATCGAGGCCACCGACGGCGGGCTTCGCGCTTACTCCTGGCTTGATTAGAGCCATGGTCGCGTAACGAGCGGCCATCGCATCCAGCATTTTGTTTAGCGTAGCGCTCGAATAGTAGCGACCGTTTGAAATCACCGCTACGATCCTGCGCGTGTTCGAAATCTTCTCGAAAGGGTCGGCGTCAAGGAGTACGAGGTCGGCCCGTTTTCCTATCTCAACAGTACCGCGATCAGCACCAAAACCTAGAAAATCGCTGGCCTTCCGGGTATCAGCAAAAAGAATTTGCTGCGGCGTCAGTCCCGCCCTGGCCAACGCCTCGAACTCATCGTGCAAAGAAAAACCAGGCGCCACGCCAGGAAGGAAGGCGTCCGTTCCGGGGATTACGGGAATGTCCGCGTCAATAAATTCTTTCACCAGTTTTCGGTTGAACGCGGTGATTGCTTCGACCAAGGCGAGCCGAGCAGGTGGCGAGTTGGCATAACCATTGCGATCCACCCACATGGTTCGCGTAAGCGGGTGCAGGAAACGGGGTTCGGACAGGTTTTTAATAAAGGCCGGATCTCGCATTTGCTGCAAGATGCGTTCGTCGGTGATCAGAGTGGTTGCCAGCCATAAACCATTCGCCTTCGCGAGTGCTACAAATTCTGGAATCTTGGCATATGCGTCGGCAACATCCTTGGCTTGGAAGGCAAACTCTTCGGCATGCACTACCATCGAATAACCCGCGTCCAGCCAAGGCTGGCTGAGGTCTGCCTTCTTGCGTGGAAGGTGCCCGACAACCCGCATGCCTTGCTTGCGCGCCTCGTCAACGATGGCGACGAAAGTTGGCGTATCAAGGTTGCTATAGGCCTTCACGAAATCGTAGCCGTCCGCCTTGACGTCGCGAACCACTTGGCGGCCATCGGCTGGCGTGGACGCCGAGCGTGACAATCCCGCCGGCAACATAGCGGGATCACCGTCAACCATCGCTGCCAGCGCCATGTGCGGACCAAGCACTCTGCCGCTTTCGATTTCAATCCGTTGCCCGATAGATTCGGACATCGCGGACATGTTGACGATCTGCAGCACGCCATTGGCTACATATGGCAAAAAAATGTCTTCGGTGCGCACCGTGCCGTTAGGCACATCTTCAGTTCCAAGCAGCAGCCGTGCGAGGCGGTCATTTTCGGGATGCGTGTGCATGTCTGTCAGTGATGGCATCAGCCACTTTCCTGCGCCGCTCACACGCCGAACGCCTTTTGGAATATGAATTGTCTTAGCGGACCCAACTGCCTCAATACGCCCATTGCGAAGAATCACAGTCATATCGCGCAGAACGGTATCCGCATCGGTCATCGGAAGAACGGTGACGCCCTCAATTGCGAGCGCAGCCCCGTTTGCAGCCTCGTTGGGCATACTCGCGGCACTTTTTGTAAGTAAGTCTGCCGCCGCTACCGGTAAACTCAAACTCGCCACATGTAGAATGGCCGCCGTGGTGAGCGCGCGACAAAACAACATTCTAATAGACCGTTGAGAAAAATTGAAAACGCTCATTGTTGTATCGCTCAAAATTATGACTTCCGTCTGGTGCTGCCAATTCATAAAAAATGGAATCGTAAGTCTTTAGGTGCCAAAAAATGATGATAGTCAACTTTGTGGCTCCGTCTCGGGATTCGGCGTTTGGGTCTGTGCGATGCGTTATGCGGATTTGATGACGCCTAACGCTCGAGATCAGGGGGAGCCAGCTTGCTGGCGATCCCCTAGATTGAGTTGTTAGGCCGCGGCTGGCCTTGGGTGGTTTTGCCTCGTGCATTTTGCATTACTGCTGCGTCTTTCTATTCCGAGTTCGACGATTGATCTTTGGAAGATTGGACGCCGCTTCGTCAAAAGAACAGCCTGCGCCATGGAAGCCTGTGCAATTGAGCTCCTGCGTGACATGTGCTGCGTTGTTGCTTACTGTAATTGACACGACACAGGTCTCTTTATCTTCAGTTTTGGTCAACGTGATCTTGTCTTTAATCAACTTTCCAACACCACTCAAGCCACCGCCACAAGAGCTGCCTGCTGTAGCTTCATTTAACGTGATTTGTACAAAGGCGCTGTCTTCAGACTGCTTTTTGATCTTGATGCTTGACCCGAATGGAATATTGCCCAGCGGATGGTCCTTGATTCTGTAAGAGTGACCGTAGGCGCCAGAGATTTTATCCGCCGCGAGACATGTTGCCGCTATAAGCAATGCACCCATGATAACGAATAATTTTTTCATAGGCCTAACGTTTGAGATGAGAGGCGGCGCCCGGCTTGCCGGGTGACGTCCTCTCGATTGATGGAATGGACTCTCCCGCCTTTTTGCGCGATATTAAGCGCACTGGTTCACATTGGGTATGGGGATCAGATTTCAACGCGAGGAGTCCACTATGAATGCTACTACCGTGGCCGTTGATTTGGCCAAATCTGTGTTTCAACTTGCTGTTGCCGATACGCAATGGCGTGTAATCGAACAACATCATT